>NZ_JBIBKR010000009.1:0-151577 GCF_042959365.1 Streptomyces sp. NPDC007907
GGCGTTGACTTTTGGCACGCTGTTGAGTTCTCAAGGAACGGTCGCTTCCTTTGTACTCACCCTCTCGGGCTTTCCTCCGGGCGCTTCCCTTCGGTGTTCCAAACTCTATCAGTGTTTTTCCGGCCCTCCGACCACCGTCCTGCAGGCATGCAGAAGGCGACCCAGAGATAGGATCTGACAAGTTGGTTGCTGCCCGGCCGGCACGCGAGTGCGTCGCTCAGCCCCAAGCAGGAGTACGACTGTACACGCGGGCTTGGAGCGGGTGCAAATCGCCATGGGGTATGGTCTAGACCACTTCGGAGTGCTCAGCGGAACCGGCACTTCAGGTGACATACGCTGCTGAACAGTGTGCCGCCCGGTGCCACAGGGACGGCCATATCGATCTCCACCCCTGGGAGGCTTCCCATGACCACCGTGACGTCCCCGCTGGCAGGACGCGCCATCGGACTGGCTGCAGTGCCGGATCCGGTCTTCTCCGGGGCCATGGTCGGCCCGGGCACAGCGATCGACCCCGTACGTGAGCCCTCCGAGGCCGTCTCTCCCGTGGACGGCGTCATCGTCTCCCTGCACCCGCACGCGTTCGTCGTCGTCGACGAACACGGACACGGCGTGCTCACCCACCTCGGTATCGACACCGTGCAGCTCAACGGCGAGGGTTTCGAGCTGCTCGTGAACAAGGGCGACACCGTCCGGCGCGGCCAGGGTGTCGTCCGCTGGAACCCGGCTGCCGTCGAGGCCGCCGGCAAGTCCGCCATCTGCCCGGTCGTGGCACTGGAGGCCACGGCCGAAGCTCTCTCCGATCTTCGCGACAACGGCGATGTGAAGGCCGGCGACAGTCTCTTCCTCTGGAAGTGACTCCTGTGCCGTCCTGTGAGACGGCGAGTACGACAACCACCGCGGCGGCGGGGGCCGCCGCTCTATCGGAGACGGGTCAGATGGAGACAACGCTGCGAGGCGTCGGCGTGAGCCACGGTGTGGCCATCGGCGAGGTTCGGCACATGGGAACGGCGGTGCTCGAGCCGCCCGCGAAGCAGATACCGGCGGAGGAAGCGGAGCGTGAGCAGGGGCGCGCCCGCAAGGCCGTCGAGGCGGTGGCGGCGGACCTGATGGCGCGGGGCAACCTGGCCGGCGGTGAAGCCCAGGCGGTGCTCGAGGCGCAGGCCATGATGGCCCAGGACCCCGAGCTGATGGCCGATGTGGAGCGGCGGATCGCCGTCGGCAGCACGGCGGAGCGCGGGGTGTACGACGCGTTCGCCTCTTACCGCGAGCTGCTGGCGGGCGCCGGTGAGTACCTCGCCGGTCGCGTGGCCGACCTCGACGACGTGCGGAACCGTATCGTCGCCCGGCTGCTGGGCGTGCCCATGCCGGGCGTGCCCGACAGCGACGAGCCGTACGTCCTGGTCGCCCGCGACCTCGCGCCGGCCGACACGGCGCTGCTCGATCCGACTCTGGTGCTCGGCTTCGTCACCGAGGAGGGCGGGCCGACCAGTCACAGCGCGATTCTGGCCCGGGCGCTCGGGGTACCGGCCGTGGTGGCGCTGCCGGGTGCCGGTGAGCTCGCCGAGGGCACGATGATCGCCGTCGACGGCAGCACGGGAGAGATCTTCGTGGAGCCCAGCGACGAGAAGAAGGCGCAGCTCGAAGCGGCGGCTGCCGAGCGGAAGGCGGCGCTGGCGGCCTCGACCGGGCCCGGCGCCACGGCGGACGGTCACAAGGTGCCGCTGCTCGCGAACATCGGCGGCCCTGCCGATGTGGCGGCCGCCGTCGAGGCCGGTGCCGAGGGGGTCGGTCTCTTCCGTACCGAGTTCCTCTTCCTGGACGACAGCAAGCAGGCGCCCTCCGAGGAGAAGCAGGTCGCCGCGTACCGGCAGGTGCTCGAGGCGTTCCCCGAGGGGCGTGTCGTGGTGCGGGTGCTGGACGCGGGTGCGGACAAGCCGCTCGACTTCCTCACGCCGTCCGACGAGCCGAACCCCGCGCTCGGTGTGCGGGGTCTGCGGACGCTGCTCGACCACCCGGAGGTGCTGCGCACCCAGCTGACCGCGCTCGCGAAGGCGGCGGAGGGGCTGCCGGTCTACCTCGAGGTCATGGCGCCGATGGTGGCGGACCGTACGGATGCCCGGGCTTTCGCGGACGCCTGCCGTGAGGCCGGGCTGCGGGCCAAGTTCGGCGCGATGGTGGAGATCCCGTCCGCCGCGCTGCGGGCTCGCTCGATCCTGCAGGAGGTCGAGTTCCTGTCGCTGGGCACGAACGATCTCGCCCAGTACACGTTCGCCGCCGACCGTCAGGTGGGTGCGGTGTCCCGTTTGCAGGATCCCTGGCAGCCCGCCCTGCTCGACCTGGTGGAGCTGTCCGCCGAGGCGGCCAAGGCCGAGGGCAAGAGCTGTGGCGTCTGTGGTGAGGCCGCGTCCGACCCGCTGCTCGCGTGTGTGCTGACCGGTCTGGGTGTCACCTCTCTCTCGATGGGTGCCGCGTCGATTCCCTACGTCCGGGCGACGCTGGCGAAGTACACGCTGGCGCAGTGCGAGCGGGCCGCTGCTGCGGCGCGGGCGACGGACAGCGCCGAGGAAGCGCGCAGTGCGGCGCAGGCGGTGTTGTCGGGCGAGTAGGCCTGGCCGGGCCGTCG
This sequence comes from Streptomyces sp. NPDC007907, assembly GCF_042959365.1. Taxonomy (NCBI): domain Bacteria; kingdom Bacillati; phylum Actinomycetota; class Actinomycetes; order Kitasatosporales; family Streptomycetaceae; genus Streptomyces; species Streptomyces sp. NPDC007907. Next base: position 2,624 of record NZ_JBIBKR010000009.1, read on the forward strand.
GCCGTTTTCCGGGAGGGGCGCTCCACTGAGGTGGGGCGCCCCTCGCGCGTTCAGTGCCGGTGCCCTTGAGTCCCGTCCTCCTCTCCCAGATCGGGTGGTGCGCAGTAGTCGACGTTGGATTCGGGGGCGATCAGGTCGCCGGATTCGACGTCGGTGCAGTAGGCGTCGAAGACCTCTCCCGCGGTGAGGGGTTCGAGTGCGTAGGCGCGCACGCGCCAGCCGTAGACGCGGTCGGGTGTGCCGGGGGCGGTGGCGCGGATGACTAGTCCTCCGGGGCCCTCGGTCGCCAGGCCGAGGGCCAGGACGGTGGTGAATTCGAGAGCTTCGGTCTCGTCCAGTTCCAGGCCGGCTCCGTCGTCGGTGATGTGGAGGGCGGCGACGAGGGTTTCGGGTGAGCCGGTGACACTGCAGACCAGGTGGCGGTGGCCGGGTGGTGCGGTGTCGAGGATGCGGACGAGGAGTTCCGCGGCTCGGGTGAAGGCGGCGCGTCCGATGTCCTCACCGCAGGTGGTGCAGGCGCCCAGGCGGGCGAGGAGGGTGCTGGCGTACTCCCAGGTGGCATGCCGGACGGCCTCGTCCACGAGGGCGGGGAGTAGGTCGGCCAGCGGGCGGCCGTCGTAGGGCAGGGTCGGGCCGGTCGTCGCGATCTGGGCGGTGAAGCGGGATCGGCTCGACGGTGTGTCGGGGTCCAGGTCCTTGCGGGTGCAGAAGTCCGCGTACTCCTCGGGGTCGAAGAGGGCCACGGTGGTGTGGCTGCCTTGCAGGGCCCTGGTCCTGAGGAGGGCCTCCACCTGTTTCAGGTAGGTCGCGTGATCGTGGAAGGTGAAGCTGCGGTAGCGCCGCATGGCCCGGAAGTCGTGCTCGTCGGCCAGCAGGCCGATGGTGCCGGTCATTTCGCGGTGCAAGACGCGTCGCATGGTCCGGTGGTCGGTGTGCGTCATCGTTCCCCCTGTGCACGGTCGATCAATGCTCACTCAAAGTAACGGCCGCCACTGACAGTGAGGGTCGAGTTGGTGATCGTTCGAGGCATCGATGACGGAGAGCGCAGGTCACAGCGGGTGTGCTGTGACCTGCGCTCAGAGGGGCGGGCGGCGTCAGGCGCGTTTGCGGGCCAGTTCCTCGTAGAAGTTCAGCAGGCCGAGGTCGTCGATGGAGCCTGGATTGACCGCCTTCTCCAGGGGGGTGCCTTGGAGGAGGCGTTTGACGGGGACCTCGATGCGCTTGCCGGTGAGGGTGTGCGGGACGCCCGGTACTTCGATGATCTCGTCGGGGACGTGGCGCGGGGACAGCTGCTCGCGGATCGTCTGCTTGATGCGCTTCAGCAGGGCCTCGTCGAGGACGGCTCCCGGGACCAGGTGCACGAAGAGGGGCATCCAGTAGCCGCCGTCGGGCTGCTCGATGCCGATGACGAGGGACTCCTTGATCTCGGGGAGGCGTTCGACGGCTTCGTAGATGTCGGCGGATCCCATGCGGACGCCCTGGCGGTTGAGCGTGGAGTCGGAACGGCCGTGGATGACGACGGATCCGCGGGACGTGAGGGTGATCCAGTCGCCGTGCCGCCACACGCCGGGGTAGGTGTCGAAGTAGCTGTCGTGGTAGCGGCTGCCGTCGGGGTCGTTCCAGAAGTGGATCGGCATCGACGGCATGGGGTTGGTGACCACGAGTTCGCCGACCTCGTCGACGAGGGCGCTGCCGCTGGGGTCCCAGGACTGCAGGTCGGTGCCGAGGCAGGGGGCCTGGAGTTCGCCGACGTGGACCGGGAGGGTCGGTACGGCTCCGGCGAAGCAGGAGCACACGTCGGTGCCGCCGCTGACGGAGGCGATCCACAGGTCGTCGCGGACCTCGTCGTGGAGCCAGCGGAATCCGTCGGGGGGCAGGGGCGAGCCGGTGGTGGCGACGCACTGCACGGAGGAGAGGTCGAAGTCCAGGGACGGGTGTACGTCGGCCTTGCGGCAGGCCATGACGTACGCGGCGGAGGTGCCGTAGAGGGTGGCCTTCGTGCGTTCGGCGATCCGCCACTGTGCGCCGGTGTCGGGATAGCCGGGGCTGCCGTCGTAGAGGACGATCGTGGTGCCCGTGAGCAGGCCGGAGACGAGGAAGTTCCACATCATCCAGCCGGTCGAGGTGTACCAGAAGAAGCGGTCTTCGGGGCCGAGGTCGCAGTGCAGGCCGAGTTGCTTGAGGTGCTCGACGAGGATGCCGCCCTGGGACTGGACGATGGCCTTGGGCAGGCCGGTCGTGCCGGAGGAGTAGAGCACCCACAGGGGGTGGTCGAAGGGCACCTGCTCGAAGACGGGGTCGGCGTCGGCGGAGGTGAGTGCCGACCACTCCAGGGCGCCTTCGGGCGGCTCGGTGCCGAGGAGCGGGATATGGATCACGGCGCGCAGGGTGGGCAGCTCCCGGCGCAGTTCGGCGACCACCTCGCGCCGGTCGTGTTCCTTGCCGCCGTAGCGGTAGCCGTCGACCGTGAAGAGCACGACGGGTTCGACCTGCTGGAAGCGGTCGAGGACGCTGCGGGCGCCGAAGTCGGGTGCGCAGGAGGTCCAGACGCCGCCGACCGCCGCGGTGGCGAGGAGCGCGACCACCGCCTGCGGGACGTTCGGTAGGAAGCCGCTGACGCGGTCGCCGGGGCGTACGCCGAGGGCGCGCAGTTCGGCTGCCAGTGAGCCGACCTGGCGGCGCAGCTCGGACCAGGTGACGGGCCGCGGTTCATGGGCCTCGTCGACGTGCAGGAGGGCCGGTTCGTCGGCGCGGGTGGCGGCCGCGCGCAGGGCATGTTCGGCGTAGTTCAGGGTCGCTCCGGGGAACCACTCGGCGCCCGGCATCGAGCGGTCGCCGAGCACGCGTGCGTAGGGGTGCGAGAAGCGGACGTCGAACCACTCGGTGACGGCTTTCCAGAAGGCGTCCAGCTCGTCGACGGACCAGCGGTGCAGGGCCGCGTAACCGCCCTCGGCGGGGGCGCCGTGGTGCTCGGCGGCCCAGGCCTGGAACCTGGTGATCCGTGCGCGGGCGATGCGCTCGGGGTCGGGCTGCCAGAGCGGCTGGTGACTGACGGTCGACATGGTCGGCTCCCGGACTGTGCGCGTCGTGTGCGTCCTCCGCGCACGGGCTGGGGTGTGCGCGTGAGCGGCTGGCACGGACAATGCCATGTGATCGACTTCGGCACCAGGGTGCGCCCCACATAGTCCGTGTCGTGAAGATGTGGTCCTGGCACGGGTGAACGGCAGTTGAACGACACGTCCGCGTTGGGCCGTCAGTGGCAGGGTGAGCAGCATGAACGGTCGTGACCTGGTGCGTTCGATGAAAGCGTTGGCTTCGGTGGGGGCGGCGCAGGGTGTGCGTACCGTACGAGCAGCGTGGCGCAGGCGCCGGGCCGACGCCACCGGGCTGCCGGCGCGGGGGGCCGAGCGTGCGCGGGTGCCCGGGCCCGTGGCGGACGTGGAGCCGCAGCCAGGGGGTGGTGTGGTCCGGTTCAGCCGGTCGGAGCTGCGGATTCTGGTCGCGGTGAACGGGGCCGTGTTCTGGGGGTGGGACGGGGCGGGGCCGGAGCCGTCCTACGCGCTGGCCGGCCGTTGTCCGGAGCCGGATCCGCGGGCGGTCCTGGAGCCGGACAAGGACGGCGGCTGGCGTGTGGTGGCCGAGCGGGTGACGGTGGTGGTCTCGCGGCACGGCGCGGTGGAGGTACGGACTCCGGGTGGTGTGACCCTGCGGCGTGATCTGCCGCCGCGGTGGTGGGAGCCGGTCGGCGGCGGCCCTGCGCGGTGGATGCAGCGGTCGGAGGTGGGCGCGGACGCCCGGTTCTTCGGGCTCGGGGGGCGCAGCTCGGGTCCTCGGCTGCCGGACGGGACCTACCGGCTGTGGAACACCGATCCCGGTCGCGCGTTCGTGCCGGGGACCGACCCGCTGTACATCACGATGCCGGTGCAGGTGGTGGTGTCCGACGGCGGTACGCATCTGGTGTTCCACGACAACGCGTGGGACGGCACGGTGACGCTGCGGGAGGGCGAGGAGGGGGCGGGGTCCGGGCACGACCGGGTCGGGACGAGCGAGCTGCGGATGGACGGAGGTCCGCTGCGCTGCTGGGTGATGGTGGGCACTCCCGCACGTGTGCTGCTCGCCTGGGCGTCACTCACCGGGGCGCCGGCGCTGCCGCCCGCGTGGGCGCTCGGGCACCATCATGCGCGGTGGGGGTTCGGCAGCGAGCAGGAGGTCCGGCGGATCGTCGCGGGCTACATGGAGCACGGTCTGCCGTTGGATGCCGTGCACCTGGACATCGACCACCTCGACGCGCATCAGGTGTTCACCGTCGACCATGACCGCTTTCCCAAGCTGCCGGTCCTGGCCGAGGAACTCAGGAGGGACGGCGTCCGGCTGGTGTCGGTCGTCGGCCCGGCGGTGAAGGCCCTGCCGGGCGGCGCGGTGTTCGACGCCGGGGTGGCGGAGGACGCGTTCGTGCGGGACGCCTCCGGGGAGGTGGTGGAGGGTGTCCTGTGGCCCGGGGAGGTGGTCTGGCCGGACTTCACGCACGCGCGCGTGCGGGAGTGGTGGGGCGGTCTGTACGAGGAGCGGCTCGCCCAGGGCATCTCGGGCTTCTGGCACGACATGAACGAGCCCACGTCGTTCACCGCCTTCGGTGAGTCGACGCTGCCGCGCTCGGCCCGGCACTCCCTGGAGGGCCGCGGTGGTGATCATCGTGAGGCGCACAATGTGTACGCGCTGTGCATGGCCAGGGCGGGCTTCGAGGGAGTGCGCGGGCTCGCGCCCGGGGAGCGGCCGTTTCTGTTCTCCCGTTCCGGGTGGGCCGGGATGCAGCGCTACGGAGGGACGTGGTCGGGGGACGTGGCCACCGGCTGGCCGGGGCTGCGGGCGTCCTTGGCGCTGGTGATGGGGCTCGGGCTGTGTGGTGTCCCGTACTCGGGGCCGGACATCGGGGGGTTCGACGGGGATCCGTCACCGGAGCTGTATCTGCGCTGGTTCCAGCTGGGCGCGTATCTGCCGCTGTTCCGTACGCACGCGAGCCTGCGGGCGGGACGCAGGGAGCCCTGGGAGTTCGGTGGCGAGGTGGTACGGCACGCGCGCGCGGCGCTCGTCGAACGCCGGCGGTTGCTGCCGTACTTCGTGACGCTGGCGCATCTGGCGCGACGGACCGGAGCGCCCTATGTGCGGCCCGTGTGGTGGGGTGCGCCCGAGGATCGGATGCTGCGTGACTGTGAGGACGCCTTCCTCCTGGGTGACGGCCTGCTGGTGGCGCCGGTCCTGGAGCCGGGCGCCGTCCGCCGTGCCGTGCGACTGCCGCGGGGGCGCTGGTACGACGTCGCGACGGGGCAGGCGTACGAGGGGCCCGGGCAGGTGCTGGTCGACGCGCCCCTGTCGCGGATCCCGGTGTTCGCGCGCGCGGGTGCCGTGCTTCCGGTACGTGGGGAGGACGGGGGGCTGGAGCTGGAGGTGTGGGCGCCCGCCCGGGGACGGACCGGGGGCGGGCTGGTCGTGCCGGACGGGGGCGAGGGGTGGGACGAGCCGGAGATCGAGCGCTACACCGCTCGGTGGAGGGGCTCCCGGGTGGTCGTCGAGCGGGAGGGTGAGGACGGCGGGGGCGTGCCGTCCTACCCGGTGCGCGTTCGAGGGGTCCGGGAGCCGTGAGCTGATCCGGCCAGGGAGGGATCTGCTCCGCGGGCCGGAGGGACGAGCTCAGATGTAGCGGCCCTCGAACCATGCGCGTGCGGCCAGGGTGTGCAGGGGGAAGGCCAGTTCCTCGGGCCTGCGCAGGAGGGTCCAGCCAGCCGTCTCGTCCGTGGCGGTCGAGGGGGGCAGACCCTCGGCGGGGCGTTCCGGGAGGAGTCCGAACAGCAGCAGGTGCCCGTCCGGTGAGCTCATCGCGTCGGCGAGCCGGACGTCACGGCCGGCCGCGTCGATGCCGGTTTCCTCGCGGAGTTCGCGTATGACGGCCTGCCGCCAGTCCTCCCGGTCGTCGATGTAGCCGCCGGGCAGTGCGATGCCCCCGCGCGCGGGAGCGATGGTACGGGTGATGACGACCAGGGCGGTGCCCTTGGTGTCGTACACGGGCTGCAGGGCCACTGCGACCGGCAGCGGGTTGCGGTAGGCCACGGCCCCGCACACCTGACAGGTGCGGGGCCAGCCGGTGATGCCCTCTCCGTAGGGCGCGCCGCAGCTCGAACAGTGTGAGTTCGGCACGGAGTCGGAAGCGGAGTGCTGAGATTCGGCCACGCGGCGGACTGTAGCCGATCACGGAGAGGGCGCCGTGGGCAGGCTGCTCAGTGGGCGCCGGTGAGCGATGTCCGGGACACGGGGAAGTCGAAGTACGTGTCCGGATAGGCCTCCGGCTTGAAGGTGTAGTGCCACCACTCCTCCGCCAGATTGACGAAGCCGAGGCCTTCCAGCGTGCTCTTGAGCAGCAGCCGGTTGGCACGCTGGTGGCCCTGGATACGGGGGTCGAGGGTGTGCGAGAGAGTGTCGAAGCAGTCGAAGCCGGTCCCCATGTCGACCGAGTTGTCCGGGAACCGCTCGCCCTGGGGTGCGAAGCACGGCACCAGGGGCTCTCCCGGGCGGTAGGGCCGGGTCGGCTTCGCCGGGAGCCTGACGAGGGTGACGTCCAGGGTCGAGCCGCGGCTGTGGCCGGATTTCGCCGCGATGTAGCCGTCGGCGAAGAGTCGCGTCTTGTCGACGTTCGGGTAGAACTCGCCCTTCATCGCCTGGTCGTCGAGGTCCTCGGCCCAGCGGACGAAGTGGTCCACCGCGCGTTGGGGCCGGTAACAGTCGTACACCTTGAGGGTGTAGCCCTTGCGCAGGAGTGTGTGCTGGGCCTGGTGGAGGGCTTCGGCGGCGGGGCGGGTGAGGATGCAGAGGGGTTGCCGGTAGCCGTCGATGCGCTCGCCCACGAAGTTGTGCGGGGTGACGTAGCGCATCTCCTGAAGGATCGTCGGATCCACGCTTCTCAGGGCCACGAAGTCCTTCGGTGACTTGGGTTCGGTGTCGGCGTGGGCGGTCGGGGTGAGGGCGGTCGATGCCAGCAGGACGGCGGCCGCGGTGATCAGAGCACGTGCCATGGCGCTGAGTCGTGTCATGTACCTGCGTCTATCAGGAGTGCGGACGCCGGGGGAAGGGCCCCATGCGACGTGGTGACCGGCGGCCGACGTCTGTAACTACTGCCGGAGGGCGTCACGTTCGCTTGAGGCAGCGACCATGGCCTGGACCACAGCTGAGGTTGACAACGCCGCGCTGTCGCGGGCCGTGCCCTTTCAGAAGGCCACACAGCGGCTCGTCAACGAGGTGTTCTGCGACGGGAAGGCCGATCCGGCTCTGCCCACGGTATGAACGCGTATCAGGGCCGCGCCGGTTCACCGCGTTCGGCGCGGCGCGCCCTTGTTCCGTCGCGGTGTTCGCGTCCGCGGCCGGCCCCGAGCATGAGGCGGATAAGGCAGATGAGGAACGGAATCACGATCGGCCAGGCGACGGCCTTCGCCGGCGTCACGATCAAGACGGTGCGGCATCACACGAGCTGGGCCTGGTCGAGGAGCCAGAACGTGACAGTTCTGGCTACCACAGGTACGGATCGGTCCAGTTGTTGCGACTCGTGCAGGTCCGGACACTTGCCGGGGCGGGCGTGCCGTATGTCCGGCCTCGGCTTCACCACCGACGAGGTGGCCGCCGCCCGGGAGGGATGGGTGCTGGCCAGGGCTCTGGTCCCCGAGGGCTTCTCGCCACCGCCATGGCCGATCACTACCTCGCCAATCCCGCACAGCTGAGAATCGTCACTGGTCTGCAAGCCCGCACCCAGGCCGCGACCCGGTACAAGCCGATCTCCCAACACGCCGCGGAGCAGGCGCCGGCCTCGGCCCGGCTGACCGCCCTCGTCGAGACCAAGCTGCGCGCCGCCGGCGTCCGTGTCCCGGGACCGGACTCCCGCTGACCGCACTGCAACGCGCCGACGGCACGGCCCCGTACGACCTGGTGATCGATGTCGCCGCTGCTGTGACCAGAAGGCCGACCGGCGCGGTCGTGGGCTGGACATGCATGCGTGCATGCCCGGAGACGAAGGGCCGGTGAGCGGCGGCGCTCACAGCTGGAGGGCATTTGACGCAGACGAGCTTTGCCAGGGCGCTACTACGGGCACGCGCTGTACGCCGACCGGCCCGCCGCCGAACCCGGGGGGCTGTGGGGCCGGGGTGGGCCTGTGGCAGCGCGTATCCGCGGCGCGCACGGCCCCGCCGATCTCCTGCGGTTGAGAAACCGCCAGGTCAGGTGGATGCTGGACACTAGCAGGCGAGGAGTCAGGCACGGCTGGGCTCCGGCCCCCCGGCGGGGCTCGGCGCAGGCCGGACACCATCGTTCACGCCTCGCGCGGCGGGCCCGCGCGGGTCCGACCAGATCTGAACATTGACCCGACCGGGCGCCGCCGTGGCCGAGCAAACAGGCCCGTCGGCCCGGCGCGAGCCCGGTGACCGTCCGACGCCAACCGTTGCGGTCGGCTATCTTGACGCCCTTGGGGTGCCGGTGAACACTTCCGGTGTCAGTCGACATCGCCGTACATAGTCGGCGCATTCCGGCACAGCGGCGCGAAAGCGCGTCTGCGCCAAGGCCTTTCCCCCACGGGCGATCCGGCTGCGACGGCACGCTCGTCACGGATGCCGGGCGGGGCGCGGGATCTCCCTGCCTTCGGCTGAAGTAGCCACGGGAAACGCACCCTGCAGGTGAGGACCGGGGCGGATCGTCCCGGGCCAGGCTGAGGAGCAGCCATGACTAACGGAGACATCTTCTTCGGCGAACTGATCGGCACGGCGATCCTGATCCTGTTCGGTGCCGGCGTGTGTGCCGCCGTCACCCTCAGATTCTCGAAAGCCCGGGCCTCCGGATGGATCGTGATCACCTTCGGCTGGGGCTTCGGCGTCCTGGCCGGCGCGTACACCGCCGCTCCCCTCTCCGGAGGGGTCATCAACCCGGCCGTCACCTTCGGCCTCGCCGTCGACACCGGTGTGTGGAGCAAGGTCTGGGTGTACCTCCTGGGCCAGATCACCGGCGCCATGATCGGGGCCGTCCTGTGCTACCTCGTGTACTACGCACAGTTCGCGGCGAACGTGCGGAAGACGGGCACCACGGAGGGCACGGTGGACGAGCCGGTCCCGACGCTCGGGATCTTCTCCACCATCCCCGAGATCCGGAACCCGATCGCCAACCTGATGACGGAGATCCTCGCCACCATCGCCCTGGTGTTGCCCATCCTGGCCCTGGTCGGTCAGGACAGGCACGTCGAGGGCGTCGGAATCGGCCTGATCCCCGGCGGTGGCGGCATCTACGGGTCCGGCATCGCGATCCTGCTGGTGTCCCTCCTGGTCGTCGGTATCGGCCTGTCCCTGGGTGGGCCCACCGGGTACGCCATCAACCCGGCACGTGACCTCGGCCCGCGCATCATCCACTCCATCCTGCCGATCCCGAACAAGGGAACGTCCGACTGGGGCTACTCGTGGATCCCCGTGGTCGGACCACTGATCGGCGGCCTGCTGGGTGGCGTCATCTACAACGCAGCCTTCTGAACCAGCCGAAGGGGTAGCCATGACGGACAACTCCGCGAAGTACGTCGCAGCCATCGACCAGGGCACCACGTCGAGCCGCTGCATCGTCTTCGACCAGGACGGCGCGATCGTCGCCGTGGACCAGCGCGAGCACCGCCAGATCTTCCCGAAGCCCGGCTGGGTGGAGCACGACGCCACCGAGATCTGGTCGAAGGTACAGGCGGTGGTCGCGGGCGCGATCGCCAAAGCGGGTCTGCGAGCCGACCAGCTGAGCGCGATGGGCATCACCAACCAGCGCGAGACGACCCTGCTGTGGGACCGGGCGACGGGCAAGCCGGTGCACAACGCCGTCGTGTGGCAGGACACGCGGACGGCCGCGCTGTGCAACCAGCTGGGCGGCACGGACGGGCAGGATCGTTTCCGCGAGCAGACGGGTCTGCCGCTGGCCACCTACTTCTCGGGGCCCAAGGCGGCCTGGCTGCTCGACAACGTGCCGGACCTGCGGGCCCGTGCCGAACGCGGCGAGATCGCCTTCGGCACCATGGACTCCTGGCTGATCTGGAACCTCACCGGCGGCACGGACGGCGGGCAGCACGTCACCGATGTGACCAACGCCGGCCGCACCATGCTGATGAACCTGCAGACCCTCGAGTGGGACCCCTCGATCCTGTCGGCGATGAACATCCCCGAGGCCATGCTGCCCGAGATCCGCTCCTCCTCGGAGGTGTACGGCACCGCCGTCGGCCAGCTCGCCGGCGTGCCCGTGGCCTCCGCGCTGGGCGATCAGCAGGCGGCCGTGTTCGGGCAGGCCTGCTACGACGTGGGCACCGCCAAGAACACCTACGGCACGGGCAGCTTCCTGCTGCTCAACACGGGCGACCGCCCGGTGCCGTCGAAGAGCGGACTGCTGACGACCATGGGTTACAAGATCGGCAATGAGGCGCCGGTCTACTGCCTGGAGGGCGCGATCGCCATCACGGGCGCGCTGGTCCAGTGGTTCCGGGACCAGCTCGGCATCATCCGGACGGCGGACGAGATCGAGCCTCTCGCGGCGAGCGTGGAGGACAACGGCGGCGCGTACATCGTTCCGGCGTTCTCGGGCCTGTTCGCCCCGTACTGGCGCTCCGACGCGCGCGGCGTGATCACCGGCCTGACCCGGTACGTCACGAAGGCGCACCTCGCGCGCGCGGTGCTGGAGGCGACCAGCTGGCAGACCCGTGAGGTCGTGGACGCCATGTACCAGGACTCCGGGGTGCACATCACCACCCTGAAGGTCGACGGCGGCATGACGAAGAACAACCTGCTCATGCAGCACCAGTCGGACGTGCTCGACGTGCCGGTGGTGCGGCCGAAGGTCTCCGAGACGACCTGTCTGGGCGCCGCGTACGCGGCCGGTCTGGCCACCGGAGTGTGGAACGACCTGGACGAGCTCAAGGCGCACTGGCAGAAGGACGTCGAGTGGACGCCGAACATGGAGGCGTCGGTACGGGACCGCGAGTACCACAACTGGCGCAAGGCCGTGGAGAAGAGCTTCGGCTGGGAGGAGGACGACGACAGCTGACCCCGCGCGCGTGGAGCGCGTTTCCGGCTGCGGCCCGTACCCCGGTCGGTGGGGGTACGGGCCGCGCCGGTCGCCCCGGGGACGTCAGCCGGTGACGGCCTCACGGCGGTCCGCCGCGTACGCCATGGCGTGCTGGACGACACCGATGAGTGCTTCCTTGACCGATTCGCGGTCGCGGGCGTCGCACATCATGAGCGGCACGCCCTCGTCCAGGTCGAGGGCCCGGCGGACGTCGTCGACGGGGTAACGGGGAGCGCCCTCGAAGCAGTTGACGCCGACGAGGAAGGGGATGGAGCGCCGTTCGAAGTAATCGACGGCGGCGAAACAGTCCTCCAGGCGGCGGGTGTCGGCGAGTACGACGGCACCGAGCGCGCCTTCGGAGAGTTCGTCCCACATGAACCAGAACCGCTCCTGCCCGGGCGTACCGAAGAGGTACAGCACCAGGTCCTCGCGGAGGGTGATCCGGCCGAAGTCCATGGCCACGGTCGTCGTGTGCTTGCCTTCCACACCGCTGGTGTCGTCGACCGGGCGGCCGGCCTCGGTGAGCAGCTCCTCGGTACGCAGCGGCCTGATCTCGCTGACCGCGCCGACGAGCGTGGTCTTGCCCACGCCGAAGCCGCCCGCCACGAGGATCTTGAGCGTGACGGGCTCGACCGGAGGCTTGCCGCGCTCAGAACGCCCGAAGATCATCGATCTCTTCTCCTGCTTGATGGGGGTCGGGCGAGGGTGGGCCGTAGCCTCCGCCGCCCGGGGTTTCGATGACGAGTACGTCGCCGGTGACGAGGTCCGCGGAGTCGCTGCCTCCCAGTTCGGTCACCGTGCCGTCGGTGTGCTCCACCCGGTTGGCGCCGAGCGCGCCCGGCTCGCCGCCCGCCATGCCGTACGGGGCGACTCGGCGGTGCTGGGACAGGGTGGAGACGGTCATGGGTTCCAGGAAGCGGATCCGGCGTACGGCGCCGTCCCCGCCGCGCCACCGTCCGGCGCCGCCGCTGCCGCGCCGGACGGCGAACTCCTCGAGGCGCACCGGCAGTCGCCACTCCAGGACCTCGGGGTCGGTGAGGCGGGAGTTGGTCATGTGGGTCTGGACGACGGGTGCTCCGGGGAAGCCGTCACCCGCGCCGGAGCCGGAGGCGACGGTTTCGTAGTACTGGTGGCGTTCGTTGCCGAAGGTGACGTTGTTCATGGTCCCTGAGCCCTCGGCCTGCACGCCGAGCGCCGCGTAGAGGGCGCCGGTGACGGCCTGGGAGGTCTCCACGTTGCCCGCGACGACGGCGGCGGGCGGCTCGGGCGCGAGCAGGGAACCGGGCGGGACGACGATGCGCACGGGGCGCAGACAGCCGTCGTTGAGGGGGATGTCGTCGGCGACGAGGGTGCGGAAGACGTACAGGACGGCCGCGTTGACGACCGAGAAGGGCGCGTTGAAGTTGGTCGGCAGCTGCGCGGACGTACCGGTGAAGTCGATGGTCGCGGCCCGGCGTCCGCGGTCCACGCGCACGGCGACACGGATGACGGCCCCCGAGTCGGTCTCATAGGTGTACTCGCCGTCGTCGAGGGCGTCGATGACGCGCCGTACTGCTTCTTCGGCGTTGTCCTGCACGTGCCTCATGTAGGCCTGGACCACGTCGAGGCCGTAGTCGTCGATCATGCGGCCGACCTCGTCGACGCCCTTCCGGTTGGCGGCGATCTGGGCGCGCAGGTCGGCGAGGTTGGTCCGCGGATTGCGTGAGGGGTGGGGCGCCTCGGTGAGGAGGCGGAGGGTCTCCGCCTCACGGAAGCGGCCGTTCTCGGCGAGCAGCCAGTTGTCGAAGAGGACACCTTCCTCCTCGATGGTGCGGCTGCCGGCGGGCATGGAGCCGGGGGCGATGCCGCCGATCTCGGCGTGGTGGCCACGGGAGGCGACATAGAAGAGGATCTCCGGAGCCCGCTCCGCACCCTCCCGCCTGTCACTCTCCGTGTCTTGTGCCGGTGTGGTGCCGAAGACCGGTGTGATCACGGTGACGTCCGGCAGGTGGGTGCCGCCGTGATACGGGTCGTTGACGGCGTAGGTGTCGCCCGGGCGCATGCGGGAGCCGCGCCGGCGGATGACCTCCTTGACGCTGGTGCCCATGGAGCCCAGGTGGACGGGGATGTGCGGGGCGTTGGCCACCAGGTTTCCGTCCGGGTCGAACAGGGCGCAGGAGAAGTCCAGGCGTTCCTTGATGTTGACGGACTGGGCGGTGGATTCGAGGCGGGCGCCCATCTGCTCGGCGATCGACATGAAGAGGTTGTTGAAGACCTCCAGCAGAACGGGGTCGACTTTCGTGTCGACTTCGGAACTCTGCGTAATCGCGGCGCGTTCCATGACCAGATGCCCGTCGTCGGTCGCCGCGGCCCGCCAGCCGTCGTCGACGACGGTCGTGGAGCCGGCTTCGGTGATGATCGCCGGGCCGGTGACGGGGTCGCCGGGCGGAAGTTCCTCGCGGCGGTGGAGGGGCACGTCGCGCCAGGTGCCGCCGGTGTGGAGGCGGACGGTCGGGGGCGCTGCGGAGCCCTGGGAGCCGCTTGGGGGCGTTGCGCCGGTGGCGGCTGCGTAGGGAGCGAGAGCGGACAGATCGGGGGGTGTGGTGATGCCGGTGGCTTCGACGGAGAGGGCTTCGACGACGATCGGGCGGTCGAGCGTGAAGGAGTACGTGGCACGATGACGTTCTTCGAAGGCGCGCCGCATCGTGGCGGGCTCGGTCAGCTCGACGGTGAGGGTGGTGTCGGTGCCGTCGTAGCGCAGCTCCGCGCGGCGGGTGATCTCGATGTGCTCCTCGGGGACGTCCTCGGCGAGGAGTTCGGCGCGGGCCGCCGCTTCCAGGTCCTCGGCGGTCTGGTGGATGCCGGGCATCGAGGCGGGTTCGAGGGGGGCTTCGACGGACTGCTCGCGCATGGCGGTGGTGTCGGCGAGGCCGATGCCGAGGGCGGACAGGACTCCGGCCATGGGGGGCACGAGGACGGTGCGGATGCCGAGGGAGTCCGCGACCATGCAGGCGTGCTGGCCGCCCGCGCCGCCGAACGTGGTGAGGGCGTAGCGGGTGACGTCGTGACCCTTCTGCACGGAGATCCGCTTCACGGCGGAGGCGATGTTGGCGACGGCGATCTGCAGGTAGCCCTCCGCGACCTGTTCCGGCGTGCGGTCGTCGCCGGTCCGCTCGCCGATCTCGCGGGCGAGAGCGGTGAAGCGGTCGCGGACGAGTGCGTCGTCGAGGGGCTCGTCGCCCTTCGGGCCGAACACGTGCGGGAAGTGGGCGGGCTGGATGCGGCCGAGCATGACGTTGGCGTCGGTGACGGCGAGCGGTCCGCCGCCGCGGTAGCAGGCGGGCCCCGGCTCCGCGCCCGCCGAGTCCGGCCCTACGCGGTAGCGGGATCCGTCGAAGTGCAGGACCGACCCGCCGCCGGCGGCGACGGTGTGGATGTCGAGCATGGGGGCGCGCAGCCGGACGCCGGCGATCTTGCTGGTGAAGACCCGCTCGTAGGCGCCGGCGAAGTGGGAGACGTCGGTGGAGGTGCCGCCCATGTCGAAGCCGATGACCCGGTCGAATCCGGCGAGCTGGGACATGCGGGCCATGCCGACGATGCCGCCGGCCGGCCCGGACAGGATGGCGTCCTTCCCACGGAACGTCCCGGCCTCGGTGAGGCCCCCGTTGGACTGCATGAACATCAGCCGTACGCCTTCGAGCTCGTCGGCGACGTGGCGGACGTAGCGGCGCAGCACGGGCGAGAGGTAGGCGTCGACGACGGCGGTGTCCCCGCGGGGCACGAGCTTCATCAGCGGGCTCGTCTCGCTGGAGAGCGAGATCTGCGGGAAGCCGATGCGGGCGGCGAGCTCTCCGACGGCCTGTTCGTGGGCCGGGTGGAGGTGGCTGTGCATGCATACCACGGCGACGGCGCGGATCCCGTCGTCGTACGCCTCCCGCAGGGGCCCGGCGAGGGCGTCCAGGTCGGGGGCGCGCAGGACGGTGCCGTCGGCGGCGATGCGCTCGTCGATCTCCACGACCCGCTGGTACAGCAGCTCGGGCAGGTCGATGCGGCGGGCGAAGATGCTCGGGCGGTTCTGGTAGGCGATGCGCAGGGCGTCGCGGAAGCCCCGGGTGATGAGCAGGAGGGTGCGCTCCCCCGTGCGCTCCAGGAGAGCGTTGGTGGCGACGGTGGTCCCCATGCGCACGCTGTCGACGGGGTCGCCCGAGCCGGCCAGCAGGGTGCGGACGCCCTCGACTGCGGCGTCGGCGTAGCGTGCCGGGTTGTCCGAGAGCAGCTTGTGCGTGAGCAGCCGGCCGTCCGGGCGCCGGGCGACGATGTCGGTGAAGGTGCCGCCTCGGTCCACCCAGAACTGCCAGCCAGTCACGTCAATACCCCGCTTCCGCGCTGCTCACAGCGCCCGGAGGCCGTTGATCACGTCGCGCAGAATACTCTCGTCCGGCAGCTCGGCAGGGGGTACGGGCCGGTTCACATGGACGAATTCCGCGTCCACGAGATCTCCGACGAGGACCCGTACCACTCCGATCGGCAGGTCGAGTTCCGCTGCGAGTTCGGCGACCGACTGCGGGATGTCGCGGCACAGTTCGACGATGTCCACGTGCTCCGGGGAGAGCATGTGGTCCGCTTCCGGATCGTCCGCCTGCGGTTCCGCGACCACGACCGCGATCAGGTCCAGGCGGTGCTGGCCCTGGCTGCTGGTGCGGCCCCGGGTCATGGCGTACGGGCGGACGACCGGTCCGGCCTCGTCGTCGAACCAGTGGCTTCTTCCCTGACCGTCAGCGCTCATGTCATCCCACTACCCGCCTGCGGGCAGATCGGTGCGCGGTGCGGCGGCCAGATGCGCACCCACCCGCTTCACCAGGAGCGTCATCTCGTAGGCGACCTGGCCGACGTCCGAGTCGGCGTCGGAGAGGACGGCGAGGCAACTGCCGTCGCCGGCCGCCGTCACGAACAGGAAGGCGTCGTCGAGCTCGACGACCGTCTGGCGGACGTTGCCGGCCTCGAAGTGGCGTCCCACGCCCTTGGCGAGGCTGTGGAAGCCGGAGGCGACGGCAGCGAGGTGCTCGCTGTCCTCCCTGGTCAGGTCCTTGGACACGCCCGTCGGCAAACCGTCGCCGGAGAGCACGAGAGCCTTGCGGATGCTCGCGACGCGGTCCACGAGCTCGTCGAGGAGCCAGTTCAGCTCCCCCTTGTTGGTCGCGGTGTGGCCGGTCGCCTTCGGTGCGGTCATCGACCGTCCCCCTCTGTCGTTCCTTGTGGTGCTGCGCCGGTGTGGGCGGCATCGCCCGCGGCGTTCTCCTCACGGCCGCGCTGCCAGCCACGCTGGAGCGATGCCATGCGGCTGCGTACTTCCTCGGCGTCGCGCTCGACGGGCTCGGCCGTGTCCTCGCCGGACGGCACGAAGCTCCGCTTCAGCTGCGGGGCGAGGTTGGCCTGCCGGACGCGCCGGGGCAGCGGCGCGGTGCCGGAAGCGGGTTGTGCCGCGGAGCCGGTTCCCCTGGGCGCGTCGCCGGAGCCGGTCTCCTGGTTCGAGGCGCCGCCGGTGGTCGCCGAGGCGGAGTCGGCGGGGTGGTCCGGCCGGGCCGGGCCGCTGGAGGCGATCTCCGCGCGGCGGGTCCGCCTCGGCAGGGCGGACGGCTCCGACCGGTCACCGACGTCGCCGGAGGGCGCGGGGGACTCCGTGGGATCCTGCTGGTCCTGGTGGCGGCCGACGGCTCCGATGCCACGGCGGGCCGGGTCCGTCCCGCGGCGGCGGGCGGGCAGCGGTGGCGGTGCCTCCGGCAGGGCGTCGCCCCGACGGCTACCGGTCGAGGGGCTCTCGGTGCGGCGCCTGGCCGGGAGGGCGGACGCGGGTTCCGGCCCTGACCGGCCACTGTCCCGGCCGGGCGTGGGCCCCTCGCCCCGGCGCCGTGACGGGAGTGCGGAGGTGGGGCTCCTGTCCGTTCGGCCGACGGCAGAGGTGGTCTCCTCGTCCGTCCTCCCCCGGCGGGGGCGCTGCTCGGTCACCGGGCGTCCGTGGGAGCTGACCAGCTTGGGGGTGTGGCGGCGGGGCAGGGCGACCGGGTCGCTCGGCTCGGCGTCACCGTCGGTGCGGGCGTCGGCGGGCTGCCTGCGCGCATCGGTGCGGCGGCCTGCGGGTTCGTCCGTGTCGCGGGTGAGGGAGTGGCGGGGGCGGAACAGGCCGCCGTGTTCGCTGTCCTCGTCCTCGATGGCGCCCGGGAAGTCCCCGATGGTGTCGAGGTCGACGGGGGCCTCCAGCTCGACCGGGCCGTCCAGCAGGGAGGCGGGCAGACCGGGGTGCTGCGCGGGCGCGTGGGACAGCGCGGCGCGGCGGCCGTCCTGTGGTTCCTTCTCCGAGGCGAGCTGGGGGCGGTCGAGACGGAATCCGATGCCGTTGGTGTCCGGGACGTCGTCGGTGAGCAGCGTGTCGGGGATGAAGACCACGGCGGTGGTGCCGCCGTACGGGGAGGGCTGGAGGGAGACCCTGACGTTCTGGCGCTGGGCGAGCCGGCTGACCACGAACAGGCCGAGCCGGTCGGTGTCGGACAGTTCGAACTCCGGTGTCTCGGCGAGCCGGAGGTTGGCGTCCAGGAGTGCCTCCGCGGCCATGCCGAGGCCACGGTCGTGGATCTCCAGGGTGAAGCCGTTGGCGACCCGCTCGCCCAGGACCTGGACGGCGGTGTGCGGTGGCGAGAAGACCGTCGCGTTCTCCAGGAGTTCGGCCACGAGATGTGTGAGGTCGGCGACGGCCGGGCCGGTGATGGCGTTGCGGGGAAGGCGGCGGACCTCGATGCGCTCGTAGTCCTCGACCTCTGCGACGGCGGCGCGTACGACGTCCATGAGCTGGACGGGTCTGCGCCACTGACGGGAGGGTGCGGCGCCGGAGAGGATCACGAGGCCCTCGGCGTGCCGGCGCATACGCGTGGTCAGGTGGTCGAGGCGGAACAGGTCGGCGAGTTCCTCGGTGTCCTCGGTCCGGCGCTCCATGGCGTCGAGGAGGGTGAGCTGCTTGTGGAGGAGGACCTGGCTGCGGCGCGCGAGGTTGACGAAGACCTCGGAGACGCCGGCGCGCAACTCGGCCTGCTTGACGGCGGCTTCGACGGCCGCGCGCTGCAGGGTGTTGAGGGCCTGGCCGACCTCGCCCATCTCGTTCTTGTCGTATTCGAGGCGCGGGACCTCGGTCTCGACGTCGACCTGTTCGCCCGCGGAGAGGCGGCGCATGACGCTGGGCAGGCGCACTCCGGATGCCTCGTGGGCTTCCAGGCGCAGTTGCCGAAGGTCGCGGATCAGGGTGCGGCCGACGCGTACGGAGAGGAAGAGGGAGAGCAGGAGCGCGATCAGGCCGAGGGCCCCGGCGATGACGGCCTTGGCGATGACGCCGACGGCGACGGGGTGGACGCGGTCCTGGTAACGGTCGTTGGCCTGGTCGTTGAGTGTGCCGAGCTCGTCGAGCACGTTCCCGGCGGCGCTGTCCCAGCTCTTGGCGGAGACGCCGCGGGGGGTGCCGGCGCCGGAGGAGACGGCTGCTTCCTCGGCCACGCGCAAGGGGGCGGAGGAGGCGTTCTTCCAGAAGCTCTGGTACCGGTCGCGCTCGGCCACGGGCAGCAGCGGCAGGTTGACGTCGTACATCAGGGTGCGCTGCGCCACCAGGTCGGAGATGTCCCGCTCCTCGGAGTGGGAGATCCTGCCGACGATCAGGGCGGAGCCGAGGAGGGCGTCCTCGCGGGAGAGCAGTTCGCGGGCCCGGGCGAGATTGACCAGCGCGCGGTACTGCTTGTCCAGTTCGATGTTGTCGACGACGTGCAGGTTCGCGAGGAGGACATAGCAGGGGTCGACGAGCCGGTTGTAGAGGTCGAGGGCCTGGGTGCGGTTGACGGTGCCGTCCTCGACGCTGCGGCGCAGCGACTCGATGCCGTCGAAGCCGTCCAGGACGGCGGTGAGCCGCTCGTCGGTGTCCGCGCCCATCGCGTCCCGCACGTCGGGGTTGCGGGCGTTGTCGCGGATGCCGCCGATGGCCTCGTCGGTGGCGGTACGGCTGCGGCGGAGAGCGGCGAGGCCGTCGGAGGCACGGGGGTCGGCGAGGTAGACGAGGGTCTGGCGGCGTTCCTCCTGGAGGACGCGGACGGTGTCCTCGATGGGGTAGCCGATCTTCTCCACCACGGACGACACGTTGAACAGGTCGGCCGCCTCGCGTCCCGTGAGCACGGTGGCGAAGGTCCAGATCGCGGTCAGGGACACCAGCGGCACGAGAAGCAGCGCCACGATCTTCCGGCGGATGGACTTTCCGCGAAAGCGCATGGCCTCCCCCTGCTCGGGCCCCCCGCTACCGGGGGTACACATGTGCGTCAACAAACGGCGCGAGCCTACTACCGACGCACAGGGAACTCGAAGACCGGTCCGGAAGCTGAACTTCCGTGCCAGCCACGGGGCATGGTGAGTTGTCCGGGCATTGCGGGAGTTGTCTGCCCGTATTCGGTGGTGGCGGCGCGGCCCCACACCCGAACGCTGTCCGGGCGGTTGGCTGAAATTTTTCGGTTCCCGGGAATCTTCGTGAACGGCCGTTCGTCCTTCTCTCCGGGAAACGGGGGCGGAATCGGCCACAGGAGCCGCGTTGCGCACCTGGGCGGCGTAAAACAGCGCAAGCCGGGCAGCCACTGGGGAGCACGGGTCTTCGGATGCGAGCGAGCGGTCTGCTGGCGGTGGGGAGTGACACGGTGATGGGCACGGCGGAACGGCGCAGTGCGCCCAGGGCGGATGGGGCGCGGCTGACGGGGCATCGGGGCCTCGGAGCGGCCGAACGCGGCATCCGAGAGGCTGGGGCGGAGCCCTCGGGACAGGAGAGCGGGTTTCCGGATCACGAGGCGGGTCGCGGTGCTCGGGAGCAGCGGTACCACCGGCCTCTGTGGGTCGAGGAGCCCGCGCGGCGCCGGCGCTTGCCGGATCCGGTGCGGACGGCGGCCGTGCGGGCGGTTCTCCTCATAGCCGTGACCCTGATCCAGGCCATGGTGGCCTTCCTGTGCGCGATGGCCGGCTCCTGGCTTGCGTTCCCCATGGTGATCAGCAGCGTGGTCAGCACGATCGCGGCCACGTGGGGGGCGCTCGACGTGTGGGTGACCCGCCAGGTCTGGAACCAGCGCCACGGCGTGGTGTCCGTGCCGAGCAGTACCGCGCGGGCCCTGCGCCGGGAGCGGCGGCGGACCCGGCGGCAGGAGCGTGCCGCCGAGCGCGCACACGGGCGGATACGCCGGCGGGGCGGGGCAGGGCAGTTGTCCCACTCCTGAGGCAGGGAGGCCGCAGGCTCCGCCCCGGTCTATCCGCTCATTACGGGACCGACTGGGTCTGCCCCTCTTCCGCACCCCGGGCGAGTTCGCGTCTGGCCCGCATGAACGGACGCGGGCGGTCCACGGCGAGTACGGCGGTCGTACGGCCGTCCCGCTCGTACCGGGCCAGGAAGCCGCCCTCGGCCGGTGCGCCGTCGGACAGTTCGCCTTCGGCGAGGCGGACGGCGTCGCCGTCGCGGCGCCGGCCGGCGAACTGGATGCGGGCTCCGTACTGGTCGGACCAGAAGTAGGGCACCGCCAGGGCGGTCTCGGCGGTGCGTCCGGCGAGCAGGTTGGTCACGGCGACTCTCGGCTGCTGGGTGGCGGACGTCCAGTGCTCGGCGCGGTGGCCGCCGACGCCGGCCACGTCGCCGACTGCGACGACCTGCGGCAGTGAGGTGACGCAGCCGTCGTCGCACACGACGCCGTCCCGCAGGGCCAGGGCAGAGCCGACGAGCCAGGCGGTGTTGGGGACGGCACCGATACCGACGATCACGACGTCCGCGGGAAGGCTGCGGCCGTCGGTGAGGTCTACTCCCGTGACGCGGGCGGTGCCCCGGAGTCCGGCCACGCCCGTTCCGGTGACCAGCTCCACGCCGGCGCGGCGGTGCAACGCGGCGCACACGGCGGCCATCTCGGCACCCAGCTGGGGCACGAGCGGGAGCGGGGCGGCCTCGACGACGGTCACCGAGTGGCCGAGGGAGGAGCATGACGACGCGGTTTCGGCGCCGATGAAGCCGCCACCGATGACCACGACGCGGCGCGGGCCCGGGGTGAGTTCCTCGCGCAGGGCGCGGGCGTCGTCGAGGGTACGCAGCGTGTGCACGCCGTCCAGGGTGTCGCCGGGCAGGCGGCGGGCCGAGGCGCCGGTGGCGATGACGACGCCGTCGGTGGAGAGGGCGCGGCCGTCGTCCAGCAGCACGGTCCGGCCGCGGGCGTCCAGCGCACGGGCACGGACGCCGAGGATCCACTCGGCGCCGAGTTCCGCGGTCTCCTCGGCGTCGGTGAGGGCGAGGTGGGTCTCGTCGGCGCGGCCGGTGAGGAAGTCCTTGGAGAGGGGAGGCCGGTCGTACGGGGCGTGAGGTTCGTCGCCGACGATCACGAGACGTCCGTCGTAGCCCTGGGCGCGCAGTTCCCGGGCGGCGTAGAGACCGGAGAGCGAGGCGCCGACGATGGTCACGGTTCGCATGCGGAGCGCCTCCTCGCGGCGTCGGCACCGCCGCCACACGCACCCGTCCCCGTACGAGTGCCGGGGGTTCCCGTGCGCTGTGCGTTCACGCCGCTGTCCCCTCTTCCGCCACGAGGTGGAGGTGGATGAAGCCGTCGTCGACGGTGACGCGGTGGGTGCGGACGGGGCGGCGGGCCGGAAGACAGGTCGGCTCGCCGGTGCGCAGGTCGAACGAGGCCGCGTGCAGCGGGCATTCGACGAGACAGCCCTCCAGCCAGCCCTCGGAGAGGGAGGCGTCCTGGTGGGTGCAGGTGTCGTCGATGGCGTAGAGATCGCCGTCGTCGGTGTGGAACACGGCGACGGGCGGGGTCGTCTCGACGCGGAAGGACTCCCCCTTGGGGAGGTCTTCGAGGCGGCAGACGGGAATCACGGGCCCCCCTCTCGGTCCTGGACGCATGGTCCGGACCAGTTCGGCCAGACTGTAGGCAGTCGCTGGGAGTGCCGGGACCTGGGCGGGTCCGGGCACGGGAAGGTGTTGGTGCACGTCATCGGTCCCACCCCGAGGACGGGACCCCCTGCCGGGAGCTCGTCCCCTACCGGGATCCGGACTCTTGAGTAACATGATGTTTCACATGGCGCAGGAGCAAGCGCTATACGCAACAGAATCCGGGCGGGGCGACCGTCGCGTCAAGGGGTTCCCGCAGATGCGGCCCAAACCGGGCCGACAGGTGGTGAGAGTTCAGCCATGACCCGCACGCAGAAACAGTCCGGCCAGGAGGAGAACCGTAGGGAGAGCGGAGCCAAGGCGAGCGGCAGAGGCGCGGCGAGTGCCGTCCAGTCGGTGGACCGCGCCGTGAGTGTGCTGGAGATCCTCGCCCGGCACGGCGAGGCGGGGGTGACCGAGATCGCCGACGAGCTGGACGTGCACAAGTCCACGGCGTTCCGGCTGCTCGGCGTTCTGGAGAACCGCGGCCTGGTGGCCCAGGCGAAGGACCGCGGCAAGTACTACCTGGGCGCCGGCGTACTGCGCCTCGCGGGGGCGGCGGCAGTGCGGCTGGACGTTTCCCAGGAGGGCGTCCCGATCTGCCGGGAACTCGCCGACGAGCTGGGCGAGACCGTCAACATCGCGGTGCTGGACGACGACGCGGCGGTCAACATCATGCAGGCCCGCGGCACCGCGTCGGTCACGGCGCAGAACTGGCTCGGCCGGCGCACCCCGCTGCACGCCACCGCCAGCGGGAAGGTCCTGCTCGCCCACCTCCCCCCGACCCTGCGCGAAGGCCTGCTCGCGCGCCCGCTGCACCGTTTCACCGAACGCACCGCCACCGTCGCGTCCATGCTGCGCGGAGAGTTGGACGCGGTGGTGCAGCAGGGTTACGCGATCACGGTGGAGGAGCTGGAGATCGGGCTGGCGGCAGCGGCGTCTCCGGTACGGGCGCACGACGGCAAGGTCATCGCCTCGCTCAGCGTCTCCGGGCCCGTGTACCGGCTGACCGAGGAGCGGCTGCCCGAGCTGGCCAAGCGGACGGAGGCGGCCGCGGTCGAGCTGTCCCGGCGTATGGGCTACGGCTTCTGACGTAGCGCCGGGCGGTCGTCGGCAGCCGGAGCACAGCGCGGGATCAGGCGAAGTGCCTGGTCCCGCGCTGTTGTGTGTCCGGCGGGTTTCGCCCGGCCCGTTCCGTTTTCCCAGGGTTGACTCGAACCATGGGCCGAACCCCTTGACGGCTCCTCGATGGCGTTCCCACTATGTTCCCCATCGCGCAACCCATCGTGCATTGCGCAACAGCAGAGGAGCTTGTCGTGCCACACGAGGTCCGTGCCGTAGTCGCTGTCGAAAAGGGCGCACCCGTCGAGGTGCGGACGATCGTGGTTCCCGATCCGGGGCCGGGCGAGGTCCTGGTCGGCGTGCAGGCGTGCGGCGTCTGCCACACGGATCTGCACTACTGCGAAGGCGCGATCAACGACGAGTTCCCGTTCCTGCTGGGCCATGAGGCGGCGGGCACGATCGAGGCGGTCGGCGAAGGCGTGACCGACCTCGAACCCGGCGACTACGTGGTGCTGGCCTGGCGCGCCCCCTGCGGCACCTGCCGTTCCTGTCGCCGCGGCCGCCCCTGGTACTGCTTCGACTCCCGCAACGCGGCTCAGCCCATGACCCTCCCGGACGGCACGCCGCTCTCCAACGCCCTCGGCATCGGCGCGTTCGCCGAGAAGACGCTGGTCGCGGCCGGCCAAGCGGTGAAGATCGACCCGGCGGCGCGCCCGGAGGCAGCCGGGCTCATCGGCTGCGGTGTGATGGCCGGATACGGCGCGGCGGTCAACACCGGCAACGTCGGCCGGGGTGACTCGGTCGCCGTGATCGGCTGTGGCGGGGTGGGCAACGCGGCGATCGCGGGCGCCTGCCTCAACGGCGCCATGAAGGTCATCGCCGTGGACATCGACGACAGGAAGCTCGACCAGGCGGAGAAGTTCGGCGCCACACACACCGTCAACTCGCGGGGGACGGACCCCGTCGAGGCGGTGCGGGAGCTCACCGGCGGCTTCGGCGTCGACATCGCGATCGACGCGGTGGGCCGCCCCGAGACCTTCCGGCAGGCCTTCTACATGCGCGACCACGCCGGTCTGCTGGTCCAGGTCGGCGTGCCGTCCCCGGAGATGACGGTCGAACTGCCGCTGATCGACGTGTTCTCGCGGGGCGGCGCGATCAAGTCGTCCTGGTACGGGGACTGTCTGCCGAGCCGTGACTTCCCGTTCCTCATCGATCAGTACCTGTACGGGTTGCTGGACCTGAACGCGTTCGTCAGCGAGACCATCGCGCTGGACCAGGTGGAGGAGGCGTTCACCAAGATGCACCGGGGCGAGGTGCTGCGCTCGGTGGTCGTGCTCTGAGCACACGTCCCGCGCCAGGGGCCCTTCACCTGCCCCGGGGACCGTCATACCCGAAAAGCACCAACGCCCCACTCCCAACGCGTTCCACCGTCCCGGCAAGGAGGGGCATGTCCAGCACACCCGAGAACCCCCGCGTGGTCGTCATCGGTGCCGGAATCGTCGGCTGCTCCCTCGCCGACGAACTGACCGCCCGCGGCTGGACCGACGTCACCGTCCTCGAACAGGGGCCCCTGGCGGCCCCGGGCGGCTCCACCTCGCACGCACCCGGCCTCGTCTTCCAGACCAACCCGTCGAAGACCCTCACCGCCCTCGCCCGCTACACCGTCGAGAAGTTCGGCTCGCTCGACGTCGACGGCGTCTCCTGCTTCCACCAGGTCGGCGGTCTGGAGCTGGCCACCACCCCGGAGCGCCTCGCGGAGCTGCACCGCAGGGCCGGCTACGCCGCCTCCTGGGGTGTGCGCGGCGAGATCGTCAGCGCGGCCCGCTGCAAGGAACTGTGGCCGCTGCTCGACGAGTCCGTGGTCCTCGGCGGCTTCCACACCCCGGACGACGGCCTCGCCCGGGCCCTGCTCGCCTGCCGCGCCCAGATCACCCGGGCCACCGCCCGGGGCGCCCGCTTCCTGGACCGGCACACGGTCACCGGCATCGAGCAGTCGGAGGGCCGGGTCACCGCCGTCGTCACCGACCGGGGCAGCTTCCCGGCCGACCACGTCGTCTCGGCGGCCGGGTTCTGGGGGCCGGTCATCGGCCGCATGGCAGGAGTCGACGTGCCGCTGCAGCCGCTGGCCCACCAGTACGCCAGGACCGGGCCGCTCCCCGAGCTCGGCGGTGCCACCGAGGAGGCCTCGAAGCCGATCCTCCGCTTCCAGGACCGCGATCTGTACTTCCGCGAGCACACCGACCGCCTCGGCATCGGCTCCTACGCCCACCGCCCCCTGCCCGTCGACCCGTTCGCGGTCCTGCCGTACGACGAGGCCCGCGCCCGGAACATGGACATGCCGTCCTCGTACCCCTTCACGGAGGAGGACTGGGCCCCCGGCTGGGACGACTGCCGGCGGCTCATGCCCGCCCTGCGCGACGCTGAGATCGAGGCCGGCTTCAACGGCGTCTTCTCCTTCACCCCGGACGGCATGCCGGTCCTCGGCGAGTCCCGGCGGCTGCGCGGCTTCTGGCTGGCCGAAGCCGTCTGGGTCACGCACTCCGCCGGTGTCGCCAAGGCGGTCGCCGAGTGGATGGTGGACGGGCGGCCGTCGATCGACCTGCACGAGTGCGACCTCACGCGGTTCGAGGAGGCGCAGCGCTCACCGTCGTACGTCCTCGAACGCGGTGCGCAGCAGTTCGTCGAGGTGTACGACGTCATCCACCCGCTGCAGCCCATGGAGCACCCGAGGCCGCTGCGCGTCAGCCCCTTCCACGCACGCCAGCAGCAGCTCGGCGCGTACTTCCTGGAGGGCGGCGGCTGGGAGCGCCCGCACTGGTACGAGGCGAACGCCCCGCTCGTCGACGCCCTCGGACCGCTCCCCGAGCGCGACGCATGGTCGGCCCGGCACTGGTCGCCCATCGCGGCGGCCGAGGCGAAGGCGACCCGCGAGGGCGTCGCCCTCTACGACATGACGCCCCTGCGCCGCCTGGAGGTCACCGGCCCCGGAGCCATGGACTTCCTCGACCGGATGACCAGCAACAACCTCCGCAAGAAGCCCGGCGCGGTGACCTACACCCTCCTCCTCGACGAGTCGGGCGGCATCCGCTCCGACCTCACCGTGGCCCGCCTCGCGCCCGACCGTTTCCAGGTGGGTGCCAACTCCCCCGCCGACCTCGACCGGCTGCTGCGGTACGCGCCCGCCGACGTCCACATCCGGGACGTCACCTCCGGCACGTGCTGTGTCGGCGTCTGGGGCCCGCTCGCCCGCGACCTCGTCCAGCCGCTCACCCCCGACGACTTCTCCCACGAGGCGTTCGGCTACTTCCGCGCCAAGGAGACGTACATCGGGCACGTCCCGGTGACGGCCATGCGGCTGAGCTACGTCGGCGAGCTCGGCTGGGAGCTGTACACCACCGCCGACCTGGGGCTGCGGCTCTGGGACACGCTGTGGGAGGCGGGGCGGGAGCTCGGCGTGGTCGCGGCGGGCCGCTCGGCGTTCAACTCCCTCCGTCTGGAGAAGGGTTACCGCGCCTGGGGCGTCGACATGACCGACGAGCACGACCCGTTCGAGGCCGGTGTCGGCTTCGCGGTCCGCATGGACCGGCACGACTTCGTCGGCAAGGCGGCACTCGCCCGCAAGAGCGAGGCCACCCGTCGCCTCACGCCCCTGCTGCTCGACGACCCCGCCGCCGTCGTCCTGGGCAAGGAACCGGTCTACGTCGACGGCGCCCCGGCCGGCTACGTCACCAGCGCGTCGTACGGCTACACGCTCGGCCGCTGCGTCGCGTACGCCTGGCTGCCCGCCGGACTGCCCACGGGCACGGGCGTGCACATCGAGTACCTCGGCGAGAAGGTCCCGGCGACCGTCGCCGACGAGCCGCTGTTCGACCCGAAGATGACGCGCATCCGCCGCTAGGGGACCTGCCTTGGCCTCTCAGAGGAGCACGCACGTGACGACCACCCCGATCACCCCCAGCCTGATCGCCACCCTCCCCGGGCGCTACTACACCGACCCGGACGTCTTCCGGCAGGAGCAGGAACGCGTCTTCGAGAGGATGTGGTTCTGCGCCGTCCGCAGCGCCGACCTCGACCGCCCGGGCGCCTTCCGCACCGTCCAGGTGGGCCGCGAGAACGTCATCCTCACGCGCACCCGCAAGGGCGACCTGCGCGCCTTCCTCAATGTCTGCCGGCACCGTGGCGCCCGGCTGTGCACGCAGGAGTCGGGCGAGATCCGCCGCACGCTCCAGTGCCCGTACCACGCGTGGACGTACGACCTCGACGGCAAGTTGATCGCCGCACCCAACTTGATCAAGATGCCGGACGTGGACCGTGTCGCGTACGGGTTGATCAACGTCGCCCTGCGCGAGTGGCTGGGCTATGCCTGGGTGTGCCTGGCCGACGAGCCGCCCTCCTTCGAGGAGACGGTCGTGCACGCGGCCGTCGAACGGCTCGGCGACGTCGCCGCAATCGAACATTACGGCACGGAGAACCTCGCGCTCGGCAAACGCATCACCTATGACGTGAAGGCGAACTGGAAACTGATCGTCGAGAACTTCATGGAGTGCTACCACTGTGCGACGATCCACCCCGAACTGACCGAGGTGCTGCCGGAGTTCGCCGACGGCTACGCCGCCCAGTACTACGTGGGCCACGGGGCGGAGTTCGGCGACGAGGTCAAGGGCTTCACGGTCGACGGCAGCGAGGGCTTCGGCAGGCTGCCCGAGGTGAGCGCCGACCAGGACCGCCGGTACTACGCCATCACGGTCAAGCCGACCGTCTTCGTCAACCTCGTCCCGGACCACGTCATCCTGCACCGCATGTTCCCGCTCGCCGAGGACCGCACGGTCGTCGAGTGCGACTGGCTGTACGCGCCGGAGGTGGTGGAGTCCGGGGCGGACGTGTCGAAGTCCGTGGAGCTCTTCCACCGGGTCAACCTCCAGGATTTCGCGGCCTGTGAGCGGACTCAGCCGGCGATGGCCTCCCGGGCGTACCGCGACGGCGGGGTCCTGGTCCCCACCGAGCACCACATCCAGATCTTCCACGAATGGCTCGTCGAGCGGCTGGGAGGCGCACATGCCGGACCTGTTCATTGACGGTGAGTGGCGGAGCGCGGTCGACGGGCGCACCCGTGAGATCCGCTGCCCGGCCGACGGCTCCCCGGCCGGGGTCGTGGACGAGGCCGGCGGCAAGGACACGGCGGAGGCGATCGCCGCGGCCCGCCGGGCCTTCGACGAGGGCCCGTGGCCGCGGACCCCGGCGCACGAGCGGGGCGATCTGCTGCTGCGCGTCGCCGGGTTCCTGGAGCGGGACAAGGACGCGCTCGCCCGCGCGGAGTCCCTGGACACGGGCAAGCGGCTGGTGGAGAGCGGGTACGACATCGACGACGTCGCGCAGTGCTTCCGCTACTTCGGGCGGCTGGTCGCGAGCGAGCACGGCCGGGTCGTCGACACCGGCCGGGACGACGTGGACAGCCGGGTGGTCCACGAGCCGGTGGGCGTCTGCGGGCTGATCACCCCTTGGAACTACCCGCTCCTGCAGACGGCGTGGAAGGTCGCCCCGGCCCTCGCGGCGGGCAACACCTTCGTGCTCAAGCCGAGCGAACTGACCCCGCACACCGCGATCCACCTGGTGCGGCTGCTGGCGGAGGCCGGTCTTCCGCCGGGCGCCGGCAATCTGGTCCTGGGCGCGGGACCGGCGGCGGGCGCCCCGCTGGCCGAGCATCCGGACGTCGACCTGGTCTCGTTCACCGGCGGCCTGGAGACCGGCCGCCGGCTGATGGCCACCGCCGCCGGCACGGTGAAGAAGGTGGCCCTCGAACTCGGCGGCAAGAACCCGAACGTCGTCTTCGCCGACGCCGACTTCGAGACGGCCGTCGACATGGCGCTGACCGCCGTGTTCCTGCACTCGGGCCAGGTCTGCTCGGCCGGCGCGCGCCTGCTCGTGGAGGACGGTCTGCACGACCGGTTCGTCGACGAGGTCGTACGCCGTGCGCGGGAGATCCGGCTGGGCGGGCCGTTCGACGAGCGGGCGCGGACCGGGCCGCTGATCTCGGCGGCGCACCGGGCCAAGGTCGAGGCGTACGTGACGCGGGGTCTGGCGGAGGGCGCGGTGCTGCGCTGCGGCGGCGCCCGCCCGGACCGGCAGGACCTGGCCGACGGTTTCTACTACCTGCCCACCGTGCTGGACGAGTGCGCCTCGGGGATGTCGGTGGTCCGGGAGGAGTCCTTCGGTCCCGTCCTCACCGTCGAGCGGTTCAGCAGCGAGGACGAGGCGGTGCGCCTCGCCAACGACACGGTCTACGGCCTCGCCGGCGCGGTGTGGACGAGCGACGAGGCCCGCGCGGCCCGCGTCGCGGCCCGGTTGCGGCTCGGCACGGTCTGGATCAACGACTACCACCCCTACGTCCCGCAGGCGGAGTGGGGTGGTTTCAAACAGTCCGGATTCGGACGCGAACTCGGGCCCGCGGGACTCGCCGAGTATCGCGAGACGAAACACATCTGGCGCAACACCCGCCCCACCCCCCAGGGTTGGTTCGACTGATCGAACCAACCCTGCGACACACCCTTGAGGAAGCGCCCATGAAAGCAACCGCAGAGTCGACCGACCCACACGGCCGGGACGACGCCGAACTCACCGAGTTCGGCTACAGACCCGAGCTGAAACGCACGCTCGGCAACTTCCACACCTTCGCCGCGGGGATCAGCTACATCTCGATCCTCACCGGCACCTTCCAGTTGTTCTACTTCGGCTACGGCAGCGGCGGCCCGGCCTACTGGTGGTCGTGGCCGATGGTCTTCGTCGGCCAGTTCATGGTCGCCCTCTGCTTCGCGGAGCTCGCCGCCCGCTATCCCGTCGCGGGTTCCGTCTACAACTGGTCGAAGAAGATAGGCAATCCGCATCTGGGCTGGCTCGCCGGCTGGATGATGCTGATCGCCTCGATCGTGTCCATATCGGCCGTCGCGCTGGCCTACCAGCTGACGCTGCCGCAGATCTCGTCGTTCTTCCAGTTCGTGGGGGACGGCACCGGTACGTACGACGTGGCGACCAACGCGGTCATCCTGGCCGCGGTGTTGATCCTGTTCACGACCCTCGTGAACGCCTTCGGCGTCAAGTTGATGGCACGGATCAACACGGCGGGCGTGTTCATCGAGTTGATCGCCACCGTCGTACTGATCATCCTGTTCGCGGTCCACATCACGCGCGGTCCGCAGGTCGTGATGGAGACGCACGGCACCGGTGCGGGCTACGGCAACGGCTACCTGGGCGCCTTCCTGGTGGCCTCGCTGGCCTCGGCGTACGTCATGTACGGCTTCGACACGGCCGCCTCGCTCGGTGAGGAGTCCCTGGACCCGACCCGGAACGCGCCGCGCGCCATCATCCGGGCGATCGTGGCCTCGTTCGTCCTGGGCGGCCTGGTCCTGCTCCTCGCGCTGATGAGCGTGTCCAGCCTGAAGGGCGACAAGCTGTCCACGGACGGCCTGCAGTACATCGTGCTGGACGTGCTCGGCCCGACGGCCGGCAAGGCGATGCTGTGGTGCGTACTGATCGCGGTGACCGTGTGCGCCCTGGCCGTGCACACGGCGGCGGTCCGGCTGGCGTTCGCGATGGCCCGCGACAACAACCTGCCGGCGTCCCCGAAGCTGGCCAGGTGCCACCCCCGGTTCCAGACGCCGGTCCTGCCGACCGTGATCATCGGGGTTCTGGCGCTGGCGATCCTGGTGGTCAACATCCGCCAGCCGCAGATCTTCACCGTCGTCACCAGCATCGGCATCATCATGATCTACCTCGCCTACCTGGGGGTCACGGTGCCGCTGCTGGTCGCGCGGCTGCGTGGGAAGTGGCAGCCCGCGGGCGAGGGCCGGTTCTCGCTGGGCCGCTGGGGCCTGCCGGTCAACATCCTGGCGGTCCTGTGGGGCGCGGCCATGACGCTCAACCTGATCTGGCCGCGGGCCGCGGTCTACAACGCCGCTGCTCCCTACCACTGGTACCTGCGCTGGGGCGCGGTGCTGTTCGTCGCCGTCATCGCGGGCGGCGGCTTCGCCTACTACTGGTTCGTGCAGCGGCACCGCACGGGAGTACTCGCCGAGCACCGTTCCGAGGCCCCGGCCACCGCTCCCGTCGCCGCCCCGGCGGCCGACTGAAGACCGAGGGAGAACCCATGAGTACGCATGAGTTCGACTACGTCGTCGTCGGCGGCGGCACCGCGGGCAACGTGGTGGCGGCCCGGCTCTCCGAGGACCCCTCCGTCACGGTGTGCGTGCTGGAGGCCGGCCCGAGCGACGTCGGTGACGACGACGTCCTGCGGCTGGAGCGCTGGATGGGCCTGCTGGAGTCCGGCTACGACTGGGACTACCCGGTCGAGCCGCAGGCCAGCGGCAACAGCTTCATGCGGCACGCCCGGGCGAAGGTGCTCGGCGGCTGCTCCTCGCACAACTCCTGCATCGCCTTCTGGGCCCCCGCCGAGGACCTCGACGACTGGGCGGCACAGGGCTGTACGGGCTGGGGCGCCGCCGACGTGTTCCCGCTGTACCGCCGGCTGGAGAACAACGACGCCCCCGGCGACCACCACGGCCGTACCGGCCCGGTGAAGCTGCGCACGCTCAAGAGCGACGATCCGTGCGGCACCGCTCTGCTTGAGGCGTGCGCGCAGGCGGGCATCCCGACCGTCGCCTTCAACACCGGCCGCACGGTGGTCCGGGGAGCCAACTGGTTCCAGATCAACTCCGACGAGAACAACATCCGCCAGTCGTCCTCGGTCGCCTATCTGCACCCGGTCCTCGGCAAGCGGCCCAACCTGGAGGTACGCACGGGCGTACGCGCCAAGAAGCTGCTGCTCGACGGGCGGCGCTGTGTGGGCGCCGAGTACCTCGACCCGGATCTGATCCACACCCGGACGGTACGGGCCCGGCGCGAGGTGATCGTGTCCTGCGGGGCGATCGACTCACCGAAGCTGCTGATGCTGTCGGGCATCGGTCCGGCGGGGCATCTGCGCGACGTCGGTGTCGACGTCGTCGTGGACGCGCCCGGCGTCGGGGAGAACCTCCAGGACCATCCCGAGGGCGTGATCATGTGGGAGGCCCGGCAGCCCATGCCCACCACGTCCAGCCAGTGGTGGGAGGCGGGCATCTTCTACGACACCGAGCCGGGGCTCGACCGGCCGGACCTGATGTTCCACTACGGGTCCGTGCCGTTCGACATGAACACCGCCCGGCACGGCTACCCCACCTCCGAGAACGCGTTCTGCCTCACCCCCAACGTGACACGGGCGAGATCGCGCGGGACGGTGCGGCTGCGGACGCGGGACTACCGCGACAAGCCGAAGGTCGATCCGCGGTACTTCACGCACGAGCACGACGTGCGCGTCATGACGTACGGGCTGAGACTGGCCCGGCGGATCGTCGAGCAGCCGGCGCTCAGCGGGTGGGCCGGGGCCGAGCTGGCACCCGGGCCGGACGTGCGGACGGACGACGAACTGCTCGACTACATCCACACGACGCACAACACCGTCTACCACCCGTCCTGCACGGTGAAGATGGGTGCGGACGATGATCCGTCGGCCCCCCTGGACGCGCGGTTGCGGGTCAAGGGAGTCGAGGGGCTGCGGGTGGCCGACGGGTCGGTGATGCCGGACCTGGTCACCGTGAATCCGTGCATCACGACCATGATGATCGGCGAGAAGTGCGCGGATCTCCTGCGGGAGGACGCCTGACCGTGGGCGGCTGCGCGACCGTCGTGGGCGGTCGCGCAGTTCCCCGCGCCCCTAGGGCGTTGTGGACGCCGGGCGTTTGTACATCCTGGTCGCCGTGATCTCGCTGTGGACCGCCTCTCCCGCCTCGGGCTGCTGCGGCAGGCCCGGGCGGAGGTGTTCCTCGACGCTGATGTACTTCAGGCCCGCCCTCAGGTCGGCGTCGTTGCGCATGCGGATGACCAGGGGGAACTCGGCCAGCGCGGTGGTGTCGAACAGGCCCGTGGTGTACAGGAGCTGCACACCGAGAGCGTCCGACACCGCCCGCTGGAGCTCCAGCAGGTACGTGGCGTTGGCGCGGCCGATGGGGTTGTCGAGGAACAGCGTGCCGGCGTGCCGGTGCTTGTCGCGGCCCCGGTCGTTCGACCGCAGGGCGGCCATCGTGCAGTACAGGGCGATGGCTGCCGTGAGGAGCTGCCCGCCGGAGAAGACGTCACCCATCTGCCCGACGGGGACCCGCTCGGCGCGCAGCACCGCGTCCGGCTTGAGGATCTCGACGGCGACGCCCTTGGGCTGGAGCGCGGCGGCGACACCCCGCAGCAGCAGGGACATGCCGTCGCGGCGCAGGTCGGAGTTCTTCTTGACGGCGGCGCGGGTCGCCTCGTCGATGACCTCGCCCAGCCGCTCGGTGAGCGTGGCCTGGTCGGGCTCCTCGAAACGGATGCGGAGGAACTCCTGCCCCGACCACTCGCCGAGGCCCTCCGGGAGGCGGGAGAGGCGCTGGGCGGAGCGCAGGGTGGCCAGGGCCGACTCGACCAGGCCGCGCAGGCGGTCCACGATCGAGTCGCGGTTGCGCTCCAGCTGCTCCAGTTCGTCGGTGAGGACACGCAGGCGGGGTGCGAAGGCGTCCGCCCACTTCTGGGCGTGCTCGGGCAGTGCGGAGGCGGGCAGTTCACGGATCTGCTGCCGGGCCGGGGTGCGGACCTGCTCGTAGCGCGTGGAGTTGGCGTGCCGGACGAGGATGTCGCTCGCCTCGCGGACGGCGGCCTCGGCGGCGGACAGGTCGGCGGCGCAGCCGCGCAGGGAGCGACGGGCCTCGGCGGCCGCCTGGCGGGCCTCTTCCGGGCTGCCGGCATAGGGCTCGGGCTCGTCGTGCTCCTCGTCCGGGGCGTGCTCGCGCAGCAGGTCGCGGAGCATGGCGGCGATCTCGTCGAAGCCGCTCGCCGCGTCCTCGGCGGCGCGGTGGGCGTCGAGCAGTTCGGCGTGGGCCTCGCGTGCCCGGTCCAGCGCCTCGGTGTGGGAGGCGAGTTCGGCGGTGGCCGTGCGCAGCAGGGTCTGCGCGTGTTCGGTGTCGCGCGGCTGGAGGTCCTCTGGGAGATCGGTGTGGGTCTCGCCGTCGTCGGCGGGGGCGAGACGTTCGGCCTCGCCGCGCAGCCGTCCGAGCTGCTCGCTCGCGGTCGACATCCGCGTCTCCAGGAGCTGCACCAGCTCCTCGGCGCGGGCGGCGGCGGCCTGGCGGCTGGGGCCGTCGGAGCCGTCGGGTGATTCGAGGAGCTGCTCCGCGCGGGTGCGGACCTTGTTGCTCAGCCGGTCCAGTTCCGCGCGGGCCGCGCTCTCGTCGCTCTCCGCGCGGGCCTGCTCGGCGCGCAGGTCGGCGCCTACGCCGACCTTCTCGTACACCTGGGAGGCAGCCCGGTAGGCCTCGCGCAGCGCGGGCAGGGAGGCCTTGGGCGTCTGCTCCTCGTCCTCGGGTACGTCGTCGGGGGCGCCCGCGATCTCGGAGCGCTCGGCGCGCAGGGCACGGGCGGTGCGGCGGGTGTCGTCCGCGGCGCGCTGGGCGGCGCGCCGGTCTTCGTCGGCGGCCCGGGCCCGCTCCAGGCAGGCCTGGGCACTCGCCTCGGACTCGGCGGCCTCGTCGGCCAGTTCGCGCAGTTTCACCTGCCAGCCGGCCCGCTCGCGCAGCCGGAAGGCGAGCCCGGCGAGGGCGTCGGCGGAGCGGCGGGCCTTCTGCGCGGCCTCCTGCCGTTCGTCCCGGACGCGCGCGGCCTCGGCGGCGACCTCGTCGGCCTCGGCCCGGGCGGTCCGGGCCTCGGCCAGTTCGGCCTCCGACTCCTCGGCGAAGTCGCGGGTGTCGTGGGCCGTGCGGGCCAGTTCCGTCAGCCGGCCTGCGGGGCAGCCGGTGCGCCAGGAGGCGAGCCGGGCGGCCAGTTCGCGGTCCTTGCCGAGCCGGGCGGCGAGGGTGCGGATCTCCTCGTCCCGCTCGCCGGCCCGGGCGCGCAGCGCCTGCCGCTCCTCGTCGGCGGCGTGCTCGTCGTGCATGGCCGGGTTCGGCGGGACGAGGAACACGTCGCCGTTGTCGGTGTCCGGGGCCGGTGTCGGGGCGAGCAGGGCGGCGGCGGTGCCGACCGCCACGGCGGAGCGGGGCAGCAGCGCCGCGTCGCCGAGGGCCTCCCGGGCGCGGGCGTGGGAGTCCGGGTCGGTGATGATCACGCCGTCGACGAGCTCGGGCCGGGCGGCGAGCACGCGCGCGTGGTCGGCCGGGTCGACGGCCTGGGCGAGATAGCGCCAGCCGGGCAGCGCGGGAATGCCGTGCTCGCCGAGGAACTCGACCGTGGCCAGCACGTCCGGGCCGGGCGGCAGTAGTCCGCCGTCGCCGAGGGCGCCGAGAATGCGGGAGTCGTCCGCGGCTGCCGTGCGCAGATCGAACAGCTGCCGTTCGGCGGAGGAGACGGCGGCGTCGAGCAGGTCGCGCAGTTCGTCGGCGAAACGGTCGAGTTCTTCGGCGGTGAGCCCCTGCTCGCCGGCGGCCGGCTGCGCGGTGGCCTCACTGTCCGTGTCGTGGCGGGGCTGCGGGATGCCCGGGCGGGCCTGAGGGGTCAGGCTGAGCAGTTCGGCCAGCCGCTCCTCCCCCGCCAGCGCCTCGGCGGTACGGCGCTCGGCCTCGTACGACCGCTCCGCCGCGGTGGCCGCGTCGGCGGCGCGGGCCGCGGTCAGTTCCGCGCGGGACTCGGCGGAAGCGGCTTCCCGGGCCTGTTCCGTGGCGCGGCGGGACGCCTCGCGGGCCGCGTCCCAGGCGGCGACGGCGGTCTTCTCGGCGTCGCTGGCGGCCAGGGCCGCGCGGGCCGGGTCGGCGTCGGGCGCGGTGTCGTCGAGCCAGCCGGCGCGGACCGCTTCGGCGGTCTCCTGCTCGACCTCGGCGAGGCGCTGCCTGAGGTGGCCGATCTCGCTGCGGGCGCGCTGGGCCTGGGTGGCGGCGGCGGTGGAGTCCCGGTAGGCCGCGTCGCTGACCTCCTGGAGGGCGGCGGAGCGCTCCTCCTCCTCGTTGGCGTGGCTCTCGGCCTTCTCCGCGGCCGCGTGCAGGGCCCGTACGAGGTCGACGGCGGCCTTGGAGCGGGCGGCCAGGGCAGGGGCGGCGTCGCGCTCGGCCTCCTGGATGGCGGCGGACACGCGGGTGACGCGGTCGGAGGCGGCGCGGTGGCGCAGTACGGCCTCGGCGGCCTGCCACGCCGCGTACAGGGTGCGGGCGTCGGCGAGTTCTCGCTTCTGCGCGGCGGCGGACTTCTCGGCTCCGGCGAGCGCGAGCGAGGCGTGCCGGTAGGCGAGTTCGGCGGAGATCAGCGCGCTGCGCTCGCGGGCCGCCTCGGCGTGGGTGACGGCGTACGCGGCGGCGGTGACCCGCTGGGCGAGGTCGGCGGCCCGGACCCGCTCCTGCACGCCGCGCGCGGACAGCCGGCGCGCCAGAGTCCGGGTACGGCGTTCGGCCACGGCGTGGATGTCCCGCGCGCGTGAGCGGGTGTCGGCGGCCTCGACGATCCGCCCGAGGAGGTCGACGGACCCGGCGGTGAAGTCGCGTTCGGCGATCAGCTCGGCGCGCCGGCCCAGCTTGTTGCCGAAGCCGCTGACCAGGTCGGCGAGCCCGTCGGTGTCCCGGGTGTCGGTGACGGCACGCAGCAGCAGGTCGGTGAAGTCGGCGTCCTTCTTGACGGCGAAGAGACCGGCCGCCTCGCCCTCGTCGGCGTTCATCTCGCGCTGATAGCGGAAGAGTTCGGGGTCGAGGCCGAGGTCGCCGAGGTGCTCGATCCAGCGGTCGTGGATCTCCTCCCAGTGGACCTCCAGGTGCGGGTAGGTCTTGCCCGCCTCCGTGAGGGCGTCGCGGAAGCCCTTCATGGTGCGGCGCCGCCCACGGGCACGGGACTGGCCCTCGGCCGGGGCCCGTACCGCGGTGGCCTCGGCCACGGGGAGGTTGTCGAGGCTCAGTCCGGGGCCGGGCCGGAAGGAGTACCAGGCCTCGGCGAACTTCCGCGGATCATTGGAGACCTGTCGTCCGCGCCACTCGCTGACCTTGCCGACGACGACGCACTCGCCGGTCAGCACGTGCTGCCACTCCAGGGCGACGTGTCCGCAGTCGTCGGCGAGCAGGAACTTGCGCAGCACGCCGGAGCTGGCGCCGCCGAGGGTGTTGCGGTGGCCCGGCAGCATCACGGAGAAGATCAGCTTGAGCAGCACCGACTTGCCGCCGCCGTTCTCCAGGAAGAGCACGCCAGCGGGCGCGGGCCGGCGCGGCGGGCCGACCGGCTCCTCCTCGAAGAACTCCGCCTGCGTGGGCGCGGGGTCGGGCACGACCTCGCCCACGCCCCGCAGGTCAAGCACGGTGTCGGCGTAGCGCGCACCGGCGGGACCGATCGAGTAGAGGCGGACCCGGGACAGCTCGTACATGGCGGACTCTCGTAAGTCTTCGTGAAGTGAAGGAAGTGGGGGGTTCAGGAGGAGTGGAAGGGCAGCCCGGCGTCGGCGACCAGTTCCAGGTCGTCGCTCTCCTCGGCGGGCAGCAGCGTCGGCGTGCCGTCGGTGACCGGGACGACGCCCAGCTCCAGCAGTTCGGCCAGGGCGGCGCTGCCGGCCATGTCGCGGACCTGGAGTTGGTAGCGCGCGGTGGTGCGGTACGTGCCGCCGTGGTCGTCGCCGGTGCGCTGGAGGAAGCCGGACTCGGTGAGGAACGCGGCGGCCTTGGCGACGATGCCGGTGGTCGAACCGGCCAGGCGGCGGGCGTCCTTGGTGGCGCCGGTCGCGCTGCGCCGCACCCAGATCCGCCAGGCGGCCTCGAGGCCGGGGGCGTCGGTGGCCGGGTCGGTGTTCTCGCCCTGCTCCTCGGCGCGTTCCTCCAGCCGGCGGCAGGCCTGGCGGACGAAGGCGTCGACGCCGTTGACCGTGACCCGGCCGATGTAGCCGTCGTCGGCGAGGTCCTCGGGGCGGGGGAACGCCATGGCGGCGACGGCGAGATGGGCGAGCCCGTGCAGGAACCGGTCGGCGCCGTCGGCGGACGTACGACGCGCGTAGTCGCCCATGCGGACGGCGAAGACCGAGTCCTCTGCGGCGGTCACGGCCATGCCCGCGCGCGGGGAGACCTCCAGCACGATCAGGCCGAGCCCGGTCGCCACGGCGTCCGCGAGCCGCGCGAACGGCGGGTCCTCGCGGTACCTGCGGAGCAGATCCGCGTACTCCTGGTCGCGGGCGGGCTGCAGTTTGGGCTGCAGCCCGAACGACACGAGCCGAGCCGCGTCGGCGGCGTCGGCGGGAGTGACGGCGGTGGTGGCCGCCGGGGCCGGGCTCTCCGCGTCGCCCCACTCGACGTGCTCGCTCACGACGTGAACTCCTTGACCTTGTAGATGAGAGGGCGGGCCACGCCCTCAGGGGCGCGGGGAACTGTGCGACCGGCCACGACGGCGCCGCGGCCGGCCACCGGGGGAGGCATCACGCGGCCTCCGTCCTGTCCGCCGCCATCCCCGCCGCGTCCAGCAGTGCCGTCCCGACGATGAGGTCGGCCCCGCCGAACTCCGGGTCGTCGAGCTCGGTCCCGTCGTCCACGGCGAACAGCAGCTTCTGCTCGCCCTGCCGGTAGGCCGTGCCCACCGGCGGGCTGGCGGCGTGCACCGCCAGCAGAGCCACCAGGTACGGCAGCTCCGGGTCCTGCCGCCGGGCCTGCGCCAGCAGCCCCGACAAGCGGCGCGGCGCGTCCGCCGGCAGGTCGAGCAGCTCCTGCGCGGCCGCCAGCTGCTCCTCGCTGAACCGGCTGTCGTCCGGCGTGGCGATCAGGTCGGGCTCGGGCATCTCCGCGCCCAGGTGCTCGCGCTCCACCGGCGGTGTCAGCAGTATGTCGACCAGGTCGCCGACCCGGACGGACACCGGTGTGCGCAGCCCGGTGCCGCGGCCGAAGAAGGCGTCGGTGACGCGGACGGCCTGCTCCAGCGGCAGCGGCAGGACGGGCGAGAGGAGGTGCCCGTAGAGGTCTGTCCCCGAGGTCGTCATCGGGGTGGCGAAGGCCTGACGGTCCTGCTCGGCGCGGAACAGCGGTCCGGCTTCCAGCAGCCGGGACTGCAGCTGGGTGTGCCGGCGGATGCAGTCCTTGACGATGTCGACGAGCTCGGCGGTGCGGCGCTTGTGCTCGGGGTCCTCGGACTCGTCGCGCGCCTTGCGGATGTTGGTGAGGATCGCGTTCTCGTGGCGGTAGCGGTCGGCCACGTGCTCCAGGGCCTCGGCGATCATGTCGGGCACGGCGGAGAGCCAGTCCACCGCGCGCACGTTGCGCCGGGTCGCGTCCAGGGCGCGGCGCAGGGTTTCCGAGTACTGCACGGTGCGGTAGCGGGCCTGTTCGGCGGCGAGCTGGGCGTCGGCGAGCCGGCCGCGGCTGATCAGCACCTCCAGCTTGACCTCGGCGGCGATCTGCGCGCTGGTGACGTCCGTGTCGAGGGCGCCGACGAGGACGTTGACCGCCTCGTCCGTGGTGCGGAGGTAGACCGTGCCGCCGGGGCCGGGGACCTCCTCGAGCAGCTTGAAGTCGTAGTCACGGCGCACATAGGTGCCGTCCGCGGCGAACGTGCCGTAGACCGCGCGGAAGCCGCGGTCGACGCTGCCGACGTTGATCAGGTTCTCCAGGACCCAGCGGGCGACGCGTTCGTGCTCGGCGGCGGGGCGCTGCGGCGCCTGGGCGGCGATGCGCGGGATGAGGCGGGCGACGATCTGGTCGTGGTCCGCGCCCGTGTCGAAGTCCATGTTCAGGGTGACCAGGTCGATGGCCGAGAGGGCCACCTCCGCCATGCCGTACACCGAGTACTCGCCGGCCAGGTTGGCCTTGCGCGCGTCCAGGTCGTGCAGCGGCGCGGTGCAGGCGAGCGCGCGCAGGCGCCGCGCCAGGCCCTCGTCGGCGGCCGGCCCCGGCGCGGGGCGCGGCCCCGCGCTGAGCTGGGGCGGAACGCTGTCCGTCGATGCAGGCGAAGTCACGGTGCACAGACTAGGTCCTGGGTCTGACAACCGCCCAAACGACGCGGTGCGCCCCTCGGGCCGGGGCCCTCAGCCGTCCTCGCCGACCCGCCGCCGGTACACCTCGACCACGCGCTCCAGGGAGTCGTCGAGGTATCCGGCGAGCAGGCGCTCGGCCTTCTCGCGGTCGCCACCCTGAAGCGCCTCCAGAATTGCGACATTTCGTGCGATGTACGGTTCGTGCAGTCGCTCTGGTTCGTCCACCACGTGGAAGGCCAGCCGCAGTTCGGCGAAGACGCTGCGCATCAGCTCGGCGGTGCGCTCGCTCGCGGCGAGGGCGACCAGCTCCCGGTGGAAGTGGATGTTCGCGGTACCCACCGCTTTCCAGTCACCTTCCCGGGCCGCCGCCCGCCCCTGCGCGACCGCCCCGGCGAGCCCCTCCAGGCCGTACGGGGGCTCGCCGAGGCCCCGGACGACGGCGCACTCGACGAGCCGCCGGGTGCGGTAGATGTCCTCGACGTCCTCCACGGTCAGGACCCGGACGAAGACGCCCCGGTTCAGTTCGTGGACGAGCAGGCGCTCGTGCGTGAGCAGGCGGAACGCCTCGCGCAGCGTGTTGCGCGAGACGCCGAGCGCGCCGCCGATGCTGTCCTCCGACAGGCGGGTGCCGGGCGGGAAGTAGCCCTCGGCGATCCGGCTCCTGAGGATGTCCGAGACCCGTTCCGCGGTGCTGGTGCGCCCGAGGAGGGCCCGGTCGTCGGCGAGGTCCTTCAGCTGCTCTGCCATGCCGGAATTCAAGCGCAGATCACAAGAACAAACCAACATGGGTATTGAGGGATCGTTGAACAATCCTCTACGGTGCTACGCACAGCGTCGCGGCGGCGGGCCGTTTCCCACCACGGTCCCGACCGCCTCCGTACGGCACGGCTCACTCCGAAGCACCCTCCGTCCTCCCTTTGCGAGGTGCCCATGAGCACGACCCCTCCCCGTGAGGCCCTGACCGACGACACACACCCCGCGACCATCGAACGCACCCAGGACGACGGGGCGTTCGGCTGGCTGCGCGCCCTCGGCCCGCGCGGCCGCCGCGCCTTCGCCGGTGCCTTCGGCGGCTATGCCCTGGACTCGTACGACTACTTCACGCTGCCGCTCAGCATGGTCGCGCTGTCCGCCTACTTCGGTCTGAACAGCGGTCAGACCGGTCTGTTCACCACGGTCACACTGGTGGTCTCCGCGGTCGGCGGCGCCCTCGCGGGCGTCCTCGCGGACCGCGTCGGCCGGGTGCGGGCCCTGATGGTCACGGTGATCACCTACGCGGTGTTCACCGTCGCCTGCGGTTTCGCGCCCAACTACGAAACGCTGCTGGTCTTCCGCGCGCTCCAGGGCCTCGGCTTCGGCGGCGAGTGGGCGGTCGGCGCGATCCTGGTCGCCGAGTACGCGAGTGCGAAGAACCGGGGGCGCACGCTGGGCGCGATCCAGAGCTCCTGGGCCGTCGGATGGGGCCTGGCGGTGATCGTCTACACCCTGGTCTTCTCCGTCGCCGGCGACGACCTGGCCTGGCGCATCATGTTCTGGACCGGGGCGCTGCCCGCACTGCTCGTCATCTGGCTGCGGCGCAGTGTGCACGACGCCCCCGAGGCAGCCGCGGCGCGTGAACAGAGTTCCGACAAGGGCTCGTTCACGGCGATCTTCAAGCCCGGCCTGCTGCGGATCACCCTCTTCGCGGGACTGCTCTCGACCGGTGTCCAGGGCGGCTACTACACGCTGGCCACCTGGGTGCCGACGTATCTGAAGTCCGAGCGCGACCTGTCGGTCGTCGGCACCGGCGGCTATCTGACGTTCCTCATCTCGGGCGCCTTCATCGGCTACCTGACCGGCGGCTACCTCACCGACAAGCTGGGCCGGCGGCGCAACATCTGGCTCTTCGCCCTGCTGTCGGCGCTGTGCATCCTGGCCTACGCGAACATCCCGAGCGGGGCCAACACCCTTCTCCTGGTGCTCGGATTCCCGCTCGGGTTCTGCATGTCGGCGATCTTCAGCGGCTTCGGGTCCTACCTGAGCGAGCTGTACCCGACGGCGGTGCGCGGGACGGGGCAGGGCTTCACGTACAACACCGGTCGCGCGGTCGGTGCCGTGTTCCCGACGACGGTCGGGTTCCTGGCCGACAGTTGGGGCGTCGGCGGCGCGCTCGTCTTCGGAGCGATCGGCTACGGCATCGCGGCGCTGGCACTGCTCGGGCTGCCGGAGACGCGCGGGAAGGAGCTCGCGTGAACCCCACGAGCACCGGGACCGAGGACCGTCCCGTCGTCCTGGTCGACGAGCAGGCACACGCGTGGAGCCCCGCAACCGCCCGGGCCCGCTTCCGGGACGGCCTGACGGGCCCCACGGCCGGGGTCGCGGCGGGCCACACGCAGGCCAACCTGATCTCGGTCCCCGCCGACTGGGCCTACGACATGCTGCTGTTCTGCCAGCGCAATCCCAAGCCCTGCCCGGTCCTGGACGTCACGGACGCGGGCTCCTGGAGCACCGTGCTGGCCGGCGGCGCGGACCTGCGCACCGACCTGCCACGCTACCGGGTGTGGCGGGACGGCGAGCTGGTGGACGAGCCGACGGACGTGCGCGCGTACTGGCGGGACGACCTGGTGTCGTTCCTCATCGGGTGCAGCTTCACCTTCGAATGGGCACTCGGCGAGGCGGGCGTGCCGATCCGCCACGTCGAACAGGGCCGCAACGTCCCGATGTACGTGACGAGCCGCCAGTGCCGGCCGGCGGGGCGGCTGCACGGGCCGCTGGTGGTGTCCATGCGGCCGGTGCCGCCCCGGCATCTGGCGGCGGCGATCCGGGAGAGCAGTCTGCTGCCGGCGGTGCACGGCAGCCCCGTGCACTGCGGTGACCCCGCGGGCCTCGGCATCGACGAGCTCGGCCGCCCCGACTTCGGGGACCCGGTGGACACCGAGCCGGACGACATCCCGGTCTTCTGGGCCTGCGGGGTGACCCCGCAGGCGGCCGTGACGGCGTCGCGTCCGCCCTTCGCCCTCACGCACGCCCCGGGGCAGATGTTCCTCACCGACGCCCGCGACGAGCAGTACCGCGTGGCCTGACAGGAGACACCGCACATGACCTCGATCGACCTGAACGCCGACCTCGGCGAGGGCTTCGGCCGCTGGCGGCTCACCGACGACGAACGACTGCTGTCCGTCGTCACCAGCGCCAACGTGGCGTGCGGCTTCCACGCCGGGGACGCCGCCACCATGCGCCGGGTGTGCGAGCTGGCGGCCGAGCGCGGGGTCCGGATCGGCGCCCAGGTCTCCTACCGGGACCTGGCCGGGTTCGGGCGGCGCGCCATGGACGTGCCGCCCGCCGAGCTGGCGGCGGAAGTCGCCTACCAGATCGGCGCGTTGGAGGTCTTCGCGCGCGCGGCGGGCGCCCGCGTCGCCTACGTCAAACCGCACGGCGCGCTCTACAACCGGGTCGTGCGCGACGAGGAGCAGGCCGCCGCGGTCGTCGACGGCGTGCTCCTCGCGGACACCGCGCTGCCCGTGCTCGGACTGCCCGGCTCGCGCCTGCTGGAGCTGGCCGGGAAGGCCGGGCTGCCGGTCGTCACCGAGGCGTTCGCGGACCGGGCGTACACCGACGAGGGCATCCTGGTGCCGCGCACCCTGGAGGGCGCCGTCGTCACCGACCCGGACGCCGTCGTGGACCGCTCCCTGCGCCTGGCCCGTTCCGGCGAGGTCGTCTCCCGCTCGGGGACGCGCGTCGAGGTCCGCGCGCGTTCGCTGTGCCTGCACGGCGACACCCCGGGCGCGGTGGAGCTGGCGCGCCGGGTGCGCGAGCGGCTGGAGGCCTCGGGGG
The DNA here is from genome assembly GCF_042959365.1 of Streptomyces sp. NPDC007907. NCBI lineage: Bacteria > Bacillati > Actinomycetota > Actinomycetes > Kitasatosporales > Streptomycetaceae > Streptomyces > Streptomyces sp. NPDC007907. The sequence continues at coordinate 46,522 of NZ_JBIBKR010000009.1, forward strand.
TCCGGGTGGAGGCCTTCGCATGAACGTGCTGCCCGTCGGCGAGGACGCCTTGCTCGTCGAGGTCTCCTCGGACGACGAGGCCCAGGCCCTGCACGCGGAGCTGCTGCGGCGCCGCGCGGAAGGATCGCTCACGGCCCGCGAGATCGTGCCGGCGGCCCGCACGGTCCTCCTCGACGGCCTCGACGCCCCCGCCCGGCTGGCCGCCGAACTGACCGCCGCCCACCTGCCGCCCGCTCCCCCGCGCGCGGGGGAGGTCGTGGAGATCCCGGTGCGCTACGACGGCCCGGACCTGGCCGACGTCGCCGGCCACTGGGGCGTGCCGGAACTGGAGGTCGCCCGCATCCACGGCGCCACCGAGTTCCGGGTCGCCTTCTGCGGCTTCGCCCCCGGCTTCGGCTACCTCACCGGACTCCCCTCCCGCTACGACGTCCCGCGCCGGGCGACGCCCCGCACGGCCGTCCCCGCGGGGTCGGTCGCCCTGGCGGGCACGTACACCGGCGTGTACCCGCGCTCGTCGCCGGGCGGCTGGCAGCTGATCGGCACGACGGACGTGGTGCTGTGGGACGACGCGCGCGTACCCGCCGCGTTGCTGTCGCCGGGCACGCGCGTGCGGTTCGTCCCCGAGGCGGGGTCATGACGGACCGCGCGCTCGCCGTCGTCCGGGCCGGGGCCCTCACGACCGTGCAGGACGCGGGCCGCCCCGGCCATGCCCATCTCGGCGTGCCCCGCTCCGGGGCGCTGGACCGGCCCGCCGCGGACCTCGTCAACCGGCTCGTCGGCAACCCACCCGGGGCGGCCGTGCTGGAGACGACCCTCGACGGCTGCTCCCTCAGGCCCCGTTCCCCCGTCACCGTGGCGGTCGCGGGCGCGCCCTGCCGGGTCACGGTGGACGGACGGCCCGCCGCCTGGGGTGCGCCGGTTCGGGTGCCCGCGGGGGCGCTGCTGGACGTCGGTCCCGCGGTGTCGGGCGTGCGCGCCTACGTGGGGCTCGCAGGCGGCGTCGCGGTGGAGCCGGTGCTCGGCAGCCGGTCCACGGACCTGCTGTCGGGGCTCGGCCCGCCCCCGCTCACGGACGGCACGGTGCTGCCCCTGGGCCGGCCGACGGGCGGGCACGCGCGCGTGGACGTCGTCCCGCAGCCGGCGCCACCGGCCGAGCTGGTCCTCCGGGTGACACTCGGCCCGCGGGACGGCTGGTTCACCCCGGGGGCCGTACGCACCTTCGTCTCCCGGGCGTTCTCGGTGTCCTCCGCGAGCAACCGCATCGGGCTGCGCACGGAGGGCCCCGCCCTGGACCGGGCCCGGCCGGGTGAACTGCCCAGCGAGGGCATGGTGCTGGGCGCCGTGCAGGTCCCGCCGGACGGCAGGCCGGTGGTGTTCCTCGCCGACCATCCGACCACCGGGGGCTACCCGGTGATCGCCGTGGTCCGCGCCGCCGACCTCCCGGCCGCCGCCCAGGCGGTCCCCGGCACACCGCTCCGTTTCGTGGCCGTCCGCCGCCGCTGGGCCGCGCGTCCGCACCTGGCCGGACGGCGGGCCCCGAGCCCGGCCGGTGTCCACAACCCTCGTGATCGATACACTTAGGCCGCGTCCGCCTGGCCCGGCACCGACAGGGCCGCCAGCGCGGCGGACACCGCGGCCGAGGCCCTCAGGTCGAGCCGGGCGCTCGTGCCCCGGGCGCGGTGCCGGAGTTCGTCGGCGGCCAGGGTCAGGAGCTGGGGCAGCAGATCGGTGCAGCGGCGCGCCACCCAGCCGGTGCCGGCCGTGGCCAGCCACCACAGGCTCGCCGAGGTCGTCGGGACGGGGAACTCGGGCTCGGGCGCGGGCGCGGGCCCCGTGGCGAGGCCGCGCTCGGCGAGCAGCGCGTGGAAGCGCAGGGCGAGTTGCCGGTGCCCGCGTTCGGCGGGGTGCAGCCGGTCCGCGCTCCACATGGCACGGTCGGTGGTCCAGTCGCCCTCGCACGCGTGCAGGTGCAGAGCCTCGTACCGCTCGGACAGGGCGTGCACCACCGTGTTCACGGCCCGTTGCCGCCGGGCCAGCGGGTGCGCGAGGGCGCCCGGCAGACCGAGCATCGTGCCCGGGTCGGGCAGGCAGGCGGTGAGCAGGACCGCCCCCTGCCCGGTGCAGGCCGCGTACACCCGGTCGAGCCGGGCGGCCACGGCGCGTATGTCGAAGGTGCAGCGCAGGGTGTCGTTGACGCCCACGACGACGGACACGAGGTCGGGCCGCACCTCCAGCGCGGCGGGCAGCTGCCGCTCCAGCACGTCCCTGGTCTGCGAGCCGCTCACCGCGAGGTTGGTGAAGGCGACCGGCTCGTCGGCGAGCCCGTCCGCGAGCAGCGCGGCCCAGCCGCGCCACGCCCCGGCGCCGACGGGATCCCCCACGCCCTCGGTGAGCGAGTCCCCGAGGGCCACGAACCGCAGCGGCGCCTCGCCCCGCGAGGCCCCCTCGTGCCGCGAAGACCCCTCCCACCGACGGGGTCTCATGCCACACTCCCGGGCAACGGCCGGGCCGGACGCACCGGGACGGCCGCGTCGTGCGCGGTGAGGAACGCGTCGACCGCCGCGTCCCAGCCGAAGCACTCCGCACGCGCCCGTGCCGCCTCGCGCCGGTCCGCCTCCAGGTGCTCCAGCAAACGGTCCACAGCGTCCGCGAAGGCCTCCCCGTGGTCCGCGGCGACGGCCCCGGCGGAGCCGATCACCTCCGACAGCGCGGACGACGCACTCGCCACGACGGGTGTGCCGCAGGCCATGGCCTCCAGCGCGGCGAGCCCGAACGTCTCGGCGGGCCCCGGCGCGAGGGCCACGTCGGCGGACGCCTGGAGCGCGCCGAGCAGTCCGCGGTCGCAGACGTGCCCGAGGAAGGTGACCGGCAGACCGCTCGCGCGCGCCCGCTGTTCGAGCCGCAAGCGCAGCGGACCGTCCCCGGCCACCACCAGCACGGCCCGCCGCCCCCGCCGCCACAGCGTCTCCAGGGCGTCCAGCGCCGTGCCGGGCCGCTTCTCCACGGACAGCCGCGAGCACATCACGAGCAGCGTCTCGTCCCCCCGCGCGTGCCGGGCGCGCAACTGCGGGTCGTACAGCGCCGGGTGCCGCTGCGCCAGGTCGACGCCGAGCGGGGCCCGGACGACGTTGCGGGCCCCGATCCGCACGAACTCCCGCTCGGCGAACTCGGTGGTGCACACCACGCGCGAGTAGGTGTGGGCCGTACGGACGTTGAGGGCGTCGGCGGCGCGCCGGGCGGCTCCCTCGGGCACGCCCCAGGTGCGCAGCACTCCGTCGGCCGTCTCGTGGGAGACCATCACGGACGGGACCCGGGCGCGCCGCGCCCACCTGCCGGTCCACCTCAGGGTCGTGCGGTCGGACACCTCCAGCCGGTCCGGCGCGAGCTCCTCCAGGAGCCGGGCCACCCGCCGCTTGTCGGCGAGGACGCGGTAACCGCCGGTGCCGGGCAGCAGCGGCCCGGGGAGGGTGATCACCCTCCCCTGCTCGGTCTCGTGGTCGCTCCTGCGCTCGCCGGGGACGACGAGGACGGGTTCGTGTCCGGCGGCCTTGAAGCCCTTGCCGAGTTCGCGCAGCGCGGTGCGCAGGCCGCCGGACGAGGGGGCGACGAAGTTGGCGAGCCGGACGATCCGGAGCGCCTGGCGGCCGCTGCCGGGGCGGGAGCCTCTCATGCCGCCACCGCCGTCCGGCGACCCGCGAGCACCTTCGTGTAGTGCCCGATGAGCCGGTCGCCGACGGCCGCCCAGGTGCGGCCCTCGACGGTGGCCCGTCCGGCGGCGCCGAAGGCCGCCCGCAGTCCGGGATCGGCGGCCAGGGACCGTATCGCGTCCCGGACGGCGGTCGCGTCGCGCGGCGGTACGAGCAGCCCGGTGTGCCCGTGGGCGACCAGATCAGCGGTCCGCCCGCGGCGGGCGCCACCACCGGCAGGCCGCTGGCCATGGCCTCCTGGACCGTCTGGCAGAAGGTCTCGAAGGGGCCCGTGTGCGCGAAGACGTCGAAGGAGGCGAAGATCCGGGCGAGGTCGTCACCGGTGCGCCGACCGAGGAAGACGGCGCCGGGCAGGGCCTGTTCCAGGCCGGGCCGGCTGGGGCCGTCGCCGACGATCACGACCCGGACGCCCTCCAGACCGCGGACACCGGCGAGGAGTTCGACCTGCTTCTCGGGGGCGAGCCGGCCGACGTAGCCGACGATCAGCTCGCCGTTCGGGGCGAGTTCGCGGCGCAGTGCCTCGTCGCGCCGGTCCGGCCGGAAACGTTCGGTGTCCACGCCCCGCGGCCACAGCTCGACCCGGGGCACTCCATGGGTCTCCAGGTCGCGCAGGGCCGCGCTGGACGGGGCGAGGGTGAGGTCGGCGGCGCCGTGGACGGAGCGGATGCGGCGCCACGCGGCGGCCTCTCCGGCGCCCATGTAGGTGCGGGCGTAGCCGGCCAGGTCGGTCTGGTAGACGGCGACGGCGGGGAGGCCGAGGCGGGCGGCGGCGGCCATGCCGCGCACGCCGAGGACGAAGGGGCTGGCGAGGTGGACCACGTCGGCACGGTGCTCGACGAGGGTGGCGGCCAGGCGGCGGCTGGGGAGGGCGACGCGGACCTGGGGGTAGCCGGGGAGCGGGAGGGACGGGACGTGGACGACGGGGCACGGCGCACCGGTGTCGGGCTTGTGCCCGGGTGCGGGGGCCGGGGCGACGACGACGGGGGCGTGGCCGCGCGCGACGAGATGCCGGGCGGTCTGGAGCGCGCAGTGGGCCACGCCGTTCACGTCGGGGGGAAAGGATTCGGTCACGATGACGACGCGCATACCGGTGTTGTCGCCGTGCCGGACGTGGCCGCGTCAACGTGGATCTTTCCGGACGAGGAACGTCCCATGAGCGTCCGATGCGCACCCGTGCAGGTCAGGGGGTGTCCATGCCCTCCTGACCCGCGGGTCACCCCCAGTTCACCCTGGAGGCGCGATTCCGCCCCGGCCTCCTTGCGGGAGGGGGGTCACACAGCGGTCTCCTCGGGACCTATCCGGCTGCGTACGGCCGTCTGTACCTCGGCCTCCTCGGCCGGGTCGGAGGCGAGCCGGCGCAGTCGCTCGACGACGCGGATGTCTCCGGTCTCGGCGTGCCGGGCGGCGATCTCCCGGGTGGTCTCCTCGCAGTCCCACAGGCACTCGACGGCGAAGCCGGTGGCGAAGGAGGGGTCGGTGGCGGCGAGGGCCCGGGCGGCCCGGCCGCGCAGATGGGAGGAGGCGGTCTCGCGGTAGATGTGGCGCAGCACGGGTGCGGCGCAGACGATCCCCAGCCGGCCGGTGCCGTCCACGAGGGTCCACAGGGTCGGCGCGTCAGGACCTTCGCCCCGTACGGCCTCCCGTAGCGCCGCGAGGACCAGGTCTCGGTCCTGGACCCCGCCCCGGCAGGCGAGCACGCGTCCGGCGGCGGCGCCCAGCGGATCCGGGCGCCGGGCCCAGCCGCGCGCCCGGTCCACGGCTGCCAGGGAGCGCATCCGCTCGAAGGCGTCGACGGCCGCGTCCACGACGAGGGTCGAGCCAGTGGCCACGGCGCCCTCGATCAGGTCGAGGGCCTCGGGATCGTTGCCGTCGGCGAGGTACCGCAGAGCCGTGCACCGTGCTCCGTCGGTGCCGTCCTTCGCCGCCTGGACGATCTCGGCCCGGTCCTCGGGCCCCGCCACGGCGCTGAGGCAGCGGGCGGCCGGCACATGGAGGGCGGCTCCGCGCTCGATGCCCTGCTGTGCCCACGCGAAGACGGCTTGCACGCTCCAGCCCGGGCGGGGGCCGGAGGGCCGCATCTGCCGCTGCCAGCGGTCGAAGCAGCCCGTCTCGTGAGCGGCCCGCACGCGTGCGGCGACGGATTCGCGCGGATCCTCCGCCCACAGCCGCCACGGACGGGGCTCGAAGGCGTCCCGGACGGTGGCGGCCAGCTCGGCATCGCCCTCCGGGTCGGCCGGGAACCGGGCGAGGACGGGAGCGGCCAGGGCGCGCAGTCCCGCGTCGTCGTCCCTGAGGGCGAGTTCGTCGAGGGCCCAGGCCCAGTTGGAGCCGTGGGCGGCGTACCTGCGCAACAGCTCGAGCGCGTCCCGCCTGCCGTAGGAGGCGAGGTGCCCGAGGACGGCGAGGGCGAGCCCGGTGCGGGACTCGTCGCCGTCGAGCACGTCCTCGGCGCAGAAGAGATGGGCCTCGACCTCGTCCAGCTCGCCGTTCAGGTCGAGGTAGAGGCGGGCGTAGTAGAGGGAGCGGTTCTCCACCTGCCAGTCGTGGCGGGGATCGCGCAGCACACAGTGGTTCAACGCCGCCAGCGCCTCGGGGCGCGGGGCGGTGAGCGCGTGCAGTGTGCCGTCGCCGCGGCCCCGCTGGAGCAGGCCGAGCAGCGTACCGCTGGGCGCTATGACCGGATCGAACATGGGAAACAGCCTCACATCAAGCGTCGACGCAACCGGGGACGTGTACTACCTGGCCGCGTGACAACACGTCGGAGCGCCCGCCGTTTCCTGCTTGCTGTAGACCATCTTCCTCTGCCTCTCGTCGGTGGCCCTTGCGGACCGCGTCACGGCCCGCGCGGTGCGGCAAAACCTGCCCAACCATCACGTCCGTGAACCACGTCGTCATGATGACTCGGCACTTCCGTCTGCCGCGACCGAAATTTCGGCGGCCCTTTACCGCCTCCCCCGTTTTCGTTGTCGTTCCAGGTCAGACCGGTCGGCTCAGTGCTCGCCGAACAGTTCGAGCAGTTCCGTGCGGCCGAACATCCGGGCGGTGTCGAGCGCCGAGGGCGTGCCCGCGGACGGGTCGGCGCCGCCCTCCAGGAGGGCCTTGATCACGTCCGGCTCGCCCTTGAAGACGGCCCCGGCGAGCGGGGTCTGGCCTCGGTCGTTCACACGGTCGGCCTCGGCGCCGCGCTCCAGCAGCGCACGCACCGCGTCGGAGTGGCCGTGGTAGGCGGCGAGCATCACGAGCGAGTCGCCGCGGTCGTTGGTGAGGTTGGCCGGAACGCCCGCGTCGACATACGCCACGAGCGGCTCGGTCTGTCCCCGCCGGGCCAGATCGAAGATCTTGGTCGCCAGCTCCACGACCTCGGGGTCGGGGACTTCGGTCATCGGGCGGACCGCCTCTCCACTACGCATCGCCTTCCGGTGCGTACGCCTGCGTGGGGCGCAGCCGTACGAGTGAATCGCCAGGGTACTGGCTCGCGCGGCACATGACCCGATGTGCCCGAGGTAAAGATCAGCACAGACCCGGACAAGCGCAGCACGCCGGCTCGGCCGGACCCGGGGCCACTCCGCCGCTCGGGGGAAATAGTACGAATTTCACCCAGTTGCACCTTTTATCGTATGGATACATCCTGTGAGCCTGGAAGTACTCATGGTGACTGTCCCCGTGAACCAGGAGAACCCAAATGATCCTCTCCATCTCAGGTGTGGTCCTGCTCGGCATCGTCGTCTTCATCTTCTTCCGCAAGGACGGGCTGAAGGCGTCGCATGCCGTGGTCGCCATGCTGTTCGGCTTCTACCTGGCCAGTACGGCCCTCGCCCCGAGCATCAAGGCGGGCGGCGAGAGCCTGGCGAGCCTGCTCGGCGGGATCAAGTTCTGACGCCCCCGTTGCCCGTACGCATCCCGCCCGTACGCACTCACTGGAGGCAGTAGTGGCCCGGCGCCCCCTCCCCCGCATTCTGAGCAACGGCAGCGCGCAGCTCGCCCGGAGCCGGGAGCTGGCCCGGACGGCCGCCGACAGCGCCACCGACGTCCTCCACCCGCTGATCACGATCACGCGGGGTCTGCACCGGCTGGCAGCGGCCGGGCGCCGCAAGTGGACCGAGACCCCCAAGGAGCGACGGGGGGCGCTGCTGTTCCTGGCGGCCTCCGTCGTCCTGGTCGTGGCGCTGGTGCCGTACGGACCGCTGCTCGCCGCCATCACCCTGATGGCGGCGGCGGCCTGGAAGGGACGCGAGCGCTCCGCGGCGGCGCCGGACGGGCCCGACGAGTCGCAGACCCAGCGGCTGAAGTCGCTGTACGAGGCGCTCGTGCCGTACTTCTCCGCCGCCGAGGACCCCGAGCCGCTGTACTCCCACGGCGGCGCGTGGGACAAGGCCTTCCCCACCTACGCCTTCGACGGCGGCGGCCGGATCGCGCAGCTGGTGGTGCGCTACCCGGCGTACTTCACCGACGGCGAGGCCGAGTCCCGCGCCCGGATCGAGCACCTCCTCGCGGCCAAGTCGGGCCGGGGCCGCGAATACCACTTCACGTGGGACGAGGAGGGCAACCAGTTGACGGTCGGTGTGCTCCTGCCGCTCCCCGTCGACATCGCCGCCCAGCGTTTCGTCACCACCCCCGGCGAGACGGTCCTGGGCTTCACCGACCCCACCCGGGTCCAGCGCACGCTCCCCGTCACCCACGGGGAGCAGCGGCGGGACGTGCCGCCGGTCGTCTGGCGCACGGGCCTGCGCTCCACCGAGCCGCACCTGCTCGCGCTCGGCCAGCCGGGCAGCGGCACCTCCACCCTGCTGCGGTCCATCGCCCTGCAGGCCCTGCAACACGGCGATGTGGTGATCGTCGACGGCGGCGGCACCGGCGAGTACGCCTGCCTGACCGGCCGGGACGGCGTCCTGGCGGTCGAGGCCGGGCTGGCCGGGGTCACGGCCAGTCTGGAGTGGGCCGCGACCGAGACCGAGCGCCGCCTGATCGCCGCCAACCACGCCCACCAGGCGGGCGACCCGCCGCCCGCCGACACCAAGCGCCCGCTGTGGATCCTCCTCGACCGCCCGACGGCCTTCACCCACCTGGCCGCCGCGGACGGCCGCAAGGATCCGCAGTCCCTTCTCCAGGTCCCCCTTCGGCACGGCCGCCCCGCGAACGTGACGGTGGTCGTGGCCGACCAGCTGGACAACGTGGACGCCCTCAGCGATCCGGTGCGCCAGCACACCCGCGCCCGCGTGGTCCTCGGCCCGGCCACGGCCGACCAGCTCGCATCGGTCCTGGGCACGCCCCCGCCCACCACCTTGATCGACGAGCTCCCGCCGGGCCGCGGCTACGCCCGTCTGGGCACGGGCCCGGTCCACCGCCTCCAGGTCCCGGCCACGCCGAACCCCTACGACGACGCCACTCCCGACGCCCTCTGCGAGGCGGTCCTGGCCCTCCTCCCGCCACGCACGGACCCGGCGGACGGGGAGACGATCCCGGAGCAGGAGCAGGAGCAGGACTGGCCGGGGGGCGAGGCGGACCCGGCACCGACGGAAGCGGAACCGGAGCCGATGCCGGCGGAGCCGCGGACGACCGGGGCGGAGCAGGCCCGGACCGAGGAACCGCTGCCTACGCCGGTGCAGGTCCTGACCAAAGAGCCTGTGCCGGACCAGGTAGCCGTGGCCGCCCTGCCCAAGGAACCCCTGCCGGAACCGGTGGCCGCCCCGCCCAGGGACCCCCTGCCGGAACCCGTCGCCGCCCCGCCCAACGAGCCCGTGCCGGACCAAGTGGCCGCCCCGCCAAAGGAACCTGTGCCGGACCAAGTGGCCGCCCCGGCCGAGGAACCCGGGTCGGATCAGGTGCCCGCCCTGACCAAGGAGACGTAGCAGCGGCCTCCGTGCCGCCGGGGGCACACAGCCCTCGGCCGCACCGCCACGGACCCGCGCCCTACGCCACGAACGTACGCGGCGCCTCCGCGCTCCCCACCGCGCCGCTCTCCACGAGTCCCGCCGCCGCGGCCAGCCGTACGGCAGCCTCCTCGGCCACCGCCCCGCCCACGGTGAACGGCAGCCGTACGTACCCCTCGAACGCCCCGTCGACCCCGAACCGCGGCCCGGACGGCACTCGCACCCCCACGCGCTCCCCGGCCTCGGCCAGCCGCGACCCGGACAGACCCCCGGTCCGCACCCACAGCGTCAGCCCGCCCCGGGGCACCTCGAATTCCCACGTGGGCAGTTCCCGCCGCACCGCGGCCACCAGCTCGTCCCGGTTCGCCCGCGCCTGCTCCCGGCGTACCTCCACGGCCTGTTCCCAGCCCCCGGTCCCGAACAGCCAGTGCACCGCCAACTGCTCCAGCACCGGCGTGCCGAGATCGGCATACGCGCGGGCGGCGACCAGGCTGCGGATGACGTCCGGAGCGGCCCGCACCCACCCGATCCGCATCCCGGCCCAGAAGGCCTTGCTCGCCGACCCCACCGTGATCACCGTCGATCCGGCCGGGTCGAACGCGCACACCGGCCGCGGCATCCGCACCTCGGGGTCGAGCCACAGCTCGCTCATCGTCTCGTCGGCGATCAGCACCGTGCCCGCGGACCGCGCCGCGTCCACCAGCCGCCGGCGCTGGTCCTCGTCCGCGAGCGCCCCGGTCGGGTTGTGGAAGTCGGCGACGACGTAGGCGATGCGCGGAGCGGCGTCCCGCAGGACCTGCCGCCAGCGGTCCATGTCCCACCCCGAGAGCCCCTCGGCCATGGCGACGGGCACCAGCCGCGCCCCGGCCTCCCGCATCAACTGGAGGATGTTGGCGTACGAGGGCGACTCGACGGCGATGCGCTCCCCGCGCCCGGCGAACAGGTGGCAGATGGCGTCGATGGCGCCCATCGCTCCGGTCGTCACCATGATCTGCTCGGGCATGGTCGGGATCCCGCGGGCGGTGTAGCGCTCGGCGATCATCGCCCGCAGCGCGGGCAGCCCGGCGGGATAGTCGCCGTGCGTGTGCGCGTAGGGCGGCAGTTCCTCCAGAGCGCCCTGGACGGCCCGGGTGAGCCAGGGCTCGGGGGCGGGGAGTGCCGCGCAGCCGAGGTCGATCAGGGAGCCGAGGGCCTCCGGCGGCAGGGGCTCGAGACCGCGAGCGGGCAGCGGGTTACCGGCCGGGACCGCGGTCCAGCTCCCCGCCCCGCGCCGGGACTCCAGGAAACCCTCGCTGCGCAGCGTTTCGTACGCGGCGGCGACGGTCGTACGGCTGACGGACAGGGAGAGGGCGAGTTCGCGCTCGGCGGGCAGCCGGGCCGCCACCGGGACGCGCCCCTCGAGCACCAGCAGGCGGATGCCGTCGGCGAGCGCGCGGTAGGCCGGCGGACGGCGCGTGCCGGGGCCCGCCGGGCGGTCCTGCTGGGAGCTGAGGAGCCGTGCGAGCTGTGCCGCACCCACGGCCGAGGTCCATTCCGCCATCGAAATCAGTCCACCTTCCCCGGATTGGCCATGGATGGCCTCTCCATCCAAGCCACAGGGTGTCATGCATCAGTCCACTACCACCACAGGGGGGCGCCATCATGTCCACGCGGGAGGGTCTCGCCCGGCGACTCGTCCAGCTCTACGCCGGTCTCGCGCTGTACGGCGCGAGCTCGGCACTGCTGGTCCGGTCGGGGCTCGGTCTGGAGCCGTGGAACGTGCTCCACCAGGGTCTCGCCGAGCTGACGGGTCTGTCGATCGGCGTCGTCCTGACCCTGGTGGGCGCCGTGGTGCTGCTCGCCTGGATCCCGCTGCGGCAGCGGCCGGGCCTGGGCACGGTCTCCAACGTGCTGGTCATCGGCATGGCGATGGACGCGACGCTGGCCCTGGTACCCGACGCGCACGGCCTGGTTCCGCGCGTCACGCTGATGCTGTCGGGGATCGTCCTGAACGGGGCGGCGACCGGCCTGTACATCGCGGCCCGCTTCGGACCGGGCCCGCGCGACGGCATCATGACGGGGCTGAACCAGCTCACGGGCGTCTCGATCCGCCTGGTGCGCACGGGCATCGAGTTCACGGTCGTGGCGACGGGCTTCGCCCTCGGCGGCACCGTCGGGATCGGCACCCTGCTGTACGCCCTGGCGATCGGCCCGCTCGCCCAGTTCTTCCTGCGCCTGTTCGCCGTCCCCGCGGCATCCGGCGGCAGCAGGACCGTTGCCGCCGGTCAACCCCGAGGGGCGATACTGCGTCTGTGACCCCCCGGATACGCCATCCCTACCTCGACCATCCCGGCCCGATCGCCTTCGCCCACCGGGGCGGGGCCGCGGACGGCCTGGAGAACACGACCCGGCAGTTCCGGCGGGCCGTCGAGGCGGGTTACCGGTACATCGAGACCGACGTCCACACCACCCGGGACGGCAGGCTCGTCGCATTCCACGACGCGACGCTGGACCGGGTGACGGACGGCGCGGGCCGGATCGCCGACCTGCCGTGGCATGAGGTACGGCAGGCGCGCGTGGCCGGGGCGGAGCCGCTCCCCCTCTTCGAGGAACTCCTGGAGACCTTCCCCGACGCGCGCTGGAACGTGGACGTCAAGGCGGAGGCGGCCCTGCTTCCCTTCCTGGACCTGGTCGGGCGGACGGACTCCTGGGACCGGATCTGCCTCGGGTCGTTCTCCGAGGCGCGGGTGGTGCGCGCCCAGCGGCTGGCGGGCCCGCGCCTGGCCACGTCGTACGGCACGCGGGGCGTGCTCAACCTGCGGCTGCGCTCATGGGGGCTGCCGGCGGCGGTGCGCCGCTCCGCGGTGGCCGCGCAGGTCCCGGAGATCCAGTCCGGCATCCAGGTGGTGGACCGGCGCTTCCTGCACGCCGCCCACGCGCGCGGACTCCAGGTGCACGTGTGGACGGTCAACGACGCCGAGACCATGCACCGGCTCCTCGACCTGGGCGCGGATGGCATCATGACCGATCACATCGACACACTGCGCAAGGTCATGGAGGACCGCGGGGTCTGGATCTAGGGGGCTTTCGACGGATCTCCGCGACGCCACGGAGATCCACCCGAAGCCTCCCAGCCCCCGGGCACGTCGCCTCCGCGCGTTCACGGGGAAGCGAGGGCACGGGTGGGCAACGACACCGTGCGGACACCACCGGCCGACGGGTCCGCGGAGCTGAGACGCGAACAGCGCGGCTGGTACTTCTACGACTGGGCCTGCTCCGTCTACTCGACGAGCGTGCTCACCGTGTTCCTGGGCCCCTATCTGACCTCGGTCGCCAAGTCGGCCGCGGACCCGGACGGGTACGTCCACCCCCTGGGCATCCCGGTGCGCGCCGGCTCCTTCTTCGCCTACTCGGTGTCCCTGTCGGTGATCGTGGCCGTGCTGGTGATGCCCCTGGTGGGCGCCGCCGCCGACCGCACCGGCCGCAAGAAGCCCCTCCTCGCGGCCGCCGCCTACACCGGCGCCACGGCCACGGCGGCCATGTTCTTCCTGGACGGCGACCGCTATCTGCTGGGCGGGGCCCTGCTGGTCGTCGCCAACGCGGCGCAGTCCGTGGCGATGATGCTCTACAACTCGTATCTGCCGCAGATCGCGCCGCCCGAGCAGCGGGACGCGGTCTCCTCGCGCGGCTGGGCCTTCGGCTACGCGGCGGGTGCGCTGGTCCTCGTGGCGAACCTGGTCCTCTACACCGGGCACGACCGCTTCGGCCTGTCCGAGAGCGCGGCGGTGCGCATCTGCCTCGCGTCGGCCGGCCTGTGGTGGGGCGCGTTCGCCGTCGTCCCGCTGCGGCGGCTTCAGGACCGCCGGACCGCCGGCCGGGAGGCGGCCCTGCCGGGCTTCCGGCAGCTGGCGGCGACCGTCCGCGACATGCGCCGCCATCCGCTGACGCTGGCCTTCCTGCTCGCGTACCTCGTCTACAACGACGGCATCCAGACGGTGATCTCCCAGGCCTCGGTCTACGGCTCCGAGGAGCTGGGCCTGGGCCAGTCCACCCTCATCGGCGCCGTCCTGCTGGTGCAGGTGCTGGCGGTGGCGGGCGCGCTGGCCATGGGGCGGCTGGCCCGGACGTACGGGGCCAAGCGCACGATCCTCGGGTCGCTGGTCGCCTGGACGGCGACGCTGGCGGCCGGGTACTTCCTGCCGGCCGGGGCACCGGTGTGGTTCTTCGCCCTGGCCGCCGGGATCGGCCTGGTCCTCGGCGGCAGCCAGGCACTGTCCAGGTCGCTGTTCTCCCATCTCGTCCCGCCGGGCAAGGAGGCCGAATACTTCTCGGCGTACGAGATGAGCGACCGCGGGATGAGCTGGCTGGGGCCGCTGCTGTTCGGCGTGACCTACCAGCTGACGGGGAGCTACCGGGACGCGATCGTCTCGCTGGTGGCGTTCTTCGTCGTGGGATTCGCCCTGCTCGCCCGGGTTCCGGTGCGGCGTGCGATCGACGAGGCGGGGAATCCGGTTCCTGACAGGATCTAGCACACAGGATTTAGCACTCGGAGCGAAAGGGCTGTAGTGTACGCGTTTGGCCTGCCAGGCGTACCGTTACTGCGCGTCAAAGATGCCGAAACGCTGGGTTAGATCTGTTATCAGATGTGACAAACCGGGCGCTGGTGGGTACAACAAGGGCGGCTACGACGGCGACGCATGACCCGGAACGGGACTCGGAACGGGAATCTTTACCGCCGACCGGACGTTGACCGGATGACGACGACAGCGACACCTGTCCTGTGGGCGACAAGCCCGGGAGGCACGATTCATGAGTGAGCGAGCTCTTCGCGGCACGCGCCTCGTGGTGACCAGCTACGAGACGGACCGCGGCATCGACCTGGCCCCGCGCCAGGCCGTGGAGTACGCATGCGAGAAGGGGCACCGGTTCGAGATGCCCTTCTCGGTCGAGGCGGAGATCCCGCCGGAGTGGGAGTGCAAGGTCTGTGGGGCCCAGGCACTCCTCGTGGACGGCGATGTCCCTGAAGAGAAGAAGGGCAAGCCCGCGCGTACGCATTGGGACATGCTGATGGAGCGGCGCACCCGTGAGGAGCTCGAAGAGGTCCTCGAGGAGCGCCTGGCGGTGCTGCGTTCCGGCGCGATGAACATCGCTGTTCATCCCCGTGACAGCCGCAAGTCGGCCTAGTCCCCCAGGGCCTGGCCCGAACAACAGCGCATCACAAGACCGCGGGCGCCGTACGAGAAGTACGGCGCCCGCGGTCTTCGGTGCTTCCGGGAGAACGGCGGACGGCGGGCGGCTCAGTGCGTCAGCGGCGGGCGCGGTCGCTGCGGGGCGTCACCCGGCTCATCCCTGATGACCTCGCCCTGCACGACCTTGCCGTCGGGTCGGTGCATACGGTCCTGCTGGAAGGCGCCGCCGAAGGAGCCCGCGCCGGCCTCCCGGAGCTTGCGCTCGAACGTGCGCTCCGCCGAGCGGCTCACGATCTTCTGGACCGGCGGCAGCAGCAGGAGCAGGCCCACCGCGTCCGACGCGAGACCGGGGATCATCAGCAGCAGGCCGCCCAGCATCATCAGGCCGTTGCCCTCGCTGTTCGGCCGGGCCGCTTCCGGCATCACCCCGCTCTGCTGCTGTTGCAGCGCCTCGGAGAGCTTGCGGAAAGCCCTCCGCCCGGCCCGCTTGATGACGACCGCGCCGAGGACGAGACCCGCCAGCAGCACGAGGAGGACCACCAGCCCGCTGGTCGCCCCCGCGAGCAGCGTGAGCAGCCAGATCTCCAGCACGAGCCACGCGGCGACACCCAGCGGCAGGAACGTACGCAGCCGGGAGCGCTTGGGCCGGGCAGGGGGAAGCGGGGTCTGAGCGCCAGTCGTCATGCACCCAGTGTGCCTGGCGTCGGCTCAGCGCGGGATAAGGCCGCCATCAGCTGTTTCTGTGCACGGCCGCTCCGGGAACGGCGCGCGTTCACGCCTTCGGGGACGTGCCCCCGCGTCCGCGTCCCGTGACCTTGCCGACCCGCTCCCCCACGCCCCACGCGGTGACGCGCCACAGCGCCTCGACGAGGATGTCGCGGCTCATCTTGGAGTCGCCCAGTTCACGCTCGACGAACGTGATGGGCACCTCGATCACCTGGTAGCCGGCCTTGACCGCACGGCGGGCCAGGTCGACCTGGAAGCAGTACCCCTGGGAGGCGACCTCGTCGAGGCCGAGCCCCTCCAGGGTCTCGCGGCGGAAGGCACGGTAGCCGCCGGTGATGTCGCGCAGCGGCAGGTCGAGCGCCAGCCGGCTGTAGAGGCTGCCGCCCCGGGAGATCACCTCGCGGGACTTCGGCCAGTTCACCACCCGGCCGCCCGGCACCCAGCGCGATCCCAGCACCAGGTCGGCGCTCTTGAGGGCGGTGAGCAGACGGGGCAGTTCCTCGGGCTGGTGGGAGCCGTCGGCGTCCATCTCGATCAGCACGCCGTAGTCGCGCTCCAAGCCCCAGCGGAAGCCCGCGAGGTAGGCGGCGCCCAGGCCTTCCTTGCCCTTGCGGTGCAGCACGTGGACCTGGTCGTCCTCGACGGCCAGCTCGTCGGCCAGCTTGCCCGTGCCGTCCGGGCTGTTGTCGTCGGCCACGAGCACGTGCGCCTCGGGGACGGCCTTGCGTACCCGGCCGACGATGCTCTTGATGTTCTCCGCCTCGTTGTAGGTCGGGATGATCACCAAGGCCGTGCCGAGCGGGCCGAACTTCCTCACCTGGGCTTCTCCCGCGAGGGTTCCGTCGCCGTCGTTCACTGCTGCCCCTTCATGTTCATACGCAGGGGTCCACCATAGTGGGCCCCGCCTGCGATGACGTGACAGGACGTTCGAATCGTGGTGTCGAATCCGAAAGACGGGGGAGGCAGGAGTGCGCCCCGGGTGCGGACGTGCGGCGGATGGGGGCCCGGCGCCCTTCGGGCCGACCTGGGATCCGCTGGCTGCGGATCGACCGAAAGCCGTTGTCTACTGAGCGCGCGGGCCCCACCCGGGTCACACCTCCCCGACCGGCCGGAAGCGTCCCTCGGCGCTGCACCGGCCTGAGCCTGGCTCCCAGTGACGGTGCCCCGGTGCGGCACACCGTCCCTGACCCGGCGGCGCCGCGGCGAGTGCTCGGACGTTCTCCGGTCGGGCGTCCGGTGGTGGACTCGGCCGAACCTACCGGCCTCGTGCGGCCGCCTGTCAACAGCCGTTCGACCTGCGGGTCTTGCGCCAAAGCCCTGGTCAGGGCCGAGGATGCGCAGGTCGCGCGACGGCGGCGCGGCGCACGACTTAGTGCGCGCCACCCCCGTAGATCACTCGCCCGGCCCTACGGAGACCGTGCGTCCGCCCACCACGGTGCGCAGACAGACGGGCAGGTCATGGCCCGGAGTGAGGTCGGGCAGACCCGGGGTGCCGGAGCGGGGGTCCGTCGACCAGCGGGCGACGCGGTCGTCGGGGGCCTGGACGACGAGTTCGCCGGTGCGCCAGACGGCGTAGTCGGCGGGGGCGCCGGGGACCAGAACGCCCGCGTCGTCACGGCCCACGGCCCGCCAGCCGCCGCGCGTGTGCGCCGTGAACGCGGCGCGCACGGAGACGCGGTGCTCCGGCGTGCGGTGGAAGGCGGCGGCCCGGACCGTGCCCCACGGGTCGAGCGGGGTCACGGGGCTGTCGGAGCCGAAGGCGAGCGGGACCCCGGCGCGCAGCAGGGCCGCGAAGGGGTTCAGACCGCGTGCC
Organism: Streptomyces sp. NPDC007907; assembly: GCF_042959365.1. Classification (NCBI taxonomy): domain Bacteria; kingdom Bacillati; phylum Actinomycetota; class Actinomycetes; order Kitasatosporales; family Streptomycetaceae; genus Streptomyces; species Streptomyces sp. NPDC007907. The sequence continues at coordinate 63,806 of NZ_JBIBKR010000009.1, forward strand.
CGCTCCGCTCCCAGGCGCTGTGCGTACATGCCCTCCTCGCCGCCCCACAGGGCGTCGAACGCGGGCTGCACCGACGCCGTGAGGCCGAGCTCGGCGAAGGCGGCGACACTCTCCGGAGTGAGCATCTCGGCGTGTTCGACGCGGTGCCGGGCGGCCCGGACCCTGGAGAGCCCGACCTTCTCGGCGGCGGCGCGCACACCCTCCACCACGGCGTCCACGGCCGCGTCGCCGATGGCGTGGAATCCGGCTTGCAGGCCCGACTCGGTGCAGGCCACGACGTGCGCCGCGACCGCGTCGGCGTCCAGGTAGGCGATTCCGGTGTGCCCGGCGTCGGCGTACGGCTGGTGCAGACAGGCGGTGTGCGAGCCGAGGGCGCCGTCGACGAACAGGTCTCCCGCGGCGCCGGCCGCGCCCAGTTCCCTCGCCTTGGCGACGTCCTGCTCGGCCCAGTAGCCGACGACCCGCGGCCCGGGCTCCTCCCGCGCGAGGCGCAGCAGGCCGGTGAAGTCGTCCTCGGAGGAGATCTCCGGCCCGGCGCACTCGTGGACCGTGCCGATGCCGAGCGACGCGGCGTGCGCCAGCGCGGCGCGCTGCGCCTCGGTGCGCTGCCGGGGCGTCACGGCCGCGAACGCGGCGGCCCGCAGGGCGTGGTGGGCGTCGGCGGTGAGCGGTCCGTCCACCCGGGCGAGGTCCGGCACCAGATCGAGCAGGGCGGTGCTCACGACCGCCGAGTGGACGTCGATCCGGCTGAGGTAGAGGGGCCGGTGTCCGGCGGCGGCGTCGAGCTCGGCCCGCGTCGGGGGCCGGCCTTCGGGCCAGCGGGCCGTGTCCCAGCCGTGCCCGAGCAGGACGCGGTCGTCCGGGCGGGCGGCGGCGAAGTCGCGTACGAGGGCGAGGGCGGCTTCCAGGGAGGGGGCGCGGGACAGATCGAGACCGGTCAGGGCGAGACCCGTCGCGGTGGTGTGCACATGCGCATCGGTGAACGCCGGGGTGACCAGTGCCCCGTCCAGGTCGACCACCTCGTCGACCCCGTCCGCGAAGGCGTCGGCGGCCCCCTCGGACCCCACCCAGGCCACCTGCCCGCGCTCCACGACCATCGCGGTGGCGAAGGGGTCGGCAGGGCTGTGGACCTCTCCGCGGCGGAGAAGAACGGTCTTGGGCGGGGCGGTGGACTCACTCATGGAGCACAGTCTCACAGGGGCGAGGGGCGATGCCCGCATCAGGGACGCGGGACCTGCGCGGACAACGCACGACCCGCACCCCGCAACCGACGGTCAGATCCGCGGCGGGCGCGCCTCGTACGGCGTGGACAGCACCACCGTCGTCCGGGTCGACACCCCGGCCAGCGACCGCACCCGTGCCAGCAGCTCCTCCAGCTCGTGCGGCGTCGCCACCCGCACCTTCAGGATGTAGTTCTCGTCGCCCGCGACGCTGTGGCACGCCTCGATCTCCGGCACGCCGGCCAGCCGGTCCGCGATGTCGTCCGGTGCGCTGGGGTCGAACGGTTTCACGGAGATGAACGCCGTCATCGGCAGCCCGACGGCCTCCGGGTCGACGACGGCGGCGTAGCCCCGGATGACGCCCCGCTGCTCCAGCCGCCGCACCCGCTGATGCACGGCCGACGTGGACAACCCCGTGGCCTTGCCCAGGTCGGTGTAGCTCGTCCGCCCGTCCTTGACGAGCAGCTGCACGATCTGTCGGTCCAGCTCCTCCATGGCGCAAGAACCTACAGTGCCGTTGATCTCCTCGGATACCTGAGCAGCCCGGCTCATGCCCGGTTCGTGATGTGCCGGAGGACGACCGTCAGCCGTCCGGGGGACAAACACACCGCAGTGGACATCCGCGCGGGGCGTGTGACGAACGCCACATGGCTCGAACAGGCTCCGTAATGGCTTCGTGATTACCGCCCAGGGGGGACGGGAAGTGCTTGCTGTGGTCGAGGCCGCAGTGCCTGATACGGCCCAGCCCGAGGGGGAGAACCCAATGCAGAGTCTTAAGCGCCCTGGTCGCACCGCACCCAAGCGGCAGCTCGTCGTCGAGCCCGAGCCGGAGGGCGTCGAACGCGACGCCTACGACGACGAACTCGACGCCTACGACACGTTCGAGATGTTCCGGGTCGTCTGCCCGGACTGCGCGCAGCCCATCGCCCTGCTGGCGGACGAGGAGGTTCTGCCGGAGCACGCGCTGTGTGCCTCGCCGTGGAACCCCTTCGGACTGACGGTCTGCGCCGGTACCGGCCGCAGGGCCACGGACGCCCGCCCCGCGGACGAGTCCGTGGAACCCCAGGAGCAGGACACCGCACTGCTGTTGACGCTCCCTCAGGGGCTCGACTGGCGGACCCAGCCCTTCTCGCACGTCGGCGGCCCGGGCTCGCGCCCCCTCAGGGTCCCCGTCATGCGCCGCCAGGCGGCCTGAGCGCGGGCCTCCTCGCCCGCTCGCTCCACTTCCGCAGCCGAACCGCACCACGGCCGGCAGGACGCCGTGGTGCGGTTCGGTGCGCCCGGAACGGACGCGCGGCACCGGACGGAACACCGGGCACGCGGCGCCATACACATGCAGGCGCGCACGCGGGTGCGCGGCGCCGGACGGCCGGCACGCGTGCGGCATTGAACGAACGCCCGATTCCACCTTCCGGTGACCTGTCCGGGCTTCGCCGCGTTGCCCTGGTATGACCCCCATCTCCTCAGCGACAGGGCGTCAGCGCCTCCTCTACGTCCCGCCGCCCGCAGAATCGGTTCGGCCCGCTCCGCCCCGCTACCAGGACCCGCCGATCTACCGCGACTTGATGCGCACGTGGGCCGAAGGCGGCCGCACCCTCCCGGGCCGGCACGACCCGGAGTGGATGCGGCTCGCGGCCCCCTGGCGGGGCCTCGACCAGTTCAGCGTGCCTCTGGACCAGCGAGATGGCGGGCGATGACCATCCGCTGGATCTGGTTGGTGCCCTCCACGATCTGCAGCACCTTGGCCTCGCGCATGTAGCGCTCGGCCGGGAAGTCGGCGGTGTAGCCGTAGCCGCCGAGGATCTGCACGGCGTCGGTGGTTACCCGCATCGCCGTGTCGGTGCAGTGCAGCTTGGCCATGGCGGCCTGCTTCGCGAACGGCCGGCCGGCGTCCTTCAGCCGCGCCGCCGAGAGATAGAGCGCACGGCCCGCCTCGATCTGGGTGGCCATGTCGGCGAGCATGAAGCGCAGCCCCTGGAAGTCGGCGATCGGCTTGCCGAACTGGCGCCTCTCGGACGCGTAGGACACCGCCTCGTCGAGCGCGGCCTGCGCCACGCCGATCGCGCACGCCGAGATGCCGAGCCGCCCCGAGTCGAGCGAGGACAGGGCGATCGCGAAGCCCTGCCCCTCCTCGCCGATGCGGCGGTCGTCCCCGACGCGGACGCCGTCGAAGTGGACCTGCGCGGTGGGCGAGCCTTTCATGCCCATCTTCTTCTCGGGCACCGCGGCGCTCACGCCCTCCGCGTCACCCGGCACCAGGAAGGCCGTGATCCCACGCGGCCCCTCCTCGCCGGTGCGGGCCATGACCGTGTAGAAGTCGGCGATCCCGCCGTGGGTGATCCAGGCCTTCGTGCCGGTGATCACCCAGTCGTCGCCGTCACGCACGGCCTTGGTGCGCAGGGCCGCGGCGTCCGATCCGGAGTGCGGCTCGGAGAGGCAGTAGGCGCCGAGCAGGCCGCCGCCGAGCATCGCCGGCAGGTGCTCGATCTGCTGCTCCTTGGTGCCGTAGGCGGCGAGGGCGTAGGACGCCAGGGAGTGCACGCTGACCCCGAGGCCGACGGTGAGGCGGGCCGCGGCGAGCTCCTCCAGGACCTGCAGATAGACCTCGTAGGGCTGGTCGCCGCCCCCGTACTCGGAGTCGTACGGCAGGCCGAGCAGTCCGGAGCGGGAGAGCAGTGTGAACAGCTCACGCGGGAAGCGGCCGGCGTCCTCCTCCTCGGCGGCCTTCGGGATGATCTCCTGCTGCGCGATGTCACGCACGAGCGAGATCAGGTCCCGGGCCTCCTCCGTGGGCAGTTGTCGGTCCACCGGCTGCGGGGCGCGGTCGGGCATGGCGACGCTCTCCTCCCTGTCGGGCACTGGCGGACGGGCCCATGGGTGGGGGCGACGCCGCCGGGTCGTTCTGGTGCCTGGCCGATGCTTGCAGTCCCGGGTCTCGGAAGCTGCTGACCAGCGGCTGTGCGCTGTGAGTATGCCCGATCGGAGGCATCCCGTCACCAGTTAACGACCGCTTACTTCAAGAAAGGGCCGAGTGCGTCCGGGGCGGGGAAATTGGTCCGCACCATTGACCCAACTGGTCTAGTCCTCCTACTGTTTCGCTCCACCGATTCACCGCGTTCATGCCAATCGGCGCGCGTTCCCCTCTCCCCACGAGGAGACATCGGATGCACACCCCCCACCGTTCCCGCTTCCGGACCCTCCTGTCCGCGGCCTGTTGCGCCGCCCTCGGCGCCGGCCTGCTGGCCGGGGCGGGCACCTCCGCCACCGCGGCGACCTCGGCTCAGGAGGCCGCCGCAGCATCGAAGGCCGCTCCCCGGGCCGAGGCAGCCGGATCCAAGGTCATCGGCTACTTCACCGAATGGGGCACCTACGACCGCAAGTACTACGTCAAGAACATCGAGACGTCCGGGTCGGGCGGCAGGCTCACCCACATCAACTACGCCTTCGGCAACGTCACCGGCGGCAAGTGCGCCATGGGCGACGGCTACGCCGCCACCGACCGGGCCTACACCGCCGCCGAGTCCGTCGACGGCAAGGCCGACACCTGGGACCAGCCGCTGCGCGGCAACTTCAACCAGCTGCGCAAGCTGAAGCAGAAGCACCCGAACCTCAAGGTCCTGTGGTCCTTCGGCGGCTGGACCTGGTCCGGCGGCTTCGGCGAGGCCGCCAGGAACCCGGCCGCCTTCGCCCAGTCCTGCTACGACCTCGTCGAGAACTCCAAGTGGGCCGACGTCTTCGACGGCATCGACATCGACTGGGAGTACCCGAACGCCTGCGGCGCCACCTGCGACACCAGCGGCAAGGCGGCCTTCCGGAACCTGATGCAGGCGCTGCGGGCCAAGTTCGGCTCGCGGAACCTCGTCACCGCGGCGATCACCGCCGACGCCACCCCCGGCGGCAAGATCGACGCGGCGGACTACGCGGGCGCCGCCCCGTACGTCGACTGGTACAACCCGATGACCTACGACTTCTTCGGCGCCTGGGACGCCGCCGGACCCACGGCCCCGCACTCGCCGCTGACCTCGTACGCCGGCATTCCCAAGGCGGACAACCACAGCTCGGCGACCATCGCCAAGCTCAAGGGCCTCGGCATCCCCGCCTCGAAGCTGCTGCTCGGCATCGGCTTCTACGGCCGTGGCTGGACCGGCGTCACCCAGGCGGCACCGGGTGGCACCGCGACCGGCCCCGCGGCGGGCACCTACGAGCAGGGCATCGAGGACTACAAGGTGCTCAAGACCAAGTGCCCGGCGACGGGGACGGTGGCCGGCACGGCGTACGCCAAGTGCGGTGCCAACTGGTGGAGCTACGACACCCCGGCGACCATCGGCACCAAGATGGACTACAAGAACCGGCAGGGCCTGGGCGGCACGTTCTTCTGGGAGCTGAGCGGCGACACGGCGAACGGCGAGCTCATCAAGGCGATCAGGTAGCAGACGGCCATCGGGGCGGAGGGCCCGCGACGGCCCTTCGCCCCTCGCTCACAGACCCCGGCGCGCGGGCTGCGGCGCCTGGTGGGCGGGGTCGAGTTCCTCGATCGCGCGCAGGGCACCGCCGAGGGTCTTCACCAGCAACTCGCACATGGTGTCCCGGGCCAGCTCGGGACGGTCGATCCATTCGAGTGTGGCGCCCTCGACGCCGCACACCCAGGACAGCAGGCCCATCCGCGCCAGCGGGGTGATGTCGGCACGGCCGTACGCGCCCTCGGCGATGGTGGTCACGACGGCCTCGCGCACCCCGTCGCGGATGGCGTGCACCTCGGTGTCGAAGCCGACGCCACCGCTCACGATCGTGCGGTATGCGGCGTGGTTGTGCTCGGCGTAGCGCAGATAACTGTCGATGGTGCGCTGGACCCGGTCGACCGGGGGCAGTTCCAGACCGCTCGCCGCGAGGGCCAGCAGCTCGGCGACCGAGTCCTGGACGATGGCCAGGTAGTAGCCGCGCTTGGACTGGAAGTAGTAGTAGATCAACCCCTTGGCGACGTGCGCCTGCCGGGCGATGTCGTCCATCGACAGCGCGTCGTAGGACGTGTCGGCGAACAACCTCCGCCCGATGGCGATGAGTTCGGCACGGCGCGCCATCGAGCGCTCGGTGCCGCGGGCTCTGGGGCGCGCGGCAGGCTGGGGGCTGATATTCAATTTCGACCCTGGTCTCAACGGGCGGGGTGGGACCTCCGCAGTATGGCAGGCCTCACCCCAGGGCCGTGGGTCAGGTCACAGCAGCCCGAGCCGGGTCACGAGCATCGCGACGACCACGACGAGGGTCCAGCCCAGGACGTGTTCGACGATCTTCGGGCCGTCGTCACGGGGGCCGCCGGTGCGGGCGCGGAGGACGGTGGCTGACTGTGCGGTCATGGCTGCTCACTGGGTCGCTGGTGCGGACGGACTCCCCCCGGGGTCCGTCCACCTTGCCAGTCGAGGCGGCAGCACGGCCGTAAGGCCGGTCACACGCGGACGCCCACCGCCGCCAGTGCCTTGCGCTGGGCCGCGCTCGGGCGCGCCGGGAAGTACAGGTAGCAGACGCCTCCGGTGCCCGAGACCACCTTGCCGGAGGCGTTGTACCTCTTGGTCCTGAGCCAGATGTTCTCCCATTCACGCCGCCGGTAGACGCGCCGCACGGCCTCGTTGGTCGGCGAGAACGGGTCGTTGGCGATCACGTCGCCGTCGGCGGTGAAGCCGACGACGGTCATCAGGTGCCCGGCGGTGCCGTACCCCGCGCCGGTCAGCTCCTCCTTCAGGAACGACTGGGACGTTATGGCCGGGATGCCCGCGGCGATCAGCGTCTCCAGGTCGGTGAGGGAGCCGAGCCGGGTGACGACGCCCTGCAGGTCCTTGAACGTGGCCGCGTAGGCGGCGTTGAACGGCCAGTTGCCGCAGCCCGCGTACTGGTAGTCGTAGGTGAAGCGGGCCGCGTGGCACACCTGCGGGTCGGCGTACGCGGGATCGACCCAGTCCAACTGCGCGTCGGTGAGCCGGCCGCCCCAGTACTCGATGATCATCTGGGAGGACGTCGGGCTGCACCAGGCCTCGCCGCCGTTGTCGTACTCGGGGTACTGGCCCTTGTGGATCTCCTGCGAGTACCGCGGGACGGCCAGTTCCTTCGTCACGCCGGGCCTGGAGGCCGGGACGGTGAACCGGTCGGGCACGTCGGAGCCCATCGCGCCGAGCCGCCACACGGTGGGGGTGAGCTGGGTGCCGGGCTTGCGGTAGAGGGTCAGGCGCAGCCGGTAGGAGACGAGACGCAGGCCGGTTGCCGGGTCGTCGATCGCGAGGGTGTCGGTCCAGACGCTGCTCTTGCCGTCGCTCTGGTCGTCGACCGAGGTGCGCCGGATGTCCCGGTCGCCGGCCGCCCAGCGGCCCATGACGTACCAGGGCGTGCTGGAACCGTCGGTGTAGGTGCCCTTGATCTCGGCCTGGATCCAGGTGCCGGCCGGTGTGTGCGCGTTCCAGGAGACGATCGCCTCGGTCGCGGGGACGGCGAGCCGGTGGACGGGGGACGTCCAGGTGCCGTACTCCCAGGCGGCGGTGGTGCCGGTGTGCGGGTCCGTGTACCGCAACGTCCCGGCCGCCTTCGCGATCACCAGGCCCGGGCGGGTGCCCGCCACGGCCCGGGTGCCCTTCATCGTGCCGCCGGACCAGTCGCCGTACGCGAACCAGAACCGGTTGTCGACAGTGCGGGCCGGGACGGCCCGGGCGGGGTCTGCGGTGTCGGCCGTCGTCGGAGCCTCGGGGTCGGCTGCCGCCGGGCCCGCGCCCGCGGTGACGGCGGCGGCCACCGCGGCGGCCAGGACGGTTCTGCGGGACGGCTGTTCGGCTCTGCGCATGGCGGGGCCCCCGGATGTCGGAGTCGGGCAGGTGCGGGCCAGGTCCGTGCACGGCGGTCGTATCCGTGCGTGCGCCACATATGAGCACAGCCCGCCCCGTCCTGCCAGCACTTCGACGCGTGCCGCGCCCACCAATATTGGCGTCGACCAGTGGCACCCGGGGCGGACCCGCCGGCCTGCGGCATCCGCGGTGCGGACGCCCTCGTTAGAGTGCGGAGCGAGATGAATCCGTCCTTCCGCCCCGCACCGGGCCCCGGCGTCCGCGATCTGGCCGCCCGCATCCGCCGCCTGGCCCCCTCTTGCGGCCCGGTCCGGCTCGTCGGGGTCGACGGGCACGCGGGATCCGGGAAGAGCACGTTCGCCGGCGAGTTGTCCGCGGCGCTGGGAGGTGTGCCGGTACTGCGCCTCGACGACATCGCGAGCCACGACGCGTTGTTCGACTGGACCGGCCGCCTGCTGGACCAGGTCGTCGAACCATTCGCCCGGGGCCGCACCGCGCACTACGCCCCCTACGACTGGAGGGCCCGCCGCTTCGGCTCCCCTCGCCCGCTCCCGCCCGCCCCGGTTGTCCTCCTCGAGGGCGTCGGCGCGGGACGCCGGGCCCTGCGCCCGTACCTGGCCCTGCTGCTGTGGATGGAGCTGCCGCGCGAGGATGCCTGGGCGCGGGGCCGCTCACGGGACGGAGAGGAGCAGCGGGAGTTCTGGGACAGGTGGGTCCCGGCGGAGCGCCGGCACTTCACCGACGACCCCTCGCGGCCGTTCGCCGACCTGCTGGTACGCCAGCGGGACCAGGGATACGAGGTGCTCGGGGGACCTGCCGGGACGGTTGGACCGGACCAGTCCCTCACGGACGGTGACGGACCGCCCGCTGTGTGCTGAACTCGTGAAAGGCCTTGCGGGACAAGTTGCCGGAGTGCTCCAACTCGGCTTGACCGCTGCCCCGTACAGGTCTTACGTTCTCAATGAGCGGCATCGGAGCCGCCCACAGACGCGAAGCCCCCGGTTGTTCCCCCGTGATCGGGGGCTTCGTTCTGCCCTCTTCCGGATTCCCGGCCGCCGCCGGGCGCCGAGCGCTCACCCAGTGTCACCGCGCACGCGTCCGCCGCATCCGCTCCCACCTCCCCGAACGCCCCGTGAGGCACCCTACGGGGGCGCCGCCCCCGCGGGTACGATGCCCTCGTTGCGACCTACGGACGGTTGCTTCGGCACAGTGCAACTCCGGTCCGTGGCACAACGGTTCGAGCAGGGCAGCCGGCCGGGGGACGGCTCGTTGGCATACCGACGGGGGCACGGTTTGTGGGGGACGTGATGGACTTCGGCGCGCAGGGCCCACAGGCCCCGGCCGACCTCGCCTGGCTGCGAGGCGTGGACGCCTACACCATGGGCGCGTATCCGCAGGCGGAGGAGGAGTTCCGGGCCGCCGTGCGGATGGACTCCGGGATGGCCGACGGCTGGCTGGGGCTGCACGCGCTGCGCGTCGACACCACGACCGCGCTGCTGCGGATGTTCCGGCACCGCGACCGTTTCGGTGAGCAGCGCACCCGCTACCGCCGCGCCCTCAACTCCTGGTACTGGCTGGGCTGGTGGGTGCAGCCGGTGCTGGAGAGCCCCCGCGATCTGCTGCTCGCGCACGCCTCCCACTGGCTGGACGGCCGTCACGTCCCCGAACTGGACCGGGCCCTCGCCGGGCTGCCGCCCGTGGACACCGACCACCAGGTCCGCTTCCTGCACTCCTGCCGCGCCTATCTGGTCAAGGACTGGGAGCAACTGGTCCGCCACACCGATCCCCTGCTCGACGACCCGGTGCTCGGCATCGAGGCGGGCCTGTTCGGCGGTATGGCCCGGGTGCGCCTGGAGATGTACGGCCAGGCCGAACCTCTGCTCTCCGCCGCGCTGATGCGCTGCCGCAGCGAACAGCCCCAGCGCAAGGAGCTGCGCTACTGGCTGGCCCGGGCGCACGAGGGCACCGGCCGCAGCGCCGCCGCCCTGCCCCTGTACCGGGCGGTGCACCGCGTCGACCCCGCCTTCATGGACACCTCCGCCCGGCTCGCCGCGATCGCCGAGGGCGACGGGTACGACGACGCCACCGGCCTCGCGGCGATCACGCTCACCGGCACGGGCCAGGACGTCGTGGACGGGCCGGACGCGTTGGACCCGCTCTTCGGTCCGGAGGGGCGCGATCTGCGACTGCCCGACCCCGAGCCGCCGATCGCTCCCCTGCCGCCGGTGGCGGGCCCGCCGTTCCGCGAGAGGAGCGGCCCCTCTCCTTCCCTGCCCGCCGGGCCCACCGACCCGGCGTTACTGGAGGAGGCGCTCGCCGAGCTGGAACGTATGGTGGGGCTGGCACCGGTGAAGCGCCAGGTCAAGGCGTTGTCGGCGCAGCTGAACATGGCCCGGCTGCGCGCCGGGCAGGGCCTGCCGGTCCAGCCGCCGAAACGCCACTTCGTCTTCTCCGGCCCCTCCGGCACCGGCAAGACCACCGTCGCCCGCATCCTGGGCCGGGTCTTCTACGCCCTGGGACTGCTCGGGGGCGACCACCTCGTGGAGGCGCAGCGGGCCGATCTGGTCGGGGAGTACCTCGGTCAGACGGCCGTGAAGGCGAACGAACTGATCGACTCCGCCCTCGGGGGCGTCCTCTTCGTCGACGAGGCCTACTCCCTGTCCAACTCGGGCTACGGCAAGGGGGACGCGTACGGCGACGAGGCCCTTCAGGTGCTGCTGAAGCGCGCGGAGGACAACCGGGACCACCTTGTGGTGATCCTGGCCGGCTACCCGGAGGGCATGGACCGCCTGCTCGCCGCGAACCCGGGGCTGTCGTCCCGTTTCACCACCCGCGTCGACTTCCCCTCGTACCGGCCGCTCGAACTCACCGAGATCGGCAAGGTGCTGGCGGCCGAGAACGGCGACCTGTGGGACGAGGAGGCCCTCGACGAGCTGCGGTCCATCGCCGGGCACGTGGTCGACCAGGGGTGGATCGACGAGCTGGGCAACGGGCGGTTCCTGCGGACGCTGTACGAGAAGAGCTGCGCGTACCGGGATCTGCGGCTGTCCGTGTATCCCGGGGCGCTGGGGCGGGACGATCTGGCGACGCTGCGGTTGCCGGATCTGATGCAGGCGTACGGGGAGGTCTTGTCGGGGCGGGGGCCACAGGACCCGTCGGCCATGTGACTTCGTCGGCCGCGGGCCGGTGGGGGGCTGGTCGCGCAGCTCCCACGCCCCCAGGCAGGGCACCCACCCAGGGGCGCGGCGAACCGCGCGACCAGCCCCCACAGCCACGCTGCTAGGTCGCCAGCACCTCTTCACCGGACCTCGGCTCGGTCAGCTTCACCTCGCGCACCTCCCGGTGCGCGGGATCCCGCACCTCCCCCACCAGCAGCTCCAGCACGTCCTCCAGCGCGACCAGCCCGAGCACCTTGCCGGACGCATCGGCGACCTGCGCCAGATGCGTCGCCGCCCGCCGCATCACCGTCAGCGCGTCGTCGAGCGGCAGCTCGGACCGCAGGGTCGTCATGGGACGCCACAGGTGCTGCGGCACGGCCCGGTCCGAGTCCTCCAGGTCGAGGACGTCCTTGACGTGCAGGTATCCCATGAACGCGCCGTTGTCCGCGGCGACCGGGAACCGGGAGTAGCCGGTGCGGGACGTGAGTTCGACGATACGCCCGGGGGTGACCGACGGGCTGACCGTCACCAGCGACTCACGCTTCAGCAGGACGTCCGTCACCGGGCGGGAGCCCAGCTCCAGGGCGTCCTCCAGGTGTTCGGCCTCCTCCGGGTCGAGCAGGCCCGCCTGGCCGGCGTCCTCCACCAGCCGGTTGAGCTGCTCGCTGGTGAAGACGGCCTCGACCTCGTCCTTGGGCTCGACGTGGAAGAGCCGCAGGATGCCCTGCGAGACCGCGCCGAGGGCGGCGGTGATCGGCCTGCAGAAGCGGGCGAACCAGACCAGGCCGGGGCTGAGCCACAGCGCGACCTTCTCGGGGGCCGCCATCGCCAGGTTCTTCGGAAGCATCTCGCCGATCACGAGGTGGAAGAAGACCACGGCGGCGAGGGCGACGACGTAGGTCAGCGGGTGGATCATGCCGTGCGGCAGGTGGATCCACTCGAAGACCGGCTCCAGCAGGTGCGCGACGGTCGGTTCGGCGACCGCGCCCAGGGTCAGCGAGCAGACGGTGATGCCGAACTGGGCCGCCGCCATCATCTGCGGAAGCCGCTCCAGCCCGTAGAGGACCTGCCGGGAGCGGGCGGTGCCGAGCGGTTCGATCTGGCTGCGGCGTACGGAGACGAGCGCGAACTCGGCGCCGACGAAGAACCCGTTGGCGAGCACGAGCAGCGCGGCGAAGAGAAGCTGGAGCACGCTCATCGGACGGCCTCCGCCATGGAGACGACCGGGGCGGTCCGCACCAGCCGGACCCGTTCCGCGCGGTAGTGGCCGATCTGGCGCACCGAAAGGCGCCAGCCGGGCAGCTCCGCCTTGTCGCCGACGGCCGGGATACGGCCCAGCAGGTCGGCGATCAGGCCCGCGACGGTCTCGTAGGGGCCCTCGGGCACCTCGAGGCCTATGCGTTGCAGGACGTCGACGCGGCAGCTGCCGTCGACGTCCCAGGCGGGCTTGCCGTCCTCCGGCGGCACGGCGGCCAGCTCGGGCAGGTCGTGGCCGTCGTGCTCGTCACGGACCTCGCCGACGATCTCCTCGACGATGTCCTCCAGCGTGACGACACCGGCGGTGCCGCCGTACTCGTCGACGACGACCGCGATGGGCTGCTCGCTGCGCAGCCGGGCCAGCAGCGGCCGTACCGGCAGCGTCTCGGGGACGAGCAGCGCCGGGCGGGCGATGTGGCCGACGGGGGTGCGCAGCCGGTCGCCGACGGGCACGGCGAGGGCGTCCTTGAGGTGGGCCATGCCGACGACCTCGTCGATCTTCTCCCGGTAGACCGGGAAGCGGGACAGGCCGGTGGCGCGGGTCAGGTTGACGACGTCCTCGGCGGTGGCGGAGGACTGCAGGGCGCTGACCTTCACGCGCGGCGTCATCACGTGCTGCGCGGTGAGTTCGCCCAGCGACAAGGTGCGGACGAACAGGTCGGCCGTGTCCTGCTCCAGGGCGCCGGCCAGAGCCGAGTGGCGGGCCAGGGAGACGAGTTCGCCGGGGGTGCGGGCGGAGGCCAGCTCCTCGGCGGGCTCGATGCCCAGGGCACGCACGAGCCGGTTCGCGACGGCGTTGAGACCGGCGATGACCGGGCGGAACAGCCGGGCGAAGACGTGCTGCGGGCCCGCGACGAAGCGGGCGACCTGCAGCGGCCGGGACACCGCCCAGTTCTTGGGCAGGAGCTCGCCGATCACCATCTGCACGGCGGAGGCCAGCAGCATGCCGACCACGACCGTGACTCCGGAGACGGCTCCCTCGGGGATGCCGACCGAGGTGAACGGGCCGTGCAGCAGCCCGGCGAGCGCCGGTTCGGCGAGCATGCCGACGACGAGGGAGGTGATGGTGATGCCGAGCTGGGTGCCGGAGAGCTGGAAGGACAGCTCCTTGAGCGATTCCACGACACGGTGGGCGCGCCGGTCGCCCTCGGCGGCGGCCTTCTCGGCCTCGGGCCGTTCGACCGTCACGAGTCCGAATTCGGCCGCCACGAAGAATCCGTTGGCGAGGATCAGCAGGAACGCGGCTGCGAGGAGCAGCAGGGGGGTGGTCATGATGCCGCCGCCTCCGCACGGTCGCGGACCTCGAACACGGGGTCCGCGCTATGTCGGCAGGGGGCGGCGCAGGTACTGCAGGACGATCCGTCCATCGCCGGAGGGTGTCACTCCTCGGTGAGCAGGGGCCTCTGCGCACCGGTCGGGGCGACAGAGGCGGAGGCGCATCCGTCACGCCTCCGCCAACAGATTAATCAAGACAGGGCCCGGTGCGGCAGTGGCGGCCACCCGGAGGATGCCCCGATTCAGCCTCGATGCCCCTCGGGGTCCGCCGCGGAACGGGCCTCGACGAGGGCCCGCAGGGCGCGGGCGTCGGCGATCGCGCGCTGCTTGGCGAGGCCCGGCTGGATGCCCAGAGCAGGCAGGCTGGTGCCGTCGCTGAGGTTGAGGAACACCCAGGGGTCGCCGGGCCGGAGGGTCACCTGGAGGATCTCCGCCCACTCCAGCCGGCGCTTGTTCGTGAGATTGACGACAGTGACGCCGTCCTCGTCGACGGCGACCTTGGGACGCGCCAGCAGGAGCAGCACGGCGTCCAGTAGCAGCGCCGTGAAGATGAAGCTGGCCCGCTCGCCGGGACTGAGCTTCAGCAGCATCGCGACGGCCGTGATCACGACGAAGATCGCGACGGCCGCGGTGAGCAGCACCACGCGGGTGCTGCCCGGCCGGAACGTGACGGGCAAGGTGGGCAGATCGGACATCTCGGATACGCCCCTCAGAGACGGCAGGCGTGGATGGCCGTGGTCAGGATGGCCCGGGCGCCGATGTCGTACAGGTCGTCCATGATCCGCTGGGCTTCCTTGGCCGGGACCATCGCGCGGACGGCGACCCAGCCCTCGTTGTGCAGCGGGGAGACGGTCGGCGACTCCAGGCCGGGCGTGAGGGCGACGGCCTTCTCCAGCTGCTCCACGCGGCAGTCGTAGTCCATCATCACGTATGTCCGGGCGACCAGGACGCCCTGGAGGCGGCGCAGGAACTGCTGCACCTTGGGGTCGTCGGCGTCCGCGCCGGTGCGGCGGATCACGACGGCCTCGGACTGCATGATCGGCTCGCCGGCGACCTCCAGGCCCGCGTTGCGCAGCGAGGTACCGGTCTCGACGACGTCGGCGATGACCTGGGCGACGCCGAGCTGGACGGCGGTCTCGACGGCGCCGTCGAGGTGGACGACGGAGGCGTCGATGCCGTGCTCGGCGAGGTGGGCCGCGACGATGCCCTCGTAGGAGGTGGCGATCGTCTTGCCGGTCAGGTCCGCGAGGCCGCTGATCGTGCCGGGCTTGGTGGCGTAGCGGAAGGTGGAGCGGGCGAAGCCGAGCGGGAGGATCTCCTCGGCTTCGGCGCCGGAGTCGATGAGCAGGTCCCGGCCGGTGAGGCCGATGTCGAGCTGCCCGGAGGCGACGTAGATCGCGATGTCGCGGGGGCGGAGGTAGAAGAACTCGACCTCGTTCACCGGGTCGACGATCCGCAGTTCCTTGGATTCGCGGCGCTGCTGGTAGCCGGCCTCATGCAGCATCTCCGCCGCAGGGCCGGACAGGGAACCCTTGTTGGGGACGGCGATGCGCAGCATGAGGTCGGCTTCCTTCGCGTGGTGTCTGGTGCTGGGGGAACAGGGTGTGGCTTACAGGTGGGCGTAGACGTCGTCGAGGGAGATGCCGCGGGCGACCATCATCACCTGGACGTGGTACAGCAGCTGCGAGATCTCCTCGGCGGCGGCTTCCTTGCCCTCGTACTCGGCGGCCATCCACACCTCGGCGGCCTCTTCGACGACCTTCTTGCCGATGGCGTGGACACCCTTCCCGACCAGTTCTGCGGTGCGGGAAGTGGCGGGGTCGCCCTGGGCGGCCTTGTGCTGGAGCTCGGTGAACAGCTCCTCGAACGTCTTCTTGGACATGGTGACGCTCAGCCTATGCCACGGGTGCCCTTCGTCAGCGCCAGGGTTCGGATACTGAGCGGAGGGTGGCCGCGGTCGCCACCGCCGCCGTCACCGCCTCGTGCCCCTTGTCCTCGTTGGAGCCTTCGATTCCGGCGCGGTCCAGGGCCTGTTCCTCGGTGTCGCAGGTCAGCACGCCGAAGCCGACGGGGACGCCGGTGTCGACGGAGACCTGGGTGAGGCCCTGGGTCACGCCCTGGCACACGTACTCGAAGTGGGGGGTTCCGCCGCGGATGACGACGCCGAGGGCGACGATCGCGTCGTAGCCGCGGCCGGCGAGGACCTTGGCGACGACCGGGAGCTCCCAGCTGCCGGGGACCCTGAGCAGGGTCGGCTCGTCGATACCCAGGTCGTGCAGGGCGCGCAGGGCGCCGTCGACCAGGCCGTTCATCACCTTCTCGTGCCACTGTGCCGCGATGACGGCGACCCGGAGGTCACCCACATTGCGTACGGACAGCTCCGGTGCACCCTTGCCGCTCACGTTGCTCCCTCTGTGCTCTCTTACTGGTTGCCGCAGGCCGGCACGGTGGTCGTGTCCAGCCAGGGCAGGTCGTGGCCCATCCGGTCCCGCTTGGTGCGCAGGTAGCGGAGGTTGTGCTCGCCGGCGTTCACGGGCATCGGCACGCGGGCCTTGACCGTGATGCCGTGACGGACGAGCGCGTCGGTCTTGTCGGGGTTGTTGGTCAGCAGGCGGACGCCGCGCACGCCGAGGTCGGCGAGGATCTGCGCGCCGGCCGCGTAGTCGCGGGCGTCGGCGGGCAGGCCGAGTTCGAGGTTGGCGTCGAGGGTGTCGCGGCCGCGTTCCTGGAGTTCGTAGGCGCGCAGCTTGGACATCAGGCCGATGCCGCGGCCCTCGTGTCCGCGCAGGTAGACCACGACGCCGCGGCCCTCCTCCTGGATGCGGGCGAGGGAGGCGTCGAGCTGGGGGCCGCAGTCGCAGCGGGCCGAGCCGAAGACGTCGCCGGTGAGGCATTCGGAGTGGACACGGACGAGGACGTCCTGGCCGTCGCCGATCTCGCCGTGCACCAGGGCGACGTGCTCGACGCCGTCGACGATGGAGCGGTAGCCGTGGGCCGTGAAGGTGCCGTGGGCGGTGGGCAGTTGGGTCCTGGCCTCGCGGCGGACGGTGGGTTCGCTGCTGCGCCGGTAGGCGATCAGGTCCTCGATGGAGATGATCGTCAGGCCGTGCTTGCGGGCGAAGGGGATCAGCTCGGGCAGGCGCAGCATCGTGCCGTCCTCGCCGGCGATCTCGACGATGGCGCCGGCCGGACGCAGGCCCGCGAGGCGGGCGAGGTCGACGGCGGCCTCGGTGTGCCCGTTGCGGGTGAGGACGCCGCCGGGCCGGGCGCGCAGCGGGAAGATGTGGCCGGGGCGGACGAAGTCGTGGGGCTCGGAGACTCCGTCGGCGAGCAGCCGGAGGGTGGTGGCGCGGTCGGAGGCCGAGATGCCGGTGCTCACGCCGTGCGCGGCGGAGGCGTCGACGGAGACCGTGAACGCGGTCTTCATCGACTCGGTGTTGTCGTCGACCATCTGCGGGAGCTTCAGCCGGTCCAGTTCGTCGCCCTCCATGGGGGCGCAGATCAGGCCGCGGCACTCGCTCATCATGAAGGCGACGATCTCGGGGGTGGCCTTCTCGGCGGCGATGACGAGGTCGCCCTCGTTCTCCCGGTCCTCGTCGTCGACGACCACGACGGGGCGGCCGGCGGCGATGTCGGCGATGGCCTGTGCGACGGGGTCGAGTGTGAAGTTCTCGACGTCGTCGGTGCTGTACAGGGCGGTGGTGGCGCTCATGCCGGCGCTCCTTCCAGGGTGGGCCGCGCGGCCTGCCGCGAGCGCAGCCACCAGTCGCGCATGCCCCACAGGACGAGCGCGCCGTAGATGACGTAGACGAAGCCGGAGAAGGCGTAGCCGTTGGCGAAGTTGAGGGGGACGCCGACGAGGTCGACGAGGAGCCAGGCGAACCAGAACTCGACCATGCCGCGGGCCTGGGCGTACATGGCGACGATCGTGCCGACGAAGATGTAGGCGTCCGGCCAGGGGTCCCAGGACAGGGTCGGGTACGCCGTGAACAGCAGCGCCACCGCGACCGTGCCGGCGGCGGCCGCCGCGGCCATGGCCGCGCGCTCGCGCCAGGTGGCGAACCGGACGGCGATGTGGCCGTCCTCGTCCTGGCCCTTGCCGCGCTGCCACTGCCACCAGCCGTACAGGGCGACGATCATGACGACCGCCTGCTTGCCCGCGCTGCCGGTGAGGTGGCCGAAGAAGGCGCCGAAGAGGATGAGTCCGGCCAGGAACTGCACGGGCCAGGTCCAGATGGAGCGCCGCCAGCCGAGGGCGAGGGCGGCCAGGCCGAAGAGGTTGCCGACCATGTCGGACCAGAGGATGTGCTGTCCGAAGAGGACGAACGCCTCGGAGTTCAGCGTGTTCACCGGCGGGCCCCCTGCACGCGGTCGCCCAGCATCCGCTCGACGTACTTGGCGATGACGTCCACTTCGAGGTTGACCGGGTCGCCGGGCTGCTTGTGGCCGAGCGTGGTCAGGTCGAGGGTGGTGGGGATGAGGCTGACGGTGAAGTGGTCGGGGCCCGCGTCGACGACGGTGAGGCTGATGCCGTCGACGGTGATGGAGCCCTTCTCGACGACGTACCGGGTGAGGTCTGCAGGCAGGGAGATCTTGACGATCTCCCAGTTCTCGGAGGGCTTGCGCTCCAGGATCTCGCCGGTGCCGTCCACATGGCCCTGCACGATGTGCCCGCCGAGGCGTTCGCCGACGGCCATGGGGCGTTCGAGGTTGACGCGGGAGCCGGCCTTCAGGGCACCGAGGCTGGAGCGGTTCAGGGTCTCGGCCATGACGTCGGCCGTGAACTCGTCGCCCTCGTGCTCGACGACCGTCAGGCACACTCCGTTCACGGCGATCGAGTCGCCGTGCTTGGTGCCTTGGGTGACGACCGGTCCTCGCAGGCGGAAGCGACAGGCGTCGTCGAGGGTCTCGACGGCGGTGACCTCGCCCAGCTCTTCGACGATTCCGGTGAACACTTCCCGGGTCCTCCTGCCTCTTCGGGCACGGACTCCGGGGCTGTCGATGACGACAGAAGGTACGAGCAGGGACACCGGGGACGACGCCGGACGGAGCCCGTCACGAGGACGGACTTCTCGGCGGCGCGCACGCATGCCCGCTCGCCGCGCACTGCCTCCCATCCGGACTTTAACCGTCGGTCCAGGAATTTCACCTGGTCAACCGGCCGCTGGAGGCGACCGGGTCGCGGACTGTAACCGCCGGTTCGGACTTTCACCGACCCCGGAGTGCGCTGCTACTGGTACAGGGCCAGTGTGCCACGCCTGATCGACGTTCAAAGAGGCGAAGAGTGTGGGCTGCCTCACAGAACGTGTCACCCCCCTTCCCGAGCGCGACCGGCGCCCCAACTGCCGCACCCGTCCGTCCTCTTGTGACCCCGGCATTGGTACACACCTATTGACGATGTGGTCTAGTCCTTTCTAGGGTCATCGTCAGGGTCGGCTCACCCCCACGGACCGGCCCGGCGGCGGTGACGACGGCCCTTGCCCGCCGTCGGGCCTTCTCAGCCGCGTCCGCTCCCCGGCGGGAACAGCTCCTCCTGAGCGCGCTCGCGGGCCGTCAGCAGCGCACCACGCAGGACCGCGCCACCGCCCAGGGTGGTGGCGCGCACCTCCGTCGGCAGGGGCGTCATCCGGGCCAGCCGGTCCCGCACCCGCCGGGCGAGCTCGACGCCCCCGGCCCGGCCGACCTCCCCGCCGAGGACCACGCACCCGGGATCGAGGACGGCGACGACCGAGGCGACGCCGACGGCGATACGGCCGGCCAGGGCGTCGAGGAAGGCGACAGCCGGAGCGGGGCCGTCGAGGGACCCGGCCTGCTGCTGCCCCGCCTGGGCGACGGCCCCTCGCACCACACCGACCGCCGCGCGCACCACCCCCACCTCGGACTCCGCCACCGGAATCCCGAACTCCGCAGCCAGAGCCACGACCGCCGCCGCGGAGGCCAGGGAGTGGAAACCGCCCTCACAATCCGTCGAGCTCGGCAGTGCGGCCGTGCCCGGGACCGGGAGGAAGCCGATCTCGCCGGTGCCGCCGGAGGCGCCGCGGCGGAGGGCGCCGTCGAGGACCACGGCCGCTCCAGTGCCGTGGCCCAGCCAGAGCAGGACGAACGTGTGCCGGTCCCGGGCCGCGCCGTCACGCTGTTCGGCCAGCGCCGCGAGGTTGGTCTCGTTCTCGACACTGACCCGGGCCTCGGGCAGCCGCTCCTGGAGGGTGGCGACGAGCCGGCGGTGCCACTCCGGCAGGCCCGTGGAGTGGCGCAGTTCGCCACTGGCCGGGTCGATCAGGCCGGGCGCCCCGATCCCCACCGTGTGCAGACGGTCGGCACCGGCCTCCTTCGCCACGCGCTCGACCAGCGTGACCGCCTGCTCCACCGCGGGGCCCGTGCCCGCCTCGCCCCCGATCGGCACCGACGCCTCGGCCAGCACCCGCCCGACCAGATCCGCGACGAGCACGGCGACGCCCTCGGTGCGCACGTCGAGGGCGGCCAGATGGGCCCGGTCGGCGACGATGCCGTACACCTTCGCGTTGGGGCCGCGCCGCTGCTCGCCGGCTTCGCCGACCACCGCGATCAGTCCGGCGGCGGTGAGGCGTTCGACGAGGTCGGCGACGGTCGGCCGGGACAGACCGGTCAGCTGCTTCAACCGCCCCGCCGTCAACGGGCCTTCCTGCTGGAGCAGCCGCAGGGCGAGCCGGTCGTTGATGGCCCGGGCGGTGCTCGGTGATGCGGGCATGCGCGGATCCTCCCAGATCGGCGGAGCCGTCGACCGCGACCGACGGAAAGCCCTCTTATTATCAGGCAGGGTTCCTGATAGTTTACGCCCGCATCAGTCAGGAACACGGCAAAGACCAGGAAGGGGACCGCAGAATGGGCAACGTGGTCGACGAACAGCGCGAGGTGAAGCGGTCCCGGTACGCCGTGGCCGCGGTCTTCGCCGTGCACGGCGCCGTCACCGGCTCGTTCGCGACCCGTGTGCCGTGGATCCAGGATCACGCGGGGGTGAGCGCGGGCCAGTTGGGGATCGCGCTCGCCTTCCCCGCGCTCGGCGCGTCCGTGGCGATGCCGCTCGCCGGGAGCATCACCCACCGCTTCGGCGCCCGGAACGCACTGCGCGGACTGATCGCCCTGTGGACGATGTCGCTGGTCCTGCCGTCCCTCTCCCCCGATCTCCTGACGCTCTGTCTGGCCCTGTTCACGTACGGCGCGACGGCCGGCATGGCCGACGTGGCGATGAACGCGCTCGGGGTCGAGGTCGAGAACCGCCTCGGCCGGTCGATCATGTCCGGGCTGCACGGCATGTGGAGCGCGGGCGCTCTGATCGGTTCGGCGGCAGGCACCCTGGCCGCGCACCTCGGCTCGGACGCCCGGCTGCACCACGTCCTGGCCGCCGCGGTGCTCACCGCAGTCGGTGTGGCGTCCTGCCAGTGGGTGCTCGACCTGCAGCCCGCCGAGGACGAGGAGCCGCCGCCGCGCTTCGCGCTGCCGCCGCGCTCGGCGCTGCTCATCGGCGCGATCGGGTTCTGTGCCGTGTTCGCGGAGGGAGCGAGCCTGGACTGGTCGGCGGTGTACCTGCGCGAGCAGTTGGAGACCTCGGCCGGTCTCGCGGCGGCGTGCACCACGGGCTTCACGCTCACCATGGCCGTCGCCCGGCTCGCCGGTGACCGGGTCGTGGACCGCTTCGGTGCCGTGCGGACCGTGCGGGCGAGCGGTGTGTTCGCCGTCCTCGGCGGGCTGCTGATCGTCGTCGCGGACCATCCTGCGGTGGCCATGAGCGGTTTCGCCCTGATGGGTCTCGGCATCGCCGTCGTCGTACCGCTGTGCTTCGCCGCGGCGGGCCGCAGCGGCTCCAACCCGAGCCTGGCCATCGCGGGTGTCGCGACCATCACGTACACCTCGGGGCTGGTCGCGCCGAGCGCGATCGGCATGCTGGCACAGGCCACCAGCCTGATGGTGTCGTTCTGCCTGGTGACGGCACTGTCGTGCGGCCTGGTGGCGTTCGCGGGCGTACTGCGCCCCGGCGAGCGGACGAGGATCGGCCGCCCGGACACGGTGGTCGCCGACCGGCGGTCCTGAGGACACCCGCCCAGGTCACCAGCACGGTGAGCGCGCCCCGACAATGGTCCGGACACTCGCACGCACGACGAAAGCGAAACCGCACCATGGATCTCGGCGTCCGTTGGAAACTGCACGGCGACGGAAAGATCCCGGCGCCCGGCGCCGTGGTCCGCCCCGACGAGCGGCTCTCCTGGCCCCGCACGGCCGGGCTCGGCGCCCAGCACGTGGTGGCGATGTTCGGGGCGTCGTTCGTCGCGCCGGTCCTGATGGGCCTGGACCCGAATCTCGCGATCATGATGTCGGGCGTCGCGACGATCGTGTTCCTGCTGGCCACCCGCGGCAGCGTGCCCAGCTACCTGGGCTGCTCGCTGTCCTTCGTCGGCGTGGCGGCGGTCGTCCGGGCGCAGGGCGGCAGCAGCGCGACCGTCACGGGAGCGGTGTTCGTCGTCGGGGGCGCGCTGTTCCTGGTGGGGCTCGCGGTGCGGAGGTTCGGGGCGCGGATCATCCACGCCGCCATGCCGCCGATCGTGACCGGCGCGGTGGTGATGCTGATCGGCTTCAACCTGGCGCCGGTGACGGCCTCGACGTACTGGCCGCAGGACCAGTGGACGGCCCTGCTGGTGATGCTGTTCACCGGACTGGCGGTCGTCTGCCTGCGGGGCTTCTGGTCCCGGATCGCGATCTTCCTGGGGCTGGTCTTCGGGTACGGCATCTCCTGGGTCTTCGACCTGGTCTTCGGCAAGATCCACTCCGTGGACGCGAGCGGCAGGCTGACCGACCACTGGCGGCTCGACCTCTCCGGTGTGGGCGAGGCCGACTGGATCGGGCTGCCCACCCTGCACGCCCCGTCCTTCGAGTGGTCGGCGATCCTGGTCGCCCTGCCGGTCGTCATCGCGCTGGTCGCGGAGAACGCCGGGCACGTGAAGGCGGTCGGCGAGATGACCGGCGACTCGCTCGACGACAAGCTCGGCACGGCGATCGCGGCCGACGGCGCCGGCTCCATGCTGTCCACCGCGGTCGGCGGCCCGCCCAACACCACCTACTCCGAGAACATCGGCGTGATGGCCGCGACCCGCGTGTACTCGACGGCCGCCTACTGGGCCGCCGCCTGCTTCGCCCTGCTGTTCGGCGTCTGCCCGAAGTTCGGCGCCGTCGTGGCGGCGATCCCGGGCGGGGTGCTCGGGGGCATCACCGTCATCCTGTACGGCATGATCGGCCTGCTCGGCGCGCAGATCTGGATCAACGCCGAGGTGGATCTGCGCAATCCGCTGAACCTGGTCCCCGCGGCCGGCGGGCATCATCATCGGCGTCGGCAACGTGTCGCTGAAGTTCACGGACACGTCCTCGCTGAGCGGCATCGCGCTGGGCACGGTGGTCGTCATCACCGGCTACCACGCCCTTCGGGCCTTCGCGCCGGCCCACTTGAAGGCCCAGGCGCCGCTGCTGGACGAGGGCACCTCCTCCTACGACGACGCCGCGCCGGACGACGCCAGGTCGTAGGCGTAGGAGGCGGTGAACGTCCCCGGCCGGCCCTTGCAGCCGTCCGACTCCCCCGGCAGCTTCACCCACAGGTAGGCGTCGATCCGTGACGCGCCGGTGTTCAGGGTGGGGGTTCTGCCGAGCTTGCGGCCGGCCGGGTCGCACCACTCGCCGTCGGCCGGGGCGCCGTTGCCGTTGCGGCTGGTGTCGATGACGGCGCCGAGACCCGCCGGGCCGCCGAGCGCGTCGAGGACTTGCCGGTCGTAGGCGATCTCGTCGGCGGTGGTGTGGAAGTTGGAGACGTTGCTGAAGATGCCGTCGGACGACTCCGGCGAGGCGGCACCGGCCTCTCGCAGCCAAGCAGCCTGCCGGGCGGGCGCGTTCCAGCCCGAGTGGCCCGCGTCGAAGTACACCCGGGCCCGGGGGTTGGCGGCCTTCAGCACCCGTCCGGCCCGGGCCAGCGAGGCGAAGCGGTCCGCGCGGTCACCGGCGGAGAGGCACTCGGTCTGGGCGACCGAGTCCGGCTCCAGGACGACGATGACCTCGCCGGAGCCGAGCCCCGCCGCGAACCGGTCGATCCAGGCGTCGTAGGCGTCCAGGTCGGGTGCACCGCCCTGGGAGTGGCCGCCGCAGTCCCGGCCGGGGATCACGTACGGCACGACGACGGGCACCCGGCCGAGCGCGGCCCCGCCCGATGTCACCGCCGCGACCCGGGCGGTGACGGTCTGCGGGGAGTGGTCGGCGAACCAGACGGCCGCCGGCTGCTCGGCGATACGGGACGCGATGACCGCGTGCCGCGGGTCGGCGGAGTGGGAGCGGACCCAGGCGAGCACCTGGGAGTCGGGGTGGCGGTACAGCCGTCCGGGCACGGGGGTGGTGCGCTCCCGCTTCGTCTCGGCCCTGGGGGGCGACGGGCTCCTTGTCGGGCGCGCGGACGCCGACGGTGAGGGGGAGGCGGACTCGGTGGGGGCCGGCGCTGACGACGACGGCGCCCTGGGCAGGGGCGCCGGGCGGGGTGAGGCCGACACCCGGGCGGGTCCTGCCTCGTCCGGGGCCCGTCCGTCGCCGAACGCCGAGACGACGCCCGTGACGGCGCCGGCCGCGACCACGACGGAGGCCGCCACGACCATCGCGCCGCGCCGGGCGGCGCGCCTGCGACCGGCCCTGCGGGCGGCCAGGCGCTGGGCACGCGAGCCTGACACGGTGGTGCTCCCCCTCCCCCTGCGGCGGGCGGAGTTCCCCCGTTTCGGGGAAGCGCCGGGCCTGCCGTCACTCCCGTCAGCCTAGAGCTGCGACTCTGCCCGCATGCCGCGATGCGAACAAGTCCCCCCGGCCGTGGACACTCCGGTGGACGCCGTCATCTCCCGGATGCGCGCCCTCGATGCGGCCCTGCACCCAGGGGACGGGGTGGCGGTCTTCAACCGTGTCTACCTCGCCGTGACGGAGGCGGTGGACCGGCATGTCGACGCCGGCCGGTTCGCGGACGCCCGTGCCGCGATCACGCTGGACGTACGGTTCGCGCAGCGGTACCTCGCGGCCGTCGGGACGGCGGCGGACGAGGGGCGTCCGCCCGCCTGCTGGCGGCCGCTGTTCCAGTTCCGCCGCCATCCCGGGGTACGGCCCCTGCAGTTCGCGCTGGCGGGCATCAACGCGCACATCGGGCACGATCTGGCGCTGGCCGTCGTGGACACCTGCCGTACGCTCGGCTGCGCACCCGTCGATCTGGAGGACGAGTTCGACATGGTGGGCGATCTCCTCGTCTCGCTGGAGGAGCGCATCCGCGACGATCTGATGCCGGGGCCCGACCTGTTGCGGATCGCCGACCCGCTGACGCACCTGCTCGGCTGCTGGAGCCTCGACCGCGCCCGGGACGCCGCATGGACGGCGGCCCGGGCTCTGTGGGTCCTTCGTGAACTCCCCGATGTCGCCGCGGACTTCACGGAACGCCTGGACACGGCGGTGGGCTTCGCGGGGCGCATGCTGCTCACACCCCTGACGGAGCCCGGGTTCCGCCGGCCCTAGTCCTCCGGCAGCTCGACCGGCGCGATCTCGTCGTAGACGTCGCCGGGGCCCGGGTTGGTCGGGTCGGTCGTGCCGCCCAGGTGGTGCATGACGCCCCAGACCGCGTTGAGGGCGGTCTGGATGGCGCCCTCGGCCCAGCCGGCGGTCCAGGAGATGTCGTCGCCGGCGAGGAAGATGCCGCGCTTGTCCTCGGGCAGCCGGTCCTGCATGAAGTGCGTGAAAAGGCGCCGCTGGTAGCGGTAGTGACCGGGCAGGTTGGCCTTGAACGCGCCCATGAAATAGGGCTCGTTCTCCCAGGAGACCGTCACCGGGTTGCCGATGATGTGCTTGCGGATGTCGACCTTGGGATAGATCTCGCCGAGCGACTTCAGCATGACCTCCATCCGCTCGTTCGCGGACAGCGGCAGCCACTTCAGGCTGTCGTCGCACCAGGTGTAGGAGAGGCAGATGACGGCGGGCTTGTCCGGGCCGTCGTCGAGCAGGTAGGTACCCCGCGTCATACGGTCGGTGAGCGTCATCGACATGACGTCCCGGCCCGTCTCCTCGTCCTTGTCCAGCCAGAAGGGGCGGTCCACCGGCACGAACAGCTTCGAGGACTCCATGTAGTGGGTGCGCTCGATGGCGGTCCAGTGGTCGATGGGGAAGAGCGAGTCGTCGCAGGCGATCTTCGACAGCAGCATCCAGGACTGGGCGGTGAAGATCGCCGCCTGGTAGGTGCGGATGTCGCCGTGCGCGTCCGTCACGGTGATGCGGTTGCCGGCGGTGCGGTGCAGCCGGGTCACGGCCGGGCGGGGCTCGCCGCCCTCGTGCAGGGTCGCGAGCGAGGTCCCCTGGGCCCAGTGGACGATCTTCCGCGGCTCCCGCTCCCACAGGCGCAGCGGCAGCTGCTGGGAGCCGCCGACGATGCCCCGGTGGTGGTCGTCGGCCTCGGTGTAGACGACGCGCAGGATCTCCAGGATGGAGTTCGGGAAGTCGGTGTCCCAGCCGCCGGTGCCGAAGCCGACCTGGCCGAAGATCTCGCGGTGGCGGAACGACTTGAACGCCTCGGAGTCGCAGAGGAAGCCGTAGAAGGTCTGGTTGTCGAGCTTCTCGACGAGCTTGGACCAGATCTCGCGGATGCGCGGCACGTCCCGCTCGCGCAGGGCGCGGTTCATGTCGGAGAAGTCGGCGCCCTCCTCCAGGCAACGGCCCCAGGCCTCGGCGACGTCACGGTAGACCTGCGGCAGGTCCTCGATCGTCTCGGCGTAGTGCGACTCGCCCTTGAGGTCGACGACGGTCGACGGGGTCGTCTCGGCGAGGGGGTTGGGGAACGGCCGGGTCTGCAGGCCGACGAGGTCGATGTAGTGCTGCAGGGCCGTGGAGGACGGCGGGAAGCGCATCGCGCCCATCTCGGCGGTGAGGGAGTCGTCGCACCCGTCGAAGCCCACCGTGCGCAGTCGGCCACCGATCTGGTCGGCCTCGTACACGACCGGCTTGAGACCCATCTTCATGAGCTCGTACGCCGCGACGATGCCGGACAGGCCGCCGCCGATGACCGCGACCTCCGTGCCGTGCTCGGTCGCGGGTATCTGCCCGAGGCCCGCCGGGTGGGCGAGGAAGTCGTCGTACGCGTACGGGAAGTCCGGGCCGAACATGGTGATCGGCGGCTGCTGCGCGTCAGCGTGCTCGACGGCGTTGGGCACGGTGGACGTCATGGGGTACGGACTCCTTGCACAGAGACGTTCGGGCGGTTCAGGGGGGTCAGACGAGCGAGCCGTACAGGCCGGGTCGCCGGTCCCGCAGATACGGGTTGTTCTCGCGCGACGCGGCGAGGAAGGCCGGGTCGACGTCGGCGAGCACGAGTTCCTCACCGCGTCCGGCCCGGGTCCGGGCGACCCCGTCCGGCCCGGCGAGGGTGGAGAGGCCGACGAACTCGAACTCCCCTTCCGGGCCGACCCGGTTGACGTACGCGACGTACATCTGGTTCTCGAAGGCCCGGACCGGGATGACCGACTCGGCGACGAACTGGAACGGGTGCATCTGCGCGGTCGGGACGACGAGCAGGTCGGTGCCGGCCAGGGCGTGGGCGCGGACGTTCTCCGGGAACTCCACGTCGTAGCAGATCAAAAGACCGATCCGGAGGCCGTCGATCTCGGCCTGGACGACCGGCAGGTCGCCGGGGGTGAAGTGGTCGTGCTCGAAGCAGCCGAAGAGGTGGGTCTTGCGGTGGTTGGCGAGCCGGCTGCCGTCGGCGGAGATCAACTGGACGGAGTTGAACACGGTCTCGCCGGCCCGCTCGGGGTAGCCGTAGGCGATCGCCAGGCCGTGGCGGGTCGCGATCTCGGCGACGGCGTCGGCGCAGTCGCCGTCGGCGGGCTCGGCGAGCCGGCCGATCTCGTCGCCGATGGCGTACCCCGTCAGGAACAGCTCGGAGGTGACCAGCAGCCCGGCGCCCTGGGCGGCGGCCCGGCCGGCAGCCTCGTCGAGGACCTTGAGGTTCTCGACGGTGGAGCCGGGGCGGCCGGAGCTCTGGAGCAGGGCGGTGCGCATGCGTGATCCTCACCGGGCGAAGGATGGTCGGAGGGCCCACGGGGTCGTTGGAGGGGCCATGTAGACGGTACGGGCCGCTGACCAGGGCGGACAAGAAGGAGCCGTTGCGCGCCGGTGAACGGTTCATTGCGTCCGCAGGGGGCCCGGCGGCGATTCGTTGCGCACCTCGGGTTGGACCCCCGCTCCTCCTCGAAGGGCAGCTCCGCGCGGCCTCCCCCGCCGTCCGGCGGAGGCGGAGTCCCGCCCCGAGCGCGATGTCCTGTCCCCGCCGGGCCGGGAGAGTGAGGGCTGTCCACACGACCTGCGGAAAGGAACGCAATGAAGCGCCGTACGAAGATCGTCGTGCTCGGCTCCGCGCTGCTCCTCACGGCCGGGGCGGCCCCGGCCGCGACCGCGTCGGACGCGCCCCCGCAGCGGGAGGCCGCCGCCCTCACCTCGACCGCGTCGGACGCACCGCACCGGCGGGAGGCCGCGGCCCTCACCGGCACCGCCAAGCTGTACCGCTCGGCCGGGGACGACATCACGTTCTCCTTCGACGCGCACCTGGCCGCGAAGGACAAGGCCGATCCGATGAAGGCGACCGGCACCTTCGCGTTCAGCCACTACCGGGACGACTTCGGCGCCCGGGCGAAGGTCGAGGTCGACTGCCTGGTCACCGGCGGCAAGGTGGCCGTCGTCTCCGGCGTCATCACCGAATCCGACCTGCCGGGCGCCGAGGGCAAGCGGGTCGGTGTGACCGTCCACGACCTCGGCCGCCACGACCGGCTGGGCTACAGCTGGGCCTCGACCGGCCGCCCCGGTCAGGGGAACGAGCCGCCCGAGTGCGTGAGTTCCGCCCCCTTCGAGAAGGTCGAGAAGGGGACCGGCGACTTCACGGTCGTGCCGTGGCAGCCCGAGCTCTAGCCAGCGCCAGGGCCGTCACCAGATAGGGGATCGCCAGTACCGCGAAGACGGTGCCGTGCGCCAGATCGGTGCCGAGCAGCGCGTACACGCCGAACGTGGCGACCGTCGCCAGCTCGGTGCCCAGGCTCGCCACCGAGGTGAGGGTGGCCCGGCGGGATTCGTCGATGCGGTGCTGAAGACGGACGTCGGCGAGCACCTCGGCCAGCTGGAACGCCGCGAAGGCGAGGCTCACCAGGGCGATGCCGGCGAGGGACCGGGCCGCGGCACCCACGGCGAGGGCGAGCGCTCCGCCCGCGAGCAGCGCGGCGAGCCCGCTCGTGCCGAGGCGTTCGGCCGGCCCGGCCAGGAGGCTGCCGACGGTGACGCCCGCCCAGATCAGCATGATCAGGTAGGGCACCGTCGCCTCGGCGACGCCGATGTCCCGGACCAGCAGGGGGGTGTACTCGTCGAGCGCGCCCCACACCGCGGCGACGGCCGGGACCAGCAGCAGGGCGCCGCGCACCGTGCGGTCCCCGCGGACCTCGGCCAGTCCGGCTCGCAGGGTCGTCGCCCAGCTGTCCCCGGTGGTCTCCGGCCGCGTCCGGTGTTCGGGGAACCGGGTCGCGGTGACCGCGGTGAGCACACAGGCCAGGATGCCGGCGGCGCCGACGGCCGGGTAGCCGCCCTCCGCGAGGACGGGTCCGGCGAGGCCGGTGGCGGCCACGGTGCCCAGCAGGCGTGCGGCCCGGGCCCGGCCCATGACCCGCGCGTACCGGTCGGCGGCGCCGAGCCGGTCGAGCTCGTCGTAGACCAGCGCCTCCAGGGCGCCCGAGCCGAGCGCCCCGCCCGCGCCCCACAGGACGAAGCCGACCGCGAAGGCCGCGTACGACGGGAGGGCCGTCCACAGCGCGAAGCCGGTGGCGGTGAGCAGCGGGCCGATCCACAGCAGTCTGCGGCGCGACATGGCGTCGGCCCAGGCGCCGGAGGGCACTTCGAGCACCACACCGGTGACCGACCACAGGGCGAACAGGGAGGAGACCTGCCAGACCGACATGCCGGTGTCGGCGAACAGCAGCGCGTACACCGGGTAGAGCAGGACGAAGTCGTCCAGGAACGCGTAGCCGTACAGCGTGCGCGTCAGGCGGCGGACACCGGTGGCGGGCACGCGCGCGGGTGTGAGTGTCATGAGGCCTTCCCGGAAGGACGGATCGGACGCCGGAGGTACGGCGGCCGAGGCGGTCCTCGGGAGGCACGGCTGGTGGATCAATGTCGCCAGGTCATGACACCCAGGCTAGAGGTGTCGCGTGGAGCGGGCCACGGACTTACGTGGGCGACCCCGACGAAAAGCGCCGCAGCAGCGGCGAGAGCACGAGCACGGACTTGGTCCGCTCGACGAACGGCTCGCCGGCGATCCGTTCCAGGACCCGTTCGAAGTGGCGCATGTCGGAGGCGAAGACCTGGGCGATCGCGTCCGCGTCCCCGGTGACGGTGGACGCGGCCACGACCTCCTGGTAGCGCTCCAGGCCACGCTGGATGGTCTCCGGGGAGGTGTTGCCCCGGCAGTAGATCTCGACGAACCCCTCGGTCTCCCAGCCCAGGGCGCCCGGGTCCACGCGGACGGTGAAGCCGGTGATGGCTCCGGTGGCCCGCAGCCGGTCCACGCGCCGCTTCACGGCGGGCGCGGACAGGCCGACGAGTTGGCCGATGTCGGCGTAGGAGCGGCGGGCGTCCTCGGCGAGGGCGTGCACGATGCGTTCGTCGAGATCGTTCAGCACAGTGGGTTGATCACTTCTCGGATGGTGCGAGTCGGGAGCGGCGGTAGCCGTACCCGAAGTAGAACACGAGACCGGCGGCCATCCAGACACCGAAGACCACCCAGGTCACGGTCGACAGGCTGCCCATCATCCAGACGCAGAAGGCGAAGCCCAGCGCGGGCAGGACCGGCGAGAGCGGCACCCGGAAGGTGCGCGGCATGTCGGGCTTGGTCCGGCGCAGCACGACGACGGCCACGTTGACCAGCGCGAAGGCGAACAGGGTGCCGATGCTGGTGGCGTCGGCGAGCTCCCCGAGCGGGATCGCGGCAGCCAGCACACCGCAGAACAGCGACACGATCACGGTGTTGGCGCGGGGCGCGCCGGTCTTCGGGTGGACCCGGCCGAACACCTTCGGCATCAGACCGTCGCGGGACATGGCGAACAGGATGCGGGTCTGGCCGTACAGCACGGTCAGCACCACGCTCGCGATGGCGATGACGGCGCAGAACGCCAGCAGCGTGCCCCAGAAGGTCTGCCCGGTGACCTCGCGCATGATCTGGGCGAGGGCGGCCTCGGAGTCGGTGAAGCCCTTCCAGGGCTTGGCGCCGACCGCGACGGCCGCGACGAGGACGTACAGCGCGGTGACGATGACCAGCGACAGCATGATCGCGCGGGGCAGGTCGCGCTGGGCGTTCTTGGCCTCCTCACCGGCGGTGGAGGCGGCGTCGAAGCCGATGTAGGAGAAGAACAGCGTGGCACCGGCGGCGCTGACGCCGGCCATGCCGAGGGGCATGAAGTTCTCGTAGTTGCCCGAGCGGAAGCCCTGGACGCCGATGGCGCAGAACATCACCAGCGCAGCGATCTTCACGACGACCATCACGGTGTTGGCGCGGGCGGACTCGCGGGCGCCGCCCAGCAGGAACGCCATCGCGAGCAGGACGACGATCAGCGCGGGCAGGTTGAACACGCCGCCGTCGCCGGGCGGGGCGGACAGGGCGGCCGGGATGGTGACGCCGATGGTCCCGTCGAGCAGCTCGTTCAGGTACTCGCCCCAGCCGACGGCGACGGCGGCGACCGACACGCCGTACTCGAGGACCAGGCACCAGCCGCATATCCAGGCGATCAGCTCGCCCATCGTTGCGTATGCATACGAGTACGAGGAGCCGGAGACCGGGATGGTCCCGGCCAGCTCGGCGTAGGACAGGGCCGAGAAGAGAGCCGTGAGACCGGCGATCACGAAGGAGAGGGTGACGGCGGGGCCGGCCTTGGGGACGGCCTCGCCGAGGACCACGAAGATGCCGGTGCCGAGCGTGGCACCGATGCTGATCATGGTCAGTTGCCACAGTCCGAGGGTGCGGCGCAGGGACCCACCCTCACCCTGGCCACCTTCCGCGACCAGGCGTTCCACGGGCTTGCGGCGCATGAGGCGCGCGCCGAGGCCGGGAGGTGCGGAGGCCGCCGTGGGGCCTGGGTTCTGCGGTGGTGCGCCTTGGTCGAGCACGCGCTGGCTCCTTTTCGCTGCCGGTCAGGGCGGCAGGGACCGCGGGCGCCCTCGAGCAGGGACCCGCCGAGCGGAGTCCCCGCCACGCCATGTACGAGGCGACAGCCTACGAGGATCGGCGTTGCTGGTGAAATGCAGCAACCTTGCGCATACATGCAAGATCATTGCGTTACCGGGGAAAGGGCGGATGTTCGTTGCGGGGCGGCTGTCGAGTGTTGCATCAGCACCCGCCAGAGGGCTTTCACGGGGAACACGCGGGGACCGGCGTTGCGAAGCGGGCGGCATGACTGCCGTCGGCCTGTGCGACGGCGTGCGGCACTCCCGTGCCTCGCTGTCCTCGCTCCTGCACGCGGCGATCTCCCAGCGCCCGACCGCGGGCCCCGCGGACGCGGAGACGGCCCCCGTCGACCCGCGGGGCGGGTCGACGGGGGCCGTCGGCAAGGGCGGTCGGGCCGTCAGCTCCAGCTGGCGTGCAGGGGCTTGCCCTCCGCGTAGCCGGCGGCGCTCTGGATGCCGACGATGGCCTTCTCGGTGAACTCCTCCAGGGAGCCGGCACCGGCGTAGGTGCAGGACGAGCGGACGCCCGCGATGATCGAGTCGATCAGGTCCTCGACGCCCGGGCGGGCCGGGTCGAGGAACATGCGGGAGGTGGAGATGCCCTCCTCGAACAGTGCCTTGCGGGCACGGTCGTAGGCCGACTCCTCGGAGGTGCGGTTGCGCACGGCCCGGGCGGAGGCCATGCCGAAGGATTCCTTGTAGGCGCGGCCCTGGGCGTCGTGCTGCAGGTCGCCCGGGGACTCGTAGGTGCCGGCGAACCAGGAGCCGACCATCACGTTGGACGCGCCGGCCGCGAGGGCCATGGCCACGTCGCGCGGGTGGCGGACACCGCCGTCGGCCCACACGTGCTTGCCGTACTTCCTCGCCTCGGCGGCGCACTCCAGGACGGCGGAGAACTGCGGCCTTCCGACACCGGTCATCATGCGGGTGGTGCACATGGCACCCGGACCGACACCGACCTTGACGATGTCCGCGCCGGCCTCGATCAGGTCGCGCACACCCGCGGCGGCGACCACGTTGCCCGCGACGATCGGCACCTGCGG
Organism: Streptomyces sp. NPDC007907; assembly: GCF_042959365.1. Taxonomy (NCBI): domain Bacteria; kingdom Bacillati; phylum Actinomycetota; class Actinomycetes; order Kitasatosporales; family Streptomycetaceae; genus Streptomyces; species Streptomyces sp. NPDC007907. The sequence continues at coordinate 96,853 of NZ_JBIBKR010000009.1, forward strand.
GTCGAGGTCGCGCACCAGCTTCAGGGCGCTGATCATCGACTCCTGGTGGCCGTGCGCTGTGTCGATGACGAGCGCGTCGACGCCCGCGTCCAGCAGCTGCTGTGCCTTGCCCGCGACGTCGCCGTTGATGCCGACGGCGGCGGCGATACGCAGCCGGCCCCGGGCGTCGGTGGCCGGCGTGTAGAGCGTGGCGCGCAGGGCGCCCTTGCGGGTCAGGATGCCGGCGAGCGTGCCGTCCTGGTGGACCGCCGGGGCGTAGCGGCGGTTGGCCTGATCGAGGGTGTCGAAGGCCTCGCCCGGGTCCATGTCCGCGTCGACGAGCAGCAGGTCCCGGGACATGATCTCGGCGAGCTGGGTGAAGCGGTCCACGCCGGACAGATCGGCGTCGGTGACCACGCCGACCGGCTTGTGGTCCCCGTCGACCACGACACCGGCGTTGTGCGCCCGCTTGGGCAGCAGGGCCAGCGCGTCGGCGACCGTCTGGTGCGGGGACAGGATGATCGGGGTGTCCAGCACCAGGTGCCGGTTCTTCACCCAGGAGACGACGTCGGTGACCACGTCGAGGGGGATGTCCTGGGGTATCACCACGAGGCCGCCGCGGCGGGCCACGGTCTCGGCCATGCGGCGCCCGGCGATGGCGGTCATGTTGGCGACGACGAGCGGGATGGTGGTGCCCGTGCCGTCCGGGGAGCTGAGGTCGACGGCCTGCCGCGAGCCCACCGAGGAGCGGCTCGGCACCATGAAGACGTCGTCGTACGTCAGGTCGTACCCGGGCTGGATGTCATTGAGGAAACGCACGTGCTGCACATCCCAGTCGATCAGAGGTGACCCCCGGACCGGCCGGCCAGGGGGAAAGAGCACGTACTTCATTCTCCCATGCCGGGGCCCCGATCGACCCCCAGCGGATCATCCAGGCTGGTCAGGGGGCCTCTCGGAGGATTCTCCAAGGCCGAGGGCGACGAACAGCCCCGGGCCCCGGTCGGTCGCCTCGGCGAAGATCTCCTCGGCGACCTGCCACTCGTCGGGCCGCGCCTCGGCGTACTTCCGCCAGCCCTGGACGACGACGAGCAGCCCCTGCTCCCCGGCCCCCTCGGGCCAGAGGGCGGGGTCGGACAGGCAGTCGGCGAGGGCGTCCCAGTTGCGGCCGAACCAGTCGGGCAGGGCCAGGTCACGGGCGCAGCGGTCCATGAGGCCCGCCTTGTCCGTGACCCCGTCGAGGTCCAGCACGACGACGATCCGGCCTGCCGGGTCGTCCGGCACCCCGGGCTTGCGGCCGGCCACGCGTCAGACTCCGTCCGGGTCGGCCCGGTTGAGCGCGGACTTGGGCGTCGGTCCGGCCGTCATGAGGTAGTCGGCGGCCGAGGTGTCCGTCACCAGGCTGGTGACGAGCCCGGAGCGCAGCACCGCGTCGATCGCGGGCCCCTTGCGCTGTCCGCCGGCGATCGCGACAACCTCGGGGATCCGGCGGAGCTGGTCGGCCTTCACGGTGATGCACCGCTCGCCCAGGTCCCGGCCGACCCGGCGCCCCTCGGCGTCGAAGAGGTGCGCGGACATCTCGGCGGCGACACCGAGGGAGGCGTAGTGCGCGCGTTCCTCGTCGCTGAGCATGTCGTGCACCGTGGAGATGCCCGGCTCCCAGGAGCCGATGGAGACGCAGGCGACGGTGACCTTGTCGAAGTGCTCGAAGGCCCGGGCGATCCCCGTCTGGTTGCGCAGCGCCGTGGCCGTGGCCGCGTCGGGCAGCAGCATCGGGGCGTAGATGGGGTGGGCGTCGCCGCCGGACACCTGGGCGGCGCGGCGTACGGCCTCGACCGAGCCGCGTTCGGCCGTCCCGGCGTCGTAGACACCCGTCAGCTGCACCACCGTGCACGGGGGCAGCCGGTCCAGCGCGGCCGCCATGTGGATGGTGGAGCGGCCCCAGGCCAGGCCGAGCACATCTCCTTCGTTGACCAGTTCGCCGAGCAGGTCGGCGGCCACCTCTCCCAGGTTCTCGGGGTCGGGCGTCTCCTCGGCTTCGGCCGGGGACTCGACCACGACGGCGTGCCGCAGGCCGTAGCGGGCGCGGAGCGCGTCCGAGCGCTCGGCGTCCAGTTCGGCGGGCACGCGGATCTCGATCCGTACGAGATCCCGTTCGAGGGCGGTCTCCAGGACCCGGGCCACCTTGAAGCGGCTGACGCCGAACTCCTCCGCGATCTGGATCTTGGACTTCCCCTCGAGGTAGAAGCGGCGGGCCATGGCCGCCGCCTGCACCAGCTCAGCGGGTCCCATCCGCATGGCTGACCGGCCCGCCGACATACCCGACACGGCGTTCTCCTCACTGCTGTTCACACTCTGGATTCGCCGTTCATCCTTGCAGATGTGGCGCGGTTGATCAGCCCTGATGAGAGCCGTTCACTTTGCTGTGGCTCAGTGGTCGCAGGCCCAGGTGGCCTTCGCCGTCGCCGCCTCGGCCTGGGTGCGTAGTGCACGTACCGCCTCTGCCGGGTCGTTTGCCCCGTAGACCGCCGATCCGGCCACGAAGACGTCGGCTCCGGCGTCCGCGCACTGCTCGATGGTGGACGCCGAAACTCCGCCGTCGACCTGCAGCCAGAGCTCCAGTCCGTGCTTGCTGATCAACTCGCGGGTGCGGCGAATCTTCGGAAGCATGATGTCGAGGAAGGCCTGTCCCCCGAAGCCCGGTTCGACCGTCATGATCAGCAGCATGTCGAGCTCGGGGAGCAGGTCCTCGTACGGCTCGATGGGGGTCGCGGGCTTCAGTGCCATGGAGGCGCGGGCGCCCTTGGCCCGGATCTCCCGGGCGAGCCGGACCGGGGCGGCGGCGGCCTCGACGTGGAAGGTGACGGAACCGGCCCCCGCTTCCACGTACTGGGGCGCCCATCGATCGGGGGCCTCGATCATCAGGTGGCAGTCCAGCGGGGTGTCCGTCGCACGGGCCAGCGACTCTACGACCGGCACGCCGAGCGTGAGGTTCGGGACGAAATGGTTGTCCATCACGTCGACGTGGAGCCAGTCGGCTCCTTCCACGGCCTTCGCCTCGTCCGCGAGGCGGGCGAAGTCTGCGGACAGGATGCTGGGGTTGATCTGCGCGGCCATGACCTAAGACTGCCATGCCCCGTGGGGGTTGTGAGCATCGGACCCAGGTGGTCTGTTGGCTACGGGGCTCATGCGGCTTCTCGCGCCGTTCCCCGCGCCCCTCACGGGACGTGTTCGCCGAGGGGGTCGGGATGAAGCAGGGCGTCGCGCATCTGGTCTGCGGCCGGCGGGCCAAGTGGCTCGTGCTGGTCTTCTGGGTGGCCGTGCTGGTCGTCGCCGCGCCGCTCGCCATGAAGCTCACCGACGCGCAGGACAACGACGCCGCGTCCTGGCTGCCGGGGTCCGCGGAGTCCACCCAGGTGCTGCAGATCTCCGAGGACTTCCGGCCGGAGCAGATCCCGGCGGTGGTGATCTACGCGCGGGCGAGCGGTCTGACGGCGCAGGACCGGGCGCAGATCGCCGAGGACGTCCGGCAGCTGAAGCAGCTGAGCGACCACGGCATCATCGGGGAGCAGACGCGGGGCCCGGTGTTCGACCGGCAGGTCGACCCGCGGGCGGCGCAGGTCTTCGTGCCGATCCTGATGGACGAGGAGGGCTGGGAGCGGATCTCACCGGCCGTGGACTCCATCCGAGACGACGTGGGCACGGGCGACGACGGGTTGGCCGTGCACATCACGGGCCCGGGCGGCACGTCCGCGGACTTCGCCGAGGCCTTCGAGGGCATCGACTCGACCCTGCTGTTCGCGGCGATGGCGGTCGTCATCGTCATGCTGCTCATCACCTACCGCAGCCTGACGCTCCTGGTGGTCCCCCTGGTCGCGGTGGTCTGCGCCCTGTTCACCGCGCAGGCGCTGATCTACCTGCTGGCCGAGCACGGCGGTCTGACGGTCAACGGCCAGAGCGCCGGCATCCTCACGGTGCTGGTCTTCGGAGCCGGGACGGACTACGCCCTGCTGCTGGTGGCCCGCTACCGGGAGGAACTGCGCCGGCACGAGGACCGGCACGAGGCGATGGCCCTGGCCCTGCACCGCGCCGGCCCGGCCGTGATCGCCTCCGGCGCGACGGTCGTGCTGAGCATGCTGGTGCTGCTGGCCGCCGAGATGAACTCCACGAGCGGCCTGGGCCCGGTGGCGGCGATCGGTGTCGCGGTCGCGCTGGTGGCGATGATGACGCTGTTCCCGGCCCTGCTGGTGATCTTCGGCCGCTGGATCTTCTGGCCGGTCGTCCCCCGCTACGGCACGCCCGACCCGACCGAGCGCGGCGTGTGGGCACGCACGGGGCGCCGTATCGCCCGTCGGCCGCGGATGATCTGGGCGGTGACGGCACTCGCGCTGGCGGTCTGTTCGCTGGGTCTGATCCAGCTGCGCGCGGAGGGCATCTCCAACGCGGACGCGTTCACCGGGAAACCGGACTCGATCACCGGCCAGGAGGTGTCGGCGCGCTACTTCCCGGCGGGCAGCGGCGATCCCCTGATCATCGTCAGCAACCAGGCGCAGGCCGTGCAGGTGGGCCGCGCGGTCGCCGGGACGCCGGGCGTGGTCCCCCAGTCCCTCGGTCTGCCGCCCGGCACCAGACCGGCCTTCGAGGGGAAGGTGCTCTTCGAGGCCACCATGACCGCCCCGGCGGACAGCGAGGCCGCCAAACAGACGGTCGAGAGGGTGCGGGACGCCGTGCACGCGGTGCCGGACGCCGACGCCAAGGTGGGCGGCGGCACGGCGGCCCTGCTGGACATGGACGAGGCGACCACGCACGACAACCTGCTGATCATCCCGCTGGTGCTGGTGGTCGTCCTGCTGATCCTGTGCGGCCTGCTGCGCGCCCTGATCGCCCCGCTGCTGCTGATCGGGACGGTGATCCTGTCGTTCACGGCGGCCCTGGGGATCAGCGCGCTCGCGTTCCGGTACGTCTTCGACTACGCGGGCGAGGCGACCGACTTCCCGCTGTTCGTCTTCGTGTTCCTGGTCGCCCTGGGCATCGACTACAACATCTTCCTGACCACCCGCATCCGTGAGGAGGCGGCCCGCCAGGGCACCAGACAAGGCGTGGTCACGGGCCTGGCCGCCACCGGGGCCGTCATCACCTCCGCCGGTCTGGTCCTGGCCGGCACCTTCGCCGCCCTCGGCACGCTGCCGATGGTCGCCTTCGCCGAGATCGGCTTCACGGTCGCCCTCGGCGTCCTCATCGACACCTTCATCGTCCGCTCGGTCCTGGTGACGGCGCTGTTCCTGGACGTCGGGCCGAAGGTGTGGTGGCCGCACCGGCTGGCGCGCCACGACGGCGGCGCGCCGGACCGGGCGGCGGTGGGAGCGGGGGTCAGCCGGTCCGGCGAATGAGCGCCAGGTACATCGCGTCGGTCCCGTGCCGATGCGGCCACAGCTGTACGTCGGGCCCCTCGCCCAGGTCGGGTACGCCGGGCAGCAGCGGCCGGGCGTCGACGAGGTCGGTGTCCGGGTGCTGCTTGAGCACGTCGGCGACGACGGCCCGGGTCTCGGCGAGGTGCGGCGAGCAGGTCGCGTAGCCCACGACACCGCCGACCCGCACCGACTCCAGGGCGGTGCGCAGCAGCCCGCGCTGCAGCGGCGCGAAGCCCTCCAGGTCCTCGGGGCGGCGCCGCCAGCGCGCCTCGGGGCGCCGGCGCAGCGCGCCGAGGCCGGTGCAGGGCACGTCGACCAGCACCCGGTCGAAGCTGCCCGGCCGCCAGGCCGGACGCGTCCCGTCGGCGGCGATCACCTGGTACGGCCCGGGGTTGCCGTCCAGCGCCTTCGCGACGAGGCCGGCACGGTGGGTCTGCTTCTCGGAGGCGACGAGCAGGGCGCCCCGTTCGGCAGCCAGCGCGCCGAGCAGCGCGGCCTTGCCGCCGGGCCCCGCGCACCCGTCCAGCCAGCGCCGGTCGGGCCCGTCCAGGGGTGCGTTGGCGAGGGCGATCGCCACGAGCTGGCTGCCCTCGTCCTGCACGCCCGCGCGTCCGTCCCGCACGGCCGCGATGGCGCCCGGCTCGCCGCCCTCGCTCAGCCGCACGGCATAGGGCGACCAACGGCCCGGCACGGCGGCGTCCTCGTCGAGCAGTTCCTCTGCGGTGGCCCGCCCGGGCCGTGCCACGAGCGTCACCTCGGGCCGCTCGTTGTCGGCGCGCAGCAGCTCCTCGACGCCGTCGCGCCCGCCGCCGAGGGAGTCCCACAGCGCGGAGACCACCCACCGGGGATGCGAGTGGACGACGGCGAGATGGTCCTCGGGATCCTCGTCGTACGCGGGCGCGACCCGCTCCAGCCAGCCGTCCAGGTCGTCCTGCGCGACCTTGCGCAGCACCGCGTTGACGAACTTGGCCCGTCCGTCGCCGAGCACGACCCGGGCGAGCTCGACGGTGGCGGACACGGCCGCGTGCGTCGGGATCCGTGTGCCGAGCAACTGGTGCGCGCCGAGGCTCAGCACGTCCAGCACCGGCGGGTCGACCTCCCCGAGCGGCCGGTCCACGCAGGACGCCAGGACCGCGTCGTACGTCCCCTGCCGCCGCAGCGTGCCGTACACCAGCTCGGTGGCGAGGGCGGCGTCCCGGGCGTCGAAGTCGTCGTTCTCCCGCGCCTTGCGCAACAGCGGGGGCAGGACGAGGTTGGCGTAGGCGTCCCGCTCGTCCACGGCCCTCAGCGCCTCGAAGGCGAGGATGCGGACGGGGTCCTTCTTGGGCCGGCGGTAGGGCTTGCCTGACGTGCGGGCTCGACGGGGCTGTTCGCTCACGAAAAAGGTGCTCCGGGGGTGAGAAGAAGTGCGCCGTCCAGCCTACGCCGCCGGGTGGGTGGGGGGAGCGGCAGTGGGCGGCGTCCGGGACGGCAGTGGTGTGCGTCCGGGAGCGGCTACGCGGAGGGCTGGGGGCAGCCGCAGGGAGAGGCCTGGGGAAGCCGTGGGGAGAGGCCTGGGGAAGCCGTAGGGAGAGGCCGGGGGAAGCCGTAGCCGGTGCGGGGCCTGGCCTGCCCGGCTTCACGGCTTCACGGCTTCCGAGCAGGGCTGGATCACGTACAGGCCCTGCCCGGCTTCGGCTTCCGGACTGGGCGAGACCACGGGCAGGGCCCTGCGCGGCTTCACCTTCCGGACCGGGTGGGGCCACGTGCAGGGTCCTGCATGGCTTCAGCCTCCGAGCTGCTCGCCCTCGCCGATCCGTACGCCGCGGGCCCAGTCCGCCGCCCGCATCGGCTTCTTGCCCTGGGCCTGCACCCACAGCAGCTCGACGGCGTACGAGCCGGTGCCGGCGTACACGTTGTTCTTCCCGGCGGCGATCTGCCCCGGGGCGAGGTCCGTCCGGTCGGGCACGGGGGCGACCTGGATGAGCTTGAGCCGCTCACCGCGGAACGTGGTCCAGGCGCCGGGGGCCGGAGTGCAGCCCCGCACCATCCGGTCGACCCGCAGCGCGGGCGCGTTCCAGTCCAGGTGCGCGTCCTCGACGTTCACCTTCGGGGCGAGGCTGATCCCGTCGGCCGGCTGCGGTACGGCCTTCAGGGTGCCGTCCTCGATGCCGTCCATGGTCGCCACGAGCAGCCCGGCACCGGCGAAGGCGAGCCGCGTCAGCAGGTCCCCGCTGGTGTCGGTCGCCCGGATCTCCTCGGTCACCGTCCCGTACACCGGGCCCGAGTCGAGCCCCTCCTCGATCAGGAAGGTGGACGCCCCGGTGATCTCGTCGCCGGCCATGATGGCGTGCTGCACGGGCGCGGCACCGCGCCAGGCCGGCAGCAGGGAGAAGTGCAGGTTGACCCAGCCGTGCGCGGGGATGTCGAGGGCCACCCGGGGCAGCAGCGCGCCGTAGGCGACGACGGGGCAGCAGTCCGGCCCGATCTCCCGCAGCCGCTCCAGGAACTCGGGGTCCTTCGGCTTCGCGGGCTTCAGCACCTCGATCCCGGCCTCCTCCGCCCGCTCGGCGACGGGCGACGCGACGAGCCGGCGTCCCCGCCCGGCCGGGGCGTCGGGCCGCGTGACGACGGCGGCCACCTCGTGCCGCCCGGAGGCGAGCAGAGCGTCCAGAGCGGGAACGGCGACCTCGGGTGTACCGGCGAAGACGAGCTTCATGGGGTGGTGGGGGCCTCTCGGGCGGGGACGGTGACGGGCAACGCCCAAGTCTATGAGCCGGGAGAGGGAAAGCCGCGGACGGCGCCCGGCCCCACGGGAGAGCCCGTCTCCTGACGGACAGTCACGGGCGGTACGCGGGCGGAAGGCCGAAGAACCAAAGATCGACGACGGAAGGCGCACACCCGGCGCAAACGGGCGCACGCATACGCTCCCGCGCCCCCACACCGTGACCCGCGGAGCGGATCCGCGTTGTCAAGACAGAGTTGACCACAACGGGCCGCGACGCGGCCCATTCCTTTCAACGCCGGTTCGAGAGGCTTGTTCATGGCCGACCATGCAACCCACGACGCCCAGGCTCGGGCCAGCCTGCACTTGCTGGTGCGGGACATCGAGCGGGTCCGCCGGCAGGTGGACGCACTGCGCACCCTCACCGCCCAGTTGGGCAACGTCTACCGCCCGCGCCGCTCCGGTCCCTCCACGGGCTTCGTCGTCTACGGACGCGCTCCCGCCCCGACGGTACGTCTCGCCCAGGAGCTGCGGGACAGCGTCGAGACCCTGGTCACGGCGGCCGTGGACTTCGACCGCTCACTCGGCTTCTCGTGGGACGCGGTGGGTTCCGCACTCGGGGTCACCAAACAGGCGGTCCACCGCCGTTACGGCGCCCGCCGGAACACGGCCCAGACGGCCGCGCCCGAGCCGGAGCGCACGCCGGAGCCGACGGGCGGCCGCTCGGTCAACGTGACCACCGGCCTGCCCACGGTGCCGACGGTCCCCGCGGCCCGCTCCATGCCCACGCAGCCGACGGCCGGCAGCCCCTCCCTCCGCGACGAGGCCAGGCCGACGGCCTTCCCGGGCCCGCGCAACGGCTGACGACCCCCTGCTCCGCCCTCTCGGAACATCTCCGGGAGGGCAGCCGCGTACCGGGCCGGAATCCGGCCGGACGGGCCCCCTCCGTTCAGGACGGCCGACCCGACGTCGCCCAGCACGGCACAGGACGCCATGAGCACACCCCGGGGCCGGAGACAGTCTCCCGAGGCACGCCTCGGGACCGGGAAGACACCCTTGGAGAAACGGGCCACTCCGCCGTCCGCTCACCCGATGTCGGCCGGGTCGATCCGCACCCAGACCCCAGCCCCGGCACCGGTACCGGCTCCCCCGCCGCTCCCCCGGGCCATCCGCGCGGCCTGCGCGGCCTTGAGTGCGGCCGCCAGCGCGGCGCCCCTGCCAGGCGGCACCCGCAGCAGGGCCCTCTCCCATTGCTCCCCGGGCGGTGGCGCCCCCGTGCGCCGCGGTCGCCCGGCGGCAGACACGGGCAACGGCACCGGCCCCAACACCTCCGCCTCGGGCGGCAGTTCGGCCGCCCGGAGGAAGTCAGCCAGCGCCTCCGGCGGCCCCGACACGGCCGCCATCCGCGACACCGGCGGAAAGCCCAGTTCGGCCCGCTCGGCGAGTTCGCGCACCGCGTGCCCGACGGGATCCCAGCGGACGAGCGCCTGCACGGGCCGCAGCGTCGGCTCGGCCACGACCACCACGGTGCCCCCGGCCGACTGGGGCCGCACGAGGGACGCGGCCGCGATCCACCGCCGCAGCGCGTCCTCCCCGGCCCGCAGGTCGGGCCGCCCGAGCATGGCCCACCCGTCCAGCAGCAGCGCCGCCGCGTACCCGCCCTCGGCGACCGGTTCGGCCCCCGGCGTGCTCACCACCAGCGCGGGCGCCTCCGGCACCGTGTCGAGCACGTGCTCGCGCCCCGAGGTGCGCACGGGGACGGCGGGGAAGGCCCGGCCCAGTTCCTCGGCGGTCCGCCGGGCCCCGACGACCGAGGCGCGCAGCCGGAAGGACCCGCAGGCCGGGCAGTGCCAGCGGCTCTCCTCGCGCCCGCACCACCCGCAGTTCAGGGCACCGCCGTCCGGCGCCTCCAGCGGCCCGGAGCAGTGCCGGCAGCGCGCGGGTGCCCGGCAGTCGGCACAGGCCATGCGCGGCACGTATCCCCTGCGGGGCACCTGCACCAGCACCGGGCCGGTCCGCAGACCGTCCCTGACGGCCTGCCAGGCGAGGGTCGGCAGCCGGGCGGCCCGGGCGGCCTCGTCCCGGGCGAGGTCCTGGTCCCCGACGGTCCGTACGAGCGGGGCCGCTTGGCGCACCTGCTCCCGCCCGGCGACGAGCGGCCGCGCCCAGCCGCTCTCGACGAGCTGCGCGGCCTCCACCGTGCAGCCCCAGCTCCCCAGCAGGAAGCCGCACTTGTCCTGGGCGGCGCGCAGCAGGAGCACCTCGCGGGCGTGCGGGTGCGGGGCGTGCTGTTCGCTGTGGCTGTCGTCGCCGTCGTCCCAGAGGGCGACCAGACCGAGGTCCTGGACCGGCGCGAACATGGCGGCTCTGGTCCCGATCACGGCCCGCACGGATCCGCGCCGCACCGCGAGCCACTGCGCGTACCGCTTCTCGGGGCCGGCGTCGGCGGTGAGCACCGCGTGCCGCCCCTCCCCCAGCAAGGAGGTCAGAGCGGCGTCGACCCGGGCGACCGCCCGCCCGTCGGGCAGGACGGCGAGCGCCCCGCGCCCGGAGGCCAGCGTCGCGGCGACGGCCCGCGCCAGCTCCTCGCTCCACTGCGGCCCGGGCAACGCGTTCCACACGGCCCGGGGCGCCTCGCCGGCGGCCAGGGACTCCAGGAAGGCCGTACCCCGCTCGTACCGCTGCCAGGAGCCCGCGTGGGGCGCCGGGGGCGGGGGCAGCGGGTCGGGTGAGGACCGCTGCTCGGCGCGGGCGTTGCGCGGCGGGACGGCGAGCTGCAGGACGTCGGCGAGACTGCCGGCGTACCGGTCGGCGACCGCCCGGGCCAGCCCCAGCAGTTCCCCGCTGAGCACCCGCTCGGGCGACACGACCTGGGCCAGGGCGGCCAGCGGCCCGGAGTAGTCGGACTCGGGCAGCCGCTCGACGAGGTACCCGTCGATCAGCCCGCCGCCCTCGCGCCGCCCTTCACGCACGCGATGCCGCCCGGCCCCGAACCGGACCCGCACCCGCACCCCCGGCTGGGCGTCCGCGTCCAGCTCCTCGGGCACGGCGTAGTCGAAGTACCGGTCTAGGTGGAGCACGCCCTTGTCGACGAGGACCCGCGCGACGGGCAGCTCCTTGGCGAGCGCGGCCCCGCGCCAGGTCCGCGGCTTGGCCCGGGGCGTGGCGGCCTTGCGCACACTGTCCCGGATGAGCGCGAGCTGCTCGGGCGGAGCACCCTGTGCACCCCGCCCCGCCTGTTCGTTCTCGCTGCTCACGCTTGCATTCTTACCAAACGCCACTGACAACCGGCAGCGCCCGAGTTCCCCGGTGGCGACGGCGTTCACCCGCCTTGGACCACTCGGCCACGCCGCCGGGCACGGCCCGGCCGGCGGCGGGATTCGAACCCGCGAGGCTCCTGTGAGCCAGAAGTATCCGTCGCCTTCGCACCGGGCGCCCCGGCACGCGCTCAGCGTAGGGACCGCCCGTCGCTGCCCGCGAACCGTTTTGCCCGCTCAGAGGAGACGACAGGTGTGGAGGAAGACGACAGGTGCGGAGGAAACGGGACCCCGGGCGGCACGACGAGGCCCGGCTCCCCGAAGGGGGCCGGGCCTCGTCACGACGCCGTGGAACCGGGAACTACACCCCCGCCGCCTTGCGCAGCGCGTCCACGCGGTCCGTGCGCTCCCAGGTGAAGTCGGGGAGCTCGCGGCCGAAGTGGCCGTACGCCGCGGTCTGGGAGTAGATCGGGCGGAGCAGGTCGAGGTCGCGGATGATGGCGGCCGGGCGGAGGTCGAAGACCTCGTCGATCGCCTTCTCGATCCGGTCCGTGTCGACCTTGGCGGTGCCGAAGGTCTCGACGAACAGACCCACCGGCTCGGCCTTGCCGATCGCGTACGCGACCTGGACCTCGCAGCGGGTGGCGAGACCCGCGGCGACCACGTTCTTCGCGACCCAGCGCATCGCGTACGCCGCGGAGCGGTCGACCTTGGACGGGTCCTTGCCGGAGAACGCACCGCCGCCGTGGCGGGCCATGCCGCCGTAGGTGTCGATGATGATCTTGCGGCCGGTCAGGCCGGCGTCACCCATCGGGCCGCCGATCTCGAAGCGGCCGGTGGGGTTGACCAGGAGCCGGTAGTTCTCCGTGTCGAGCTTGATGCCGTCGTCGAGGAGGGCCTTCAGCTCGGGCTCGACCACGAACTCCTTGATGTCCGGAGCCAGCAGCGAGTCCAGGTCGATGTCGGAGGCGTGCTGCGAGGAGACCACGACGGTGTCCAGACGGACCGCCTTGTCACCGTCGTACTCGATGGTGACCTGGGTCTTGCCGTCCGGGCGCAGGTAGGGGATGGTGCCGTTCTTGCGCACGTCGGACAGCCGCTTCGACAGGCGGTGGGCCAGGAAGATCGGCAGCGGCATCAGCGTGGGCGTCTCGTCCGTCGCGTAGCCGAACATCAGCCCCTGGTCGCCGGCGCCCTGCTTGTCGAGCTCGTCCTCGTCGCCCTCGACGCGCTTCTCGTAGGCCGTGTCCACGCCCTGGGCGATGTCCGGGGACTGCGCGCCGATGGACACGGACACGCCGCAGGACGCGCCGTCGAAGCCCTTCTTGGAGGAGTCGTAGCCGATCTCGAGGATCTTGTTCCGGACCAGCGTCGCGATGTCCGCGTACGTCTTGGTCGTGACCTCGCCGGCCACGTGCACCAGGCCGGTCGTGATCAGGGTCTCGACGGCGACCCGCGAGGACGGGTCCTCGCGCAGGAGCGCGTCGAGAATGGTGTCGCTGATCTGGTCAGCGATCTTGTCGGGGTGACCCTCGGTCACGGACTCCGAGGTGAAAAGGCGACGGGACACAACGCTCCCTGAGGTTGCAGCGGCTGCTGGCTGATCATTGGCGGACGGCGGGGGCTGCACCCGGCGCCGTCCGTGGAACAGTTTACGGGTCACGCTTCGGCCACGGTCCCCCTGTCTCGCCACTCGGGAGTGCTGTGACCTGCGGCACGGGCATTCTGCCCAATGGCGAGCGACGTTGGCCAGAGGCGCCACGCCCGGGTCGACCCGTTTTCGAGCGGGCCGGGGGCGCTCGGGCCTCAGCGCAGGCGCTCGGCCACCAGGTCCCAGACGGTCTCGGCCAGGGCTTCCTTGGGCCCGTGCGCCACGGCGGTCTCGCTGCCGTCGGCGCCGAGCACGACCGCCTCGTTCTCCTCGGAGCCGAAGGTCTTGCGCTCGCCCACCTCGTTCACGACCAGCAGGTCGCAGCCCTTGCGCTTGAGCTTGGCGCGGCCGTTGGCGAGGACGTCGTCCGTCTCGGCGGCGAAGCCGACGATCACCTGTCCGGCGCGGGCCCGGTCCGCGGATATCTCCGCGAGGACGTCCGGATTGCGCACCAGGGTGATCGGCTCCGGCTCCTGCCCGTCCTTCTTCTTGATCTTCCCGGCCGCGTACGCCGCGGGGCGGAAGTCCGCCACCGCGGCCGCCATCACCACGGCGTCGGCGTCGGGGGCGGCGCGCAGCACGGCCTCGCGCAGTTGCACGGCGGTGCCGACCGGGACGACGTCGACGCCGGCCGGGGCGGGCAGGGTGCTGTTGGCCGCGATCAGCGTGACGCGGGCGCCGCGGGCGGCGGCGGTGCGGGCGAGGGCGTAGCCCTGCTTGCCGGAGGAGCGGTTGCCGAGGAACCGGACGGGGTCCAGGGGCTCGCGGGTGCCACCGGCGCTGACGACGACGTGCCGGCCCGTGAGGTCGGGCTCGGTGACGCCCCTGGCCAGCACGCGGCGGCAGACCTCGAAGATCTCGCCCGGGTCGGGCAGCCGGCCCTTGCCGGTGTCGACGCCCGTGAGGCGGCCCACGGCCGGCTCGATAACGAGGGCGCCGCGGCGGCGCAGCGTCGCCACGTTCTCCTGGGTGGCCGGGTGCTCCCACATCTCCGTGTGCATGGCGGGCGCGAAGACCACCGGACATCGGGCGGTGAGCAGCGTGTTGGTGAGGAGGTCGTCGGCGAGGCCGTGGGCCGCCTTGGCGAGCATGTCGGCGGTGGCGGGGGCGACGACGACCAGGTCGGCGTGCTGGCCGATGCGCACGTGCGGGACCTCGTGCACGTCGTCCCAGACCTCGGTGGAGACCGGGTGGCCGGAGAGCGCGGACCAAGTGGCGGCGCCGACGAAGTGCAGCGCGGAGGCGGTGGGCACCACGCGCACGTCGTGGCCCGACTCCGTCAGCCGCCGCAGCAGCTCACAGGCCTTGTACGCGGCGATGCCACCGCTGACCCCCAGAACGACCTTCGGCTTGTCCACGTCTCTCCCCGGACCTCGGCAACCGGCACACCGTACGACTCCATGACACACCACAGGCCCGGCAGTCGGCCTGCCGGGCCTGTGGACAAGTCAGCGTGAAGCTGTAAACCCTGCTTACTGCGCCGGGCCCTCGACGGCCTCGGACGTCAGGAGCCCCGCGTTGATCTCGCGGAGGGCGATCGAGAGCGGCTTCTCGTGGACGTGGGTGTCGACGAGAGGACCGACGTACTCGAGGAGACCCTCACCGAGCTGCGAGTAGTACGCGTTGATCTGGCGGGCACGCTTGGCCGCGTAGATCACGAGGCTGTACTTCGAGTCGGTGGCCTCGAGGAGCTCGTCGATCGGCGGGTTGATGATGCCCTCGGGCGCGGAGATGGAAGAGGACACGCTCTACCTTCCGATGGATGGGAAAGATTCTGTCGGGGTGATCGGCCGACCGTGACGATCAGCGATGGTCACACGACGTCCATCAAGGCTAGCAGCTCGCGCGCCACGTCCTCGACGGAGGTGTTGACCAGGGTGGTGTCGAACTCCGGCTCCGCCGCGAGTTCGATCTTCGCCGCGTCGAGCCGGCGCTCGATCACCTCGGGCGGTTCGGTGCCCCGCCCCGTGAGTCTGCGCACGAGCTCCTCCCAGGAGGGGGGAGCCAGGAACACCAGCTGGGCCTCGGGCATCGACTCGCGGACCAGTCGGGCGCCCTGCAGGTCGATCTCGAGGAGGACGGGCTCGCCGTTCTCCAGACGCTCCTGCACGGCCGCGCGCGGCGTGCCGTAGCGGTTGCCGGCGAACTCGGCCCACTCCAGCAGTTCCCCGTTGGCGATCAGCTTGTCCATCTCGTCGTCGGAGACGAAGAAGTAGTGGACTCCGTGCTGCTCGCCGGGGCGGGGCTTGCGGGTCGTGGCCGACACGGAGAGCCAGACCTCGGGGTGTTCCTTGCGCATATGAGCGACGACCGTGCTCTTGCCGACCCCGGAGGGGCCGGAGAGCACGGTCAGCCGCGGACGTACGTCCGGGGGTACGGGGGACGTCCCCCGGGGTGTTGCAGCCATGCAGCGATTATCCAGCAATCGCGGAGTGCCTGGGACGCGCTTGGCCGGACTGCCCGGTTCAGGAGCCGGTGCTGCCGAACTCGCGCTCCAGGGAGGCGATCTGGTTGGAACCGAGGCCACGCACGCGGCGGCTCTCGGAGATGCCGAGTCGTTCCATGATCTGCTTGGCGCGGACCTTGCCCACGCCCGGCAGCGACTCGAGGAGGGCGGAGACCTTCATCTTGCCGATGACGTCGTTCTCCTGGCCCTGCTTGATGACCTCGTGAAGGGAGGCGCCGGAGTGCTTGAGTCGATTCTTGACCTCGGCCCGCTCCCGGCGAGCCGCGGCGGCCTTTTCGAGCGCGGCTGCGCGCTGTTCAGGGGTAAGGGGCGGAAGAGCCACGCCTACGTCACCTCGGATGTCGAACTGTCGGATACGGACCGGTGAGGAACCTAGTCGCCCCACACCTGGGGAGCCACGAGCAACACACGCTTGCCCGTTCTCTCGTCGGAGACTAGCGGGCAAGTCCGCCGGAGTCATTGAGAACAGCGGAAAAGTCCTGGTCAGCCTTCATCTGAACGGACATTTAGGACATACTGCCCCGGATTTGAGGATGTATTCAGACTCAAGCCGGCCCCGGACCACTCATCGGAGGTCTCACCGGAAGGTCTGGACCGCCTCACGAGGACGTCACGGCTGCGCGGATCTCCTCCGCGAAGCGCTCCGCGGCGTCACGCAGAGCGACCGCGTCGGGACCGTGGCGTAGCACCCCGCGGCTGACGTTCGGCACGACGTTGCGCACCGCCGCACCGAAGACCCCCGGGAGATCGGCCGGCGTGGCGCCCTGGGCGCCGATGCCGGGCGCCAGGAGGGGGCCGTTGATGTCCAGGTCGTACGTCGACAGATCACCGAGGGTGGCGCCCACGACCGCGCCGAAGGACCCCAGCGGCTCCTGCCCCGCGTTCTCGGCGGCGAGGTGCGCCAGCATCGTCGCTCCGACGTTCCGGCCGTCGGCCCGCACCGCGTGCTGGACCTCGCCGCCCTCCGGGTTCGAGGTCAGTGCCAGCACGAACAGTCCGGCGCCGCTCTCCCGGGCCAGCGCGACGGCCGGGCTGAGCGATCCGTAGCCGAGGTACGGGGAGACCGTCAGGGCGTCGCAGAACAGCGGCGCGTCCTTGTGCAGGAAGGCCTGGGCGTACGCGGCCATGGTGGAGCCGATGTCGCCGCGCTTGGCGTCCATCACGATCAGCGCGCCGGCCGCCCGGGCCTCCTCGACCGACTTCTCCAGGACGGCGACGCCGCGCGAACCGAAGCGCTCGAAGAACGCGCTCTGCGGCTTGAGCACGGCGACCCGGTCGGCGACGGCCTCGACGACCGTGCGGCTGAACCGCTCCAGGCCGGCCACGTCGTCGTTCAGGCCCCACTCGGCGAGCAGGGAGGCGTGCGGGTCGATGCCGACGCACAGCGGGCCGCGCTCGTCCATGGCCCGGCGCAGGCGCACGCCGAAGGGTTCGAGACCACTCATGCCGTCTTCCTCACGTCGGCGCCCACCGCGTCGGCGAGCGTGGCGTAGGGGCTGGTGGCCAGGCGAGCGGCGAGCCCCTTGTGGATCGCGCGGCCCCAGAAGGGCCCCTCGTAGATGAAGGCGCTGTAGCCCTGGACCAGCGTGGCACCGGCCAGGATGCGCTGCCAGGCGTCCTCGGCGTTCTCGATGCCGCCGACGCCCACCAGGGTGATCCGGTCGCCCACGCGCGCGTAGAGGCGGCGCAGGACCTCCAGGGACCGCTCCTTCAGGGGCGCTCCGGACAGGCCGCCGGTCTCCTTGACCAGGGAGGCGTCCGACTTCAGGCCGAGGCCCTCGCGCGCGATGGTGGTGTTGGTGGCGATGATGCCGTCCAGGCCGAGTTCCACGGCGAGGTCGGCGACGGCGTCGACGTCCTCGTCGGCGAGGTCCGGCGCGATCTTCACCAGGAGCGGGACGCGGCGGGTGGGGACCGTGCGGTCGGCGGCCTCGCGGACGGCGCTCAGCAGCGGGCGCAGGGCCTCGGTGGCCTGGAGGTTGCGCAGGCCGGGCGTGTTCGGCGAGGAGACGTTCACGACCAGGTAGTCGGCGTAGGGGGCGAGCCGCTCGGCGGACTTCACGTAGTCCGCGACGGCCTCCTCCTCGGGGACGACCTTGGTCTTGCCGATGTTGACGCCGACGACCGGCTTGAAGACCGGCGTACGGGAGGCCAGGCGGGCGGCGACGCGCAGCGAGCCGTCGTTGTTGAAGCCCATGCGGTTGATCAGGGCACGGTCCGCGACCAGGCGGAACAGCCGCTGCTTGGGATTGCCGGGCTGGGGCTCACCGGTCACCGTGCCGATCTCGACATGGTCGAAACCGAGCATGGCCATGCCGTCGATGCCGACGGCGTTCTTGTCGAAGCCGGCCGCGAGCCCGAAGGGGCCGTGCATCCGCAGCCCGAGGGCCTCGGTGCGCAGCTCCTTGCAGCGGGGCGCGAGGGCGGCCGCGAGGAACGTGCGCAGCACGGGCACGCGGGCGGCCAGGCGGATCCAGCGGAAGGCCATGTGGTGGGCCTGCTCCGGGTCCAGCCGCTTGAAGACGAGACGGAAGAAGATCTTGTACATGGTGTCCTCACGAGGACGTGGCGTCCTCACGAAGAGGGGGACACCGTTTCCGGTGTCCCCCTCGGGGCTGCTAGTCGCGGGCCGCGGTCAGGTGCTCGGCGTGTTCCTGGAGCGATCGGACGCTCACCTCGCCGCGGTTGAGGGCGTCGATGCCCTGGACCGCCGCCGCGAGGGCCTGGACCGTCGTCAGGCAGGGCACGGAGCGTGCCACGGCCGCCGTACGGATGTCGTAGCCGTCGAGGCGGCCGCCCGTGCCGTACGGGGTGTTGACGATGAGGTCGACCTCGCCGTCGTGGATGAGCTGGACGATGGTCTTCTCGCCGTTGGGGCCGGTGCCCTCGGACTGCTTGCGCACGATGGTGGCGTTGATGCCGTTGCGCTTGAGGACCTCCGCCGTGCCGGACGTGGCGAGCAGCTCGAAGCCGTGCGCGACGAGCTCGCGGGCCGGGAAGATCATCGAGCGCTTGTCGCGGTTGGCGACCGAGATGAAGGCGCGGCCCTTGGTGGGCAGCGGGCCGTAGGCGCCGGCCTGCGACTTGGCGTACGCCGTGCCGAAGACGGAGTCGATGCCCATGACCTCGCCGGTGGAGCGCATCTCCGGGCCGAGGACCGTGTCGACGCCGCGGCCGTGGATGTCGCGGAAGCGCGACCACGGCATGACGGCCTCCTTGACGGAGATCGGCGCGTCGAACGGCAGCTCGCCGCCGTCGCCGGTGGCCGGGAGGAGGCCCTCGGCGCGCAGCTCGGCGATGGTGGCGCCGAGCGAGATGCGGGCGGCGGCCTTGGCCAGCGGCACCGCCGTCGCCTTCGAGGTGAAGGGGACGGTGCGCGAGGCGCGCGGGTTGGCCTCCAGGACGTAGAGGATGTCGCCCGCGAGCGCGAACTGGATGTTGATCAGGCCGCGGACCCCGACGCCCTTGGCGATGCCCTCCGTGGAGGCGCGCAGGCGCTTGATGTCGAAGCCGCCGAGGGTGATCGGGGGCAGGGCGCACGCCGAGTCGCCGGAGTGGATGCCGGCCTCCTCGATGTGCTCCATGACGCCGCCGAGGTAGAGCTCCTCGCCGTCGTAGAGGGCGTCGACGTCGATCTCGATCGCGTCGTCGAGGAACCGGTCGACGAGGACCGGCCGCGAGGGGCTGATCTCGGTCGACTCGGCGATGTACGCCTCCAGGCGCGTCTCGTCGTAGACGATCTCCATGCCGCGTCCGCCGAGGACGTAGGAGGGGCGGACCAGGACCGGGTAGCCGATCTCGTCGGCGATGGCCTTGGCCTCGGAGAAGGTCGTGGCCGTGCCGTGCTTGGGGGCGGGGAGGCCGGCCTCCTTGAGGACCCGGCCGAAGGCGCCGCGGTCCTCGGCGGCGTGGATGGCCTCCGGGGAGGTGCCGACGATCGGCACGCCGTTGTCCTTGAGCGCCTGCGACAGGCCCAGCGGGGTCTGGCCGCCGAGCTGCACGACGACGCCCGCGACCGGTCCGGCCTGCTGCTCGGCGTGCACGATCTCCAGCACGTCCTCCAGCGTCAGCGGCTCGAAGTACAGGCGGTCGGAGGTGTCGTAGTCCGTCGAGACGGTCTCCGGATTGCAGTTGACCATCACGGTCTCGTAGCCCGCGTCGCTCAGCGCGAAGGAGGCGTGGACGCAGGAGTAGTCGAACTCGATGCCCTGGCCGATGCGGTTCGGGCCGGAGCCCAGGATGATGACGGCCGGCTTCTCGCGCGGGGCGACCTCCGTCTCCTCGTCGTAGGAGGAGTAGAAGTACGGCGTCTTCGCGGCGAACTCGGCGGCGCAGGTGTCGACCGTCTTGTACACCGGGCGGATGCCGAGGGCGTGCCGGACCTCGCGGACGACGTCCTCGCGCAGGCCGCGGATCTCGCCGATCTGCGCGTCGGAGAAGCCGTGCCGCTTCGCCTCGGCGAGGAGGTCGGCGGTCAGCTCGGGGGCCTCGGCCAGCTCGTCGGCGATCTCCTTGATCAGGAAGAGCTGGTCGACGAACCAGGGGTCGATCTTCGTGTAGTCGAAGATCTCCTCGGGCGTGGCGCCCGCGCGGATGGCCTGCATGACGGTGTTGATGCGGCCGTCGGTGGGGCGGACGGCCTGCTCCAGGAGCTGGGCCTTGTCGCCGGGCTCACCGACGAAGGTGAACTGGCTGCCCTTCTTCTCCAGGGAGCGCAGGGCCTTCTGGAAGGCCTCGGTGAAGTTGCGGCCGATGGCCATGGCCTCGCCGACCGACTTCATGGTGGTGGTCAGCGTGCTGTCGGCGCTCGGGAACTTCTCGAAGGCGAAGCGCGGGGCCTTCACGACCACGTAGTCGAGCGTGGGCTCGAAGGAGGCCGGGGTCTCCTGGGTGATGTCGTTCGGGATCTCGTCGAGGGTGTAGCCGACGGCGAGCTTGGCGGCGATCTTGGCGATCGGGAAGCCGGTGGCCTTGGAGGCGAGGGCCGAGGAGCGGGACACGCGCGGGTTCATCTCGATGACGATGACCCGGCCGTCCTCGGGGTTGACCGCGAACTGGATGTTGCAGCCGCCGGTGTCGACGCCGACCTCGCGGATCACGGCGATGCCGATGTCGCGCAGGGTCTGGTACTCGCGGTCGGTGAGCGTCATCGCGGGCGCGACGGTGATCGAGTCACCGGTGTGGACGCCCATGGGGTCGAAGTTCTCGATGGAGCAGACGACCACGACGTTGTCGTGCTTGTCGCGCATCAGCTCCAGCTCGTACTCCTTCCAGCCGAGGATGGACTCCTCCAGGAGCACCTCGGTGGTCGGGGAGAGCGTGAGGCCCTGGCCGGCGATGCGGCGCAGCTCCTCCTCGTCGTGGGCGAAGCCGGAGCCGGCGCCGCCCATGGTGAAGGAGGGGCGGACGACGACCGGGTAGCCGCCGAGCGTCTCGACGCCCTGGAGCACGTCGTCCATGGAGTGGCAGATGACCGAGCGGGCGGACTCGCCGTGGCCGATCTTGCGCCGGACGGCCTCGACGACCTCCTTGAAGAGGTCGCGGTCCTCGCCCTTGTTGATGGCCTCGACGTTGGCGCCGATCAGCTCGACTCCGTACTTGTCGAGCGTGCCCGCCTCGTGCAGCGAGATGGCCGTGTTGAGGGCCGTCTGGCCGCCCAGGGTGGGCAGCAGCGCGTCGGGGCGCTCCTTGGCGATGATCTTCTCGACGAACTCGGGGGTGATCGGCTCGACGTAGGTGGCGTCGGCGATCTCCGGGTCAGTCATGATCGTCGCCGGGTTGGAGTTCACCAGGACGACCCGCAGGCCCTCGGCCTTGAGGACGCGGCACGCCTGGGTGCCGGAGTAGTCGAACTCGGCGGCCTGGCCGATGACGATCGGGCCGGAGCCGATGACCAGGACGGACTGGATATCGGTGCGCTTAGGCACGCTGGCCCTCCATCAGGGATACGAAGCGGTCGAACAGGTAGGCGGCGTCGTGCGGACCGGCTGCCGCTTCGGGGTGGTACTGGACGCTGAAGGCGGGGCGGTCGAGGAGCTGGAGCCCCTCCACCACGTTGTCGTTCAGGCAGACGTGGGACACCTCGGCGCGGCCGAACGGGGTCTCGGAGACCCGGTCGAGCGGGGCGTCGACGGCGAAACCGTGGTTGTGCGCGGTGACCTCGACCTTGCCGGTCGTGCGGTCCTGCACCGGCTGGTTGATGCCGCGGTGGCCGTACTTCAGCTTGAAGGTGCCGAAGCCGAGCGCGCGGCCCAGGATCTGGTTGCCGAAGCAGATGCCGAACAGCGGGGTGCCGCGCTCCAGGACGCCCTGCATCACGGAGACGGGGTGGTCGGCGGTGGCCGGGTCGCCGGGGCCGTTGGAGAAGAACACGCCGTCCGGGTTCACCGCGTAGACGTCCTCGACGGTGGCGGTCGCCGGGAGCACGTGCACCTCGATGCCACGCTCGGCCATGCGGTGCGGGGTCATGCCCTTGATGCCGAGGTCGACGGCGGCGACGGTGAACTTCTTCTCGCCGATGGCCGGGACGACGTACGGCTCGGTGGTGGCGACCTCGGCGGAGAGGTTCGCGCCCTTCATCTGGGGGGCTTCCTGGACGCGGGCCAGCAGTGCGGCGTCGTCCCGGACGGCGTCGCCGCTGAAGATGCCGACGCGCATCGCGCCGCGCTCACGCAGGTGGCGGGTGAGGGCCCGGGTGTCGATGCCGCTGATGCCGACGACCCCCTGGGCGTCCAGTTCCTCGTCGAGCGTGCGCCGGGAGCGCCAGTTGGACGGCACGCGCGCGGGGTCGCGCACGACGTAGCCGGACACCCAGATCTTCCGGGACTCCATGTCCTCGTCGTTGATGCCGGTGTTGCCGACGTGCGGGGCGGTCATCACGACCACCTGGCGGTGGTAGGAGGGGTCGGTCAGGGTCTCCTGGTAGCCGGTCATGCCGGTGGAGAACACCGCTTCGCCGAAGGTCTCCCCCACGGCCCCGTAGGCGCGGCCGCGGAAGACCCGGCCGTCCTCCAGGACGAGTACGGCGGGAGTCCTGGCGGCTCCCCTGGTGGAGGTGGTCATCGTTCGGCGCCTTCCTTGCTGTGCGTTTCGATCATCGAGGTGAGGGCCGCGACCCACTCGTGGTGCTCGGCGGCGTGGTCGGAGCGGAATCCGGAGTCGATCAGCCGGTCGCCGTGCTCCCAGGTGACGACGAGCAGGCCGCCCTCGGTGAGCACCTTGCCGGCGATGCCCTTGTCGAGGCGGGCCTCGCGCAGGGCCGCGGCCGGGACGAAGAAGTCGTCCGCGCCGGGGCGTACGACATCGAGGCCGGCGTCCGTCAGGGTCAGCTCGGCCCGGCTGCGGGTGCCCAGGCCGTGCGCGACGATGCGGTCGAGCCACTGCCCGGCGGTGGTGGAGCCGTGGTAGCGGCCGCTCATGGTCAGGCGTGCCGGGCCCGGCTCGTCCGGGGCGGCGGGCAGCTCGGGCAGGTCGCCCTGGAGGGTGCCGCGCCACTTCCAGCCCTCGCGCATCAGCCAGTAGACGAGCGCGACGAACAGGGCGAGGCCGACGACCCAGCCGATGCGGGCGGCCCAGTCGGTCACTTGCGCCGATTCCTTCTCGGCGGCGAGCAGGAGTACAGGTGTCACGTGAGCTTCCCGTCGACGAGCGTGGCCTTGCCCCGCAGCCACGTGTGCGTCACACGGCCCGGCAGCTCACGCCCCTCGTAGGGGGTGTTGCGGCTGCGCGAGGCGAAGCCCGCGGGTTCCACCAGCCCACGGTATGCCGTGTCGACCAGGGTGAGGTTGGCGGGCTCACCTGCCGAGACGGGACGTCCGTGGCCCGTGGCCTGTCCGATCTGCGCGGGCTTGACGGACATCCGGTCGGCGACGCCGGCCCAGTCCAGGAGGCCCGTGTCGACCATGGTCTCCTGCACCACCGACAGCGCGGTCTCCAGGCCGACCATGCCCATGGCGGCCGCGGCCCACTCGCAGTCCTTGTCCTCGTGCGGGTGCGGGGCGTGGTCGGTGGCGACGATGTCGATCGTGCCGTCGGCGAGCGCCTCGCGCAGGGCCATCACGTCGCGCTCGGTGCGCAGCGGCGGGTTGACCTTGTAGACGGGGTTGTAGGTGCGCACCAGCTCGTCCGTGAGGAGGAGGTGGTGCGGGGTGACCTCGGCGGTGACCTGGATGCCGCGGGACTTGGCCCAGCGGACGATCTCCACGGACCCGGCGGTCGACAGGTGGCAGATGTGGACGCGGGAGCCGACGTGGTCGGCGAGCAGGACATCCCGGGCGATGATCGATTCTTCGGCCACCGCGGGCCAGCCGCCGAGGCCCAGCTCGGCGGAGACGACACCCTCGTTCATCTCGGCGCCCTCGGTCAGCCGCGGCTCCTGGGCGTGCTGGGCGACGACACCGCCGAAGGCCTTCACGTACTCCAGGGCCCGGCGCATGATCACGGCGTCGTGGACGCACTTGCCGTCGTCGGAGAAGACGGTGACGCCGGCGGCGGACTCGTGCATGGCGCCCAGCTCGGCGAGCTTCCTGCCCTCCAGGCCGACGGTGACCGCGCCGATGGGCTGCACGTCGCAGTAGCCGTGCTCCTTGCCGAGCCGCCAGACCTGCTCGACGACACCGGCGGTGTCGGCGACCGGGAAGGTGTTGGCCATGGCGAAGACGGTGGTGAAACCGCCGGAGGCGGCGGCGCGGGTGCCGGTGAGGACGGTCTCGGAGTCCTCGCGGCCGGGCTCGCGCAGGTGGGTGTGCAGGTCGACCAGGCCCGGCAGCAGCACCTTGCCGTCGGCCTCGACGACCTCCGCGCCCTCGGCGGACAGGCCGCCGCCCACCTCGGCGATGGTTCCGCCGTCGATCAGCACGTCCTGCGGCGCGCCGCCCAGCACCTTGGCACCACGGATCAGGGTCTTGCTCATCTGTCTTACTTCTCCTCGGTGCGGGGGTGGGTGACGGCGGGTTCGTTCCCACCGAGCAGCAGGTAGAGGACGGCCATCCGGATGGACACTCCGTTGGCGACCTGCTCGACGACGGTGCAGCGGTCGGAGTCGGCGACCTCGGCGGTGATCTCCATGCCGCGGACCATCGGGCCGGGGTGCATCACGATGGCGTGCTCGGGCATCCGGGCCATGCGGTCGCCGTCGAGGCCGTAGCGCCGGGAGTACTCGCGCTCGGTGGGGAAGAACGCGGCGTTCATGCGCTCGCGCTGGACGCGCAGCATCATCACCGCGTCGGACTTGGGCAGCGTGCTGTCGAGGTCGTAGGAGACCTCGCAGGGCCAGGTCTCGATGCCGACCGGCAGGAGGGTCGGCGGGGCGACGAGGGTGACTTCGGCGCCGAGCGTGTGCAGCAGATCGACGTTGGAGCGGGCGACCCGGCTGTGCAGGACGTCGCCGACGATCGTGATGCGCTTGCCCTCGAGGTCCTGGCCGAGTCCGGCGTCCGGGCCGATCAGGCGGCGGCGCATGGTGAAGGCGTCCAGCAGGGCCTGGGTGGGGTGCTGGTGGGTGCCGTCGCCGGCGTTGACCACGGCGGCGTCGATCCAGCCGGAGTTGGCGAGGCGGTACGGGGCTCCGGAGGCGCCGTGCCGGATGACGACGGCGTCGACGCCCATGGCTTCCAGGGTCTGGGCGGTGTCCTTCAAGGACTCGCCCTTGGAGACGCTGGAGCCCTTGGCGGAGAAGTTGATGACGTCCGCGGACAGCCGCTTCTCGGCGGCCTCGAAGGAGATCCGGGTCCGGGTGGAGTCCTCGAAGAAGAGGTTGACGATCGTGCGGCCGCGCAGGGTCGGCAGCTTCTTGATCGGCCGGTCGGCGACCCGGGCCATCTCCTCGGCGGTGTCGAGGATCAGGACGGCGTCGTCGCGGGTGAGGTCGGCGGCCGAGATGAGATGACGCTGCATCTGTCAGGCTCCGTAAGGCAGTTCATTCGGGAGAATCGGGGCAGACGGGCGCGCGGGGGCGCAACCGGGCGGGCGTACGACGCGGCGTACGCCGGGAGCGCTACTGCGGGGTCGGCTTGGCGCCGAGCAGCACGGTGTCGCGACCGTCCTCCTCGGCGAGCTGGACCTTGACCGTCTCCCGCAACGACGTGGGGAGGTTCTTGCCGACGTAGTCGGCGCGGATGGGCAGTTCACGGTGTCCGCGGTCGACGAGCACGGCGAGCTGCACCGCGCGCGGTCGCCCGAGGTCGTTCAGGGCGTCGAGGGCGGCGCGGATGGTGCGGCCGGAGAAGAGCACGTCGTCGACGAGGACGACGAGCTTGCCGTCGAGGCCGTCACCGGGGATCTCGGTGCGGGCCAGCGCGCGCGGCGGGTGCATGCGCAGGTCGTCGCGGTACATGGTGATGTCGAGCGAGCCGCAGGGGACCTTGCGCTCGGTGATCTGCTCGAGCTTGTCGGCGATGCGCCGGGCGAGGAAGACGCCCCGGGTCGGAATGCCGAGGAGCACCACGTCGTCGGCGCCCTTGGCGCGTTCGACGATCTCGTGGGCGATGCGGGTCAGCACGCGCGCGATGTCGGGCCCTTCGAGAACGGGCCGGGCATCGGACTGCGTGTCGTGCGTGTCCATACGAAACGGACCTCCTTCTCCGCCTCACGGGACGGACCTTAAAGGACGTCGAGATTGCGCCATACACGGTAGCAGGTCCCCGAGATCGCCCGTACGGCCCCCTCGAATCACCCATCCGGTCCAATGGGAAGCCGATACCACGGAAGAGTCGGTGCGGACCATTCGGCTTGACGCGGCAGAGTAACGCTGCGTAACCTCACAGTGAGTTACCAGCCGCGCGGCCTGGCACCCACGCCAGACGCGTCGACACAGTGCCGGGGAGCTATATGTCCAGCGAATACGCCAAACAGCTCGGGGCCAAGCTCCGGGCGATCCGCACCCAGCAGGGCCTTTCCCTCCACGGTGTCGAGGAGAAGTCCCAGGGACGCTGGAAGGCGGTCGTGGTCGGTTCGTACGAGCGCGGCGACCGTGCCGTGACCGTGCAGCGCCTTGCCGAGCTGGCGGATTTCTACGGCGTTCCGGTGCAGGAACTGCTTCCGGGCACGACCCCGGGCGGGGCCGCCGAGCCGCCGCCGAAGCTGGTCCTGGACCTGGAGCGGCTGGCCACGGTGCCGGCCGAGAAGGCGGGCCCCCTCCAGCGCTACGCGGCCACGATCCAGTCGCAGCGCGGTGACTACAACGGCAAGGTGCTGTCGATCCGCCAGGACGACCTGCGCACCCTGGCCGTCATCTATGACCAGTCGCCGTCCGTCCTCACGGAGCAGCTGATCAGCTGGGGTGTCCTGGACGCTGACGCGCGCCGTGCAGTGGCGTCCCACGAGGAGGCCTGACCGCTCCGCGGGGCCGTTGGGCGGGTCCAGCAGAAACGTGCCGCCGGGGTGGCCGAAACCCTATGGTTCTCGGCCACCCCGGCGGCTTTGTACGGCGCTGACACCCCTCCGGAGGGCTGAACCACGTCCGGGAGCGCCGGAGGGCCCGCAGCGGTGACGCTGCGGGCCCTCCGGCATGTGGTCCGTCTCAGACCTCGTCGCGGCGGAGCGAGGGCTTGAGTTCCTTCAGACGGCCGAGCAGGCCGTTCACGAACGAGGGCGACTCGTCCGTGGAGAACTCCTTCGCCAGCTGCACCATCTCGTCGAGGACGACGGCATCCGGCGTCGCGTCGACCCAGATCAGCTCGTAGGCGCCGAGCCGCAGGATGTTGCGGTCGACGACGGGCATCCGGTCGAGGGTCCAGCCGACGGAGTACTGCGCGATCAGCTCGTCGATGCGCTTCGCGTGCTGCGCGTAGCCCTCGACCAGCTCCATCGTGTACTCGCTGACCGGCGGCTGCCGGGTGTCCGCCCGGGAGAGCCGGACCCAGTCCGCGAGGACGGTCAGCACCTCGGCGCCGCGCTGGTCCCCCTCGAAGAGGATCTGGAAGGCGCGCTTACGGGCCGTGTTGCGGGCAGCCACGGTTAGCTGTTCACCCGGCCGAGGTAGTCGCTGGTGCGGGTGTCGACCTTGATCTTCTCACCGGTGGTGATGAAGAGCGGCACGTTGATCTGGTGGCCGGTCTCCAGGATGGCGGGCTTGGTGCCGCCGGTGGAGCGGTCGCCCTGGACGCCCGGCTCGGTCTCCTGGATGACGAGCTCGACGGCGGCGGGCAGCTCGACGAAGAGCACCTCGCCCTCGTGCTGGGCCACGGTGGCGG
This sequence comes from Streptomyces sp. NPDC007907, assembly GCF_042959365.1. Taxonomy (NCBI): domain Bacteria; kingdom Bacillati; phylum Actinomycetota; class Actinomycetes; order Kitasatosporales; family Streptomycetaceae; genus Streptomyces; species Streptomyces sp. NPDC007907. The sequence goes on from NZ_JBIBKR010000009.1 coordinate 124,510, forward strand.
TGAAGCCCTCGATCAGGAAGTTGGCGGCGTCGCCGACGGCCTTCTTGTCGACGTGGAGCTGGTCGTAGGTCTCCATGTCCATGAAGACGAAGTACTCGCCGTCCATGTAGGAGAACTGCATGTCGCGCTTGTCGACGGTGGCCGTTTCGACCTTGACGCCGGCGTTGAAGGTCTTGTCGACGACCTTGCCGGAGAGCACGTTCTTGAGCTTGGTGCGCACGAAGGCCGGGCCCTTGCCGGGCTTGACGTGCTGGAACTCGACGACGGACCAGAGCTGGCCGCCTTCGAGCTTGAGCACCATGCCGTTCTTGAGGTCGTTCGTGGAAGCCACGGTTGCGGAATCTCCTGGACTGACGTACGACCCCGGGGCGCGCACCTGCCTGGCTACAGGGCGAGCAGCTCCTTGGTCGTGATGGTGAGTAGCTCGGGTCCGCCGTCCGCCTCGGGGCGGACGACGAGCGTGTCATCGATCCGGACACCGCCCCGGCCCGGGAGGTGGACCCCCGGTTCGACGGTGACTGGCACGCAAGCGTCCAGTTTACCCATGGCCGCGGGACTCAATTGAGGGTCCTCGTCGATTTCGAGCCCCACGCCGTGTCCGGTCAGGAGCGTCAGGCCCTCCGTGTACCCCGCGGAGTCCAGGACCTGGCGGGCGGCGCGGTCGACGTCCCGGCAGGCGGCGCCGGGCACCAGGCTCTCACGCCCGGCCCGCTGGGCGGCGAAGACCAGGTCGTACAGCTCGATCTGCCAGTCCGCGGGGGCGGTGCCGATGACGAAGGTGCGGCCGATCTCGCAGCGGTAGCCGCGGTACGTCGCACCGAGGCAGACGGAGAGGAAGTCGCCCTCCTCGACGCGGCGGTCGGTGGGCCGGTGTCCGGGGCGCCCGGAGTTCGGGCCGGTCGCCACGGATGTCGGGAAGGCCGGTCCGTCCGCCCCGTGGTCCACGAGTCGTCGCTCGAGTTCCAGGGCGAGGTGGCGCTCGGTGCGGCCGACGAGGATCGACTCCAGCAGTTCGCCCAGGGCCTGGTCGGCGATCTCGGCGCCGATGCGCAGGCAGGAGATCTCCTCCTCGTCCTTGACGACCCTGAGCTGCTCGACCGCACTGCCGAGACCCGCCAGGCGCAGCCGCGGAGCGACCGAGCCGAGGGCGCGGTGCCGGGACACGGTGAGGTGGTGCTCCTCCACGGCGAGGGAGTCGGCGTCCTGGCCCTCGGCGAGACGGGCCGCCTCTACGGCCGGGTCGCCGCCGTCCGCTCCCGGGAGGGTGTGGACGCGCAGGGCTTCGTCGGGGCGCTCGGGCGCGGGGCGGTCGGCCGCGGGTCCGGCACAGACCAGGAGGTCCTGTTCCTCGGTCCGGCCCAGCAGCAGGACGGCGCCGTGCGGGGCGGCGCCCGCGAGGTAGCGCACGTTGGCGGGGCGGGAGACCAGCGCCGCCGCGCTGCCGCCCGCGTTGCAGTAGTCCCTCAGACGCGTCCGGCGGGCCGCGTACACCTCTGACATGACCCGAGCGTATGAGCTTTGCCGGTTTTGCGCCGGTTGAGGGGGTCTGAGTGGGCGGTTTCGGAGGTGTCCGAGTGGTGGTGTCTTGTCCGGGAGGGGCCGTGCCGTGCGGGGTTGCGGGCCGTCCGCGCCTGTGTGTGGGTGGCGCGCAGTTCCCCGCGCCCCTACGGGGCGCTCACCACTGGGGTGGGCTGGCGATCGAGCGGGCCAGGACGTCGTCCAGGACCCTCGCCGTCTCCGGGACGTCCAGCTGGGAGTTGTCGATGATCGGCAGGCCGGAGCCGTACCAGCCGGCCATGCGGCCGTGGATGCGGGCGACCTCCTCGTCGGACAGCCGGCGGTTGCCCGAGCGCTCCGCGTTGCGTTCGAGGACGATGTCCAGCCCGGGGAGGAGCACGACCGGCAGCAGGCCCGGCCCCACGTGGCGCTTCCAGCCGCCGAGGCCGACGACCGGGCGGTCCGGGAAGACCGCGTCGTCGAGGATGCACGAGATGCCGTTGGCCAGGAAGTTCCGCGCGGCGAAGCCGCAGGTGCGGCGGGCCAGGCGGTACTGGGCCTCGGAGTTGTCGTTCCACCCGGACTGGGGGTCGGCGAAGCCGGAGCGGACCCACTCGCGTACGTCGTCGAGGCTGATGTGGGCCGTGGGGACCCGGCGGTGGTCCGCCCAGTACTTGGCGACGCTGGTCTTGCCCGCGCCCGCGGGGCCGATGAGCAGCACCGCGAGGGTCGTACCTGCGGGGTCCGGGGCCGTGGCGGCGGGTGGGGCCATGGGCATGGCGACCGGGCCGCCGGGCGGCAGCGGTACGTGGCCGGTGGTCTCCGGCGCCGGCGGGGCGGCGGCCGAGGCCGGTCCGGGCGGGGGCGCCGGATAGCCCGGGGCCGGGGGCGGCGGGGGGACGGGCACGGAGCCCTGGTGGGCGCCCGCGTTCGGCGGGCCCGGGTGATGTGCGGCCGGCGACCAGCTCGTGGCCGGTCCGTGCCCCGGCTGATGGGGCGGCGGCAGCGGAGAACCCACTGCGTGCTGCATCCGGTGCCACTCCGTCTCGTACAGGCGATGGTCGCTGACAGCGGGGGCGGAACCCGCGTGCTACCGAACGGTACCGCCCCCGGTCGTCGATGTGTGAACGGCCGGGGGCGGCCCGAAGTGCCCGGCGCCGTAAGGTGATTTCGGGCGGAAGGCGCGCCGGAGGACTTACTGCCCCACTTCGCCGTACGCGGCGAGCAGCACGGCCGGGTCGGGTCCTTCCAGGACGGTGGGCTTGGCCAGACCGTCGAGGACGATGAAGCGCAGCAGGTTGCCGCGGGACTTCTTGTCGACCTTCATGGTCTCCAGCAGCTTGGGCCACTGGTCGTACCGGTAGTGCAGGGGCAGTCCGACCGCTTCGAGGACCGTGCGGTGCCGGTCGGCCGTCGCGTCGTCCAGCCGGCCCGCCAGGCGCCCCAGTTCGGCCGCGAAGTGCATGCCGACGGACACCGCCGCACCGTGGCGCCACTTGTAGCGCTCGTTCTTCTCGATGGCGTGGCCCAGTGTGTGGCCGTAGTTGAGGATCTCGCGCAGGCCGGACTCCTTCAGGTCCGACGACACGACGTCGGCCTTGACCCGGATGGAGCGCTCGATGAGCTCGGCGGTGTGCGGGCCGGCCGGGGTGCGGGCGGCCTCGGGGTCGGACTCGATGAGGTCCAGGATCACCGGGTCGGCGATGAAGCCGGCCTTGATGACCTCCGCGAGCCCGGAGACGTAGTCGTTGACCGGCAGGGAGTCCAGCGCGGCCAGGTCGCAGAGCACACCGGCGGGCGGGTGGAAGGCACCGACGAGGTTCTTGCCCTCGGCGGTGTTGATGCCGGTCTTGCCGCCGACGGCCGCGTCCACCATGGCGAGCACGGTGGTCGGGATGGCGATCCAGCGCACCCCGCGCAGCCAGGTCGCGGCCACGAAGCCGGCGAGGTCGGTGGTCGCGCCGCCGCCGACGCCGACGATGACGTCCGTGCGCGTGAACCCGGACTGGCCGAGCGCCTTCCAGCAGTAGGCGGCGACCTCGGCGGTCTTGGCCTCCTCGGCGTTGGGCACCTGGACGGCCACAGCCTCGTAGCCCTGCTCGGCCAGGTCGGCGCGCAGCGCCTCACCGGTCTCGGCCAGGGCCTCGGGGTGGACGATCGCGACCCGCTGGGCCTTGTCGCCGATCAGTCCGCCGAGTTCCCCCAGCAACTGCCGGCCGACCAGGACCTCGTAGGGGTCGGTGCCCGCCGTGCCGCCGACCTGGATCCGCGTCACTGCCTCGCTCATGCTTCCTTCAACTCCAGTGCGTCCAGGGCGGCTTCGGTGACCTCGTCGGGCGTGCGGCCGTCGGTGGCGACCACGGCCGTGGCGACCTCTTCGTACAGGTGGCGGCGGGCCTCCATCAGCTCGCGCCACTGCTTGCGCGGGTTGACCGCGAGCAGCGGGCGGGCGGCGTTGAGGCCGGTGCGCTTGACCGCCTCCTCGACGTCCATCGACAGGTACGCCACTCGCTGCCCGGCGAGCAGGGCGCGCGTGTCGGCGTCGAGGATCGCGCCGCCGCCCAGCGCCAGGACGCCGTCGTGCTCGGCGAGCGCCCGGTGCACGGCGGCCTTCTCGATCGCGCGGAAGGCGGACTCGCCCTCGTCCACGAAGATCTCGGCGACGGTCCTGCCCTGGGTGGTGACGATGTCGTCGTCGGTGTCCCGGTAGGAGACGCCGAGCCGTTCGGCGAGCAGCTGCCCGACGGTGGACTTGCCGACGCCCATCGGGCCGACCAGGACGACCAGCGGGCCGCTCATCGGATGGCGAGGTTGTCGAGGTACGACGTGACGTTGCGGCGGGTCTCGGCCACCGAGTCGCCGCCGAACTTCTCCGCCACCGCGTCCGCGAGCACCAGAGCCACCATGGCCTCGGCGACGATGCCGGCGGCCGGGACCGCGGACACGTCGGAGCGCTGGTGGTGGGCCTGCGCCGCCTCACCGGTGGTGACGTCCACGGTCTGCAGGGCGCGCGGCACGGTCGCGATCGGCTTCATCGCGGCGCGGACGCGCAGCAGCTCTCCGGTCGTCAGACCGCCCTCGGTGCCACCGGAGCGGCCCGTGGTGCGGCGGATGCCGTCGTCGGTCTTCACGATCTCGTCGTGCGCCTTGGAGCCGGGCACCCGCGCCAGTTCGAAACCGTCACCGATCTCGACGCCCTTGATCGCCTGGATGCCCATGAGGGCGCCGGCGAGCCGGGCGTCCAGCTTGCGGTCCCAGTGCACGTGCGAACCGAGGCCGACGGGCACGCCGTACGCCAGGATCTCGACCACACCGCCCAGGGTGTCGCCGTCCTTGTGGGCCTGGTCGATCTCGGCGACCATCGCCTTCGACGCGTCGGCGTCCAGGCAGCGCACCGGGTCCGCGTCCAGCTTCTCGACGTCGGCGGGCGTTGGGTACACGCCCTTGGGCGCCTTCGCCGCCGCCAGCTCCACCACGTGCGAGACGATCTCGACGCCGGTGGTCTCCTTCAGGTACGAGCGGGCCACCGCGCCGAGGGCGACGCGGGCGGCCGTCTCCCGCGCGGAGGCGCGCTCCAGGATCGGCCGGGCCTCGTCGAAGCCGTACTTCTGCATGCCGGCCAGGTCGGCGTGGCCGGGGCGCGGGCGGGTCAGCGGGGCGTTGCGGGCGAGCCCGGCGAGGACCTCCGGGTCGACGGGGTCGGCGGCCATGACCTGTTCCCACTTGGGCCACTCGGTGTTGCCCACCATGATCGCGACCGGGGAGCCGAGGGTGAGGCCGTGCCGGACGCCGCCGAGGAAGGTGACCTCGTCGCGCTCGAACTTCATCCGGGCACCGCGTCCATAGCCCAGGCGCCGCCTCGCGAGATGGTCCGCCACCATGTCCGTGGTGATCGGCACGCCGGCGGGAAGGCCCTCCAGCGTCGCCACGAGTGCGGGACCGTGGGACTCCCCCGCGGTCAGCCAGCGCAACCTGCTCAACGGTGCTCCTCAGTGCTCGCGCTCTGGTACTGCCCTGCGTACGCGCCTCGTCGCGTACGGCGACGGCGTGACCGGGTGCGCGGCCCGGTCCGCCATCTCCGATCCTCCCACGCCGGGGCCCTCGGCCCGGCGGGCGGTCCATCAAGCGGACGCGTTCGCGGACGGACCCTCGCCCTGACGCTGCTGCGGCGCGTACGCCCCGAGGAAGTCGGCCCCGCTCGGCTGCTGCGCGGGCCGGGCCTGCGGGGCGAAGGCCCCCAGGTGGTCGGCGCCGCTGTCCTGCTGTCCGGGCTGGGTCTGCTGCTGCGGCGCGTACTGCCCCAGGTAGTCCGCGCCGCGTCCCTGCCCGTACTGGGCGGCGGCGTGCACCGGCTGTCCGTTCCGGACGGCGCGCCGGTAGGCGATCTTGCGCTTGATCTTGACGACCCAGGACGCCACGACGGCGAGCACGATCAGGGCGAGCACCGTGATCTGCACCCAGTCGGGCAGGAATCCCAGCAGGGACTCGAATATCTGGGACTTGACGGAAGCCTGAGGCAGGCCTGTGGACATGACGGACGTTCCCCTCCCCTGTTCCGCCCCCTGCGGAACCGAGAGCGGATCTTATCGGTCGGCGAGAGCCCGCTCGCCCGCTTTTCGCATGGCGTCCAGCGGCGCCGGGGCCAGTCCCGTCATCTGCTCGACCTGGAGGACGGCCTGGTGCACCAGCAGGTCGAGGCCGCTGACGACGGCACCGCCGTACGCCGACCAGCGGGCGGCGAGGTCGGTGGGCCAGGGGTCGTAGAGGACGTCGAAGAGGGCCGCCGGGCGTTCCGGTACGGACCGGGCGAGGGCGTCGGTGACCCCGGCCGGGGTGGTGCTGATCACCAGCGGGGCGCGCAGGGCCCGCTCGGCGTCCGCCCAGTCGGCGACGCGGACGGCGACGTCGAGCCGCTCGGCCCACTGCCGCATCTCGGCGGCCCGGGCCTCGCTGCGCAGGTAGACGGTGATCTCGCCCGGGCAGATCCGGGACAGCGCGGCCAGCGCGGAGGAGGCGGTGGCGCCGGCACCGAGCACGGCGGCGGCGTCGACCTTGTCGATGCCGTGTTCACGCAGGGCGGCGACCATGCCGGGGATGTCGGTGTTGTCGCCGATGCTGCGGCCGTCCTCGGTGCGGACGACGGTGTTGACCGCGTCGACCGAGGCGGCGGTCTCGCTGATCTCGTCGAGCAGCGGGATGACGGCCCTCTTCAGCGGCATCGTCAGCGAGAGCCCGGCCCACTCGGGTCCGAGCGACTCGAAGAACCCGGCCAGGCCGGCCTCGTCCACCTCGAACCTGTCATAGGTCCAGCCGGCCAGGCCCAACTCCCGGTAGGCGGTGCGGTGCAGCACCGGCGAGAGCGAGTGGGCGATCGGGGAACCGAGCACGGCGGCTCGACGTGGTGCGGCCATCAGGGACTTCCTCAGTTGTTCCGCGAGGCGTTGAACTGGTCGACCAGCTTCTGGTGTTCGGCGTTCGTCCTCGTGAACTTGCTGGTCTTGCCGTCGAGCGAGATGAAGTAGTACCAGCCGTCGTCCGTCGGCTTGAGGGCGCCCTTGATGGCGTCCTCACCCGGGTTGTCGATCGGACCGGGCGGCAGGCCCTTGTGGAAGTACGTGTTGTACGGGTTGTCGTAGTTCCGCAGTTCGCTCAGGCTCAGGTCGATCTTGCTCTGGTTCTTGATGTAGTTGTAGGTGGAGTCGAACTCCAGCATGCCGTTGGTCTGCGGGTTCCCGGGCTTCATGCGGTTGTAGACGACTTCGGCCATCTTGCGGAAGTCGTCGTGGCTGGTGCCCTCGGCCTGGACCAGGCTGGCGACGGTGACGAGCTGCCACGGGTCCTCGAGTCCGAGGCTCTCGGCCTTCTTCTCGACCCCGAGCTTGTCGTACGTCGCGGTGGCCCGCTCGACCATCTGCTTCAGGACGTCCGCGGGCTTCTGCCCCTCGCTCACGCCGTAACTGGAGGGGTAGAGGAAGCCTTCCAGCGGGTCCTTGACCTGGGCGTGGTTCTGCGCCCACGCGGGCAGGCCGAGCTTCTTGTAGTCCTTCTTGGCGACCGCTGCGGTGGTGCCCACCTCGACGTCCAGCCGCTTGTCGATCAGGCGGTAGATGTCGGCGTTGCGCCGGCCCTCGGCGATGATCAGGTTGTCGCGGCTCTCGGGGCTGAGCATCAGTTCGACCGCGCTCGCGGCCGACATTTGCTTCTGCAGCGTGTACACGCCGTCCTGGATGCTCCGGCCCTCGGGGTTGTCCGCCTGCGCCGAGACGAAGGCGTCGACGCTCTTGACGACACCGGCGGACTTCAGCGCCCGTCCGATCGCGTATCCGTCCGCACCCTTGGGGATCTCGACGGAGACCTGCTGCCCGTTGCCGCCCCCGGCGAAGTCCGGGGCGTCACCGAAACGGTCCTGGTAGAACTGGTAACCGAAGTAGCTGACGCCGGCCAGACCGCCTCCGAGGATCACCGCGACCAGCAGGCAGGCCATCCCGTTGCGGCGTTTCTTCGGTTTGCCGCCGCCGCGTCCCCGCTTGTCGTCGCGGCCGCGACGTCCCTCCGGCTCGTCGTCATCGTCGTCCCCACCCGCGAAGAAGGCGTGTTCGCCCTGGTCGGGGCCGGGGTCCCAGTCCGTCTCCGGGTCCGGCGCGGCCAGCTCGGGTTCGACCCCGCGCCGGCCGGGCGGCTCCGGGGGCGGATACGCGTCGGACGTGCCGTAGTAGTCCTGCCGGCCCGCGTCGTACGCACCGGCCTGCTGTCCGTACGGGTCCTGGGGATCACCGGGGTACGAGACCTGCTGGTGAGGGCCGGTGGCCCAGCCGCCGGTGTCGTACTGCTGCTGGTGGTGGTAGCCCTGGCCCTGCTGGTGTCCGGGGTCCTGGGGGCCGGGGTACTGCTGATGACCGTGGGCCTGTGCCGCGTACTGCTGGTCGTACGGGTACGGCTGCTGCGGCTGCTGCGGCTGACCGTATCCGGACTGGTCACCGGTGCCCCAGTCGCCGTACTGCTGCTGCGGCTGCTCTGGATGGTGCTGCGGCTGGCCGCCGTGGGGGGACTGCTGACCCTGATGGGCCTGCTGGCCGCCCCATCCGCCGTCCCCGTACAACGGGTCCTCCGGATGCCACGGTTCGGAGCCTTGGCCCCGGCCATACTCAGTCATCGATCCCCTAGAGCCGCGAGGCGGCGGTCACGCGGCTTCCGGCCCCGGCTCCCGTCCCGCCTCTTTGCTGTGCGGTGGCTGTTCGAATGCCGCCGCATCGCGCGGAACGTTACCGTATCGCGATCACATGACCACTTCGACGCCTTCGCCGGGTGCTTTACCTGACACCCGTTCGGATTCGAGGGCCTGTTGCAGGATGATCACGGCTGCTGCCTGGTCGATGACGGACCGGCCCTTCTTGGACTTCACACCGGAGGCGCGCAGTCCCTGGCTGGCCGTCACCGTCGTCATGCGCTCGTCCACGAGTCTCACCGGAACCGGGGAGATCATGCGGGCCAGTTCCTGCGTGAAGCCCCGGACCTTGACCGCGGCCGGCCCCTCGCCGCCCTTGAGGGAGCGCGGGAGCCCGACCACGACCTCCAGCGGCTCGTACTCCTCGACGAGTTGCTTCAACCGTCGCTGAGCTGCGGGGATGTCACGCCCTGGGACCGTCTCCACCGGGGTGGCGAGGATCCCGTCGGGGTCGCACGAGGCGACCCCGATGCGGGCGTCCCCGACGTCGATCGCGAGTCGACGTCCTCTGCGCATGCTGTTCGACCCGTCTCTTACTTGGCCGTCTCGGTGACCAGACGCTCCACGGCGTCCACGGCGTCACCGATGACGGCCGGGTTCTGGCCGCCGCCCTGGGCGACGTCCGGCTTGCCGCCTCCGCCACCGCCGAGGGTCTTGGCGGCCGTGCGGACGAGGTCGCCGGCCTTCAGACCGCGCTCGCGGGCGGCCTCGTTGGTGGCGATGACCGTGAGCGGCTTGCCGTTCGCCACCGTGAACAGGGCGACGACGGCGGCCCGGCCGCCCTGGATGCGTCCGCGCACGTCGAGGACGAGCTTGCGCAGGTCGTCGGCGCTCGTGCCGTCCGGAACCTGACCGGTCACGACAGCAACGCCACGGACGTCCTTGGCGGACTCGGCGAGACCGGCGGCGGCCTGGAGGACCTTTTCGGCGCGGAACTTCTCGATCTCCTTCTCGGCGTCCTTCAGCTTGCCGAGCATGGCGGAGACCTTCTCCGGGAGCTCCTCCGGGCGGCCCTTGATCAGCTCCTGGAGCTGGGCGACGACCGTGTGCTCGCGGGCGAGGAAGTTGTAGGCGTCCACGCCGACCAGAGCCTCGATGCGGCGGACACCGGAGCCGATGGACGATTCGCCGAGCAGCTTGACCAGGCCCAGCTGGGCGGTGTTGTGCACGTGGGTGCCGCCGCACAACTCCTTGGAGAAGTCGCCGATGGTCACGACACGGACGCGCTCGCCGTACTTCTCGCCGAACTCGGCGATGGCGCCCTGCTTCTTGGCCTCGTCGATGCCCATGACGTCGGCGCGGACGTCCAGGTCACGGGCGAGCACCTCGTTGATCTTCTGCTCGACGTCGGTCATCACGGCCGTCGGGACGGCGGACGGGGAACCGAAGTCGAAGCGGAAGCGGCCCGGCTGGTTCTCGGAACCGGCCTGGGCGGCCGTCGGGCCGAGGGCGTCGCGCAGGGCCTGGTGGGTCAGGTGCGTGGCCGAGTGGGCGCGGGCGATGGCCTTGCGGCGGCGGTCGTCGATGGCGGCATGGGCCTTGGCGCCCACGGTGACCTCGCCGACCTGGACGACGCCCTTGTGGACGTAGACCCCGGGGACCGGCTTCTGGCAGTCGCGGATCTCGATGACGGCACCGGTGTCGACCTTGATCCTGCCGGTGTCGCCGATCTGGCCGCCGCCCTCGGCGTAGAACGGGGTGCGGTCGAGGACGATCTCGACCTCGTCGCCCTCGGTGGCGGCCGGGGAGGAGGCGCCGTCGACGAGGATGCCGACGATCGTGGACTCGGACTCGGTGTCCGTGTAGCCGATGAAGTCGGTGGCACCGGCCTGGTCGGCGATCTCACGGTAGGCACCGGCACCGGCGTGCCCGGTCTTCTTGGCCTGGGCGTCGGCCTTGGCGCGCTCCCGCTGCTCCTTCATCAGGCGGCGGAAGCCGTCCTCGTCCACGGAGAGGCCCTGCTCGGCGGCCATCTCCAGGGTGAGGTCGATCGGGAAGCCCCAGGTGTCGTGGAGCAGGAAGGCCTTGTCGCCGGGCAGGACGGTGCCGCCGGCGGCCTTGGTGTCGGTGACGGCCGTGTCGAGGATGTTGGTGCCGGCCTTCAGCGTCTTGAGGAAGGCGTTCTCCTCGGCGAGGGCGACCTTCTCGATGCGCTCGCGGTCGGTGATGAGCTCGGGGTACTGCTGGCCCATCATCTCGATCACGGTGTCGATCAGGTCCTTGACGACCGGACCGGTGGCGCCGAGCAGGCGCATGTTGCGGATGGCGCGGCGCATGATGCGGCGCAGCACGTAGCCGCGGCCCTCGTTGCCGGGGGTGACGCCGTCGCCGATCAGCATGACCGAGGTGCGCATGTGGTCGGTGACCACGCGCAGGGAGACGTCCGAGTCGTGGGCGTCGCCGTAGCGGACGCCGGTCAGCTCGGTGGCCTTGTTGATGACGGCCATCGAGGTGTCGATCTCGTACATGTTCTGCACGCCCTGCAGAATCATGGCGAGACGCTCGAGGCCGAGGCCGGTGTCGATGTTCTTGCTGGGCAGTTCGCCGAGGATCTCGAAGTTGTCCTTGCCGATGCCCTCGCCCCGCACGTACTGCATGAAGACGAGGTTCCAGATCTCCACGTACCGCTCGTCGTTGACGGCGGGGCCGCCCTCGACGCCGAACTCGGGGCCGCGGTCGTAGTTGATCTCGGAACACGGGCCGCAGGGGCCGGGGACGCCCATGGACCAGTAGTTGTCCTTCATGCCGAGGCGCTGGATGCGCTCCTTCGGCACGCCGACGACCTCGTGCCAGATGCGCTCGGCCTCGTCGTCGTCCTTGTAGACGGTGATCCACAGGCGCTCGGGGTCGAGGCCGTAACCGCCCTTGTCCTGGGGGCTGGTGAGCAGCTCCCAGGCGTACGTGATGGCGCCTTCCTTGAAGTAGTCGCCGAAGGAGAAGTTGCCGCACATCTGGAAGAAGGTGCCGTGCCGGGTGGTCTTGCCCACCTCTTCGATGTCCGGCGTGCGCACGCACTTCTGCACGCTGGTGGCGCGGGTGAAGGGCGGCTTGACCTCACCCAGGAAGTAGGGCTTGAAGGGCACCATGCCGGCGGGGACGAGGAGCAGAGTCGGGTCGTCCGCGATGAGCGACGCCGAAGGGACGACGGTGTGACCGCGCTCCTCGAAGAAGCTCAACCAGCGGCGGCGAATCTCAGCCGACTCCATCAGTGGTCCTCATTCCGGTTGTACGAGTACGTCGTCCAGTCGCTGTCGACGGACTTCGGGTTGGTGCGGTTCTCGATGGCGGGGAAGCGCCGGGGGCCGGGAAGTTCGGGGTTCTCGTTGATCCCGAGGGCGTCACCCAACTCGGCCTCCCGCACGGCCATGTTGTCCCGGACGTCGAGCGCGAAGCCGACCGCGCGGTCCTTGATGCGGTGACCGGCCTCGAGCGCCTTGTTCCCGGCGGTTCTGGCAAGGCTTTCGGGGGTCAGCTGCTTCAGCTTGCGATTGACCTTGGTGGTGGCCCACACACCGGCGGCGACGCCCGTGGTGAACCAGAAGGTACGGCGGAACATCGCTGGCTCTCAGTCCCTCTTCCCTCGGGCGCTGCGCCGGGTGACCGTGCGGCCCACGATCACGGTACGCCTGGACGCCTTGGCGGGCACGTCCTCCTTGCCGCCGCCGAGGGCCCGGCGCACGCCGTAGCCGAAGGCCGCGACCTTGACCAGGGGGCCGCCGAAGGTGGAGGCGACGGTGGTCGACAGCGCGGAGGCGTTCGACGTGACCTCCTGGACGTCGGAGGCGATCGAGTCGACCCGGTCGATCTGGGTCTGCGCGGAGCGCACCGCCGCGGAGGCGTCGGCCAGCAGCGGGACGGCCTGGTCGGTCACGTCCGCCACGAGCTTGGTGGTCGCCTTGAGCGTCTGGGCCACCCTCGCCAGTGCGACGGCGAGGAAGGAGACCAGGATCGCCCAGAAGACGGCCACCAGGATTCCGGCAACCTCTCCACCGGACACTGTGTGCACCCGCTCCCTGAAACGTGCCTGAACATCGAAAAAGTCGTGCGAAGAGCCTATCGCGCCGGGGGTGGCGCTCCGTACCGGATTACCCCCCGGCGCCGGGTCGATCGCGAAAGCCCGCTCCGAATCGCCCTCCGGCACCGGGGCGAACGCGAAAGCCCGCCGCCTCGCCCGCCCGGAAGGGCGGGGAGACGGCGGGCCGGGGTACCGCGTGCCTGCCGGGGATCAGCGGGCGTAGTACTCGACGACGAGCTGCTCGTCGCAGATCACCGGGATCTCCTTGCGGTTCGGCTCGCGGTCCAGGCGGAACGCCAGGGCCTTGAGGTTCACCTGGAGGTAGCGCGGGGTCTCACCGTCGGGGGCGAAGCCACCCTCACGAGCGATCGTGAAGAGGGTCTTCTCCTTGGAGCGCTCACGGACCTGGACGACGTCGTCCGGACGGACACGGAAGGAGGGCTTGTCGACCTTCTTGCCGTTGACCGCGATGTGGCCGTGGACGACCATCTGACGGGCCTGGTAGATGGTGCGGGCGATGCCCGAACGCAGGACCAGGGCGTCGAGACGGCGCTCGAGCTCGATGATCAGGGCCTCACCGGTCTTGCCCTGGACCTTGGAGGCACGCTCGTACGCGCGGACGAGCTGGCGCTCGGACACGTCGTACTGCGCGCGCAGACGCTGCTTCTCGAGCAGACGGACCTTGTAGTCCGAGTTCTGCTTGCGGCCGCGGCCGTGCTCACCCGGCGGGTAGGGACGGGCCTCGAAGTACTTGACGGCCTTCGGGGTCAGCGCAATGCCGAGGGCACGCGACTTCTTGACCTTGGGGCGGGACTGGTTCGCCACTGTTTTTCGCTTTCGTTGTATCGGCTTGTCAGGATGGTGGGAGGTCGCATCCGCAGCCGGGGAAACCCGCCTGGGACCCTGTCGGGCCCGGGTGGGCAGCCGCTCCCCTGGTCTGGGCACATACGTGCAGCACGCGAGTGGCCCACCGACCGCTCCCGTCGCAGGACGGGTGGTGGTGGGCTGCCCGCGACACCGTTCGACGGTGCGCGACGCTCCTGGAGCCGATCCCGGGGGATCGGGACTCCGGCCGACTGTCCCGTTCTGACTGCACGGGACGCGGCACTCCGGACGAGTTTACAGGGTGCTCAGGACCGCTTTCGACCGAGGTTCTTCCGGGTCCACTCCACCGCGTCCGCGTAGCGGGCCTCCGCGCCGTGCCGGGTCGGCTCGTAGTATTCGCGGTTCTTCAGCTCGTCCGGGGCGTACTGCTGGGCGGCGATGCCCTCGGGCAGGTCGTGGGGGTAGACGTAGCCCTGGCCGTGGCCGAGCTTGGTCGCGCCCTTGTAGTGGCTGTCCCGCAGGTGGGCGGGCACGGGTCCGGCGAGGCCCTTGCGGACGTCCTCCAGGGCGGCGCCGATCGCGGTGGTCGCGGCGTTGGACTTGGGCGCCAGGGCGAGAGCGATGGTGGCGTGGCTGAGGGTGAGGGCCGCCTCGGGGAAGCCGATCATGGCGACGGCCTGGGCGGCGGCGACCGCCGTCTGCAGGGCGGTCGGGTCGGCCAGGCCGATGTCCTCGCTGGCGGAGATCATCAGGCGCCGGGCGATGAAGCGGGGGTCCTCCCCGGCCTCGATCATCCGGGCCAGGTAGTGCAGGGCGGCGTCGACGTCCGAGCCGCGGATGGACTTGATCAGGGCGCTGGCCACGTCGTAGTGCTGGTCGCCGTCGCGGTCGTACTTCACAGCGGCCCGGTCGACCGTCTCCTCCAGGGTGGTCAGGCCGATCTCCGCCTCGCCCTTGTCGAGAGCGGCTCCGGCGGCCGCTTCCAGGGCGGTGAGGGCGCGGCGTGCGTCGCCGCCGGCGATGCGCAGGAGGTGATCCTCGGTCTCCTCGGGGAGGGTGACGGCCTCCTTGAGGCCGCGCTCGTCGGTGAGGGCGCGGCGGATGAGGCTCCTGATGTCGTCGTCCGTGAGCGGTTCGAGGGTGAGCAGCAGTGAGCGGGACAGCAGGGGCGAGATCACCGAGAAGTACGGGTTCTCCGTCGTCGCGGCGATGAGCGTCACCCAGCGGTTCTCGACGGCCGGGAGCAGGGAGTCCTGCTGGGCCTTGCTGAAGCGGTGGATCTCGTCGAGGAAGAGGACGGTCTCCTTGCCGTACCCGCCGGAGGCGCGGCGGGCGCCGTCGATGACCGCGCGGACCTCCTTGACGCCGGCGGTGATCGCGGACAGCTCCACGAAGCGGGCGTCGGTCGCCTTGGAGACGACGTAGGCCAGGGTGGTCTTGCCGGTGCCGGGCGGGCCCCACAGGAGCACCGAGGAGGGCCCGGCCGGCCCGGAGGCCTCCCCCACCAGTCTGCGCAGGGGGGATCCCGGCTTCAGCAGGTGCTGCTGGCCCACGACCTCGTCGAGGGTGCGCGGGCGCATCCGCACCGCCAGGGGGCTGCTGGACGGCTCCTTCTCCTGGCGTGCTTCGGCTGCGGCGGTGAACAGGTCGGGCTCCACGTCAGAAACCCTAAATCACGGCACTGACAGTCCGCCCTGGCCCCGGAACCGGGGGCTCAGCTGAGCCAGAAGTCCCACCAGCGGGTCAGGATCAGCATGCCGATGATGCCGATGTGCAGCACGGGCAGGACCCAGGTGAACTCGCCGAAGAAGCTCTTGAGCCAGTTCGGGGCGGGCAGGAAGCCCTTGCGGATGTTGAAGGACGTGACGTACCAGAACATCAGGATGGTGGCGACCCAGGCCAGGCTGCACCACAGGCAGAGCGCGTTGATCCGGTACAGGGACTGGAACATCAGCCAGGCGCAGAAGCTCACGCCGAAGAGGCAGCCGGCGTTGAAGGTGAGCCAGTACCAGCGCGGGAAGCGGGCGCGGGCGAGCAGCGCCACGCCGACGCCGATGACGATCGCGTAGCAGACGAGGCCGAGCATCGGGTTCGGGAAGCCGAAGACCGCGGCCTGCTTGCTCTCCATGACGCTGCCGCAGGAGACCACGGGGTTGAGGCTGCACCCGGGCGTGAACGTCTTGCCCTCGACCTTGGCCTCGAGGATCTTGAACTTGTCGATCGTGATGACCCAGGCGGCGAGCAGTCCGGCCGCGCCGGTGATCACCAGCAGCAGGGCGAGGGCCCGGCTGCCGCCCTCCGCGCGGGGCGCGATCTCGGCGCGCTGCGGCTCGGGCTCCACGGAGACGTCCTTCACTGTCGTCTTGCTCATCACGCCGATTCCGTCACTCGAGACCTGAACATCTTCGGGCAGGGCCATTGTGCCGCACCGGTGCCTCTGTCCACCGTTCAGTGGACATAAGGATGTCCGCCCGATCGTCCCCGAGGGTTGCGTTCCGGCCGACTCCCGTCGCATGACGGCACAGGGGTACGGACTGGCCGTCGACGTGCGGGGGCTGCGCAAGCGCTTCGGGTGTGTGACCGCCGTCGACGGCATCGATCTCGGGAACAGGCATCGATCTCGCCATCAGGCGGGGCGAGGTGGTCGGCCTGCTCGGTCCCAACGGCGCGGCAGGAGCACCACGGAGGCGGCCTTCACGCGTGCGCTGCGGTACGGGCTGCTGGAGCAGTGAGGAGGGCGCCGGGAGACCCCGGCGCCCCTTCGCGGCGCTCAGCCGAGCCGGGCCTCCAGCTCGGCCACGATCTCGTTGACGCCCACCGCCGTCTGCTCGCCCGACTCCATGTCCTTGAGCTGGACCACGCCCTCGGCGAGGTCGCGTTCACCGGCGACGACCGTGTAGCGGGCACCGCTGCGGTTGGCGTTCTTCATGGCGCCCTTGAGGCCCTTGCCGCCGTAGGAGAAGTCGGCCGCGATGCCGTTCTTGCGCAGCTCGGTGACCTTGGCGAACAGGACGCGGCGGGCCTCCTCCCCGAGCGGGACGGCGAACACGCTGGTGGTGGCGGGCAGTTCGAGCTCGACGCCCTCCGCCTCCAGAGCGAGGACCGTGCGGTCGACGCCGAGGGCCCAGCCGACGGACGGCAGCGCGGGTCCGCCGATCATCTCGGACAGGCCGTCGTAGCGGCCGCCGCCGCCGACCGCGGACTGGGAGCCGAGGCCGTCGTGGACGAACTCGAAGGTGGTGCGGGTGTAGTAGTCCAGGCCGCGGACCAGCTTCGGGTCGTCCTCGAAGGCGACGCCCGCCGCGGTGATCAGCTCACGGACCTCCTCGTGGTACGCCTTGCACGCGTCGCACAGGTAATCCCGCAGCAGGGGCGCGTCCCCCAGCTGCTTCTGGACCGCCTCGCGCTTGTCGTCCAGGACGCGCAGCGGGTTGATCTCCGCACGGCGCAGGGTGTCCTCGTCGAGGTCGAGGCCGCGCAGGAACTCCTGCAGCGCCGAGCGGTACACCGGACGGCACTCCTGGTCGCCCAGGCTGTTGAGCAGGATCCGGAAGTCGCTCAGGCCCAGCGAGCGGTACGCCTGGTCGGCCAGGATGATCAGCTCGGCGTCCAGCGCCGGGTCCTCCGCGCCGATCGCCTCGGCACCGACCTGGGAGAAGTGGCGGTACCGGCCCTTCTGGGGACGCTCGTAGCGGTAGTACGAGCCGGAGTACCAGAGCTTGACGGGGAGGTTGCCCGCCTTGTGCAGGTTGGCCTCCAGCGCCGCGCGCAGCACCGAGGCCGTGCCCTCGGGGCGCAGGGCGAGCCTGTCGCCGCCCTTCGTCTCGAAGGCGTACATCTCCTTGGTGACGATGTCGGTGGACTCGCCGACGCCGCGCGCGAAGAGCTCGACGTTCTCGAAGCCCGGCGTCTCGATGTAGCCGTAGCCGGAGTTGCGCAGCGGGGCGGCGATCGCCTCACGGACGGCGAGGTACTTGGCGCTGTCCGGCGGGATCAGGTCGTACGTGCCCTTGGGGGCCTTGAAGGTGCTCACGGAAGGTCTCGTCACATTCCTCGTCGGGGAGCCCGGGCGGGTCCCTGGCCGGCGGCCACCTGCCGCAGATACGGGTTGGTGGAGCGCTCCTGGCCGATGGTCGTCTGGGGGCCGTGGCCGGACAGCACCACGGTCGAGTCGTCGAGGGGCAGGCACACGCGGGCCAGCGAGTCGAGCATCTCGGCCATGTCACCGCCGGGCAGGTCGGTGCGTCCGATGGAGCCGGCGAACAGCAGGTCGCCCGAGAACAGGATCGGCGGGATGTCCGCCGCCTCGGGCATGCCGAAGGTCACCGACCCCTTGGTATGGCCGGGCGCGTGCGCGACGGACAGCTCCAGGCCCGCCAGCTCGAGCTTGGCCCCGTCGGCCAGTTCCTTGACGTCGTCCGGCTCCCCCACGGTCAGCTCGCCGAGCAACGGCATGCCGATGGAACGGCCGATCCCCTTCTCGGGGTCGTTCATCATGTAGCGGTCGTCGGGGTGGATCCAGGCCGGCACGTCGTGCGCGCCGCACACCGGGACGACCGAGGCGACGTGGTCGATGTGGCCGTGGGTGAGGACGACGGCCACGGGCTTGAGGCGATGCTTCCTGATCGCTTCCTCGACGCCGTCGGCGGCCTGATGGCCGGGGTCGATGATCACGCACTCCTCACCGGCGGCGGGGGCGACGAGGTAGCAGTTCGTCCCCCAGGCCCCGGCGGGGAACCCGGCAATGAGCACGATCGTCCTTCGTTGTGTCGATACGGGCGGCTACGGCTGCTCACAGAGCCTACCGGCGCTGCCGATTCCTCAGCGAACCCATATACGGTACGGGGCACACGCAGGCGCTCGGCACTCAGGACGCAGGCGTACCGGTCGACGTTCGAGACCCATGAGGAGAGAACCCGGTGGTCAGCCAGGAACAGCGGCGGCGTCAGCTCGCCCGGGAGAAGTTCTTGCGGCAGCAGCAGCGACGCACGGACGCGCGACGCAAGGCCCGTATCCGCAACTCCGTGATCGCCTCGGTTCTCGGCGTGGTCGTGGTGCTCTCGGTGACGGTCTTCCTGACCAAGCCGTTCGAGGACGACGGCAAGAAGGAGAACGCGAACGCGGAGGTCAGCCCGAGCGCCACGCCCAGCAAGGCGCCGGACCCCTGCGAGAAGCCGGCCCCGGGCAAGGTCAAGTCGGAGACCTGGAAGAAGGAACCGGCGATGACCATCGACAAGTCCGCGACGTACACGATGAAGCTGGACACGACCTGCGGTGAGATAGACGTCGCGCTGAAGGCGTCGGCGGCACCGCACACCGTCAACTCGTTCAACTTCCTTCTCGGCAAGGGCTACCTGGACCACAGCAAGTGCCACCGGCTCACCGACCAGGGCATCTACGTCCTGCAGTGTGGTGACCCGAAGGGCACCGGCATGGGCGGACCGGGCTACACCATCCCCGACGAGAACCTCAAGGACAAGAGCCTCAAGGGCGGCGTCTACCCGGCGGGCACGGTCGCGATGGCGAACCAGTACAACGCGCAGACGAAGCAGGGCCGCAACAGCGGCGGCAGCCAGTTCTTCCTCGTCTACCAGGACAGTCAGCTGCCGGCCGACTACACACCGTTCGGTACGGTGTCCGAGGCGGGCATGAAGGTCCTGAAGAAGATCGCGGGTGCCGGAGCGCAGGCCCCCGACCCTCAGACGGGCAATACGGCGCCCAACGCGACGGTCGTGATCAACAAGGCCGCGATCACGAAATCCTGACCCCCAACTGCGAAATTTCGGTCGCGCGGGATGCGGACAGGCCCCCCGCCGGTCGCCTATGTTGGCCGTGACGAAACTGTGGACGATGCCCGGGGGAGCTGAGGCCCCCCGCAGGCATCATGTGGAGGAGGCGCTGTGAGCAGCGACCCGTGGGGCCGCGTCGACGAGACGGGGACCGTGTACGTGCGTACGGCCGACGGCGAGCAGGTCGTCGGTTCCTGGCAGGCAGGCTCCCCCGAGGAGGCGCTGGCCTACTTCGAGCGCAAGTACGAGGGCCTGGTTGTCGAGATCGGCCTCCTCGAGAAGCGAGTGAAGACCACCGACCTGTCGGCCAAGGACGCCCAGGCCGCCATCGACCACATCCGGGAGCAGGTCGACGCGCACCACGTGGTGGGCGACCTGGACGCCCTGCGGGTCCGGCTGGACAAGCTCGTGGAGCTGGTGGAGGCGCGCCGCGAGGAGCGCAAGGCGCAGCGGGCGAAGCAGTCCGACGAGGCGCGCAAGTCCAAGGAGGCGCTGGTCGCCGAGGCGGAGGAGCTGTCCCGGTCCGACCAGTGGCGGGCGGCCGGTGAGCGGTTGCGGGCCCTGGTGGACACCTGGAAGGGGCTGCCGCGCCTGGACCGCAAGTCCGACGACGAACTGTGGCACCGGTTCTCGCACGCGCGGTCGGCGTTCTCCAAGCGGCGCAAGCAGCACTTCGCGCAGCTGGACGCGCAGCGCGAGGAGGCCCGCCGCATCAAGGAGCGGCTGGTCTCCGAGGCCGAGGCGCTGTCGAACTCGACGGACTGGGGCGCGACGGCGGCGCGCTACCGCGAGCTGATGGCCGAGTGGAAGGCCGCGGGCCGCGCTCAGCGCGAGCACGAGGACGACCTGTGGAACCGCTTCCGCGGTGCCCAGGACGTCTTCTTCGCGGCCCGCAGCTCGGTCTTCGCGGAGCGAGACGCCGAACAGGCGGAGAACCTCAAGCTGAAGGAGGAGCTGGCCGAGGAGGCCGAGAAGCTCCTGCCGGTCACGGACCTCAAGGCGGCCCGCGCCGCCTTCAGGAACGTGAACGAGCGCTGGGAGGCCATCGGTCATGTGCCGCGCGACGCCCGGCCAAAGGTCGAGGGCCGGATGCACGCCGTCGAGCGGGCCATCCAGGAGGCCGAGGAGGCCGAGTGGCGCCGGACGAACCCGGAGGCACGCGCGCGTGCCGCGGGTCTGACCGGCCAGCTGCAGGCCGCCGTGGACAAGCTCCGGGGCCAGATCGAGCAGGCCCGTGCGCAGGGCAACAACGCCAAGGCCGACAAGCTCCAGCGTGAGCTCGACGGCCGGCAGGCGCTGCTGGACCAGGCGCTGAAGGGCCTGCAGGAGTTCGGAGGCTGATCAGCCGACGCGAAGGGGGGCTCCCGTACACCTCGTACGGGAGCCCCCCTTTCGCGTGGCCGCCGCGGGCCGTTACGACCTGCTGCGGGCCGAGGTCACCCGGTACACGTCGTAGACGCCCTCCACGCCACGGACCGCTTTGAGGACGTGGCCGAGGTGCTTCGGGTCGCCCATCTCGAAGGTGAAGCGGGAGGTGGCGACGCGGTCGCGGGAGGTCTGGACGGCCGCGGAGAGGATGTTGACGTGCTGGTCGGACAGCACGCGCGTGACGTCCGAGAGCAGCCGGGAGCGGTCCAGGGCCTCGACCTGGATGGCGACCAGGAAGACCGAGGACTGCGTGGGCGCCCACTCGACGTCGAGGATGCGCTCGGGCTCACGGGAGAGCGAGTCGACGTTCACGCAGTCGCTGCGGTGGACCGACACTCCGCTGCCGCGGGTGACGAAGCCGATGATGGGGTCGCCCGGGACGGGTGTGCAGCAGCGGGCGAGCTTGACCCACACGTCCTCGACGCCCTTGACCACGACGCCCGGGTCTGCGCTGGAGCGGCGCTTGCGGCTGCGGCCGCGGGCCGGCGGGACCGACTCGTCGATCTCCTCGGTGGCGGCCTCCTCCCCGCCGAGGGCCTGGACCAGCTTCTGCACGATGTTCTGCGCGGAGACATGGCCCTCGCCGATCGCCGCGTACAGCGCGGAGATGTCGGCGTAGCGCATCTCGTGCGCGAGGGTCACCAGGGAGTCGCCGGTCAGGATGCGCTGGATCGGCAGGTTCTGCTTGCGCATCGCGCGGACGATGGCGTCCTTGCCCTGCTCGATCGCCTCGTCGCGGCGCTCCTTGGAGAACCAGGCGCGGATCTTGTTGCGGGCACGCGGTGACTTGACGAAGCCGAGCCAGTCCCGGGAGGGACCGGCGCCGGCCGCCTTGGAGGTGAAGACCTCCACCAGGTCGCCGTTGTCGAGGGTGGACTCCAGCGGGACCAGCCGGCCGTTGACGCGGGCGCCTATCGTGCGGTGGCCGACCTCGGTGTGCACCGCGTAGGCGAAGTCCACCGGAGTGGCCCCGGCGGGGAGGGCTATGACGTCGCCCTTGGGGGTGAAGACGAAGACCTCGTTGCGGGACAGGTCGAAGCGCAGGGACTCCAGGAACTCGCCCGGGTCCTCGGTCTCCTTCTGCCAGTCCAGGAGCTGCCGCAGCCAGGCCATGTCGTTGAGGTGGTCGTCCTTGCTCTTGCCGGACGACTTGGGGGCGTCGGTGCGCACCTTGGACGCGCCGGCGACGGCCTCCTGCTTGTACTTCCAGTGCGCGGCGATGCCGTACTCGGCGCGGCGGTGCATGTCGAACGTGCGGATCTGCAGCTCGACCGGCTTGCCGCCGGGGCCGATGACCGTCGTGTGCAGCGACTGGTACATGTTGAACTTGGGCATCGCGATGTAGTCCTTGAACCGCCCGGGGACCGGGTTCCATCGCGCGTGCACCGTGCCGAGGGCCGCGTAGCAGTCGCGGACGGTCTCCACGAGGACGCGGATGCCCACCAGGTCGTAGATCTCCGCGAAGTCCCGGCCGCGGACGATCATCTTCTGGTAGACGCTGTAGTAGTGCTTCGGACGGCCGGTGACGGTCGCCTTGATGCGGGCCGCCCGCAGGTCCTGCTGAACCTCGTCGGTGACGATGGCCAGGTACTCGTCGCGCTTCGGTGCCCGCTCGGCCACCAGCCGGACGATCTCGTCGTACATCTTGGGGTAGAGGATCGCGAAGGCGAGGTCCTCCAGCTCCCACTTGATGGTGTTCATGCCCAGGCGGTGGGCGAGCGGCGCGTAGATCTCGAGGGTCTCGCGCGCCTTCTTCTCCTGCTTCTCGCGCTTGAGGTAGCGCATGGTGCGCATGTTGTGCAGGCGGTCGGCGAGCTTGATGACCAGGACGCGCGGGTCCTTGGCCATGGCGACGACCATCTTGCGCACGGTCTCGGCCTGCGCGGCCTCGCCGAACTTGACCTTGTCCAGCTTGGTGACGCCGTCGACGAGCAGCGTGACGACGTCGCCGAAGTCGCGGCGCAGGTCGTCGAGACCGTACTCGGTGTCCTCGACCGTGTCGTGCAGCAGGCCCGCCATCAGCGTGGCCGGATCCATGCCCAGCTCGGCGAGGATGGTGGTGACGGCGAGCGGGTGCGTGATGTACGGGTCGCCGCTCTTGCGCTTCTGGCCGCGGTGCCAGCGCTCGGCGACCTGGTAGGCGCGCTCGATCTGGCGGAGCGTGGCCGTCTCGATCTTCGGGTCGTTGCCGCGCACTATGCGCAGCAGTGGCTCGAGCACCGGGTTGTACGGGTTCGCCCGCTGCACACCGAGGCGGGCCAGACGGGCGCGGACGCGGTTGGAGGAGCCGGAGCGGGCCTGCTGGCCGGCCGCCTGACGGACCGCGGGCGGGGTGGGCTTGGGCCGCGACTGCTCGGCGGGCTTGTCGACCGGCGCCGCCTGGGCGTGCTCGACCGGCCCGCGGGTGTCGTTCTTCGCGTGGGGCGCGTTCGGCGCGGGCTTGGCCGCGGCTGCCGAGGCGGACTCGGGTTTGGCGGCGGTCAGGTGCTGGGCCTCGTCTGGCAAGAGGACTCCTCGTGCGCGTTCCGGGTCCCCCGGTCAGGCTCCGGACCCCCATGGTAGCGATCCCGGGCGCCGGGATCGCCTTCAGGCCAATGTGAGGACCGTCTACCCGGGAATCGTCTGTAACGCACGAGGCGGGCGCCGGATTCCTCCGGGCCCGCCTGTGCGATGTGGTGCCGGTGTGTCCTGCGGCCGGCGGCACGGCTGTCAGACCGTGAGCAGGGCCTCCAGCGGGGCGCCGTCGAGCGCCGGTTCCAGGCGGGCGCGGCCGCCCAGGAAGCCGAGCTCCATGAGGACGGCGAGACCCGCGACCTCGGCGCCGGCCCGGCGGATGAGCTGGACCGAGGCCTCGGCGGTGCCGCCGGTGGCGAGGACGTCGTCGACGATCAGCACCCGGTCCCCGCCGGTGAGGTCCTCGGCGTGCACCTCGATCTCGGCCGAGCCGTACTCCAGGTCGTAGGCCTGGGCGAGGGTGGCTCCGGGGAGCTTGCCCGCCTTGCGTACGGGGATGAAGCCGAGGCCGGCGCGTACGGCGACCGGGGAACCGAGGATGAAGCCGCGGGCCTCCAGGCCGACGACCTTGGTGGCACCGGTGCTCTCGGCGATCTCGGCGAGGGCGTCGGTCAGGGCCGTGAACGCCGCCGGGTCCGCCAGGAGCGGGGTGATGTCCTTGAACATCACGCCCGGCTCCGGGTAGTCCGCGACGTCCCTGATGCGGCTGAGGAGGAGGTCCCTGATCTCGGTCATCGGCGCTTCCCCGAGGGGCGGCCGCGGCCGCGGCTGCGGGAGGCGGGCTGGTGACGCGGCCCGACCACCGCGGGTGCGGCGTCCTCGGGCTCGTCCGTGTACACCTCGTCGTCGTCCCGGACCTCGGTCTCGCCCTTGGCACGCTTGGCCAGGACGCGCTTCTTCAGGGCCTTCATCTGCGGCTCGCGCTCCTTGAGGTCGGCGACCAGCGGCGTGGCGATGAAGATCGAGGAGTAGGCGCCGGCGGCGAGGCCGACGAACAGCGACAGCGAGATGTCGTTCAGCATGCCGGCGCCGAGGACACCGCCACCGATGAACAACAGGCCCGCGACCGGCAGCAGCGCGACCACCGTGGTGTTGATCGAGCGGACCAGGGTGCTGTTGATCGAGCGGTTGGCGACGTCGCTGTAGGTCCAGCGGGTCTGCTTGGTGAGGTCCTTCGTCTGCTCCTTGAGGCTGTCGAAGACCACGACCGTGTCGTAGAGCGAGTAACCGAGGATGGTCAGCAGACCGATCACCGTGCCCGGTGTGACCTCGAAGCCGACCAGGGCGTAGATGCCGACGGTGATGGTGATGTCGTGGATCAGCGCCACGAACGCGGCGAGCGCCATGCGCCACTCGAACGCGATCGCCAGGTAGATCACCACGAGGAACAGGAAGATGCCGAGGCCCTGCCAGGCCTTGTCGGCGATCTGGTCACCCCAGCTGGGGCCGACCAGCTCCGCGTTGATCTGCTCCGAGTCGATCTTGAGGTCGTCGGCGAGGGTGTTCTTGATCTTGTTCGCGGCGTCGGTGTCGATGCCCGCGACCTGGATGCGCATGCTGCCGTCGCCGAGCTTCTGGACGATCGCGTCGTGGCCGGAGGCCGTCTCCGCGTACTCCTCCGCCTGGGACACCGAGACGGCGGTGTTCTTCGGGGTGTTGAAGACGGCGCCGCCCTGGAACTCGATGCCCATGTTCAGGCCGCGCACCGCCAGGCCGACGATGGCCGTGATGGTGATCAGGATCGACAGGCCGTACCAGATCTTGCGGTTCTTGATGAAGTCGTAGCCGATTTCGCCGCGGTGCAACCGGGCGCCGAGGGTGCCGAGCTTCGACATCTCACGCCTCCTTCGTCTCGACGGGGGCGGAGGGACGGCGGGTGCGGCGCAGCGGCGGCTGGGCACCCAGGCTCTTCGGGTCGAGGCCGGACCACTTGTGGCCGTTCGCGAAGAACGGACGGCGGGCCATCAGCGTCAGCAGCGGCTTGGTGAAGAGGAACACGACGACCACGTCGAGCAGGGTGGTCAGGCCGAGCGTGAACGCGAAGCCCTGGACCTTGCCGACGGTGACGATGAACAGCACCGCGGCGGCGAGGAACGACACGAAGTCGGAGACCAGGATGGTGCGCCGGGCGCGCGGCCAGGCCCGCTCGACGGCGGGGCGCAGGGTGCGGCCTTCCCGGATCTCGTCGCGGACGCGTTCGAAGTACACGATGAACGAGTCCGCCGTGATGCCGATCGCGACGATGGCACCGCAGACCGCCGGCAGGTTCAGCGCGAAGCCGATGGCCGGGCCGAGCAGGGCCATGAGCGTGTAGGTGAGGGCGGCGGAGACCAGCAGCGAGAGGATCGCGATGAACGCCAGGCCCCGGTAGTAGGCCAGCAGGTAGATGACCACGAGCGCCAGACCGATCGCGCCGGCGATCAGACCGGCCTGCAGCTGGTCACCGCCGAGCGCGGCGGTCACGGTCGTCATGCTGTCGACCTTGAAGGTCAGCGGCAGCGCGCCGTAGCTCAACATGTTGGACAGGTCCTGGGCGGACTGCTGGTTGAAGTTGCCGGAGATCTCGGCGTTGCCGCCGGTCAGGGCCTGCCGGACGTACGGGTCGGAGACGACGTCGCCGTCCAGCACGATCGCGAACTGGTTCTGCGGGGACTGGTTCTGCGCCAGCTTGCCGGTGATGTCCGCGAACTTCTTGGCGCCGGCGTCCGTGAAGTCCATCGTGACCGTCCAGCCGGCGCCGGTCTGGGTGTTCAGCACGGCCTGGGCCTTGTCGACGTCCGTTCCGTCGACCTCGGCGGGGCCGAGGATGTACTTCTGCCACTGGCCCTGGGAGTTCTTGCCGCAGGCCAGGGTGGGCTGGGAGGCCTTGACGCCGTCGCCCACGCTGGAGCGGGTCTTGGCGTCCGTGCAGTCGAGCTTGGCGTACTTCGCCTGCAGCGCGCTCGCGTCGGCCTCGGCGCTGCCGCCGCTCGCCGACGGGGAGGGGCTGGATCCGGGCTTGTCCGACGCGCTCGCGGACGGCGTGGCGTCGGCCTTCAGCCCGTCGGTGACCGCGCGGCCCTGGGTGGTGGGCGTGGCGGACGGCGAGGCGGAGTTCTTGTCGGTGGCCTCGGGCTTGTCGGACGCCTTGCCCGAGGGGCTGCCGGTGGGGCTCGGGGAGGGGCTGGCCGTGCCCTTGCCGCCGGAGACCTCGGTGGCGATGACCGGGCGGAAGTAGAGCTTGGCGGTGGTGCCGACCTGCTTGCGGGCCTGCTCCGAGTTGGTGCCCTTGGGAATGTTGACGATGATGTTTTCCCGGCCCTGCGTCTGGACCTCGGACTCGGAGACGCCCAGACCGTTGACGCGGCGCTCCATGATGGAGACGGCCGTGTCCATGTTGGTCTTGTTGATCGCCGACTCGTTGCCGGCCTCGGGGACCGCGCGGAGCGTGATGCTCGTGCCACCGGCCAGGTCGATGCCCAGGCGTGGCTTGGTGTGTCCCGAGGCGAACATTCCACCGGTGAGCGCCGCGATGGCGATCAGGATCAGGGCCAGCGAGCGCCCCGGCTTGCTCTGGGCGCTCGCGTTCCTGCCCTTTTTAGGTGTGGCCACCTTCTCGTACTCCCTCTCGGGCCACCTCGCTCCGGATCGGCGGACGGGCGGCCATGACATGGTGTCGGGATTCCGTGCGAGCTGGGCGTGTCCCGGGGGGGGGGGGGGGGGGCCGCCCCCCCCCCCCCCCCCCCCCCCCCCCACCCCCCCCCGCCCCCCCCCCCCCCCGGGTTGACCCCGGGGC
>NZ_JBIBKR010000009.1:151587-299967 GCF_042959365.1 Streptomyces sp. NPDC007907
CCTCCTCCCCGCCCGCCGGGGCCCCGGCCCCG
The DNA here is from genome assembly GCF_042959365.1 of Streptomyces sp. NPDC007907. Lineage (NCBI taxonomy): Bacteria > Bacillati > Actinomycetota > Actinomycetes > Kitasatosporales > Streptomycetaceae > Streptomyces > Streptomyces sp. NPDC007907. The sequence continues at coordinate 151,620 of NZ_JBIBKR010000009.1, forward strand.
GGGGGGGGGGGGGGGGGGTTTGGGGGGGGGGGGGGGGGGGGGGGGGGGGGGGGGGGGGGGGGGGGGGGGGGGGCGCCCCCCCCCCCCCCCGGGCCCACGACTACTTCGCCTCGGAGTCGCCGTCGGTCTTCTTCGGCTCCGCGTCCGTCTTCGCCTCGGTCGCCTCGTCGGACTGCTCGTCGGCCGCGTCCTTCTTGCCGAGGTCGACGGCCTTGTCGTCAGCGGGGGCGTCGGCGGCGGAGTCGTCGGACCCGGTGAGGGAGGAGGCGTCGTCCGGGACGAGGTCGGCGTCGGACTTCAGGTCGTGCTCGATGCCGTGGACGATGCGGTTGTACTCGTCGTCGGTGAGGACGGCGCCGATGGCGTTCTTGGCGAAGAGGAGCTCGACGCCGGGACCGGCGTCGACGAGGACGGTGTCCTCGTTCACCTCTTTGACCGTGGCGTACATGCCCCCGATGGTGCGGATGCCGCTGCCGGGCTGCATTTGGTTCCGCATCTCCACGGCCTGCTGCTGCTTCTTCTTGGCCGATCGGGTCATCAGGAACATGGCCCCGATGAGCACGATGAACGGGAGGAGGGTCAGGAGACTCACGGGTCGGTACTTCCTTCACACGACCGCGCTGTGAGCGGCCAGATGGTTGGGGGTGTGTACGCCGCCGTCAAAGGCGGCATCGGCGGAGTCTAAGCGAGTCCGCGCGCATGGAACAACGCTCAGCATGGCACCGGGGTTCCCCCTCCGGCCACTGACCTCGCCGCCCCGCGGGCGTGACGGCGTCGTCACGCCCCGAACAGGTCCCCTTGTCCGTTTCCGGCGCTCTGGGAACGTGGCGGGGTGAGGCCGAGGTGCGCCCATGCGGCGGGTGTGGCCACCCGGCCGCGGGGGGTCCGGGCCAGCAGGCCCTCCCGTACGAGGAAGGGCTCGGCGACCTCCTCCACGGTCTCACGTTCCTCCCCCACCGCCACAGCGAGCGTGGAGAGGCCGACCGGGCCGCCGCCGAACAGTTTGAGGAGGGCCTCCAGCACGCCGCGGTCGAGGCGGTCGAGGCCGCGCGCGTCCACCTCGTACACCGCGAGGGCGGCCGCCGCGATGTCCCGGGTGATCAGCCCGTCGGCCTTGACCTGCGCGTAGTCGCGGACGCGGCGCAGCAGCCGGTTGGCGATACGGGGCGTGCCGCGGGAGCGTCCGGCGATCTCGGCGGCGCCCTCCGGCTCGACCTCCACCTCCAGGAGGTTGGCCGAGCGGTGGATGACCCGCTCCAGTTCGGCCGGTTCGTAGAACTCCATGTGGGCGGTGAAGCCGAAGCGGTCGCGCAGCGGGGGCGGCAGCAGGCCGGCCCGGGTGGTGGCGCCGACCAGGGTGAAGGGCGGAAGCTCCAGGGGGATGGCCGTGGCGCCGGGGCCCTTGCCGACGATGACGTCGACGCGGAAGTCCTCCATCGCCATGTACAGCATCTCCTCGGCGGGCCGGGACATGCGGTGGATCTCGTCGAGGAAGAGGACCTCGCCCTCCTGGAGGGAGGAGAGGATCGCGGCGAGGTCGCCGGCGTGCTGGATGGCGGGACCCGAGGTGATGCGGATGGGGGCGCCCATCTCGGCCGCGATGATCATCGACAGGGTGGTCTTGCCGAGGCCGGGGGCGCCGGAGAGCAGCACGTGGTCGGCGGTGGCGCCGCGCGCGCGGGCAGCGCGCAGGACGAGGTCGAGCTGTTCGCGGACCTTCTCCTGACCGATGAACTCGTCCAGGTCCTTGGGGCGCAGGGCGGCCTCGACGGCCTGGTCGTCACGGTCGGCGACGGAGTCCACCAGCCGCTCGCCGGCGGTGGTGTCGGTCGTGTCGTCCCAGTTCATGAAAGTGCCTCAGAGGGTCGTGGATCGGCGGGCGCGGTCAGCGGGCGCGGTTCAGCGTCTGCAGGGCCGCCTTCAGCAGCTGCCCCACCTGGGGCGTGCCCCCGGCGGCCTCGGCCTGCGGGGTCACGGCGGTCACGGCCTCGTCGGCTTCCCGGGTCGCGTACCCGAGGCCGATCAGGGCGGCGTGCAGCTGGTCGCGCCAGCCGGAGCTGACCGGTGCGCCGACCACGGGGGCGCCGACGGGCGCGCCGAGCCGATCCTTCAGTTCCAGCAGGAGCTTCTGGGCGCCCTTCTTGCCGATGCCGGGGACGGTGGTGAGCGCCTTCTCGTCGGCGGTCGACACGGCTCGGCGCAGCGCGTCGGGGCTGTGCACGGCGAGCATGGCCTGGGCGAGTCTCGGCCCGACGCCGCTCGCGGTCTGGAGCAGCTCGAAGACCTGCCGCTCGTCGTCGTCCGCGAAGCCGTACAGCGTGAGGGAGTCCTCGCGGACGACCAGGGAGGTGTGCAGCTTGGCCGGCTGGCCCATGCGGAGCGTGGACAGCGTGTTCGGCGTGCACTGGACGGCCATGCCGACGCCGCCGACCTCGACGACCGCGGCGTCCGGGGCGAGTGCGGCCACTGTGCCGCTGACGAAGGCGATCATGCCGTCCGGCCTTTCGATGTGTGCAGGGCGACGGCCTGCTGGAGTCGGTTCTGCGCGGGTGCGCGCCAGATGTGGCAGATGGCGAGGGCGAGGGCGTCGGCCGCGTCGGCGGGCTTGGGCGGTGCGCTGAGCCGGAGCAGCCGGGTCACCATGGCGCCCACCTGTGCCTTGTCGGCCCGGCCGCTTCCGGTGACGGCCGCCTTGACCTCGCTGGGGGTGTGCAGCGCCACGGGGATCCCGCGGCGGGCGGCGCAGAGCATGGCGACGGCGCTGGCCTGGGCGGTGCCCATCACCGTACGGACGTTGTGCTGGCTGAAGACGCGCTCGACGGCGACGAACTCCGGCCGGTGCTCGTCCAGCCACTGTTCGATGCCCTGCTCGACGGCGACGAGGCGGTGGCCGAGGTCGGCGTCGGACGGCGTACGGACGACGCCGACGCCGATCATCGTGAGCGGCCGCCCGGCGACGCCCTCCACCACGCCGACACCGCACCGGGTCAGCCCCGGGTCCACCCCCAGTACGCGCACGCGCCCTCCCTTTCGCTCACCTGTTTGTGCAGGCTATCGGGTACCACCGACAACGCCACGGGCCGACGGGGTGTGTCCCGTCGGCCCGTTGACTCGGTGGAGCCCGGCGCTACGCGTCGACCTTCTCCATGACCTCGTCGCTCACGTCGAAGTTGGCGAAGACGTTCTGCACGTCGTCGCTGTCCTCGAGCGCGTCGATCAGCTTGAAGATCTTCTTGGCGCCCTCCTCGTCCAGCTCGACCTGCATGGTCGGGACGAAGTTGGCGTCGGCGGAGTCGTAGTCGATGCCCGCGTCCTGGAGGGCGGTGCGGACCGCGACCAGGTCGGTGGCCTCGCTGAGGACCTCGAAGGACTCGCCGAGGTCGTTGACCTCCTCGGCGCCCGCGTCGAGCACGGCCGCGAGCACGTCGTCCTCGGTCAGCTCGCCCTTGGGGACGATCACGACGCCCTTGCGGTTGAACAGGTAGGACACCGAGCCCGGGTCGGCCATGGAGCCGCCGTTGCGGGTCATGGCGACGCGGACCTCGGAGGCCGCGCGGTTGCGGTTGTCGGTGAGGCACTCGATGAGCACGGCCACGCCGTTCGGGCCGTAGCCCTCGTACATGATCGTCTCGTAGTCGGCGCCGCCGGCCTCGAGACCACCGCCGCGCTTGATCGCGGAGTCGATGTTCTTGTTCGGGACCGACTGCTTCTTGGCCTTCTGGACGGCGTCGTAGAGCGTCGGGTTGCCCTCGAGGTCGACGCCGCCCATCCGCGCCGCGACCTCGATGTTCTTGATCAGCTTCGCGAAGAGCTTGCCGCGCTTGGCATCGATGACGGCCTTCTTGTGCTTCGTCGTGGCCCATTTAGAGTGGCCGGACATCTGCCTGTCTCCTTCGCGTAACCCATCTCAGCAACGAACGCAGGAATCCTACAAGGAGTCCGCTGTCCGGTTCGCCCGCACCATGTCGACGAACAGGGCGTGGACGCGGTGGTCACCGGTCAGTTCCGGGTGGAACGACGTGGCCAGCGCGGTGCCCTGACGGACGGCGACGATGTGGCCGTCGTGCTCGGCGAGCACCTCGGTCCGGGCGCCGACGGACTCCACCCAGGGGGCGCGGATGAACACGCCCTCCACAGGATGGCCCTCGACGCCCCGGATGTCGACGGCCGCTTCGAACGACTCGTTCTGCCGTCCGAAGGCGTTGCGGCGCACGATCATGTCGATCCCGCCGATGGTCTCCTGGCCCGAGCGCGGGTCGAGGATCTTGTCGGCGAGCATGATCATGCCGGCGCAGGTGCCGTACACGGGCATGCCGTCCCGTACGCGTGCGCGCAGGGGCTCCATCAGGCCGAACAGGACGGCCAGCTTGGAGATGGTGGTGGACTCGCCGCCGGGGAGGACGAGACCGTCCACCTCGGCGAGTTCGTCGGGGCGCCGCACCGGCCTGGCCACGGCGTCGGCCGCGGCCAGGGCGACGAGGTGCTCCCGTACGTCGCCCTGGAGGGCCAGGACGCCTATGACGGGGGTGTCGCTCATGGATTCCTGTGCCTTACCAGCCGCGGTTGGCGTAGCGCTCGGCCTCGGGGAGGGTGTCGCAGTTGATGCCGACCATGGCCTCGCCGAGGTTGCGGGACGCGTCGGCGACGATCTTCGGGTCGTCGTAGAAGGTGGTGGCCTTCACGATGGCGGCGGCGCGCTTGGCCGGGTCGCCGGACTTGAAGATGCCGGAGCCGACGAAGACGCCCTCGGCGCCGAGCTGACGCATCAGGGCCGCGTCGGCCGGGGTGGCGACGCCGCCGGCGGAGAACAGCACGACCGGGAGCTTGCCGAGCTCGGAGACTTCCTTGACCAGCTCGTACGGCGCGCGCAGCTCCTTGGCGGCGGCGTACAGCTCGTTGTTGTCGTAGCCGCGCAGGCGGGCGATCTCGTTCTTGATCTGGCGCAGGTGGCGGACGGCCTCGACGACGTTGCCGGTGCCGGCCTCGCCCTTGGAGCGGATCATCGCGGCGCCCTCGGCGATGCGGCGCAGGGCCTCGCCCAGGTTGGTGGCACCGCAGACGAACGGCGTGGTGAAGGCCCACTTGTCGGAGTGGTTGACCTCGTCGGCCGGGGTGAGGACCTCGGACTCGTCGATGTAGTCGACCCCGAGGGACTGCAGGACCTGGGCCTCGACGAAGTGGCCGATGCGGGACTTGGCCATGACCGGGATCGAGACGGCGTCGATGATGCCCTCGATCATGTCCGGGTCGGACATGCGGGCCACGCCGCCGTCCTTGCGGATGTCGGCCGGGACCCGCTCCAGGGCCATGACCGCGACGGCGCCCGCGTCCTCGGCGATCTTCGCCTGCTCCGGCGTGACGACGTCCATGATGACGCCGCCCTTGAGCTGCTCGGCCATGCCGCGCTTCACACGGGCGGTACCGGTCTCGGGAGCCTGGTTTTCGGAGATGGACACGGGTGACCTCGCTGATGGGTAAAGAGGGTTTCTGCAAGCACTGAGGAAACGTGAGAGGACCAGGCCACATCAAGGGCCAATGGGAACGCCGTGGATCCTTTTCCGGCGGGCGGCGGGAAAACGCCGGGTGAACGGGGCTCAGGCGGCCCGGTCCACCAGGGCCGCGGGAGGCTCGTCGTCCATCTCGAAGGCCATCGGGAAGGGGGCGTGGCCGGCCAGGCGGAACCAGCGGACCTTGCGGTGCCGGCGCAGGGCACGGGCCGCCCGTACGGCGTCGTTGTGGAAGCGCCGGGCCATCGGCACCCTGCGGACCGCCTCGGTGAGTTCCCGGGCCGCCTCCTCTCCCCCGGGTGCCTCCCGCACGGCCTCCACCTGCGGGGTCTCCCCGAAGACCGCCCGCAGCGCCTGGCTCAGTTCGCTCTCGGCGACCTCCCGCTGCTCCTCCTCGGCCTGCCGGGCGGCGTGCGCGGCCTCGTACAGCACGATCGAGGCGGCAGGGTCCAGGACCCCCGAGGTCGCCAGCTCCTGCGCCACCGAGGCCCGGCGCAGCAGCTGCGCGTCCAGGGCGGCCCGGGCGGCGTCGATCCGGGCGTGGAGGCGGTCGAGCCGGCCTGCGGTCCAGCTCAGGTAGAGCCCGATCGCGACCAGGGCGACGGCGATCCAGATGAGAGTGGTGGTCACGGGCGGCAAGGCTAGCGTCACGGACGCCCCCGGAGTTCACCCCCACCCCACGCGTGGCCGCAAGGCGGGGCCGACAGGTCGGGCGGGCGTCACGCCCCGGGCGGCCCCGGCAGGCCCGCCGGGTCAGTCCCATGCGCCTCCCTGCTGCCCCCGGCAGACCCGGTGCCGGCCCGCGCGAACCCCAGCCGCCCCCGGTCTCCGCCCCGCACGAACCCCAGCCGCCCCCGGTCTCAGTCCCGCGCGAACCCCAGCCGGCCCCAGAGCCCGGTCGTGCGCTCGTCCTCGGCGACCGCTGCCGCTCCGGCCGTCACCGTCTCGTAGACGGACAGGATGTCCGCGCCGACCGTGGACCAGTCGAAGCGCCGGACGTGGGCGCTCCCCCGCGCGCGCAGTTCCGCCCGTCGCTCGGGGTCCGCCAGGAGCCGTACGGCCGCGTCGGCCAGCGCGTCCGCGTCCTCGTTGGGGAACAGTTCGCCGGCCGCTCCGCGGTCCAGGACCTGGGCGAAGGCGTCCAGGTCGGAGGCGAGGACGGGGGCGCCGGCGGACATGGCCTCGACGAGGATGATGCCGAAGCTCTCCCCGCCGGTGTTGGGCGCGACGTACAGGTCGACGCTGCGCAGGAAGCGGGCCTTGTCCTCGTCGCTGACCATGCCGAGGAACTCGACCCGGGAGCGCAGTTCGGCAGGCAGGGACGCCACGGCCTCCTCCTCGTCACCGCGCCCGGCGACCAGCAGCCGGGTCTGCGGGCGCGCGGCGAGGATCTTCGGCAGCGCCTTCATCAGCACCGGGAGTCCCTTGCGGGGCTCGTCGATGCGCCCGACGAAGCCGATGGTGTCGCCCTGCCACTCGGCCTTGGGCTCGGCCTCGGCGAAGAAGTCGACGTCGACGCCGTTGGGGATGACGACCGCGTCGCCGCCGAGGTGCTCCACCAGCGTGCGGCGGGCGTACTCGCTCACCGCGATGCGGGCGCTGATCTTCTCCAGGGCGGCCTGGAGGATCGCGTACGCGGCGATCATCGCGCGTGAGCGGGGATTCGACGTGTGGAACGTGGCGACGATCGGCCCCTGGGCGGCCCAGCACGTCAGCAGGCCCAGCGACGGGGAGGTCGGCTCGTGGATGTGGATGACGTCGAACGCGCCGTCGTGCAGCCAGCGGCGCACCCGCGCGGCGCTCAGGAAGCCGAAGTTCAGCCGGGCCACGGACCCGTTGTACGGAACCGGCACCGCGCGCCCGGCCGAGACCACGTACGGCGGCAGCGGGGTGTCGTCGTCGGCCGGGGCCAGCACAGACACCTCGTGACCGAGGCGGATGAAGTACGCGGCGAGGTCACGGATGTGGAACTGGACGCCGCCCGGTACGTCCCAGGAGTACGGGCAGACGATGCCGATTCTCACGGGCGTCCCTTCGCGGGGTCGAGGTCCGCGAGCCACAGGCGTTGCAGCATGTGCCAGTCCTCCGGATGGTCGGCGATCCCGGTGGCGAAGGCGTCGGCCAGCGCCTGTGTCATGACGGACGTCTTCTCGGCGCGCGTACCCGACTCGGGCACCTCGACCGGCGGGTGGACGCGGCCCCGCATCATGGGCGAGTCGTCGTACCAGAGGGTGACGGGCAGCAGCAGGGCACCGGTCTGCTGGGCGAGCAGGGCGGGGCCGGCCGGCATCCGGGCCGTGTCGCCGAAGAAGTCCACCTCGACGCCCGAGGCGGACAGGTCGCGGTCGGCGACCAGGCAGACCAGGCCCCCGTCGCGCAGCCGCCGGGCCAGGGTGCCGAAGGCGGTGCCGCCGCTGTGCGGCAGGACCTCCATGCCGAGGCCCTCGCGGTAGGCGACGAACCGGTCGTAGAGCGTCTCGGGCTTCAGGCGTTCGGCGACCGTGGTGAAGGGGATGCCGAGCTTCGTGGTGACCCAGGCTCCGGCGAGATCCCAGTTGGCGAGGTGCGGCAGGGCGAGTACGACGCCCTTGCCGGCGGCCATGCCCTCGGTGAGGTGGTGCAGGTCCTTGGGGTCGAAGCCGCCCCTGATCCGTTCCTTGCTCCAGGCGGGGAGGCGGAACGACTCCATCCAGTAGCGCAGGTAGGAGCGCATGCCCGCGCGGGACAGCTCGGCCAGGCGCTCGGGGCTCGCGTCCGGCACCACGCGCGCGTAGTTGCTCTCCAGGCGCTGGACGCCCTTGCCGCGCTGCTTCCAGGCCAGGTCGGCGATGGTCCGGCCGAGCCGTGCGGCGGCCGGCTCGGGGAGCTTCTTGACCGTGCCCCAGCCGAGGCCGTACAGCGCGTCCGTCAGCCGGTCCTGAGCGCTCACGTGGCCGCCTCGCTCCCGTGGGAGGCGTTCTGCTGCTCGTCCTCGCCGCCCTGCCCGTCCTGCTGCGCGGCGGCCGCGGCCTCGGCCTCGGCGGACTCGCGGCGGACCGTGACGACCCGCTGGATCAGCGTGACGAGGCTGCCCACGGCGACGATCCACAGGGCGACGGGCAGCAGGTACTGGATGCCGGGCACTCCGAACTTGTGCAGGCCCGCGAGTCCGGCCGCGACCAGGGAGATCACCAGCCGCTCGGCCCGCTCGACGAGCCCGTTGACCGCGACCGGCAGACCGATCGACTCGCCGCGGGCCTTGGTGTACGACACCACTTGCCCGCTGGCCAGGCAGAAGATCGAGACGGCGCAGAGCACCAGGTCGTCACCGCCGCCGGCGTACCAGAGGATGAAGCCGCCGAAGATCGCCCCGTCGGCGACCCGGTCGAGCGTGGAGTCCAGGAAGGCGCCCCAGCGGCTGGAGCGGCCGAGCTGGCGGGCCATGTTGCCGTCGACGAGGTCGGAGAACACGAACAGCGTGATCACGACCGTGCCCCAGAAGAACTCGCCCATGGGGTAGAAGACCAGCGCGCCCGCGACCACACCGGCGGTGCCGATGAGCGTGACGGTGTCGGGGCTGACCCCCCGCCGGATCAGAAACGCGGCGAACGGTGTGAGGACACGCGTGAAGAATGCACGCGCGTACTTGTTCAGCATGGCCTTCCCGAGGGTCGGTGTCGCCGTCTGGCCCCTGCTGGCCACCGGCTGGCCCATCGTAGTCACGCGCGCGCATGGGCGAGGTGCGGGCACCCGGACCCCTTTCGGGGGAACCCGCGAGCCGCTGGTGGGCGGTGGGATCACGTCGTTCGTATGGACGCACCGTGACGGGAGTGGGAAGGTCGAATGACCGCGGGCGTCGCCGGAGCCGCCACCGCACGCGGCTCCCGCGAGTCCGCGCCCACAGTGACCTCACCGTGCACGGGAGGCAGGATCATGGGCGACAAGGTACAGACACACCCTGGGGCCGCCGGCAGGGCACAAGCGGCCGACCACCCTCAGTCCGTACGGAATGTGGTGCTGGTCGGCCACTCCGGATCGGGCAAGACCACCTTGGTGGAGGCCCTCGCACTCACGGCGGGGGCGGTGAACCGGGCGGGCCGCGTGGAGGACGGCGGCACCGTCTCCGACTACGACGACATCGAGCACCGGCAGCAGCGCTCGGTACAGCTCTCCCTGGTGCCCGTCGAGTGGGACGGCATCAAGGTCAATCTCCTCGACACCCCCGGATACGCCGACTTCGTCGGTGAGCTCAGGGCCGGTCTGCGCGCGGCGGACGCGGCCCTTTTCGTCGTCTCGGCCTCGGACGGCGTGGACGGCTCGACCCGCATGGTGTGGGAGGAGTGCGCGGCCGTGGGGATGCCCCGGGCCATCGTCGTCACGCACCTGGAGTCGGCGCGCTCCGACTTCGAGGAGATGACCCGGACCTGCGCGGAAGCCTTCGGCGCGGACGACCCCGACGCGGTCCTGCCGCTCTACCTGCCGCTGCACGGCCCCCCGGCACCGGACGGGCACGCGCCGGTGACCGGCCTGATCGGGCTGCTGTCGCAGAAACTGTTCGACTACTCGACCGGCGAGCGCAAGGAGTCCGAGCCGGTTGAGGACCAGCTGCCGGTGATCGAGGAGGCCCGCAACCGGCTCATCGAGGGGATCATCGCCGAGAGCGAGGACGAGACCCTCATGGACCGCTACCTCGGCGGGGAGCCGGTCGACGTCGCCACGCTCATCCAGGACCTGGAGCGGGCCGTCGCGCGGGGCGTCTTCTTCCCCGTCCTGGCCGCCGCGCCTGCAGGCGAGGGCGCCCGGCAGGGGCTCGGCACCCTGGAGCTGCTGGAGCTGATCACGCGAGGCTTCCCGACACCGCTGGAGCACGAGACGGTGCGGGTCACGACCATCGACGGCAAGCCGCGCGAGCTCAAGCCGTGCGATCCGGACGCTCCGCTGGTCGCGGAGGTCGTGAAGACCTCCTCCGACCCGTACGTGGGGCGGCTGTCGCTGATCCGGCTGTTCTCCGGCACCCTGCGCGCCGACCAGACCGTCCACGTGTCCGGGCACGGCCTGGCCGACCGGGGGCACGAGGACCACGACGTCGACGAGCGGATCGGCGCCCTGTCCACGCCGTTCGGCAAGCAGCAGCGGCCCGTGTCGCACGTCATCGCGGGTGATCTGGCCTGCGTGGCGAAGCTGGGCCGCGCCGAGACCGGCGACACCCTGTCCGCCAAGGACGATCCGCTGCTCATGGAGCCGTGGCAGATGCCCGACCCGCTGCTGCCGCTGGCCATCCAGGCGCACAGCAAACCGGACGAGGACAAGCTGTCCCAGGGCCTGGCCCGGCTGGTGGCCGAGGATCCGACGATGCGGCTGGAACAGAACCAGGACACCCACCAGGTGGTCCTGTGGTGCCTGGGCGAGGCGCACGCCGACGTCGCCCTGGAGCGGCTGCGCAGCCGCTACGGCGTCCAGGTCGACGTCGTGCCCCACAAGGTGTCCCTGCGCGAGACGTTCGCGACCAAGTCGACGGGCCGCGGCAGGCACGTCAAACAGTCCGGCGGACACGGGCAGTTCGCGATCTGCGAGATCGAGGTCGAGCCGCTGCCCGGCGGGTCCGGCATCGAGTTCGTCGACAAGGTCGTGGGCGGCGCGGTGCCCCGGCAGTTCATCCCGTCGGTGGAGAAGGGCGTACGGGCGCAGGCGGCCAAGGGGGTCGCTGCCGGGTACCCGCTGATCGACGTACGGGTGACCCTGCTGGACGGCAAGGCGCACTCGGTCGACTCCTCCGACGCCGCCTTCCAGACGGCGGGCGCGCTCGCGCTGCGGGAGGCCGCGGCAGACGCGCGGATCCATCTGCTGGAGCCGGTGGCCGAGGTGTCGGTGCTGGTCGGCGACGAGTTCGTGGGCGCCGTGATGAGCGACCTGTCGGGGCGGCGCGGGCGGGTGCTCGGCACCGAGCAGACGCCCGGCGGGCGCACGCTGATCCGGGCCGAGGTGCCCGAGATCGAGATCGGCCGGTACGCGATCGACCTGCGGTCGATGGCGCACGGCACGGCGGGGTTCAGCCGGCGGTACGCGCGGCACGAACCGATGCCGCAGCAGGTGGCGGACCGGGTGCGTGAAGAGGAGCGCGTGGCCTCGTAGTTGGCGCCGGGTGCCACCAAGTTCCCTCCTGGGGGCTCCCCTCCGCGGGGGCGGGCGGCTTGACGGGCCGCCCGCCCCCGCTCGCCGGTGCGGACGGATACGCTGATGACCTGATCAACAGGTGTGCGGAGCGCGGAAGTCGGGAAGGCCGCAGATGCGGATGCGGCAGCGATGGGGGCGGCAGTGACGGACGGATTCGACTTCAGCCCGGGGGCCCAGGTGCCTCTCGCGGGTGCGAGCGGCCAGACGGCGGCGACCTATGCGCTGGCCGCCGCCGCGTACCGCGACGACGAGGTCACCAAGATCCTGAAGGCGGACAACGAGTGGCACCAGTCGAAGGTGACCCCCCCGCGCCCCTGGGCGAAGATCTTCCGGCCCAGGTTCGGTGAGGCCTTCTCCCGTGCGGTGATCGACCGGATGCTGGGTGCCGGGCGCAATCCGGTCATCCAGTCCTTCGGCATCGAGCCGCAGGTCGTCGTGGAGCACTGCCTGGCGGCCCACCGCATCCGCCGCGACCGCGACAACTGGCTCTCGGCGATCACGGTGATCTGCGGGCTGCTGTTCCTGCCGGGCTTCCTCGTGTGGCTGCTGGTGTTCACGCTGCGCACCACCATGGCCAAGCGGGAGGACAAGCGCACGGGCGCCCTCGCCACGACCCTGCTGGTCGCCGTCGGCGCGCTCGCCGTGCTGTTCCTGATCCGTATGCCGTTCAGCGGCTTCTGGGCCCTGTACGGCCGCGCCGCGGTGATCATGCCGGTCGTCGGCTGGTTCTGGGCCAAGCAGATCTGCGAGCGGACCGCCCGGGACCTGCGGGAGCGCTGGTCGAGCCTGCTGTCGGGCGGCGGTGTCGGCGCCAAGATCCCCGAGGCGGTCCCCGGCAACCCGGGTGACGCGGCCGAGCAGGTCCGCAAGGAGCTGGCCCGGCTGGCCGCCGAGCAGCGTTCCAACTCGGTCTTCTACGCCGGCCCCAAGGGCATCCTCGGCATGGGCACGCGGTGGGGCAGCTGGCAGCTGGCCGAGGAGCTGGTCTCCGCCGAGCCGGGCAAGGAGTTCCACCCCTTCCGCAGCTGGGACGTCATCGTGGCGATCCAGGGCGGGCTCGGGATGCTGGAGCGTACGTCCATCAACACCGGCGGCTTCCCCAAGCCGTCGATCACGCACTGGGTCGTCACGCCGATCGGCGAGAAGGCGACGGAGGTGTCCCGGCCGAGCGGTACGGACGTCGACGCGTACACGGTGCGCACGCACGCCATACAGGACATCTGCAACAAGCAGCAGTTCGGCAGCGGTGACCGGCACTACCTGGGTGTGCAGTGGACCCTGTGGGACGGCCACTTGGTGATCACGATGCTGATCACGGTGACCGTGCTGCACGACACGCTCCGCATCGAGGTCACCGGGCATGCTCTGGGGCCGGTCAACTCCCTGTTCAACGAGAAGCCGGCGGCCAAGGAGAAGGCGGTGCAGAAGGCCTTCCGGTTCTGGGAGACCCGGACCGTGAAGCTGCCGCTGATCGACGCCGACGAGGTGGTGCGGCTGGCCGCGCGCGCCCCGCTGACCTGGTACCCGCCGCTGCTGAACTGGCTCGGCGGCAGTCTGACGCTGCCGGAGCCGTTCGGTCTGCGCCACGCGTGGGCCGACCAGCCCTGGCGGCACCGGTTCATGGCCGACGACGCGCTGCGGGCTGCGACGCCCGTGCTGCGGGTGGTGCATGCGGCGGCGCTGAAGGTGCTGCGGGAGAACGGCGTGGACGTGGAGAAGTTCGGGTCCAGGTCGGCGGCGCTCAGTGGGGCGGTGCAGGAGGCCTCACCGAAGAAGGCGGATGTGTACGACGCGTAGTCGATCGTCCGCGGGACGGTGGGGGCCGGTGTTCCCGGGGCTGCGCCCCCGGACCCCCATCGGCCTGAACGGCTTCGCCCTCGAGCGCCGGACGGGCCGGGAAGTCCACCCCGGCCGGGATCAAACGGTCGGCCAGGCCTCCGCCAGCATCTTCCGTGTGTCGGCCAGGAGCTGCGGCAGCACCCGCGTGTGTCCCACCACCGGCATGAAGTTCGTGTCGCCGCCCCAGCGCGGCACGATGTGCTGGTGGAGGTGTGCGGCGATGCCTGCGCCCGCGACCGTGCCCTGGTTCATGCCGATGTTGAAGCCGTGCGCGCCGGAGGCCGTGCGCAGGGCCGTCATCGCCTGCTTGGTGAGTTCGCCGAGCTCGGCGGTCTCCCCCGCCGTGAGGTCCGTGTAGTCGGCGACGTGCCGGTAGGGCACGGTCATCAGGTGGCCGCCGTTGTACGGGTAGAGGTTGAGCACCGCGTAGACCTGCTCGCCGCGCCGGACGACGAGCCCGTCCTCGTCGGACTTGGCCGGGATCGAGCAGAAGGGGCAGCCGTCGCCGGCGCCCGGGCCGGTGGGCTTGTTCTCACCCTGGATGTAGGCCATCCGGTGGGGCGTCCACAGACGCTGGAACGCGTCCTGCGTCCCCACTCCCAGCTGCTGCTCCGGCTCACTCGTCATGCAGTGCAGCATATGGCGTCGAGCTGGGGGGACGGCAAAGGCCCCCGGATCTCCCCCGGGGGCCCGTGCACGGTTCGGTCAGACCTGAGCGCGTTCCTCGACGACCTTCACGATCTTCGCGATGGCCTCGTCGAAGGGGATGCCGTTCTCCTGCGAGCCGTCGCGGTAGCGGAAGGACACGGACTCGTGGGACATGTCCTCGTCGCCCGCGATGACCATGAAGGGCACCTTCTGCTTCTGGGCGTTGCGGATCTTCTTCTGCATGCGGTCGGAGGAGGAGTCGACCTCCACGCGCAGGCCCTTCTTCCGGGCCGCGGCGGCGAACTTCTCCAGGTACTCCACGTGCGCGTCGCCGATCGGGATGCCGACCGCCTGGACGGGGGCCAGCCACGCCGGGAAGGCGCCCGCGTAGTGCTCCAGGAGGACCGCGAAGAAGCGCTCGATGGAGCCGAACAGCGCGCGGTGGATCATGACCGGGCGGGTCTTGGTGCCGTCCGCGCCCGTGTACTCCAGGTCGAAGCGCTCGGGCAGGTTGAAGTCGAGCTGGATGGTCGACATCTGCCAGGTGCGGCCGATGGCGTCCTTGGCCTGGACGGAGATCTTCGGGCCGTAGAAGGCGGCGCCGCCCGGGTCGGGCACCAGCGGCAGGCCCTGCTTCTCGGCGACCTGGCGCAGCGTCTCGGTGGCCTCCTCCCAGGCCTCTTCCGAGCCGACGAACTTCTCCGGGTCCTTGGTGGACAGCTCCAGGTAGAAGTCGGTCAGGCCGTAGTCGCGCAGCAGGTTCAGCACGAAGGTGAGCGTCTTGTCGAGCTCCTCGGACATCTGCTCGCGGGTGCAGTAGATGTGCGCGTCGTCCTGGGTGAAGCCGCGGGCCCGGGTCAGGCCGTGCACGACGCCCGACTTCTCGTACCGGTACACGGTCCCGAACTCGAAGAGGCGCAGCGGCAGTTCACGGTAGGAACGCCCGCGCGCGTCGAAGATCAGGTTGTGCATCGGGCAGTTCATGGGCTTGAGGTAGTAGTCCACGCCCTCGTCGAGCTGCATGGGCGGGTACATGCCGTCGGCGTACCAGTCCAGGTGGCCCGAGGTCTCGAAGAGCTTCCCCTTGGTGGCGTGCGGGGTGTAGACGAACTCGTAGCCCTCCTCCTCGTGGCGGCGGCGCGAGTAGTCCTCCATGACCCGGCGGATGACGCCGCCCTTGGGGTGGAAGACGGCGAGGCCGGAGCCGATCTGCTCGGGGATGGAGAACAGGTCCAGCTCGTTGCCCAGCTTGCGGTGGTCGCGCTTCTCGGCCTCCGCGAGGAACTCCAGGTGCGCCTTCAGCTCGTCCTTCGTGGGCCAGGCGGTGCCGTAGATGCGCTGGAGCATGGGGTTCTTCTCGCTGCCGCGCCAGTAGGCGGCCGCGTTGCGCATCAGCTTGAACGCCGGGATGTTGCGGGTGGTGGGCAGGTGGGGACCGCGGCAGAGGTCCTTCCAGCACAGGTCACCGGTCTTGGCGTCCAGGTTGTCGTAGATCGTCAGCTCGCCGGCGCCGACCTCGACGTCCGCGCCGTCGTCGGAGGAGGCGGAGCCCTTGAGGCCGATCAGCTCCAGCTTGTACGGCTCGCCGGCCAGCTCCTCGCGGGCGGCCTCGTCGGTGACCACGCGGCGGGAGAAGCGCTGCCCGCGCTTCTGGATCTCCTGCATCTTCTTCTCGATGGCCTTGAGGTCATCGGGGTGGAAGGGCTTCTCCACGTCGAAGTCGTAGTAGAAGCCGTCCTTGACGGGCGGGCCGATACCGAGCTTGGCCTCGGGGAAGAGCTCCTGCACGGCCTGCGCCATGACGTGCGCGGTGGAGTGGCGCAGGATGTTCAGACCGTCCTCGGAGGAGATCTCGACGCCCTCGACCTCGTCGCCGTCGGACAGGGCGTACGACAGGTCCTTGAGCTCGCCGGCCACGCGCGCGGCGATGATCGAACGCTCGCCGGCGAAGAGCTCGGCGGCCGTAGTGCCCGTCGTCACCACGCGTTCTTCCCGCTCGGAATCGCGCTGGATGATCACACGGACGTCTGACACCGGTCTCTCCTGACTGAAGGGGGCTGCGGCGCCATACCCGAGCGCGCGCACGAGTAAGGATCGTACCGACCCGGGACCACTCGACGCGAAATCGATCTGCGCAGCCCCTTGCCCCCGGGCTTCGCCGGTCGACCTCCCGGCCCTCGCCGGTCGCCTTCCCCCGCCTTGCCGGTCCCCGGCCTTGCCGATCCCCGTCCCCGGCCTTGCCGGTCCCCCTCTCCGGCCTTGCCGGTGCCCGTCCACAGGGCTCGCCGGCCCCTCCCCGGGGCCTCGCGCATCCTCTCCCCCGGTCTCCTCAGTCCCCTCCGCAGGCGTCCTCGAAGAAGTCGAGGTTCTCGTGGAGCTCCTTCATCATGCGGTCCCGCTCGGCGTCGTCGACCTGGACGGGCACGACGCCGTGGGCACCGGTGAGGCGGCGGAATCCGCCCCGGCTCTCCAGACGCCCCTGCACCCGGACCGGCAGTCCGACGAGGTGGGCGTGCCCGGCGATCCGGTACGCCTCCTCGTCGAGGGTGATCCGTACGTTCGGCACGTCGGCACCGGCCAGCACGCGCAGCCGTACCGTGCCCTCGCCGCGCGGCCCGGACCTGCGCAGCCGTACCACCGCTCCGGTGATCCGCACCGGCACGGCGGGTTCCTCGCGCAGATAGCGGGCGCCCGCCTCGCGCAGCACGGGCAGGTCGCCGGGTGAGAACTCCACGGGCTCGGCGGAGGCGGCGCACCCCTCGGGCACACCGGCCGCCGGGGCCCACTCGACAGCGATCCGGGCGCCTTCCGTGCCCCGGACGAGCGCCACCAGGGCCTCGGTGAGCTCGTGGCTCACCCCTGCCTCCACCGCGGTGCCGAAGCCGTCCATGCCGCCGGTGGCCCGCTGGTAGTCGATGGCCTCCCGGGCGGCGAACAGGGCCTGGTGGAGGCGTACGGCGAGGGGGCGGCCGCCGGCCACCGGCACGAACGCGGTGAGGCGGCCGTCGGCGGCGGAGCCGACCAGGACGTTCTCCAGGGCCGCGGCGGCGGCGCGGCGGTGCCGGGCGCCGTGGTAGCCGGCCCGGGCGCGGGTGGCGAGGGCCGCGGCGAGCAGCATCCGGCGGGCGGCGCCGCGCAGCCGGTCCTCGACGGTCCAGGTCGCGGCGCCGGCGGGCCCGGCCGGGACGTCGTGCCACCAGCGGATCTCGTCGCTGGGCACGGCGAGGGAGACGAGCACCTCACGGGCGGACGGCGAGCCGCTGCGGGACAGGGCGAGCAGGGCCTCGCCGAGCAGTTCGCCGCTGTCGGGGAAGGCGCGGCTCTCCGGCACCAGGAGGCTGGTGCCGCCGGCGCCCGGGCCGGGCGGGGTCCAGCGGCCGTAGCGTCCCGGGGCGCCGCCGCGGCGCTGCCAGCCGTGCCGGCGCAGCAGGGTGCCCAGCACGTCCGGGTCGATGTCGGCGGGCTCGGGCGGGGCGCCGTTCCAGGTGGTGTCGACGGGGTGCGGCCGGACCTGCCGCAGTGGTTCCTCGGTCGGGCGGTGCGTCACGGTTTCCCTCCCGTCCCGACCCGCGTCATGATCTCGCACAGGGCCCGGTCGTCGAAGATGCGTGAGGTCGGTATGCGCACGGTGGTGCGGCGGCGGCCGGTGATCGGCTGTCCGGCGAGGTTGGTCCAGTAGCAGCAGTGCCTGAGGTCGAGCCGGTCGTGGCCGGCGCGCAGCCAGTCGTCCCGGGAGCGCGGCACCAGCATCACCACCAGGATCTTGTGGACCGACACGGGGGTGCGGGCGAGCTTCGCCAGGTGGTCGTTGTCGAGCGTGAAGGAGAAGGTGCGGCCCGGAGGGTGGGGCGGCACCTGGGAGGTGGCCTTGAGCTGCACCTTGATCGTGACCTCGTCGTCGACCGTGTGCCCGGGGGCGCTGTGGCTGACGTGCCAGTCGATGCCGTTGTCGGGAAAGGGCTGGGACAGCGAACAGCCCGCGGCGGCCGCGACGGCGTGCAGATAGCCGACCTGCAGTGTCTCCATGCAGGCGGTGGTGGCGAGAGTGCCGCGAGAGGGAGCCGTGCGCTCGGGCAGCAGCCCGCCCCGTTCGGGCTGCGCAATGGCCATGGCCAACAGCCTTCCAGAACAAGTGATTCCCCGCTGCGGGCCGCTGAACTGCATCAACCCGTACTCCTGTTGTCTCCTTCCGGCGTACGGCGCAAACAGCCCGGGTATCACCGGATCGGGCAGCGGACGGTGCGTCAACTGCCGAAGGTGAACGAGGGGTTGTGTGGCGATGACGACGTGCTGGTACGAAGGGCCGCTGGCCGCCTTCGACACGGAGACGACGGGCGTGGACGTCGAGACCGACCGGATCGTGTCGGCCGCCGTCGTGGTCCAGGATGCGCCGGGCATCCGGCCGCGGGTGAGCCGCTGGCTGGTGAACCCGGGGGTGCCGGTGCCCGCCGAGGCGACGGCGGTGCACGGGCTGACGGAGGAGCACCTGCAGCGCAACGGCCGGTGGCCGGCGCCGGTGATGTACGAGATAGCGCAGGCGCTGGCCGAGCAGGCGCACGCGGGGCGGCCGGTCGTGGTGATGAACGCGCCGTTCGATCTGACCCTGCTGGATCGGGAGTTGCGCCGGCATCGGGCTTCGGCGCTCGGCCGCTGGTTCGAGTCGGCGCAGCTGTCCGTGCTGGACCCGCGGGTCCTGGACAAGCACCTGGACCGCTACCGCAAGGGCCGCCGGACCCTGACCGACCTGTGTGCACACTACGGCGTCGCCTTGGAGGGCGCGCACGACGCGGCGGCCGACGCGGTGGCGGCGCTGGAGGTCACCCGGGCGGTGGGCCGCCGGTTCGCGTCCCGGCTGGAGCGCCTCGCCCCGGGTGAGCTGCACACGCTGCAGGCGGTGTGGCACGCGGCGCAGGCGCGGGGTCTGCAGGCGTGGTTCGCGCGCAGCGGTGTGGACGAGGCGGTCGACCCGGCGTGGCCGTTGCGTCCGGGTCTGCCGGCGGCGGCCTGAGCGTCCGGCGCGCCGGACGCGGGGCCCACAGGGGCGCGCGGGCGTGAAAAAACCGGTCCGTCTGCGACGGACCGGCTGTTTCCGGTGGGCGATACTGGGTTCGAACCAGTGACCTCTTCGGTGTGAACGAAGCGCTCTCCCACTGAGCTAATCGCCCGGGAACGCACTGAACCATACAGGCCCGGGCACGCTTCCTTCAAACCGCTCGCAGGTGCCTGAGGAGTCCGCGCCGCCCGGAACGCATCATCAGCGCGTGGTTGACGCGGAAGACGGGGCGTCCCGGCACGGCGAGCCGCCGCAGCAGCGGCTTGTGCACGCGGACGACCTGGTCGTACCGCGCGAGGCTGCCCTTCCCGCGTGGTGTCACGGTCCAGCGCGCCCAGCCTTCGATGTCCCCGGACAGGGACGTCTCCAGCACACCGGCCGCGGGGTCGTGGCGCACCTCGCGCGCCGTGAAGGTCATGTCGTACGGCAGGACGGAGCGGATGCGGATCACGCCGGTGGTGTCGTCGAGCCGGGTCACCTCCCTCACCTGGCGCCACCAGTGCGGATAGTCCTCGGGGCGTTCCAGCACGCCGTACACGGTGGCGGGGGGTGCGGGCAGGGTCCACCGACTGCGGAAGCGGTAGTGGTTCCAGTCCATTCCCGCAGTCTGCCCACTCGTGACGTGGGCTGTCTGAGTACGCGCCTGAGTAGCGGCACTCATGCCGTGCGGGGTGACCCGGACCACACTGCGGTCCATGACCCACCTTCCGCCCCCGGCCGAGGAGTTGCGGCTCCTCGATGCCGAGCTCCGACAACTGGACGCCCGCCGCGCCCAGTTGCTGACCCGCCGCGCCTGGCTGGTAGCGGCCCTGCACCAAGCACAGCAGCGCCCGCACGCCCAGGCATCGCCGTGGCCGCCGCAGGCCGCACCGGCCCGGCCGGAGACGGCCGCGCCCAGCGTGCAGAACGTGCTGCTGGTCCTCGGAGGTGTCCTGCTCACGCTCGCGGCGGCGGTGTTCACCCTGGTCAGCTGGGGGCACATGGGGATCGCCGGGCGGGCCCTGGTGCTCGGCGCGGTCACGCTGGCCACCCTCGCCGCGCCCGTGGCCCTGCTGAAGCGGGGGCTGCGGTCGACGGCCGAGTCCGTGGCGGGCCTCGGGCTCGCCCTGACGGTCCTGGACGCCTACGCGCTGCACGCGGCGGCCCTCGCCGGAACGGACGGGACCGGGTACGCGGCCGCCGCGACCGCGGTGCTCGCGGCGGCCTGGACGGCGTACGGCCTGCTGCCGGCCACGTCCGCGCTGCGTCTGCCCCTGCCCTGCGCCCTGGCGGCGGCCCAGTCCCCGCTTCTGCTGTGGGCCGTGGCCGCCGACGCAGGCCCCCACCTGATCACGGCCGCGATGCTGGTGACGGCCGGGCTGGACGCGGTGGCGGTGGCGCGGTTGACGGCCGGGGCGGTGCGGATCACCGCCGTCGTCGGCGCCTACGGCATGGGGGGCTGGGGCGTTCTGGGGGCCAGCTGGCTGTCCGTGACGGCCGGCGGTCCCGGTGACGCCTGCCGTGCCGGGGCGCTGCTCCTGCTCGCGGCGGTGATCGCCGTGGGTTCGGCCCGGCGGGGTCCGGGCGTCAGGCACGCCCTCGGCCTCGCGGTCACGGCCGGGCTGCTCGTCGTGGGCGCGCTCGGCGGTGTGGTGCGTTCCGTGGTGCCGTCGGCGTGGGTGGTCCCGGCTCATCTCGCCGTCGGCATCACCCTGCTGGCGGCGGTCCGGGCCGGGCGGCTGCCGGACGCGCTGCGGCGGGGGCTTGCGTGGGCCTCCGGTGCCGTACAGGCGCTGGCCGTGCTGACGACCCTGCCCGTGGTCGTGGTGGTGCTGCTGGGTCCGGCCGGCCGGCTGGCCCGGGTGTGGAGCGGTGCGCCGTCGGACGCCCGTGCGGCGGTGACCGTCGACGTGCCCTGGCCGCCGCACGCGACGGCGGCTCCGGTGGTGCTGGTGGCCGTGGCGGCGGTGCTCGCCCTGGCGGTCCGCACGGAGGTGTGGCGCCCGCGGGCCCGGCTCGGTGCTCTCGGCCTGCTCTGGGCCACGGCGTTGATCCTCGCGGCGATCCTGGAACTCCCGTACGCCGCCGGGTTGCTGGTCCTGGGCGTGCTGACGGGGGCCGCGCTGTACGCGTGCCGGATCACGGCGTCGGCCGCGCAGGTCACCGCACTCGTCCTCGCCCTGGTCACGGCCGCCGGTCTCACCCTGGTCTCCCTCGCGTCCCAGTCCGCGACCCTCGCCGTGCTGTCCGCGCTGACGACGCTGTTCGCCGCGGCCTCGTGGCGGGCGGACGTCGCCCCGTTCACCGCCCCGGTGTCCGTCGTGTACGCCGGCGCGCTGGCCTCGGCGTCGGGTGCCGCCGCGGACTGGCCGGCGGCCCGGACCGCCCTGCTGGTCCTGTTGGTCGCCGCTGCCGCGGCCCTGCTGGCGGCGCGTCTCGGCGCGTCCCGGGCGACGGTGCCGGTCGAGACCGTGGGGGCCGCCCTCGGGCTGTTCGCGGTGGCTCTGGTGCTCACCGACCCCCCGATGCTCGCGCTGGTGCTGGCCCTGTGCGGGGTGATCGCCGCGGGCACGGCCCTGCGCGCCGAGCGCCGTCCCGTCGGCTACGCGGCCACGGCCCTGTTCGTGCTGGCCGCCTGGGTCCGCCTTGCCGCCTGGGACGTGGGCACACCGGAGGCCTACACCCTTCCGGTGACCGTCCCTGCGCTGCTCGTCGGAGCGCTGCGGCGGCGCCGCGACGCTCAGGCCTCCTCCTGGACGGCGTACGGCGCCGGGCTCGCCGCGACCCTCCTGCCGAGCCTGGTGGCGGCCTGGGCGGACCCGATGTGGACCCGGCCGCTGCTGCTGGGCGTCGCGGCGCTGCTGATCACCCTGCTGGGCGCCCGGTACCGGCTGCGGGCGCCGCTGGTGCTCGGCGGCTGGGTGCTGGCCCTGGTGGCCCTGCACGAACTCGCCCCGTATGTCGTTCAGGTGACGGGGGCCCTCCCCCGCTGGGCGCCTCCCGCCCTGGCCGGCGTCCTGCTGCTGGCTCTGGGGGCGACGTACGAGCAGCGGATCCGGGACGTCCGGCGGATGCGGGAGGTCCTGGGGAGGATGCACTAGGGGCGCGCGGCTCCCCGCGGTGCGCGCCGTCGGCGCCTCCGTGTGCCCCGAAGGCCCCTCGACGGGGAACCGGGCCCGTGATGTCATACGTGGTCTCCGAACGGCCGCCGGGCAGCGGCACGGTCGGGCAGGGACGGGGAGGCACCGTGACGGACCTGGGGGAATCGTCGGGCCGGGGCCCGGGCGCCGAGGACGGAGGGACGCTGGAGCGTCTGCTCTCGGTGGTGGGGGCGGGGGCCGTGGAGTTGCACACGGCCCCGGAGGGACTGCGCACGAAGGTCACGGGTGTCCATGTGCTGGACGCCCTGGAACCGGCGATCCGTGCGCGGGAGTTGCTGCTCGCCGTCGGAGTGGACCCGCGTTCCGCGCACGCGGTCGACGTGGTGCGGCAGGCGGGTGAGGCCGGTGCGGCGGGCGTGGTGTTCGGTCCGGGCCGTCCGGAGGCCGCCGCGCGGGCGTTGCAGGCGGTCGCGCAGGAGAGCGGCACGGCGGTGCTCTTCCGCACCGCCTGGTGCACGTGGGCGCAACTGGTGGGGGTGCTGAGGGCGGGACTGGCCGCGGCGGGCGCGCCCGCGGTGCCCATGGCCGGCGATGTGCGCCTGGGCGATCTGGACTCGCTGGCCGACGCGGTCGCCGCCCTGGTGGGAGGCTCGGTGACGATCGAGGACACGGAGTCGCGGGTGCTGGCCTACTCCTCCACGGAGGAGAACGTCGACGAGATGCGCCGGCTGACCATCCTCGGCCGTCGCGTGCCGCCCTGGCGGGTGGCGGCCATGCGGGAGGCGGGGTTCTTCCAGGCGCTGTGGGGTGCGGACGATGTGCTGCACCGGCCCGCCCGAGGACAGGACCCGGAGCGTCTGGTCGGTGCCGTGCGGGCGGGCGGAGAGGCGCTCGGATCCATCTGGGTGGCGGCGGTGGCCGGCCGGCCGCTGTCGCCGGACGCCGCGGAGACACTGCGCGCGGCGGTCCGGGCCGCCGCCGCCCATCTGCTGCACCACCGCACCCACCGCTCCGAGGGCCGGCTGGTGGAGGACGCGGCCCGGGCGCTGCTGGAGGACCGCGGATCGGTCGAGGTGCTCGCGGAGCGGGCCTGGCTGCCGCCCCGGGAGCCCTGTGCCGTCCTGGCGGTGGGGACCGGCACCGGCCGCCCCGCGGACGACAATCCGGCCGGGCTGCACGGCCTGCTGACCTTGCACTGCGCGGCCCTCGGCCACCGGGTCGTGGTGGTTCCGGCGGGCGGCAGGACCCTGGTGCTGCTGACCGGGCTGGAAGGCGACCCGCAGCGGGCCGACGCCCAGGTGAGACGGCTCGGGAACGCCCTGGCCGAGCAGCTGTCGGCGACGATCGGCACGACGGTGAAGGCAGGGCTCGGTGACGTGGTCCCCGGCCTGGCACGGGCGCCCGAGTCCCGCAGGTCGGCCGAGCAGGCCCTCCAGGCGCTCATCGCGTCCGGCGGACCGCACACCGTGGCGCGCAGCGAGGACGTCGCGGACACCGTGGGCATCCTCCAAGTCGTCGACGCCCTGCGCGAGTTGTCTCTGCCGGCGCGGACGTCGGTGGCCCGGCTGAGGGAGTTCGACGCCGAGCACGGCGGCAGCTGCCTGGTGGAGACCCTGCGCGCCTACCTCGACCACTTCGGTGACGTGTCCGCCGCTTCGCGTGCCCTGGGCGTGCACTCCAACAGCCTGCGCTACCGGTTGCGCCGCATCACGCAGGTGTCCGGGCTGGATCTGGACAGCCCCGACGCCCGGCTGCTGGCCCAGGTGCAGTTGCGTCTGGGTGGCGAGGCCGGCGGCACCCGCCTCTGAACGCCCGCACCGAGGCTCGTCCACACGGGCGGTCGGTCGTTTGGCCGCGGCCACCATCCAGGGGGCTGCCCCGTTGTCGTATCGGACAACGCCTGTGCCCGGCGCGTGGGTTGTCGCCGTCAGCCACCGCTCGTGCGGCTCACGGCTTTGACGATTCGACGATGACGCCGGCCGGGTGCGGACAGGAGCCTGGTGGTCCACCCCGGGCGGTCCGGGGCGCCGCGCCTACGACACCGGAAGGGCACACCATGACCGGACTGACTGCCGCCGAGCGACGCGAACGGATCCTCCAGGAGGCGGTGCGGCAGGGACTGCTGGACGCCGAGCGGTCCCCACTGGCCGCTTTCGTCGACCTGGACGGCGTCGCGGCGACCGTCGCCTCCCTGCATCGAGCCTTCCCCTCCTCTCCCGGTGTCCTGCACGCGTTCGCGGCCAAGGCGAACTGTCTGGTGCCGGTGCTGGCGGAGCTGCGGCGGCTCGGCATGGGCTGCGAGGTGGCCACCGAGGGCGAGCTGGCCCGCGCACTGGCCGCCGGATTCGCGCCGGAGCGGATCGTCTTCGACTCACCGGCCAAGACGGAGGCCGAACTGCGGCACGCCCTCGACCTGGGGGTGACCGTCAACGTGGACAACTACCAGGAACTGGCGAGGATCGACCAGGCGCTCGGCGACAGCGTCCCGCTCTCGCGGATCGGGGTGCGCGTCAACTCCCAGCTCGGCGGCGGCAGCATCGCCGCGATGAGCACGGCGACGAGCACGTCGAAGTTCGGCGTGCCCCTGGCGGACCCGGGAAGCCGGCAGCGGCTGCTGCGCGCGTACCACGACCACCCGTGGCTCACCTGGGTGCACACGCACGCCGGTTCGCAGGGCTGCCCGCTCAACCTCATGGCCGGCGGGGTCGCGCAGGCCGTGGCGTTCGCCGAGGAGGTCAACGCCTCGCTGGGGCGGCGCCAAGTCGTCGGCATCGACATCGGCGGTGGTCTCCCCGTCAACTTCGCCGACGACGAGACCACGCCGACCTTCGACACGTATGTCCGGCACCTGCGCGCCCAAGCTCCCGCCCTGTTCTCCGGCGGGTACGAACTCGTCACCGAGTTCGGGCGGTCCGTCCTCGCCAAGAACGGGTTCACCGCCGCGTACGTGGAGTACACGAAGAGCATGGGCGGCCGGCCGATCGCGGTCACCCACGCCGGGGTGCAGGTCGCCACGCGGACGGTGTTCAACCCCGACGCCTGGCCCCTGCGCATCGAGGCGCACGAGGGAAGCGGCAGGGCCAAGCGGGGTGGGCCGGTCCGTCAGGACATCGCGGGACCTGCCTGTTTCGCCGGTGACCTGCTGGCGCGCGACCGTGCGCTGCCGCTGCTGGAGCCCGGTGACCTCATCGCCGTCCCGGACACGGGCGCCTACTACTTCTCGACGCCGTTCCACTACAACAGCCTGCCCGAGCCCGCCGTGCACGGGGTCCGGACGGACGGTGTCGGCGGAGGTGTCCGCTTCGAGCTCCTGCGTCCCGCTCAGGACCCGTGGGACGTACCCGTGCTCGAACCCGCTGTCGGAGTGAGGTAGGGAGCACTCGGGTGGCACAGGCCAACCGTCGGCGCACCGGCCGGGACGGGCCGCTCCTCACCCAGCGCGCCGCCATCGTCTTCCTGCTCGCGGCCCTGGTCGGCATCGGTGCCACCGTCCTGTCGGCACTGGCCGGCAACACATGGCCCGTCGCGGTGAGCGTGGGCGGCGGGGTGACGGCACCGGCCGTGCTGTTCTTCCACCAGATCATCGACTAGGGCGAGCGGTTTCCGGCAAGGCGTGGCCACGGGAACCGCTCGTCTCAGCCTTCCGCTACGGCATCGTGTCGCCGGGCAGGGCCAGGTTCTCGATGGCGGCGAGGCCGTACAGCGCGGTGTCGTTCGTGGACACCCAGGTGGCCTCGCTGCCCGGCACCAGCGCGGCCGGACCGCTCACCTTCTCTCCGTCAGGGCGCCGACTCCTGGTAGCCGTCGTAGTGGTAGAGCTTCTCCCAGGCCCGGGTCGCGAGCTTCACGTCGCCGGTCTTGACGGCCGCGTACGCGTCCAGGCGGGAGTGGCCCTGGAACAGCAGCAGACTGCCGAAGTCGGAGCCGTAGCGGGCCAACCTTCTTCTCGGGTGCGGCGGGCGTCCCGGCGGCGAGGGTGAGTGTGCCGTCGCCCGAGGCGACCGCGTGAGCGGTCCACTTGAGGGAGCCGTCGGGCCAGTAGGCGAGGCGCCAGGACTGCACGGGTACGGCCCTGCCGGAGGCGTCCGTCAGGGCGAAAGTCTGGTCCTTGCGGTACACACCGTTCGGCGCCCGGCTGGAATGGGCGGCGGCTCCGGTGACGCTGCTCCGGCTTCACCCCGGCGCGCGCCTAGACGGGCTCGTCGATGACGAGCGCCATGGAGTCCGAACCGACCGGAACGCCGGGAGCTCCCCGTCGATCTCACCGCACTTCTCGAGTTGCGCGCGGAATCCGTCCATCCGGAGGTGGCCGGCCTGGGCCTGCTCGCTGAGATCCAGCAGCACGTTCTTCGCGTCGTATTTCCTGAGGAAACCGATGGCATTCTGGAACACCTCCGGCGGATTCCCGCCGGAGGCTTGGGTGTTGAACTTCTCCCAGAAGTCGAGATAAGGCTGGAAGTCCGTTTTCACCTTGATCTTCGGGTACTTCTTCTCGAACAGCGCGATGGTCTTGTTGCTGCGCTGGGCACGGCCCTCCGCACCCCATCACGCGTAACGGATCGTCACCGTCCCGTCCGCGGAGGCCCCTCCGTCGCCATCGAGTAAGCGCTTGCTGGCACAAGGTACGGAGGGGCTGAGAGTGCGTCAATGACGCGGACAAGAATTTCTTGCCGAGGCAGTGAGTCACGGAGCGGGACGCGGAGGCCGGGCCGGGGGCGGGGCCGGGCGACCTCGCTGGTGGCGACGACGCGGCCGGGATGCCGAACGGAGCGGGCGAGCCGGACCGGTGTCGTGCGCGACCGAAAAGCGACCCTGTGTGGCTGGGGAGGGCTGCGGGGCCGGGGGGCCGGTTCCGGCCATGGGGCCTGCCGTGCGGGGCGTTGCGCGGGGGCGTTCCGGGCGTGGCGCCGACGGGCTGAGGGCGGCCTCAGGGCGACGGAGGGGGAGGGACGCGAACGGGTCCGGGTGACCGGCGAGCCGGGCGGGGCGCTGCACAGCGGACGGGGCGCCGGCGGAATCCTGCTGGGGATGCGACAGCCCTCGGCGGCGGAACTCGCCGACACCGGTCGCCGCCGACAGACATCGCCACCAGCCGGCCGCGGCAGGCATCGTCACCGACCGTCCGGCGGGGACAGTGCTCCCGCCACTCGACAAACGGTGATGACCGCCGCGCAGCTTCCGTGAGGACAGCCCCGGGACCCGAACCCCTGCCCCTGCCCCTGCCCCTGCCCCTGCCCCTGCCCCTGCCCCTGCCCCTGCCCCTGCCTGGATGCAACGACGGCGGCCCACCTACGATGACGCAGGTGGGCCGCCGGTCCGGGTGGGCGATACTGGGTTCGAACCAGTGACCTCTTCGGTGTGAACGAAGCGCTCTCCCACTGAGCTAATCGCCCGGACGCAGGAAGAACATTACCCCATGTCAGGGGGTGCCTGTGACGCTCACTGGTCCTTGATCTTCCACGGCATGGTGATGCCGAACTTCCACAGGTAGACGCCGACGATGACGCCCACGATCACCAGCCCGACGGACGTCAGGATGATGTTGCGTCGCCGCACCTTGGGATCGAGGGCCCGCTGGGCCGCCTCGGTGACCTTCCGCTTGGTCCAGCGGAGCACCAGCTGGGCCCAGACGAACTCCGTCGCCCAGATCGCCATGCCGCCGAAGATCACGACCCAGCCCGGCCCGGGAAGGGGCAGCATGATGATGCCGGCCCCGACGACCGCGAGCCCGATGATGAAGACCCCGACCTGCCAGCTCACGTGCAGCGCCCTGCGAGCCTTGATGAACTCCGGCGCCCGCGAGCCGAGCCCGCGGTGCTCCTCGCCGTGCACTTCGTCCGTCCCCGTCTCGTCCGACGCCACGGCCACCTCGCCCGGCTGGTCACTCCCCGTATTCATACGGCCAAACACTACCCGAGCGAAACCAGTCACCGGAATGGACGCACGACTCGAACGATCTCTCGGCCGGAAGAGTTACGTAAAGGCACGCAAAACACTCAGAGGGGTTTACAACGGCACCGTAGGTGGCATGTCGATTTCGCCGACGTGCGAATCCCCGAGCGCACACTGAGCGAAAGGCCCTGGCGCTTATGAACACCACGGTCAGCTGCGAGCTGCACCTGCGCCTCGTTGTGTCGAGCGAGTCCTCCCTGCCTGTCCCCGCAGGCCTGCGGTACGACACGGCCGACCCCTACGCCGTGCACGCCACCTTCCACACCGGAGCCGAGGAAACCGTCGAGTGGGTGTTCGCCCGCGACCTCCTCGCCGAGGGACTTCACCGCCCTACGGGCACCGGCGACGTCCGCGTCTGGCCGTCGCGCAGTCACGGCCAGGGCGTCGTGTGCATCGCCCTGAGCTCGCCGGAGGGCGAGGCCCTGCTGGAGGCCCCGGCACGGGCCCTGGAGTCCTTCCTGAAGCGGACCGACGCCGCCGTGCCGCCCGGCACGGAACACCGGCACTTCGACCTCGACCAGGAGCTCTCGCACATCCTGGCGGAAAGCTAGGGCGAGGCACCCACAAAGCCGCCCGGCGCCGTCGACTCGGGGAGACGGCTCGGGCTCGGACAACTGCATACGGCATGACACCGGCGCCGATACCGCGGCTCACGCGGTCCGGCGCCGGTTCGCGTGGGGGCGCACGGGTACGCCCCCACTCGCTCTCTGTACGCCCCTCCCTCACTCCCTGTACGCCCCTTCCCCGCTCCCCCGGCCCTCGCCTCGCGGGAACCATGGCCGGTCCTCCGGCGTTGTCATCGAAGTCGTGTGCGGGCATGTGGGCGGTTCGGTGGTGGTGGAGCCGTTACCATCGGCCAGCATCGGCGGGCGCCCGCCCGACCCTCAGGCCAGGGAGCGAATCGTGCTGATCACCCACGACACCCGGTGCGCCCTCGACACCGTGGTCGATCTGGTGAACACCGCACCGGAGGACGACACGGCGGCGGACGGGCTGCCGGATGTGGCGACCCTCGTGGACTTCGTGCGGAATCACGAGATCAGCGATGTCGGGGTGCTCTCGGAGATCGACCTCTCCGCGGTGCGCAAGATCCGCTCCCGCTTCGCCGCCGTCTTCGCCGCCCCCGACGCCCGGGCCGCCGCGGGTCAGATCAACGACCTGGTCGCGGCCGCCGGCACCACACCCCGGCTCACCGACCACGACGGCTACGACTGGCATGTGCACTACTTCGCACCCGGTGCCTCCGTCGCCGATCACCTGGCCGCCGACTGCGGGATGGCCCTGGCGTTCTTCGTGGTCGCCGGCGAGCAGGAGCGGCTGCGCAGGTGCGAGGCGCCGGACTGCCGGCGTGCCTTCGTCGACCTCTCCCGCAACCGCTCGCGGCGCTACTGCGACAGCCGCACCTGCGGAAACCGTCTGCACGTGGCCGCGTACCGCGCGCGCCGCAAGGAGGCGGCGGGCTGACCGCCGTCGCCGGGGCGCCGGGGCGAAGGCCGTCGATGCCGACGCGGCCCCGGCGGGTGGCGCCGGGTACCGCGGGTGAGGCTCACAGCAACAGCAGATCGTGCAACGAGGCCATGAGCAGCAGGCTCCCGATCACCGCCAGGAAGATCATCAGCGGTGGCTGGGAGAGGGCGAAGAGGCAACCGCGCGGCTCGTCCTGCCGGGGACGGGGCTCGTCCCGGGGGAGAAAGGAATCATCCCGCGGAGGACGGGGCTCGTCCTGCGGCGGTGCGGGGTGGCTCTGTTTCGTCGTGTCCAGCATCTCGCTGCGATGATGGCGCAGTCGCCCCGCCGAACGCGATCATTGCCCTCGTATCGTGCGGGAGTGCTCCGATTGAGCGAGGTCCGGTTCGGGTTGTGATCACTTTCGCGCGTCAGCGGACCCACTGTGACGATTCAGCCGCATGGCCATCCAGCCCCGTGACGGTGCAGACGCGCGCGGGGCGGGCGTCAGATGCCGTGCTTCTTGAGGATGGCCTCGATGTCGCTGAAGTCGTCCTCGCCCCGGTTGGCCGGCGCGGGCCGGGTCGTCGGGCGGGCGCCCTGGCCCAGGGAGGGCGGCGAGGCGGGCGCCGCCGCGTCGGGCCCGCCGGCCGCGCGGGCAGCGGCCCTGCGCTCCTTGCGGGTGCCGCCGCGCCGGCGCTCCACGGCCCGTGTGGTCATGAAGAGCACCCAGGCGACACCGAGGACCCCGAACCCGGCCCAAGCCGTCGGGCTGAACGCGCTGTCGGCCAGCCACTCGACGACGCCCGTCATCACCAGGCCGATCGGCACCAGGGAGTAGGCCGCGATACGGACCGCGGTGAGGTAGCGCTTGCGGTACGCCGTGACGACAGCGATGCCCAGGCCTGCCGCGGACACGGCGGAGCAGACGGTCTCGGCAATCATCCGGTCCTCCAGGCGTCACGCGGTCGGGTCGGGCACTTCGTCCCTTCCATCCTGCACCCGCGGCACCCCGGCGGGCCATGCTCCGGGCCCTACATCAGGGACATCTCCGGGTCTCCTCCTCCGCAGGTGCCGGTGCGGGCTGCGCCCCCTGCGGCACCTGCTGGAAGACTGTCGGTATGAGCGACTCCTCCTCCGACCGTTCCACCGCCCCCGCCCCCGTCCTCGAGGTCTGGTGCGACCTCCAGTGCCCGGACTGCCGCACCGCGCTGGACGACCTGCGCGCCCTGCGCGCTCGCTACGGGGAGCGTCTGGAGGTCCGGCTGCGGCACTTCCCGCTGGAGAAGAACAAGCACGCCTTCGCCGCCGCCCAGGCCGCCGAGGAGGCGTGGGAGCAGGGCCGGGGGTGGCCGTACGTCGAGGCGCTCCTCGGCCGGGTCGAGGAGCTGGGGCGTCGGGGAGAACCCTTCCTGGTCGAGCTGGCCCGCGAACTGGATCTGGACGCCGAGGAGTTCGACACCGCGCTGATCGACGGCCGGCACATCCTGTTCGTGGACGCCGACCAGGCCGAGGGCAAGGCGATCGGCGTGACCGGCACCCCGACGTACGTGATCGGTGGGGAGCGGCTCGACGGCGGCAAGAGCCAGGAGGGGCTGCGTGAGCGGATCGAGGGGATCGCCGACCGGCTGCTGGCCGGGCAGCAGGAACACTGACCTCCCCCTGGCCCGGCCGCCGGCCCCCGGGCCGCTACAGCAGCGGCTTGTACATGGCGTACTGCGTGGTCATGTAGCCGAGTGAGTCGTAGAGCCGCTCGGCCGGGGTGTTGCCGGCGAAGACGTTGAGGCCGAGGGTCCGCCTGCCCTCGGCGATCGACTGGGCCTCGGCCAGGAGCATCAGGGTGCGGCCGTGGCCCTTCCCCCGGTGGGCCGCGTCGGTCTCGACGTCGAAGACGAACGCGCTGCTCTCGCGCACCGCCAGCCACAGCGTGCCCACCGGTGTGCCCAGGTGCTCGACGACGCTGATGAGCATGCCGGAGGTGGCGAGCCCGTCGGGCAGGAGGGTGGCGTGGTCGCGCTCGGACTTGGCCCGGGCCTCGGCCTCCGGGACACCTCGCTCCATCCAGCTGTGCGCGTAGTCCTCCATGCCCTTGGCCAGCCAGGGGCCGAACTCCGCTTCGGTCATGGGGCGGGCGCGGCTGCCCTCCGGCAGGTCCGGCGGGGTGTCGGCGAGGGCCTTCTCCATGCCGCGGTTGCGCACGACGTAGCCGAGCGCCGTGGCGAGCCGGAGCCCGGCCTCGGACGCGGCCGGGACCGTCACTTCGATGCGGCGGCACCCCCAGCCGCGCGCCACCTCCTCGGCGGCGAGTGCGGCGACCGTGGCCCGGCCCCGCCTGCGGTCCGGTTCCTCGATGTGCAGCTTCATGATCCGGGCCACCGCGTCGCCGAACAGGGGATGCGTGCCGAGGTGTATCGCCCCCACGGGACGGCTGTTCACGCACACCTGGTAGCGGCGTGAGCGCGTCCCGTCGGCGTTCTGCTGAAGCGGCTCGGTCGGCCGCAGGGTCGTGGTCATCAGGGGTGTTCTACCCGCAACCACGCCCGTGGTCAGCCGAATTCGGGGGGTCTCAGGGGTCGAGGTCGTTCCCCGCCCGCTCCTCGAAGATCCGCATGGCCTTGGCGGTCACCGGACCGGGCGCGCCGGGCAGCTCACGGCCGTCGACGCGGTGCACGGCCTGCACGTCCCGCAGCGTGGACGTCAGAAAGATCTCCTCGGCCCGTTCCAGGACGTCCAGCGGCAGGTCGGTCTCCTTCGCGCCGGTCCATTCGGCCGTCAGTGCGCGGGTGATGCCGGCGAGGCAGCCGGAGGCGAGCGGCGGCGTGTGGATCTCGCCGTCGAGGACGACGAAGACGTTCGAGCCGGTGCCCTCGCACAGCTGCCCCACGGTGTTGGCGAACAGGGCCTCGGAGGCATCCTGTTCCCGGGCACGGGCCAGGGCGACGACGTTCTCGGCGTACGAGGTGGTCTTCAGGCCGGTGAGCGCGCCGCGCTCGTTGCGGGTCCAGGGGACCGTGATCACGGCGGTGGAGTCGGGGCGGCGGGACGTTGCGCCGAGGGCGACGACGAGGGTCGGGCCGTGGTCGCCGCGGTCGGATCCGAGGGGGCCGTGGCCGCCGGTGTAGGTGATGCGCAGCCGGCCGAGCGGTACGGGGTTGGCCTCCAGGACGGCGGCGCAGGCGCGGCGCACCTCGTCGTGGTCCGGGTCGGGCAGGCCGAGGCCGCGCGCGGAGAGGGTCAGCCGGTCGAGGTGCCGGGTGAGGGCGAACGGCCGGCCGTCCACGGCCTTCACCGTCTCGAAGATGCCGTCGCCCACGGTCAGCCCGTGGTCGAAGACGGAGACGCGGGCGGACTCGATGTCCTGCAGCCCGCCGTCGAGCCAGATCTTCACGTCAGGTCCTCTCCATTCACCTCGTACGTGCCCGACGCTATCGCGAGCAGCCGGGACGCCTTGAGCTCGGTCTCCCGCCACTCCCCCTCGGGGTCGGAGCCCCAGGTGATGCCCGCGCCGGTACCGAAGCGCAGCATGCCGGCGGCCCGGTCGATCCAGAAGGTACGGATGCCGACGGCGAGCTCTCCGGTCCCCCGGTCGGCGTCGACCCAGCCGATTCCGCCGCAGTAGGGGCCTCTGGGCGCCGTCTCCAGGGCGTCGATGATCCGCAGCGCGCTGGACTTGGGCGCGCCGGTGACCGAGCCGGGCGGGAAGGCGGCGCCGAGCAGGTCGGCCCAGCCCGCCCCGTCGGCCAGCTCGCCGCGGACCGTCGAGACGAGATGGACCAGCCCCGGATGCTTCTCGACGGCGCACAGGTCGGGCACCGACACACTGCCCGTGGCGCACACCCGCCCGATGTCGTTGCGGACGAGGTCCACGATCATCACGTTCTCGGCGTAGTCCTTCTCCAGCAGGTCGGCCTCCGTCCGGCCGGTGCCCTTGATCGGTCCGGACTCGACGATCCGGCCCTCGCGCCGCAGGAACAGTTCCGGGGAGGCGGTGGCGATCTCCACGCCGTGCCGGGGCAGGCGGATGGTCCCCGCGTAGGGGGCGGGGTTGCCGCGGGCGAGCAGTGCGGTGAGGGCGTCCACGTCGGCGCGGGGCGGGACGGGTGCGGACAGCACCCGGCACAGGTTCGCCTGGTAGACCTCGCCGGCCGCGATGTGGTCACGGATCCTGCGCACCGCGGAGGTGTACGCGGCGCGGTCGAGCGAGGACGTCCAGTCACCGGCGGCCGGGCCGTGCCAGGCGCCGGGGACTGCGGCGGGCACGTCCGCCGTCCGGATCTGCGCGAAGCGGGCGCAGGTCAGACGGCCCTCGAAGTCCGCGCAGACGGCCCAGAAGCCGCTGGACTCCAGGGCCTCGGGATCGTCGGTGACGTCGAGGAGCCCGGTGGCGACGCGGTCGCCGAAGCGGGCGAGAGGAGGGAGGTCGAGCACGCAGTCGAGTCTAGGGCGGGTGTCTCACAGGTGACCGGGGGATGTCCCGTCGGACGGCCCTGTGACCTCCGTGAGCAGGGGAAGCGCAGCACGCTGCACAAACGCGTTTTTGTACTGGCCCCGGTATCCGCTAGAGTTCAACACGTCGCCGGGCCGCGAGAGCGGAACGAAACGACAGGCGGACGTAGCTCAGTTGGTAGAGCGCAACCTTGCCAAGGTTGAGGTCGCGAGTTCGAACCTCGTCGTCCGCTCGAAGGAAGAGGGGGCTTCCCGGTCCCCTACACTCCTGGTGGAGTGGCCGAGAGGCGAGGCAACGGCCTGCAAAGCCGTCTACACGGGTTCAAATCCCGTCTCCACCTCCAAGGACGATTAGCTCAGCGGGAGAGCGCTTCCCTGACACGGAAGAGGTCACTGGTTCAATCCCAGTATCGTCCACTGGATCTTTCAAGATCCTTCCCGCGCGATTAGCTCAGCGGGAGAGCGCTTCCCTGACACGGAAGAGGTCACTGGTTCAATCCCAGTATCGCGCACGCAGTGCCCATGACCGGATGCGGTCCGTGTTCATGGCCCCGAGGACGATTAGCTCAGCGGGAGAGCGCTTCCCTGACACGGAAGAGGTCACTGGTTCAATCCCAGTATCGTCCACATCACACAGGAGCCCCCGGCCGTCCGCGGCCGGGGGCTCCTGTCGTGCCATGACTCAGGACGAGAACAGCATGTGCCCGAAGCTCTTGTGCCGGTGGTGTCCGTGATGGCCGTGGTGTCCGTGGCCCCCGTGCGGGGCGCCCCAGGCCGGGGCCGGCGGCGCGGGGTAGGCCTGAGGGGCGGGCGGGGGCGGCGGGGCGGCCTGGGACCACTGGGACTCCAGGCGGGTCAGGGACTCCAGCTCGCCGTAGTCGAGAAAGATGCCGCGGCAGCCGCTGCACTGCTCGATCTGTACGCCGTTGCGGTTGTACGTGTGCATCGGTGCGTGGCACTTCGGACACTGCATGGTCGTTCAACTCCTCGCCGGTCGGTCCTGCTTCAGGTGTCGCCAGGACAGACTCTGTCCCGCTGTGGTCGGTTGCACCCTACTTCGCGTGCTCCGGCGTCAACTGTGGCGGGACGGTAGCCATTCGGTCACAGGCGTCCACGACCGACCGCTCCACCTCGTCCAGCGGCCGGCCGGCCTCGACCGCCTTGGCGACGGCCCGGGCCGCGGTCTGCGCGGTGAGGGCCCGGGCGGCGACGTCGAGTGCGGGCCAGGGATCGCCCTCGGCGGGGACGGCCGGGCCGCCGGCCTGCCGGTAGGCGGTGAGGAACCGGTCCCACTCCCCGGGCGGGAGCAGGCCGCAGGCGTACCAGGCGGCGGGGCGGGCGAGGTCCCAGGCGGGGACCCCGGCCCCGAGGTCGTCCACGTCGATCAGCAGCCAGGGGCCGTCGGGCGCGGGGCGGCGTATGAGCTGGCCCAGGTGGAGGTCGCCGTGGCAGAGGGTGCCGGTGTGCGGCATCGGGGCCTCGCCGCGGGCCCAGGCCGGGAGGGTGGCCCAGGCGCGCAGGACGGGGGCGGCGGCCGGGTGCGGGCCGACTGCGTGGAGCCGGGCCATCGCCCGGGCCGCCTTGGCGGGACCGCGCATGGGGGGCATCCCCTGCGGGACCGGGCTGCGGTGGAGGCGGGCGAGGAGGGTGGCGGCCGCTTCCCAGGGGGCGGCGTCCGGGTCGTCCGGGTCCACGGGGGTGCCGTACGGCCAGAACGTCACGAGGCGGCCGTGCAGGGTGACCGGGGAATCGTCGAGCGGCGCCAGGAGGAGGTCGGGGAGGCGCGCGGCCACCCAGAGGCGGGCGCGGAGTCCGGCCGGGTCGCTGTCCGGCGGGTGCGCCTTGGCGACGGTGTCCGCGTGGCGTACGACGATGCCGTCCGGGCGGTCCGCGAGCGTGGCCGCACCGCAGGGGCAGGCCGACGAGCGGGCGTGGGCGACCGCTCGGGCCCTGAGGGCGAGCGCGTGCATGAGGGGGGCGGGGGTCACGGGGTGAGAGTACGTGGGGTGGGGGGCGCGGCGTCAGGAACAGCCGCGAGCGGGCTTCCGGTGCCCTCGGGCCGAGGAACAGGCGAGGTGGGGGTGACCGGCGGAGGGGAAAAGCAATGCCGGCGCAGCTCCCCAGCTGCGCCGGCATCTGTGCCGTCCGTCGCACCCCCGTCCCCACGGGGTTTCATGGGTGTGATGTCCCCGCCCGGACCGCTCTTCCGGGCCTGGGGTCGCCGCTCAGCGCCCCAGCATCTCGCCCACGGACGACGCCTGTGTGGCCACTGTCTCCCACCCGTCGAAGACGAGGAGGAGCAGGACCGCCAGGGGAAGGGCCATCAGTGTCGCCACCAGCGGGTGGCGGCGGCCCTGGCGGCGGGGGCGGAACGCGGCGGCGTACGCCTTGCGTCCCTCCTCGCGGAGCAGTGTCCGCGGTGCCGTCTGGGCCATGGTCCCTCTCCTGACCGTTCTCAGTTGTCGTTGACAGCGGCGGGCGTCTG
Organism: Streptomyces sp. NPDC007907; assembly: GCF_042959365.1. Classification (NCBI taxonomy): domain Bacteria; kingdom Bacillati; phylum Actinomycetota; class Actinomycetes; order Kitasatosporales; family Streptomycetaceae; genus Streptomyces; species Streptomyces sp. NPDC007907. The sequence goes on from NZ_JBIBKR010000009.1 coordinate 188,229, forward strand.
ACCTCGGGGGACGAGTGCTGCCACCCGCCGCTTGACCTCAAATCTAGGCGCCCGGCCCCTGCCCGGCGTCATGCCCTCGTACCGATTGCCGGGCCTCCCCGAGGATGAGCCGCCACCTGCGATGTACTCCCCTGGGTGGAGACGGGGGCGCGGGTCTCAGGGTCTTCCCCGACGGGACGCCCGGATCACCCCTCTTTGTCCGAGCCCTCCTCCCGCGGAACAGGCTGTTCCACCAGTGCGAGCACCCGATTCGCCATGAAGCGCGCGGTACGCACGACCGTCCCGCTTCGGGTGACTTCGCTCACTTCCACGACACCTCGGCGTACCGCCGTCTCCACCCTGCGGCCCGCTCTGCTCGCCACGACCTCATACGTGCGCGTCGTGTCCCCCGCGTCCACGACTATCTCCACGCGATCACCCTTCACAGGACCAATCCCCCTTCTGCGACGGGTGGTTGGGATCACGCTCCACGCGAAGTCCGCCTCTTCGCGCCCTCCCTGACCACTCTTCAAGTCTCCCACCCACCACTGACAATCCATCAAGCTGAGAGGGCGCGGCCTCTGCGCGCGGGCGGCCGTGGAAACGTAAGCTGTGGCTCGTCACAGGACCGGGCAGCGGGGATGAACATGGCGATGATGCGCCTGAGGCGCGAGGACCCGCGCGTCGTCGGCTCGTTCAAGCTTCACAGACGGCTCGGCGCGGGCGGGATGGGCGTGGTCTATCTGGGCTCCGACAAGAAGGGGCAGCGGGTCGCGCTGAAGGTCATCCGCCCCGACCTGGCGGAGGACCAGGAGTTCCGCTCCCGGTTCGCCCGTGAGGTCTCGGCGGCCCGGCGGATCCGTGGCGGCTGCACGGCCCGGCTGGTGGCGGCCGACCTCGACGCGGACCGGCCCTGGTTCGCCACGCAGTACGTGCCCGGCCCGTCCCTGCACGACAAGGTCGCGGCCGAGGGTCCGCTCTGCGCGGCCGATGTCGCCGCCGTGGGTGCCGCCTTGTCGGAGGGCCTGGTCGCGGTGCACGAGGCCGGGGTGGTGCACCGGGACCTGAAGCCGTCCAACATCCTGCTGTCCCCGAAGGGGCCTCGGATCATCGACTTCGGCATCGCCTGGGCCACCGGCGCCTCCACGCTCACCCATGTCGGCACGGCGGTCGGCTCGCCCGGCTTCCTCGCGCCGGAGCAGGTGCGCGGTGCCGCCGTCACCCCCGCCACGGACGTGTTCTCGCTGGGCGCCACGCTCGCGTACTCCTCGATGGGCGACTCGCCCTTCGGGCACGGCAGTTCCGAGGTGATGCTGTACCGCGTGGTGCACGAGGAGCCGCAGCTGCACGGTGTGCCCGACGCGCTGGCCCCGCTCGTGCGGGCGTGTCTGGCGAAGGACCCCGAGGAGCGGCCCAGCACGCTCCAACTGTCGCTGCGCCTCAAGGAGATCGCGGCCCGGGAGTCACAGGACCTCGCTGGTGTCCGGCCGCCCGCGCCGCGTGGCGCCGAGGGCGACCGGCCCGTCGACACCTACCCCGAGCGGTCCCGGCGTCCCCAGGGTCAGCACAGTGCCGGCACGTCCGGGGCCCAGCGGGGCCGGGTCACTCCCCCACCGCGGGGTTCCGTCCCCTCCCGGGACGGCCATGCTCCGGACGGTACGGCGTCCCAGGGCGGGACGGGTGCGCGGGGCGGGAACCGGGCGACAGGGAGCGGAAGCCGCGGCAGGATCCCGGGGCGCGGCCCAGGTGCCGCCCGGGGCGGCACTCCGTCGCGGTCGGGGTCGCGGCCGACGCCCACCGGGCGCGACGGGACCCGGTCCGGCAGCGGCGCACGCCCCGCCCCGCACAGCGGCACCGGGCGCCCCACGTCCAGGAACACGGGGACCCGACTGCGGCCCGCCAATCCGCGGCTGCTGCGGCAGCGGCTGTTCGTGTTCGTCGTGGTGACGTTGCTGGTGGCGGTCGGCATCGCCCTGGTGCAGGGCTGCCAGGGCCCGGCGCGTGGTCTCGGCGGCGACGGGGGCGGCGTACGGCAGGAGCACGCCCAGCAGGACGACCGCGCAGGGAACTTCGAGCCGTAGGAGTCCGGCGCGCGACTGCGGCCGTGGGGCGACGACCTGCTTCAGCGGGGTGTCACAGCCGGGGCAGGATCCGCTCGAAGAAGGCGCGGTCGCCGTCGAAGACCGGGTCCAGTGCCAGGAATTCGGGCGGGGTGACCCAGCGGGTCTCCGCCACCTCGCCCGGGTCGGGAAGCACCTCGCCGGTGTCGGCGCGGGCGGTCCACCAGTGGAGACGGAACCGGTGGTCGTCGGTCTCCGACTCCCAGACCTTCGCCTCCGGTACGACGACGAGTCCGACCTCCTCGTGGACCTCCCGCACGACCGCCTGCTCCTGGGTCTCGTCCGGCTCGACCTTGCCGCTGACGGGCTGCCAGTAGCCGGGCCGGGCGACGGCCGGGCCGCGCCGGATCGCCAGAAGCCGCTCTCCGCGCAGGACCACGGCGACGATCGCGTCGCGCTGCTCCACAGCCGGCCGCCCCTAGCTGGTGGGCCGGCCGGTGGCCACGGCGTAGAAGGCCACGGCGGCCGCCGCACCCACGTTGAGGGAGTCCACGCCGTGGGACATGGGGATGCGGACCCACTCGTCGGCGGCGACCAGGGCCTGGGTGGACAGGCCGTCGCCCTCCGCTCCGAGCATGAGCGCCACACGGTCCATGGTGTGCGCAGCGGCCTCGTCGAGGGACCGGGCCTTCTCGTCGGGGGTGAGGGCGAGCAGCGTGAAGCCCGCCTCCCGGACCGACTCCAGCCCCTTGGGCCAGCTGTCCAGCCGGGCGTACGGGACGGAGAAGACGGCGCCCATGGAGACCTTCACGCTGCGGCGGTACAGCGGGTCGGCGCAGTCGGGTGAGAGCAGGACGGCGTCCATGCCGAGGGCGGCGGCCGACCGGAAGATCGCGCCGATGTTGGTGTGGTCGTTGACCGACTCCATGACGACCACGCGGCGGGCCGTCCGCAGGAGGTCGGTGGCCGTGGGCAGCGGCTTGCGCTGCATGGACGCGAGCGCGCCGCGGTGCACGTGGTAGCCGGTGACCTGCTCGGCGAGCTCCGGGCTGACGGCGTAGACCGGGGCGGGCAGTTCGTCGATGACGTCGCGCATGACGTCGACCCACTTGGCCGAGAGCAGCATGGACCGCATCTCGTAGCCGGCTTCCTTGGCCCGTCTGATGACCTTCTCGCCCTCGGCGATGAAGAGGCCCTCGGCGGGTTCGCGCCTGCGGCGCAGCTCCACATCGGTCAGGCCGGTGTAGTCGCGCAGACGCGGGTCGTCAGGATCCTCGACGGTGATGAGTTCGGCCACAGGGTGATACTGCCTTGTCCTGGGTGTGGTGCCAACGGCTCGGGACGGGTTGGTTACCCCGGGTTACTCGCTTGTCGCGGGGACCGGAGGGCCGACCTTCACGACGTCGCCGATGACGATGACCGCCGGGGGCTTCACGTCCTCGGTCCGTACGGTCTCCGCGACCGTCGCGAGGGTCGCGTCGACGCGGCGCTGGGCGGCGGTCGTGCCCTCCTGGACGAGGGCGACGGGGGTGCCGGCCGGCTTTCCGTGGGCCACCAGCGTCTCCGCGATCTTTCCGATCTTGTCGACGCCCATGAGGATCACCAGCGTGCCGGTCTGCTGCGCCAGGGACGGCCAGTCGACCAGGGACCGCTCGTCGTCGGGCGCGACATGGCCGCTGACCACGGTGAACTCGTGGGCGACACCGCGGTGGGTGACCGGGATGCCGGCCGCGCCCGGGACGGAGATCGAGCTGGAGATCCCGGGGACGACCGTGCAGGGGATGCCGGCCTCGGCGAGGGCCTGGAGCTCCTCCATGCCGCGGCCGAAGACGTACGGGTCGCCACCCTTCAGCCGAACGACCGACTTGCCCAGTTTGGCGTGCTCGATCAGCGCGTTGTTGATGGCCTCCTGGGCCATGAAGCGGCCGTAGGGGATCTTCGCGGCGTCGATCACCTCGACGTGGGGCGGAAGTTCGGCGAGGAGGTCGCGCGGGCCGAGGCGGTCCGCGATCACCACGTCCGCCTCCGCGAGCAGGCGGCGGCCGCGCACGGTGATCAGGTCCGGGTCGCCGGGGCCGCCGCCGACCAGGGCGACTCCGGGGGTGCGGGTGCGGTAGTGCGGTGCGACGAGCGTGCCGTCCCGCAGGCCCTCGACGACCGCGTCGCGGACGGCGGCGGTGTGGCGGGGGTCGCGTCCCTTGGCGTCGGTGGTGAGGACGGCGACCGTGACGCCCTCGCTGTGGCCGGTGGCCGGAGTCCAGGCCGTCGCCAGGTCGGCGTCGTCGGACCGGACGCACCACACGCGGTGGCGTTCCGCCTCGGCCGACGCCCTGTTGTTCGCGTCCGTGTCGCTGGTGGCGATCAGGGCGTACCAGGCGTCCGCGAGGTCGCCCTCCTGGTAGGGGCGCCGGTGCCAGGTGATCTCACCGGCGTCCGCCATGGCCTCGACCGAGGGGGTGGCCTCGGGGGACACGAGGAGGAGGTCCGCGCCCGCCGCGATCAGTGCCGGGAGGCGGCGCTGGGCGACCTGGCCGCCGCCGAGGACGACCACGCGACGGCCGGCGAGGCGGAGGCCTACGGGGTAGGCGGGGTGTTCGGCCATGAGGTGCGGCTCCTGTTGCGGCGGTGTGCAGTGCCCTGACGTGCGGATTTTAGTGGGCGGGAGGGGAAGTGGCCCAGGTGGTCCAGTGACTGGGCACCGGGGTGCCGCCGGTGGGCGTACGGCAGGGGGTTTCGGGGGGGCGGGGCGGTCCTGGGGGCGGGGCCGGACCGGTCGGGACCCGGGGGCTGGCCGGGACCGTCCCGAGGGGGCGGGGCGTGGGGTCCGGGGGCGGGCCGTGAGGGGTCCGTGGGCGGGCGCTCCGGTCTGCGGAACGTCCGCCCACGCATCCTCGGGGGCGACTGGAGCCCTACTTCTCCGTCACGCCTGCCGAATCGAAGGTCGCCACCTCGTGCATCGCCCGGGCCGTGCTCTGGACCAGCGGGAGGGCGAGGAGGGCGCCGGTGCCCTCACCGAGGCGCAGGTCGAGGTCGACCAGGGGACGCAGACCCAGCTTGTTGAGCGCGGCGACGTGGCCCGGCTCGGCGCTGCGGTGGCCCGCGATGCACGCGGCCAGGACCTCCGGGGCGATCGCCCGGGCGACCAGGGCGGCGGCGCCGGCGCTGACGCCGTCCAGGATCACCGGCGTGCGCAGGGAGGCGCCGCCGAGGAGGAGGCCGACGATGGCCGCGTGCTCGAAACCGCCGATCGCGGCGAGCACGCCGAGGGGGTCGGCCGGGTCCGGCTGGTGCAGTTCCAGGGCGCGGCGCACGACCTCGGTCTTGCGGGCGAGGGTCTCGTCGTTGATCCCGGTGCCCCGGCCCGTGACCTCGGCCGGGTCCGCGCCCGTGAAGACGGAGATCAGGGCGGCGGAGGCGGTGGTGTTCGCGATGCCCATCTCACCGGTCAGCAGGGCCTTGTTGCCGGCGGCGACCAGGTCGCGGGCGGTCTCGATGCCGACCTCGATGGCCTGCTTGGCCTCCTCGCGGGTCATCGCGGGGCCGGTCGTCAGGTCGGACGTACCCGCACGGATCTTGCGGGGCAGCAGACCCGGGGTGGCCGGGAGGTCGGCGGCGACGCCCACGTCCACGATGCACACCTCGGCACCGACCTGGGTGGCGAAGGCGTTGCACACGGCGCCGCCGCCCAGGAAGTTGGCCACCATCTGGGCCGTGACCTCCTGCGGCCAGGGGGTGACGCCCTGGGCGTGCACCCCGTGGTCGCCCGCGAAGATGGCGACGGCCGCGGGCTCCGGGATGGGCGGCGGGCACTGGCGGGACAGGCCGGACAGCTGGGCGGAGATGATCTCCAGCATGCCCAGGGCACCGGCCGGCTTGGTCATACGCTTCTGGCGCTCCCACGCCTCGCCGAGCGCCTTGGCGTCCAGCGGGCGAATCTGCGCGACGGTCTCGGCGAGCAGGTCGTGGGGTTCCTCTCCGGGCAGGGCACGGCGGCCGTACGTCTCTTCGTGCACGACCCAGGACAGTGGGCGGCGCTTGGACCAGCCGGCCTGCAACAGCTCGGGCTCGTCCGGGAATGCGTCGACGTAGCCGACGCACAGGTAGGCGATGATCTCCAGGTGCTCGGGCAGGCCGAGGGCGCGGACCATCTCGCGCTCGTCGAAGAAGCTGACCCAGCCGACGCCGAGGCCTTCGGCGCGGGCGGCGAGCCAGAGGTTCTCCACGGCCAGGGCGGCCGAGTAGGGGGCCATCTGGGGCTGGGTGTGGCGGCCCAGGGTGTGACGGCCGCCGCGGGTCGGGTCGGCGGTGACGACGATGTTCACCGGCGTGTCGAGGATGGCCTCGATCTTCAGTTCCTTGAACTGTTTCGCCCGGCCCTTGGGGAGGGACTTCGCATAGGCGTCGCGCTGGCGCATGGCGAGTTCGTGCATCGCCCGGCGGGTGTCGGCGGAGCGGATGACGACGAAGTCCCACGGCTGCGAGTGGCCGACGGAGGGCGCGTGGTGGGCGGCCTCCAGGACGCGCAACAGCACCTCGTGCGGGATCGGGTCGTTGCGGAAGCCGTTGCGGATGTCGCGGCGTTCACGCATGACCTTCAGGACGGCCTCGCGCTCTGCGGGGTCGTAGCCGGGGGCCGCGGGGCCCGTGGACTGTCGGGCTTCTGCCACTGCGGCCGCGCTCTCTTCTCGGCGTTCCTGGTCGGCCAGGTCTTCCTGTTCGGCGCCCCGGGTGTCCAGGTCGTCGGCGTTCTGTACGAGTTCGGCGTCGCCGTCGCGGGGTGCCGGGACGGTGACGGCCGGCGCGTGGGGCTCCGGCGTCTCGTTCGTCGCCACCGGCTGCGACTGCTGCGGGCCCTGTACCGGCTCGCCGGGCTGTGCGGACTGCCCCGGCTGCTCGTCCGCGGGCGGGGCCGGGAGTACGACGGTGACGTCCTCGGGGGTGGGTGCCGGGGTGTCGGTGCCGGCGGCCTGGGGGGTCGGGTCGGGCTCGACTGCTTCGGCGGTCGGGGCGGGGGTGGGGGTGGGCACGGGGGCTTCTGGCGCCTGTGCGGTGGGCTCGGGGGCCTCTGCGGGGACCTCGCCGGGGGCCGTTGCGGTGACCTGAGCCGATGCGGTCGCGTCCTGGGCGGTGCCCGGGGCTGCGGGCGTGGCGGGGCCGGCGGGGGCCGGCGCGTCGGCGGGTGGGCCAGCCTGGGCCACAGGTTCCGGGGCCTCGACCAGGTCGGTCTCCGCGGGGGCGACGCCCTCGGCGGCCGGGGTCGGCTCCGGAGCGGGGACCGTCTCGGCGGCCGGAACGGTTGCTTCCTGGCCGACCGGCTCTGCGGCAGGAGCAGCCGCCTCCTGACCGGCCGGCTCTGCGGCCGGGACCATGGCGGCATGGCCGGGCGCTACAGGAGCCGGCGTGGTGGGTTGCGGAGCCGACGCCTCGGGTTCCTGCGCGACTGGCACGGCGTCAGTTGCCGCCGGGGGCTGGGGCGCAGCCGCTTCGGCGGTGACGTCCGGCTCCGGGGCGACGGGCTCGGGAGCGGGGGCGACGTCGGCGGCCGGCGGCTCCGCGGCTGCTTCCGGGGCGGCAGCTTCCGCGCCGACGGCCTCGGGCGGAGTGACGGCGGCGTGGTCCGGAACGGCGGTGGCCTCGGGGAGCGGAACAGCCTCGGGGGTCGGGGCGGTCTCGGAGGCGGGGGCGGCCCCAGGGTCCGGGACCGCCTCAGGGGACGGGACGGCCTCAGCGACCTGCCCGGCCTCGGGGGCAGGAGCTGGAGCCACGGCCTGGTCGGCAGCCACGGGCGTGGCCTGCTCGGCGGCCGCCGCCGGCACGGAACCCTCAGGAGCCCCACCGGCAGACTCGGACTCACCACCCTGCGCAGGACTCTCGACGACCGGCCCAACCTCCGCGGTGGGCGGCGCAACCTGCTCCGGAGCGGCCACGGCCGCACCCTCGGCGGCAGCCACCGGACCCGCGTCCGCGCCGACGCCGGTCGCAGCGGGGTCGCTCCCGACGGCAGCGCCCTGCTCAGGAACCGGGTGCCCGGCCTCGGCAGCCGGGGCCTCTACGACACCAGCGGGCTCATCGGCGGCGGCCAGTCCCGCCTGGACGGCGCTCACCCGGCCCGCGGCCGCGTCCAGGCCCGGGTCCACGGCGTCCGCCCCCGGAACGGGCACGACCTGCTCGGCGACGGGGACGTGCGCCCCGTCCGGGCCGGCACTCACAGGAGCCTGGCCGGCGACGGCCTCGGCAGCCTGCGCTTGCGCCGACACCACGGCCTGGTCGACGGCAGCGGGCTGCACAGCCTCAACCGATGCCGATGCCGATGCCGATGCCGGTGCCGATGCCGATGCCTCTGCCGGCACCGACTCCGCAGCCTGCGGCATCGCATGGCCGGTCTCCGTCGTCGCGTGGGTCGCGACCGCCTGGGCGGTGGCCATCGGTGCCGTGGCCGGAACAACCGTTTCCGCAGGCATCGCCCCTGCGCCCACCGGGGCCGGGTGCGTGGCCGGCGTGCCCCAGGGCGCGGCGGGCTGCGTCCCCGGCTCGGAGGCGCGGGGACCGTCGAGGTACTCGGGGCCCGCGGTGGGCGGTGCCGGCTGGCGTACCGGCGCGTCCGCGGGACCGCGGTCGGCGAGGGAGCGCACCGGGCTGGCCGAGCTGTCGGGCAGCGGCGGACCGAGGTGCAGGGGCCGGCGCGGGGTGATGGGCGGGATCGGCGGCGGGTCGGGCAGACGCACACCGCTGAGGTCGACCGAGCCGCTGTCCCGGCCGGAGATCTCGTGCGGGCCGGGCTGGTGCGCGGTCTCCTGGACCGGCTCCGGCGCGGGCGGGGGGACCTCGTTGCCCCAAGCGCCCTGGGCGCCCGGCAACAGCAGCAGATCGTCGTCCTCGGCGGGGGTCTCGGAGAGGTAGGTGTACGCACCGGGCGCGGGGGCGTCCGGCTGCTCCACCATGCCTGCGCTCTCCGGCAGCCCCTCGCCCGGGACCTGGCCGGTGTCGGTCATGCGTACCCCTCGCCCATCGGTTAGTGCTCCTACGACCAGCTCGCCCGGAACGGCGCACCGACCGCCCCGCGGTGAAGAACGAGCGTGCGTCCCCAGCGGCACGAACGGTCCGCCCGGAAAAGGCGACAAAGCCATTCACTGGCATTGTCGCGGTCGAACCACCCCCACGGCAGCTTGATCCGCGACGGTTCCGCTGTGGACTGCGCCACGTTGCGCGTCCTCCCGTTCTGCCGTACCACACACACCCCAAAACGGGCGGGTTTTCCGGACATTGACCGACGAAGCGCCGGGCGTCCTTGTGCGGTGCAGCGATCGGCCAGCCTACCGCGCGCAGTACGACAAACCGATCACGGGGACGGTCCTGGGGACGGACGCGGGGTCAGGCGCCGCGCTTCGGCAGGACGCCGCTGAGCAGGAACGCGACGCTCCGCTCCTTCTCCGTCCAGGCCTTGGTGTCGAGTTCGACGGACTGGAGGAGAGCGCACTCGACGTTGTAGCCGTGCTCGGTCAGGTCGCGCCCGATGAGTTCGGCGGCGTCACGGGTGGCGGCGTGCGTGACGATGCGCTGCGGGCGGCGGTCGGCGACCGCCGAGACGACGGCCGCTCCCCCGCCGCCGACGCGGACGACGTCGGGTTCGGGAAGGTTCTCCAGGATGTGCGGGGCGATGCCGTGCACGATCTGGAGCTGGACGCCGAGGCGGCGGGCCGTGGCGTCGGTGCGCACGCACGCGGTCCGGTCGCCGTCGACGGCGAGGACGGCCGCACCGGCGCGGGCGGCCTCGACGGCGAAGGCGCCACTGCCGCAGCCGATGTCCCAGACGAGGTCGCCGACGCGCGGCCCGAGGTGGGCGAGTTGGGAGGCGCGCAGCAGCTGGGTCTCGCCCTCACCGAGGTGCACGCCGTAGGCGTCGGCGGGCAGGGTCCAGCCGCGCGGTCCGGCGGACGGGTCGCGGCCGGAGATCCAGCCGCCGGACTCCCCCGCCGTGTCCGGCCGGGCCGGGCCGCCCAGGACGATGACGACGTTGGGGTCGCGCCAGGTGTGGTCGGCGGCCTTGTCGGAGGTGACGACGGAGACCCGCTCGCGGGTGGTGCCGAGTTCCTCACAGATGACGAAGGAGCGGTGGACTCCTTCGAGGAGCAGGCCGAGTTCGGCGGGGCCGGCGCCGGGTGAGGTGAGAACCGCCACCTTGGTGTGGGCTCGGCATACGTTGACCGCGCGGCGCAGGGTGCGGGGGTGTGCGACGACCACCTGTGCGTCGTCCCACGGCATGCCCGCGCGGGCGAAGGCGGCGGCGACGGAGGAGACGGCGGGGACGACTTCCACCTCGAGGCCGAACTCGGGGGCCCGGAGGGCGCGTACGACGCCGAAGAAGCCCGGGTCACCGTCGGCGAGGACCACGGCCGTGCCGCGGTGGGCGGCGATACGGCGGGCGGCGAGGGCGACACTGCCGAGGCGGATGCGCTCGGCGCCGGCGGGCACCTCGGGGAGCGCCAGGTGGTGGGCGGCGCCGGCCACGAGCGTGGCGGCGCCCAGGGCGGCCCTCGCCGCGGCGGTCAGCGGCGAACCGTCCCAGCCGATCACCGTGACCCGGTCGGCCATCGTCGTCAGTCTCCAGGGGTTTGCGCAGGTGGTCTGTGTGGCGTGGTGGGGAGCAGCCCGGGGGCGGGCTCCGTGAGGGTACCCGTTGGAGGTGTCGGGGGGAGCGCCGGTGGCGTCGTCTCCGGCGTCCTGCGGGTGGTTCCGGTCAGTTCCAGTCGCCGAAGGACGTGAAGCCGTCCCGCAGCTGTTCGCCGACACCCTCGAGGTCCTCGGGGAGCAGGCTCCAGACGATGAAGTCGGTGCGTACGTCGGTCCATGTGCCGTCCTCGGCACGGGCCCGGGCTATGCAGGCGTTGCGCAGGACGCCCTCGCTGATACAGCCGATCTTCTGGGCGACCTGCTGGGAGGCGGTGTTGTCGGCGGCCGTGCGCAGTTCGATGCGCTCGAACTTCTGGTCCGTGAAGAGCCACTGGGCGGTGACCAGGGCGGACTCGGAGGCGTAGCCCTCGCCGCGCGCCCAGGGGGCGATGATGTACGACAGCTCGGTGGAGCGGACGTGCCAGTTGGTCCTGGTGAGCTGGATGACGCCGACCAGGCGCTGGGTGAGGAACTCGGTGACGGCGAAGTCGATGCCGTGTCCCTCGGTGCGCTGCGTGGGGGCGTACTCGGTGATCCAGGTGCGGGCGCCGCTCTCCGTGAAGGGCTGGGGCACGGAGGTCCAGGCCGCCACCTGTTCGTCGTTCATCATCGCGGTCAGGGAAGGGACGTCGTCTTCGTCGAGGGGACGCAGCACCAACCGCTCCGTGCTGATGGAGATGTTGGGGAAGGTGCTCGTCATGCGCCGCTCCGTAACCTTCGGTGAACCTTCAGGGCATGCTGAACTGCCCAGCATGCAGCATGAAAGCACTGATCCGCACCACGGGACCTTCCTCACCCGGTGGGGTGGGGAAGGTCCCGTGCGCGGGTGCCGGACGTGGGCTCAGAAGGAGGCGAGCACGGAGCCGGCGTACTTCTCCTGGATGAACTTCTTGACCTCGGGCGAGGTGAGGAGCTTCGCGAGCTTCTTCACGCGCGGGTCGTCCTCGTTGCCCTTCTTCACGGCGAGGAAGTTGCCGTAGGGGTTGTTCTTCGGGGACTCCAGGACGAGGGCGTCCTTGGACGGCTCGAGGTCGGACTCGATGGCGTAGTTGCCGTTGACCACGGCGGCGTCCACGTCGTCGAGGGAGCGCGGGGTCTGGGCCGCCTCCAGCTCCTTGAACTTGAGGTTCTTGGGGTTCTTGGTGATGTCGGAGGGGGTCGCCTCGTTGCCGACGCCGTCCTTGAGCGTGATGAGTCCGTTGGCAGCGAGGAGCTTCAGGGCGCGGGCCTCGTTGACCGTGTCGTTGGGGATGGCGACGGTCGCACCGCTCTTCAGGTCGTCGGCCTTCTTGACCTTGTGGGAGTAGAGACCGAGCGGCTCCAGGTGGACCGTGACGACGGGCACGATGTCGGTGCCGTTCTTCTTGTTGAAGTCGTCGAGGTACGGCTTGTTCTGGAAGTAGTTGGCGCCGACGGAGCCGTCCTGCGTCGCCGTGTTCGGCGTGACGTAGTCGGTGAACTCCTTGACCTGCAGGTCGAGGCCCTCCTTCTTCGCCAGGTTGTCCTTGACGAACGTGAGGATCTCGGCGTGCGGGACGGGGCTGGCGGCGACGATCAGGGGTCCGTCGGTGTCGGAGCTGTCCGCTCCGCAGGCGCTGAGCCCGAGGGTGAGGGCTCCGGCGGCGAGAACGGCGGTGGTGATCTTGGCGGTGTTACGCACGAAAAGTGCCTTTCCTTATGACCTTGCGAGTGATGCGACCCCGTGGTGGGTGCACGGGGGGTTCAGGAGGCGGCTTTGAGGAGCCGCAGTCTGGGGGCGGGGCCGGAGTGGGCGCCGCGGCGGTGCAGGGAGCGGGCCGCGTAGTCGCCGGCGAACTGGATGACCGAGATGACGACGGCGAGGATCGCGACGGTGATCCACATCAGCTGGGTCTCGAAGCGCTGGTAGCCGTAACGGATCGCGATGTCCCCGAGGCCCCCGGCGCCGACCGTGCCCGCCATGGCGGAGTAGCCGATGAGGGCGACGATCGTGGTGGTGGTGCTGGAGATCAGCGACGGCAGGGACTCGGGGACGAGGACCTTGCGGACGACGGTCCAGGTGTTGCCGCCCATGGCCTGCACGGCCTCGACGAGCCCGTGGTCCACTTCGCGGACGGCCGTCTCGACCAGGCGCGCGAAGAACGGGATGGCGCCGACGGCGAGCGGCACGATGGCGGCCTCGACGCCGATGGTCGTCCCTGTGATCGAGCGGGTGAAGCCCATCAGCGCGACCATCAGGATGATGAACGGCAGGGAGCGGGCGATGTTCACGATCTGCCCGATCACCTTGTTGGCGGCGACGTTCTGCAGGAGGCCGCCGCGGTCGGTGAGGACCAGCAGGATGCCGAGCGGCAGTCCGCCGACGACGGCGATGAGCGTGGACCAGCCGACCATGTAGAGGGTGTCCCAACACGCCTGCTCCAGCAGGGGCTGCATCTCGGACCAGGTCACTTGGCACTCTCCTTCACCAGTGCGGACTCGTGGCCCGGGACGTCGATCTGGAGGCCCTGCTCGCGCAGGAAGCCGATGGGCACCACGTTGTCCTCGTAGCGGCCGGGCAGTTCGATGCGCATCCGGCCGACCTGGAGGCCGCCGACGGTGTCGATGGCGGCGCCGAGGATCGATATGTCGATGTTGTAGGTGCGGGCGAGCTGCGAGATGACGGGCTGGGTGGCGCTCTCGCCCTGGAAGGTGACGTCGACGACGGTGCGGTCGTCGCCGGAGGCCTCGCCGTCGAGCGGGAACAGCGCGGCGGCCAGCTCGGAGCCCGGGGTGGCGAGCAGTTCGCTGACCGTGCCCGACTCGACGATGCGCCCGTTCTCCATGAGGGCGGCCGAGTCGCAGACCGACTTCACGACGTCCATCTCGTGGGTGATGAGCAGGACGGTCAGGCCGAGCTGCCGGTTGAGGTCGCGCAGCAGGGCCAGGATCGAGCGGGTGGTCTCCGGGTCGAGGGCGCTGGTGGCCTCGTCGGACAGCAGCACCTTGGGGTCGCCGGCGAGGGCGCGGGCGATGCCGACGCGCTGCTTCTGGCCGCCGGAGAGCTGCGCCGGGTAGGACTTCGCCTTGTCGGCGAGGCCGACCAGGTCGAGCAGTTCCAGCGCCTTGCGGGAGCGTTCCTTGCCGGACTTCCCGAGAATCTCCAGCGGCAGCTCGACGTTGTCCTGGACGGTCCGGGAGGACAGCAGGTTGAAGTGCTGGAAGACCATGCCGATGCGGCTGCGCGCCTGCCGCAGTTCCCGGCCGGCGCGCGGGCCGCGGCCGGCCAGGGCGGTGAGGTCCTGCCCGGCGACGGTCACGGTGCCGGCGGTGGGGCGTTCCAGCAGGTTGACGCAGCGGATGAGCGAGGACTTGCCGGCGCCGGACTGGCCGATGACGCCGTACACCTCGCCTTCGCGGACGTGCAGGTCGACGCCGTCCAGGGCGGTGACCTCGCGGCCGCGTGCACGGTAGACCTTGGTCAGGCCCGAGGTGGTGATCACTGGGATTCCGTCACTGTCGAGTGCGCGGGCGTGGGTGTGCCCGGGCACAGGTGCATTCGGTCAGGGACGCGACACGGTTCTCGCTGAAGAGTGGAACCGGGAGAAACATGTGCGCGGGGCGGCCTCGGGTCACGCAGCGCTCAGGGCGTGCGGACGGGCCGCGTCTCGCTTCGGGGCGCGAGCTCAGGGGTGGTGCAGGGGCCCTCTAGAAGGCGCACATTCGACACATACAACGAGCACCGGGCGTCAGGGTCGCCTCGGTCGCGGGGATGCGGTCGCTCGTCGTGGTCATGTCGTCAGTAAAACATGCGTACGGTCCTGACCAACCCTCCGCTGTCCGCATGCTGGACAGCGGTGGACGGAATCCGGGGCCGTCAGCGGCACACGGAGATCTCCACGCCCTGCTCGGTGACCAGCGCGGACAGGGCCGACAGGTTCTCGACGACCAGATCGGCACGGAGTTCGTGGGCCTGGTGGGTTGTGGTCAACGCCACGGTGGTCATGCCCGCGGCGCGCCCGGCCGCCAGGCCCGCGGGGGCGTCCTCGAAGACGACGCAGTGCGCGGGGTCGACGCCGAGGGTGCGGGCCGCGAGCAGGTAGGGCTCCGGGTCGGGCTTGCCGCGGGTGATGTCGTCGGCGGCGACGAGCGTCTTGGGCAGGATGCCGACGGCGTCGAGCCGGGCCTCGGCCAGACGCCGGGTGGCCGAGGTGACGACGGCCCAGCATTCGGCGGGCAGCGCGTCGAGGAAGGCCCGGGTGCCCGGCAGCAGCCGCACGCCGCCGTGGGGCACGTCCGCCACCTCCAGATCCTCGATCCGCGCGACGGCGGCCGGTACGACCTCGGCGGGCAGCAGGTCGGCGGCTATCTCGGCGGCCGGCCGGCCGTGCAGTTCGATGCGTGCGAACGCCTCGGCCGTGATCCCGTACTCCTCGGCCCACCGCGTCCAGCAGCGGTCCACCGAGGCGAGGGAGGAGACGAGGGTTCCGTCGTTGTCGAACAGCAGGGCCCGGGCGTGGATCGTCATGCCCTCGACCCTACGGTGCAGGCCAGGGCCGGACGCAGGGGGCCTTTTCGGCCGTAATAAGGTCGCTGCATGCTGAATGCCCTGACGCTGGTGACCGGCGTCGCCGCGCTGCTGCTCGCCGCCTGGTGCGGCTGGGCGGCCTACCGCGACCAGCCGACGAAGGACTGGCACTTCATCGGGATGGCCGTGGTCACCCTGCTGTCGCTGATCCAGTTGGTCGTGGGGATCGTGCTGCTCGCGCAGGGCGAGAAGCCGGAGCAGGGCACGACGATCTTCGTGGCGTATCTGCTGGGGGCGTTCGCGTGTGTCCCGGCGGCGGGGTTCATGTCGCTGGCCGAGCGGACCCGGTGGGGTTCCGTGACGGTGGCCGCCGGTGGTGTGGTGCTGGCGGTGCTGGAGGTGCGTCTCTATGACATCTGGGGAGGCTGAGGTGAGCCGGCGCCGGCTGATCAGCGGACCGGGCACGCTGCTGGTGTGGCTGTACGGCGTGATGGTCGTGGGAGCGGTGTCGCGGTCCGCGTATCAGATCGCGACGGAGTTCGACCGCGCGCCGCTGGCGTACTCGCTGTCGGCCGTGGCGGGTGTCGTGTACGGGTTCATCACGTACACGCTGGTGCGGGGTGGGGAGACGGCGCGGAGGGTCGCCCTCGCGTGCTGTGTCGCCGAATTGGTGGGGGTGCTGACGGTGGGGACCTGGACCCTGGTCGAGCCGTCCGCCTTCCCGGACGCGACGGTGTGGTCGGACTTCGGGATGGGGTACCTCTTCATTCCCGTGCTCTTGCCGTTGTCCGCCATCTACTGGCTGCGCAAGGGTGCGCCCAAGGAGGATGCCGCCTGAGGTCCGTCAGGCGGCCGCGGACCGTGTGGGGGTCGTTCGCGCAGTTCCCCGAGCCCCTGAAGGGGCGGATCAAGCTGTCGCCGCGTAGGTGCCGGCCGGCTTCTCCAGGATGATCATCGGTACGCCGTCGGCGCCCTGGGACCTGCCCACCGTCTCGTAGCCGACCTTGCGGTAGAGGCGGAGGTTGCCCTCGCTGCGGTGGCCCGTGTGGAGACGGAAGCGTGTGGCGCCGTGCTGGTCGGCGAGGGCCGACTCGGCGGCCCGGAGGAGGCGGGCTCCGATGCCGTGTCCCTGGAGGCGCGGGTGGACGCAGAGCTTGCCGATCGCGGCGGCGCCGTCCTCGGTGACGGAGCCGCGGACCGAGCCGACGACCTCCTCGCCGAGCCGGGCCACGAAGACGCAGTCGCGGGTGACCTCCTCGCGGACCGAGTCGAGGCTTTGGACGAGCGGGTCGATGCGGTAGTTCCCGTACAGCGCCGCCTCCGACTGGAAGCACAGGTACTGCAGCCTGAAGATCTGCTCCGCGTCCTGCTCGGCCGCCGCAGAGATGATCACGCTCATGCCCATGTGCGCACGCCTCCCGCTCATCTGATCACCTGTCGTCCCCACTCCTATCCCCGTCCTCAGCGGGCCGCAACCTCCGGCGACAGCAATCTCCTGAGACATCCCAGGCATCTGGAACGTTCCGGGCCAAGACTCCCCTGTGAGATACCCAACTCCCCTGCGATTTCCCGGTATGTCAGGTCCTCAGGCGAGAGCAGGGCCTCCATGAGCCGGGGGCAGCGGCCCGGGAGGCGGCGCACCGCCTCACGCAGGGCCCGGCCACGGGCCGCCGTGAGGGCGAGCTGTTCGGGGTCGGGGTCCTGGTCGTCGACCGGTTCACCGGCGTACGGCCGTTCGAGGCGGTGCCTGCGGCGGGTGCGGCGCACCTCGGAGCGGACGGCGCGGCGCAGCCACTGCTCGGGGTCGAGCGGCGGGTCCTCCGCGTCGAGGCGCTCCAGCAGGCGGAGCCAGACCGCCTGCTCCAGATCACCCGGCTCGGTTCCGCTGAAATGTGCCTCCGCGCAGGCCTCCGCGGTGAGCAGCGGGCGCAGGGCGGTGACCAGGTCGTGCGTCATATGCGGAGCGACGCGGCCGCCCGGGCGGCGGGTTGCCCGGGCGGCCGAAGCTCACTCGACCGGGGGGTGTGGCCCCGGCTGTTGACGGGGGTCAGCCCTTGAAGTCCTCCCGGGCCAGCAGACCCGTGTCGGGCTGGTCGGTGAAGACGCCGTCGATGCCGGTCGCGAAGTACGCCTTGTAGGCGCCGAAGACGTCACCGTAGGCGTCCGCGTCCGTGCCCTTGCGGAAGTCCGCGGGCAGGAAGGGGTTCTCGTTGCGCATGGTGTACGGGTGCAGGACGAGACCGACCCGGTGCGCGTCGGCGACCAGGGTCGTCGGCGTGGTGAGCCTGCCCTGGGCGTCGCGCGGGACGACCAGGTCCAGGGTCGGGCCGATGCCCTGGGCGTAGGAGGCGATCTCACGAAGGCCGGCCGGCTTGACCAGGTCGGCGACCGTGCGCGGGTCGCCGGTCTCGACGAAGTCCCAGGGGCGGGAGCCGGCCGAGGACAGCAGGACGACCAGCGGATTGTCGACGATCTTGTGCAAGCGCTGGATGCTGGTCGGCTCGAAGGACTGGAGGATGACCGGGGAGCTGCGCCGGTCCTTGCGGTAGGTGCGCAGCAGCCTGGCGACCCGCTCCTCCAGGGGCAGACCCTGCTTGCGGAAGTAGGTGGGGTGCTTCAGCTCGGGGTAGATCCACACCTGCTTGCCGCGCTTGCGGGTCTGTTCGTCCTGCCACCTGAGGACCTCGTCGAAGGTGGGGATCTCCCAGCGGCCGTTGTAGAGGGTGTTGTGCGGGCGGTTGGCCGGGATGCGCTCGACCGCGCGCAGGGTCTTCAGCTCGGCGAGCGTGAAGTCCTCGGTGAACCAGCCGGTGGTGGAGACGCCGTCGAGCAGCTTGGTCGTCTTGCGGTCGGCGAACTCGGGGTGGTCGGCGACGTCCGTGGTGCCGCCGATC
Organism: Streptomyces sp. NPDC007907; assembly: GCF_042959365.1. Classification (NCBI taxonomy): domain Bacteria; kingdom Bacillati; phylum Actinomycetota; class Actinomycetes; order Kitasatosporales; family Streptomycetaceae; genus Streptomyces; species Streptomyces sp. NPDC007907. The sequence continues at coordinate 206,318 of NZ_JBIBKR010000009.1, forward strand.
TCCGGCTCGTGACGGCAGACCAGGTGCCCGTCCTTGGTGGGCACCAGGTCGCCCGCCTCGACGATGTCGGCACCCAGGTCGAGGGCGAGCTGGTACGAACCGAAGGTGTGCTCGGGGCGGTAGCCACTGGCGCCGCGGTGGCCGATGATCGTCGGCTTGGGCAGGCTCTTGAATCCGCCGCCACCGTGCCGGGCTCCGTCGGCGCGGGCCGTGCCGGCCATGCCGAGGACCGCTCCGCCCGCCCCGAGCACCGCGGCGCCGAGCAGGGCCCGCCGTCCCGTACCGCTCGTTTCTTCGTTCGACTCCTGCGTTCCCATGAGCGCCCTTCCTGCCGTCGCGGCTCGTCCGTGCGGGCCGATCGTAGGGGCGCGTACATGACCGGTGGGAGACCCGGGGTGGAACACGCGGGTGACGCGGGATGTCGTAGTGCCTGGTGAGGAGCATGAGTTGATGGCTCGTCGCATCATGTTCGATTCGGGCGTGCCGTTCTGGGAACGCGTGCGGTGGGCTCCGGGGCGATGTGCGTCACAGCATGTCGGTCGCGTTACGTACCGTCGGCCGTGCACCACCGCAGGTAAACACGCGTCAACAGTGCGTAAGGCATCGGTGAAGTCGCCGTGCCCGATGTGCGCGATGACCGGGGCCACGAGTATCGTCCTCACCTGCACAGACTCATACAGAACCCCTTGACACCGGAGGGTCCGTTGTCCCGCTTCGCGCTCATCAAGGCAGTGCTCGGCCCGATCATGCGCCTGATGTTCCGCCCACAGGTGGAGGGTGCGGAGCACATTCCCGGCGACGGCCCTGTCATCCTGGCCGGCAACCACCTGACGTTCATCGACTCGATGATCCTGCCGCTGGTCTGCGACCGTCAGGTCTTCTTCATCGGCAAGGACGAGTACGTGACCGGGAAGGGGGTCAAGGGGCGGCTGATGGCCTGGTTCTTCACCGGTGTCGGCATGATCCCGGTCGACCGGGACGGTGGGCGGGGCGGTGTCGCCGCGCTGATGACCGGCCGGCGGGTGCTGGAGGAAGGCCGGGTCTTCGGGATCTACCCCGAGGGGACGCGGTCGCCCGACGGGCGGCTGTACCGGGGGCGGACGGGGATCGCCCGGCTGACCCTGATGACGGGGGCGCCGGTGGTGCCGTTCGCCATGATCGGTACGGACAAGCTGCAGCCGGGTGGGGCGGGGCTGCCCCGGCCGGGGAAGGTCACGGTGCGGTTCGGTGAGGCGATGGAGTTCTCCCGGTACGAGGGGATGGACCGGGATCGCTATGTACTGCGAGCCGTGACGGACTCGGTGATGGCCGAGGTGATGCGGTTGTCGGGGCAGGAGTACGTGGACATGTACGCGAGCAAGGCGAAAGAAGCGGCGTAGGTTCTTCGGGGCGCGGGTGGGGTCGGGGGGACCGGTTCGTCGGCGGCTGCGGGTTGTGGGGGCTCGTCGCGCAGTCCCCCGCGCCCCTTTGGGGCATTGCTCCCCGGGCGTTGTGGGGTAACACCCCGTGCCCGGTTCGCGCAGTTCCCCGCGCCCCTTTGGGCCTCGCTCCCCGGGCGTTGTGGGGTTGGACCCCCCGTGCCCGGTTCGCGTAGTTCCCCGCGCCCCTTTGGGGCGTGGTTCTTAATGGTGGGTCGGTTCGCTGTCTTCCAGGTTCTGGCCCCTCAGCAGGAACCAGGCCGCCACCGCTGCCGCCAGGAGGACCGCGGCGCCGGCGCCGGCTGCCAGGGCCAGGCCGTCGACGAAGGACGTACGGGCCGCTTCCAGCATCGCCTCGGCGCTGTGGGCCGGCATGTGCGCCGCCGACTCCACCGCGCCGCCCAGTGACTCGTGGGCCGCGGCCGGTGTGCCCGTCGGGCCGGTGAAGTCGCGGTAGACGCCGGTGACGATGGAGCCCAGCGCGGCGATACCGAGTGCCGCACCGAGTTCGTACGCCGTCTCGGACACGGCGGACGCGGAGCCCGCGTGCTCCTTGGGCACACTGGAGAGGATCACGTCGGCGGTCACGGTGAACGAGAAGCCGGCCCCGACACCGACCACCAGCAGCGCCGCCCCGAGCAGCGGGTAGCCGGTGGACTGGCCGAGCACGGTCAGCACGGCCAGCGCGGCGCCGATCGCCGCGAGGCCCCCGGAGACCACGGCCCGCACCGAGAAGCGCCGGGCCGCACGCCCCGCGACCAGTCCGGCCACCACCGCACCGACGGCTGCGGGCAGTTCGGCGAGCCCGGCCTCGAACGGCCCCCTGCCCTGGACGAGTTGCAGGTACTGGGACAGGAAGAACACCAGCCCGGACAGGCCGAGGATGGTCAGCAGATCGGCCAGCACCGCCCCGCTGAAGCCGCGGTGCCGGAACAGCCGCATGTCCAGCAGCGGGGCGGGCAGCCTGAGCTGACGGCGTACGAATCCGTACAGGGCGGCCGCGCCCAGCAGGCCCGCCGCCAGGGTGCTCCAGCCGAAGCCGTGGGTGGCGGCCTCCTTGATCGCGTACACGACGCCGATCATGCCGACCAGCGACAGCACGACGCTGACCAGGTCCCAGGGGCCGGGGTTCGCGGTGCGCGACTCGGGCAGCAGCTTGATGCCGACGAGGACCAGGACGGCCATCACGGGCAGGTTGATCAGGAAGACCGAACCCCACCAGAAGTGCTCCAGCAGGAACCCGCCGACGATCGGACCGACCGCCGTACCCGCGGAGGCGGTGGCGCCCCAGATGCCGACGGCGAGGCTGCGTTCGCGCGGGTCGTGGAAGAGGTTGCGGATCAGGGCGAGCGTCGCCGGCATGAGGGTCGCTCCGGCGACGCCGAGCAGCGCCCGTGCGGCGATCATCATCTCGGGCGTGCCGGCGTAGGCGTTGACGACGGATATCGCGCCGAACGCCGTGGCCCCGACCAGCAGGATCCGCTTGCGGCCGATCCGGTCGCCGAGGCTGCCCATGGACACGAGCAGACCGGCGATGACGAACGAGTACACGTCGCCGATCCACAGCAGCTGGGTGCCGGAGGGCTTGAGGTCCTCGCTGATGTAGGGGGTCGCGAGACCGAGGACGGTCGCGTCGACGGCCACCAGCAGCACGGCGAGCACGAGGACGCCGAGCGCGAGCCAGCGGCCCGGGCGCTTCACCGCCTCGGTCGTCTCCGCCGCCTGCAGGGTGCTGGTCATGATTCCTCTCTCCTGAGTGCGCCGCCGAGCAGCAGCTCGACGATCATGTGCTGGAAGTCCTTGGGTGCGCCCTTGCCGCTGTGCACCATCCAGGCGCCGGAGGCCATGAGGCCGTAGAGCGCCTCGGTGAGCCACGCGGGCGTGAGGTCGATGCGGAACTCGCCGCCGAGCTGGCCGCGGCGGAACAGGCCGGAGATCCGGTCGTCGATCGTGGCCCAGCCGGCGTTCTGGCCCTCGCCCTCGAACAGCTGGTTCTCGGTGTAGAGGAACGCGAGCAGTCCGGCGGCGGGCTCCATGGCCCCGACCAGGCGGCGGACCGCCTCGCTCGCCGTGCCCTCGTCGAGCCGGGCCACGTCCAGCGCCGCCTCGCACTCCGCGATGCCGAGCGCCTCCAGTGCCCGGACGAGGGCATCGCGTCCGGCGAAGTGTCGGTGCAGCGTGGCCCGGCTGATCCCGGCGGCCTTGGCGACCTCGTCCATGGTCGCGGTGGATTTGCGGGTCAGCAGGGCGGCGGCGGCGCGCAGCACGTGCTCAGGGTCGACAGCCATGAGACAAGCCTAACCCATATGAGACACGAATGTCTCACGCGGGGCATGCGTGACTCACCACTGCCGTGGTGGTGCGGTGCCGGTGTGATCAGTGCCAGGGCAGCTGTGCCCGCCGCTGCCAGTAGGCGTGCGGCTCCTCCACCAGCGCGGCGAGGCGGGTCAGCTGGTCGTCGTCGAGGTCGACGACCGCCGCGTGCAGGTTCGAGGCGAGCTGGTTGGTGGTGGCGGCACCGGAGAGGACGACACCGGCCCAGGGCTGCCGGAGGATGACGGCCAGGGCGACGGCGTCGCAGCCCAGCCCGGTCCGGTCGGCGATCTCCCGCAGGGCGCCGGGGGCGTGCGGTCCGGCGAGCCGGCCGTTGGCCATGCCCTCCTTGACGATCACGGTGAGTCCGGCGTCGTGGGCCTCGGCGAGGGCGGGCGCGGCGGAGGTCTCCAGCGCGTTGTACGTGGACTGCACGGTACGGAAGAGGGGTTCGCCGTCGACCGTCACCGCGAGGGCGGCACGGATCGCGTCCGCCTGGGTGGGGCCGCTGGTGGAGAACCCGACGGTGAGGCCCTGCGCGGCGGCCTCCGCGAGCTTCGCGTGCAGCTCCTTGTCGGTGAGGGCCGGACTGTCCGGGGTCACCGAGTGGATCTGGTAGAGGTCGAGCCGGTCGCCGAGCAGGGCGTCGCTCTCGGCGCGCTGGCGTTCGTAGGTGGCGAGGCTGTGGTCCTTGACCTCGTGCTTCTCGGCGTCGGTGGACCAGTCGGCGGTGTACGTGTAGCCCCACTTGCTGCCTACGACGATGTCGTCGAGGCCGGGCCTGTCCTTCAGCCAGTCGGCGAGGAACTCCTCGGAGCGGCCGTAGGAGCGGGCCACGTCGAAGTAGCGGACGCCCTGGGCGTAGGCGGCGTCGAGGAGTTCGTGCGTGCGGGTGCGGAGCGTCTCGACGCTCCGGTCTTCTCCGAGGTCTTCGTCCCGGCCGAGGTTGATGTAGCCCGGGCGCCCTACGGCGGCGAGGCCGAGGCCGATGTGGCAGGTGGGGGTGGTCGCAGTGGCCAGGCGGGCGAAGGGCATCGCGGGCTCCGTTCGGTCGGCTCCGGTACGGCTTCCGACCAACGTACCCGCGATGACCTTCGCCTCGGAGCTCGGCCGTTGCGGTGTTTCGGCGAGTGCGGGTCGTCTTCGCTTGTTCGCGCCCACGCGGCGGAGCCGCACATCGGTACAGCCCCGCGCCCCTGAGGGGGCGTGCCCCTCAGGCCTGCTTCCTGGCCACCGCCCACTCGTGCTGGGCCGCCACGTCGGCCTTCACCTCCGCCAGCTGGACGGCGACCGCGCTCGGGGCCGTGCCGCCCCTGCCGTTGCGGGAGGCCAGGGCGCCGGGGACGTTGAGGACCGTGCGGACCTCGGGGGTGAGGTGGGCGGAGATCTTGGCGAACTGCTCGTCGGTGAGCTCGTCCAGTTCCTTGCCCTCGGCCTCGGCGACCTTCACGCACTCGCCCGCGACCTCGTGGGCCACCCGGAACGGCACGCCCTGCTTCACCAGCCACTCGGCGATGTCCGTGGCGAGGGAGAAGCCGGCCGGGGCCAGTTCCTCCATGCGCTCGCGGTGGACGGTGAGGGTGGCCATCATGCCGGTGAAGGCCGGGAGCAGGATCTCCAGCTGGTCGATGGAGTCGAAGACCGGCTCCTTGTCCTCCTGGAGGTCGCGGTTGTACGCGAGCGGGAGCGCCTTGAGCGTGGCCATCAGGCCCGTGAGGTTGCCGATCAGGCGGCCCGACTTGCCCCGGGCCAACTCGGCGATGTCCGGGTTCTTCTTCTGCGGCATGATCGACGAGCCCGTCGAGAAGGCGTCGTGCAGGGTCACGAAGGAGAACTCCTTCGTGTTCCAGATGATGACCTCCTCGGCGATCCGGGAGAGGTTGACGCCGATCATCGCCGTGATGAAGGCGAACTCGGCGACGAAGTCCCGGGAGGCCGTGCCGTCGATGGAGTTGCCGGCCGAGCCGTGTTCAAAACCGAGGTCCTCCGCCACGGCCTCCGGGTCCAGCCCGAGGGAGGAACCCGCCAGGGCGCCCGAGCCGTAGGGCGAGACCGCGGTCCGCGCGTCCCACTGGCGCAGCCGCTCCGCGTCCCGCGAGAGGGACTGGACGTGGGCCAGGACGTGGTGGGCGAAGAGGACGGGCTGGGCGTGCTGGAGGTGCGTGCGGCCGGGCATCGCCACGTCGGGGTGGGCCTCGGCCAGACCGATCAGCGCGTCCTGGAGCTCGGCGATCAGGCCGCCGACGATCCGGGCGTGGTCACGCAGGTACATGCGGAAGAGGGTCGCGACCTGGTCGTTGCGGGAGCGGCCCGCGCGCAGCTTGCCGCCGAGGCCGGCGCCGAGGCGCTCCAGGAGGCCGCGCTCCAGGGCGGTGTGGACGTCCTCGTCGGCGATGGTGCCCACGAACGAGCCGTCGGCGACGTCCGCCTCCAGCTGGTCGAGGCCGGCGATCATGCGAGTCAGCTCGTCCTCCGTGAGCAGGCCCGCCTTGTGCAGCACGCGCGCGTGGGCACGCGAACCGGCGATGTCGTACGGCGCGAGCCGCCAGTCGAAGTGGACGGACGCGGACAGCTTCGCCAGGGCCTCGGCGGGACCGTCGGCGAACCGGCCGCCCCAGAGCCGGACGTCACCGCTGTTGCTGCTCACCTGCTGCGCTCCTCAAGGGGGGTGGATGTGCCTCACCGTCATGCATGAGTATGCAGACTTCTGCATGATTCGTCAATCCAGCAGGGCCGGCAGGCGGTTTCCGGCCACGTGAGAGCAATTTGAAGATCCTTTGAACGCGAGAAACCGCTTACTCGTACCTCTCGCCGAACGCAGGCGCCGCGTTACGACACCGATGACACCACGACCCCTAGTGAGGCATCCGCATGTCCAGGGCTCTTCCGAAGTACAACAAGCGTCGCGTCACGTTCATCGGCGGCGCCGCCGCGGTGGCACTGTCCGGCACGGTGATCGCCGGCTTCGCCCTCGCCGGGGAGACGCCCGACAGCGGCGCCGAGAACGCCCGGACGCTGGCCGGGCCGGGCACGATCACCTGCCCGGACGTCCGCTCCAAGCTCCCGGCCGTGCCCGCCTCCGCCAAGGCCGAGGTCGACCGCAACCTCACCCTGCTCAACACGCAGATCCAGGAGGCCAACAAGCGTCTGGTCGACACCGTCGGCCAGGGCGGCCCCAACTTCGTCCAGAACGCCATCCTCGGCCCCCTCAAGGACAAGCGCGTCTCGACCGTCAACCGCATCGCCACCGCCATCGGACGGACCGCCGCCAAGCCGCAGGGCCTGGAGGCCCTGGCCGCCTGCACGCTGAACGGCGCGGGTACCAACGCGGGCGGCGGCGCGGCCGGCAAGCCGCAGGCGGGCGGCAACGCGAGCAGCGCCGGCAATGCAGGGAACGCGGGCAACGTCGGCAATCCGGGGAACGCCGGTAACGCCGGTGCCGGCACGATCACCTGCCCGGACGTCCGCTCCAAGCTCCCGGCCGTGCCCGCCTCCGCCAAGGCCGAGGTCGACCGCAACCTCACCCTGCTCAACACGCAGATCCAGGAGGCCAACAAGCGTCTGGTCGACACCGTCGGCCAGGGCGGCCCCAACTTCGTCCAGAACGCCATCCTCGGCCCCCTCAAGGACAAGCGCGTCTCGACCGTCAACCGCATCGCCACCGCCATCGGACGGACCGCCGCCAAGCCGCAGGGCCTGGAGGCCCTGGCCGCGTGCACCCTCAACAAGTGAGGTGACAGGCGCTGTGGCCGCCCCGCGGGAGCGCCGGCCGGGGCGGCCATGGACGACGCCTGCCCGCGGGGTCCGGCCGAGGTGACCGGACCCCGCAATTCCTTAGACGCTCGAAAGGTTCACGGCCATAATCGTTCGACATGGGAAAGACTCATGAGCGCATAGACGGCCGACTCCGCACGTTCATCGAGGGGCAGCCGGTCTTCTTCACCGCCACCGCGCCCCTGGCGGCGGACGGTACGGTCAACCTCTCCCCCAAGGGCCTCAAGGGCTCGTTCGCGGTGCTGGACGAGCACACCGTGGCCTACCTCGACTTCGCCGGCTCCAACGCCGAGACCATCGCCCACCTGCGGGAGAACGGGCGGATCACGCTGATGTGGTGTGCTTTCCAGGGCCCGCCGAACATCGTGCGCGTGCACGGCAGGGGCGAGCCGGTCTTCCGTGACGACCCCCGCTTCGGAGAGCTGCTCGGGCGCTTCCCCGACATCGACCCGGCGCGGCACGGCCTGCGCGCGATCATCGTCGTCACCGCCGAACTCATCCGCGACACCTGCGGTTACGCGGTTCCCTTCATGACGTACGAGGAGGAGCGGGACCTGCACGGAAAGCGCTTCGCCCGGGAGGACGACGCGTCCCTCAGCGCCTACTTCAGCAGGAAGGAGCACATCGCCAGCAGCCTGGACGGACTACCCGGGCTGCCGTTGCCGCTGCCGCCCTCTACGGTCTGAGGCATGCGCCCCGGTGCCGTCGCCCTCGCCGTCTCCTCTCTGATCGTGCTCGGTGCCGGGCCGCCCGCGCCCCCGCCGCCCTTGCCCGCGCGGATGGCCCACACCGGCGGCGGCACCCAGCTCATCACCGCGGTGGCCCCGACGCGGGCCTCGACGACGGGGACCGTCACCTGGTGGGACCGCTCGGGCGGGCGCTGGGTGAAGCGGGGTTCCGCGCCCGCCCGCTTCGGAGCGAACGGGCTCGTCGCGGGCGCCGGCCGCACGCAGGGCACGAACACCACACCGACCGGCCTCTACGACCTGCCGTACGCCTTCGGGATCGAGGCGGCGCCGCGCGGGACGGCGTACCCCTACCGACGGGTGCACCAGGACTCCTGGTGGTGCCAGGACAACGACTCCCGCTCCTACAACCGCTGGACCGAGCCGCGCGCGGCGGACTGCCGGGCCGCCGAGTCCGAGCACCTGATCGGCTACGCGACGCAGTACGCGCACGCGCTCGTCGTCGGCTTCAACTACAAGCGTCCGGTGCGGGGGCGCGGCGCGGGCATCTTCCTCCACGTCAACGGGCGGGGGGCGACCGCCGGTTGTGTGTCGGTGCCCGGGGAGGCGATGCGGCGGATCCTCGTCTGGGCCGACCCCGCGCGGCGGCCGCACATCGCCGTGGGCACGCGGAGCGGGAGCACGGCCGTCACCCGCGTGTGACGGGGGCGCCGACCGTGTGAGTGTTACCAACGGTCACTCCTGTTCGTGCCCGAGTCGGCGCGCGGCTGAACGCTCCCGTGCCCCGGCACGTATGTGTGGGCCAAGGGTCAAGTCCCCACGGAGGAACCGTGACCACCACGCTCGCAGGCGGACGTGCCGCCCGCCGCCAGACGATGCGCCGCATCCGCCCGCGCCGCTCACCCGCCGTCCCGCTGCTGATCGCCCTGTGGGCCGGTGCGGCGGCCGTGCTGTGGCTGTGGTGGGACAACACGCCGTCCCTCGCCGACAACACGAGCAAGATCCTGGCCGCGGGCCGGATCACCGGTCTGCTCGCCGGGTACCTCATGGCGCTCGTGGTGCTCCAGATGGCCCGGGTGCCCGCGCTGGAGCGCCGGGTGGGGACCGACCGGGTGGCGCGCTGGCACGCGATGACCGGCCGCTACACGCTCTGTCTGGTGCTGGCCCACGTCTTCCTCACCATGTGGGGCTACGCGCTCCAGGCGGGCAAGGGGCTCGGTGACGTCGTCCAGCAGACGGTGGACTCCGTCAACCAGCTGCCGGACATGGGCAAGGCCGCCATCGGCACGGGCCTGCTGTTCCTCATCGGGATCCTGTCGATCGGCGGGGTGCGGCGCCTGATCGGCTACGACACCTGGTACCACGTGCACCTGCTCACGTACGCGTCGGTGTACATGACGTTCTGGCACCAGATCACGACCGGCAACGAGTTCGCCGTCGAGCCGGCCGCGAAGACCTTCTGGTACGGGCTGTACGGCGTGGTGACCGCGCTGGTCCTCTGGTACCGGATCCTCACCCCGATCCGGTTGAACCTGCGTCACCGGATGCGGGTCGCGGCGGTCATCGAGGAGACGCCGGGGATCGTGTCCGTGCTGATCAGTGGGCGCAAGCTGCACCGGATGGGCGCGGAGGCCGGGCACTTCTTCCGCTGGCGGTTCAAGGCACCGGGCATGCGCTTCAGTTCGCACCCGTACTCGCTGTCGGCGGCGCCCCGCCCGGACATGCTGCGGATCACGGTCAAGGCGATCGGTGACCACACCTCCCGGCTGCGCGACCTCGAGCCCGGCACCAAGGTGTGGGCCGAGGGCCCGTACGGCGCGATGACCGCGCAGCGGCGCAGCCGCGGCAAGGTGCTGCTGGTCGCGGGCGGTGTCGGCATCACCCCGATGCGGGCGCTGTTCGAGACGCTGCCGGGCGCGTCCGGCGACATCACCCTGCTGTACCGGGCCAACACCACCCAGGACCTGGCGTTGTGGGGCGAACTCGCCAAGATCGCCGACGAGCGCGGCGCGCGGCTGATGTACGCGGTCAACAGCCCGGAAGGCGAGCGCCCCGACATCTCGGCGGAGTCCCTCCAGCGCAAGATCCCGGACATCGGCGACCACGACGTCTTCATGTGCGGGCCGCCCGGCTTCGCGCAGTCGGTCTACGAGGCACTGCGCGGCGCGGGAGTACCCGCCCGCCGTATCCATCACGAGTCGTTCGAGATGTGAGCGACGGGACACCAACGGCCCTTCAGGAGTTTGGGAAACGATGAGGAAGTCTCACCCCGTCCGGCGTGCCGTGCTCGCCGGCGCAGCCACCGTCTCCGGGATCGTGCTGCTGCTGTCCCTCAAGCCGGCCTCCGACCCGGGGTCGGCCCAGGCGGCGGGGCAGGCTCCGCCCGCGGCGGCCGGGCAGGCACCGCAGGGCGGTGTGAACGGAGCGGTCACCGGTGACGCGGCGCAGACGCAGTACGGCGCCGTGCAGGTCCGCCTGACGATGAACAACGGCAAGATCACCCAGGCCGAGGCGGTCCAGGCACCCAAGGGCGGCCGCAGCGACCAGATCACGGCCAGTTCGGTGCCGCGGCTGAACCAGGCGGTGGTCGCGGCGCAGAGCGCGGACATCGACGCGGTCTCCGGGGCGACGTACACCAGCGCCGGCTACAAGAAGTCCCTCCAGTCGGCGCTGGACAAGGCGAAGGCGTCGGGCGGGGCCCAGCAGGGGGCGGGCGGCGCGCAGACGCTGACCGGCGATGTGGCGCAGACGCAGTACGGGCCGGTGCAGGTGCGGGTGACCGTGGCCGGCGGGAAGATCACCAAGGCCGAGGCCGTGCAGGCACCCAAGGGCGGCCGCAGCGACCAGATCACCTCCTCCTCCGTCCCCCGCCTCAACCAGGCGGCCGTCGCGGCCGGAAGCGCCGACATCGACGCCGTCTCCGGAGCCACGTACACCAGCGCCGGCTACAAGAAGTCCCTCCAGTCGGCCCTGGACAAGGCCCCGGCCGGGGGCGGTTCCTCTCAGGCGTCGGGTTCGGGGGGCGGTCAGGCGGCGGGGTCCGGGGGCGGTCAGGCGGCGGGGTCCGGGGGCGGTCAGGCGGCGACGCAGACGCTCACCGGCAGTGTGGCGCAGACGCAGTACGGGCCGGTGCAGGTGCGGGTGACCGTGGCCGGCGGGAAGATCACCAAGGCCGAGGCCGTGCAGGCACCCAAGGGCGGCCGCAGCGACCAGATCACCTCCTCCTCCGTCCCCCGCCTCAACCAGGCGGCCGTCGCGGCCGGAAGCGCCGACATCGACGCCGTCTCCGGAGCCACGTACACCAGCGCCGGCTACAAGAAGTCCCTCCAGTCGGCGCTGGACCAGGCCGGTGGCTGAGACGGTGGCCGACTCCGCACAGGCTCCCGCCGCGGTACGTCATGCCGAGGAGACGATGGGGACCGTCTTCTCCTTCGACGTCCGCGGCGGGGAACCGGCCGCCGTGCGTGCGGCCCTGGACGAGGCCGTGGCCGGGCTGCACCGGGTGGACGCGGTGTTCAGCACGTACCGCGAGGACAGTCAGATCTCGCGGCTGCAGCGCGGTGAGGTGAGTGTCGCGCAGTGCGATCCCGAGGTCGCCGAGGTGCTGGAACTGGCCGCGGAGGCGGAGCGGCTCAGTCACGGCTGGTTCAGCACGTCGTACCAGGGCCGCCTCGATCCGACCGGCATCGTGAAGGGCTGGGCGGTCGAACGGGCGGCGCGGCGGCTGGCGGAGGTGCCCGGGGTGTGCGGGGTGAATCTCAACGGCGGCGGCGATGTGCAGTTGCTCGGGACACCGGGTGGGCAGCGGCCGTGGCGCGTGGGGGTGTCCGACCCGTTGCGGCCGGGCGGCCTGGCGGCGGTGGTCTCGGCGGCCGGGGTGTCGGAGCTGTCCGTGGCCACGTCCGGTACGGCGGAGCGGGGAGACCACATCGTCGATCCTCGAACGGGTCGTTCCGCCGTGACGGACCTGGTCTCCGTGACGGTGGTGGGGCCCCGGCTGACGTGGGTGGACTGCTGGGCCACGGCGGCGTTCGCGATGGGGTCGCGGGAGGGGCTGGCGTGGCTGGAGTCGCTGCCGGGTGTCGAGGCACTGCTGATCACTGCCGGCGACGAGGTGCGCTGCACCGGGGGGTTGGCGGCGAGGCTGGGCTGAGCTGGGGCTGGGGGCGGGGCGTTACGCAGCCCGGCGAAACGGGGTGCCTCCCCCAAGCTCTCGGCTTCGTTCGAGCAGGGGGGACCCCCACGCCCACCCGTGCCGCCCCTAGCGGCACGCATGCCCCGCAGCTCAGAGCGTAGCGGGGCGCCGCTCTCCTTGAGAGGGCGCCGCCCCTGGCAGCGCGGGGCCGACCCAGGGGCGCGGGGAACTGCGCGACCAGCCACAACGCACCCCCACCGCACATCCAGCCGGGGGCACACCCCTCAGGGCCGCAGGGAACTGCGCGACCAGCCACAGCGCACCCGCACACGGACACCCGCCCCGCTCCCCCACGGCGCTCAGTGACCGTTCTGGGCCAGCCTCAGCAAATGGTCGGCCAGGGCCTGCCCACCCGTCGGGTCCCTGCTGATCAGCATCAGCGTGTCGTCACCCGCGATCGTCCCCAGGATGTCGTGCAGCTCGGCCTGGTCGATCGCCGAGGCCAGGAACTGCGCCGCCCCCGGAGGCGTCCGCAGGACCACGAGGTTCGCCGAGGCCTCCGCGGAGATCAGCAGCTCCTGCGAGAGCCGCCGCATCCGCTCCTCCTTCGCCGAACCGCCCAGCGGTGCCCGGGGCGTGCGGAACCCGCCCTCGCTGGGCACCGCGTAGATCAGGTCGCCGTCGGCATTGCGGATCTTCACCGCGTTCAGCTCGTCCAGGTCCCGGCTGAGCGTCGCCTGCGTGACGCTCAGCCCGTCGTCGGCGAGCAGCTTCGCCAGCTGGCTCTGCGACCGGACCGGCTGCCGGTTGAGGATGTCCACGATCCGGCGGTGGCGGGCGGTGCGGGTCTGCGGCACGGCGGGCCCGTTCGCCCCCGGCTGCTCGTTGTCCTGCGCCTGGCTCATCGTCGTCTCATTCCCCGGATCGTCCGTCCCCGCTGACTGCCTGGAGGATGCCGGGCAGCGCCCCGAGGAACGCGTCCGCCTCGTCGTCGCGGAGGTTCAGCGGCGGCATCAGCCGGACGACGTCGGGGGCGGGCGCGTTCACCAGGAATCCGGCCTCCTGAGCCGCCTGGCGCACCTGCGGCGCGAGCGGCTCGGTGAGCACGATACCCAGGAGGAGTCCCGTACCCCGGACGAAATCGATCAACGGATGGCCGAGGCCCTCGATTCCGTCCCGCAATCTCTCGCTCTGCCGCTTGACGTTCTCCAGCAACCCCTCGTTCTCGATGGTGTCGAGGACGGCGAGCCCGGCGGCGCAGGCCACGGGATTGCCACCGAAGGTCGTGCCGTGCTGGCCGGGCCGGAGCAGGTCGGCCGCGCGCCCGAAGGCGACGGTCGCGCCGAGCGGCAGCCCGCCGCCGAGCTGCTTGGCGAGGGTGACCACGTCGGGCAGGACGCCCTCGTGGGCCTGGTACTCGAACCAGTGCCCGGTCCGGCCGATGCCGGTCTGCACCTCGTCCAGGACGAGGAGCGCCCCGGTCGCGGCCGTGATGGCCCGGGCCGCCTTGAGGTATCCGGCGGGCGGGACGACCACGCCGAGCTCGCCCTGGATCGGTTCCAGGACGACGAGCGCGGTCTCGTCCGTCACCGCCGCGGCCAGGGCCTGCGCGTCTCCGAACGGCACGTGGGTGACGTCGCCGGGCAGCGGCAGGAACGGCTCGCGCTTGCCGGCCTGGCCGGTGAGCGCCAGGGCGCCCATGGTCCGCCCGTGGAAGGCGCCCTCGGTGGCGACGATGTGGGTCCGGCCGGTCAGCCGGCCGATCTTGAAGGCGGCCTCGTTGGCCTCGGCGCCGGAGTTGCAGAAGAAGACCTTGCCGTCCCGGCCGAACAGGGTGAGCAGCCGTTCGGCGAGGGCGACGGTCGGCTCGGCCATGAAGAAGTTGGAGATGTGGCCCAGGGAGCCGATCTGCCGGGTGACGGCCTCGACGACCGCCGGGTGGGCGTGGCCGAGGGCGTTGGTGGCGATGCCGCCGACGAAGTCGAGGTACGCGTTGCCGTCGGCGTCCCACACCTGGGTGCCCGCGCCGCGTGCCAGGGGCAGCAGCGGGGTGCCGTAGTTGTTCATGAGCGCGCCCTGCCACCGCTCGGCGTACTCCTGGTGGGCGGTCATGCGGCGTCCCCCTCCTGCTCGTCGGGCACGACCATCGTGCCGATGCCCTCGTCGGTGAAGATCTCCAGCAGGATCGAGTGCTGGACCCGGCCGTCGATGACGCGGGCGGTGGTGACGCCGTTGCGTACGGCGTGCAGGCAGCCCTCCATCTTCGGCACCATGCCGGACGACAGGTCCGGCAGCAGCCGCTCCAGCTCGGCGGCGGTGAGGCGGCTGATCACCTCGTCGCTGTGTGGCCAGTCCTCGTAAAGGCCCTCGACGTCCGTGAGGACCATGAGGGTTTCGGCGTCCAGTGCAGCAGCGAGTGCCGCAGCCGCCGTATCAGCATTGACGTTGTAGACATGTCCGTCGTCCTGGCTCCGGGCGATCGAGGAGACGACCGGGATGCGGCCGTCGGCGAGCAGGGCCTCGATCGCGCCGGTGTCGATCGCGGTGATCTCGCCCACCCGCCCGATGTCGACCAGCTCGCCGTCGATCTCGGGCTGGTGCTTGGTGGCGGTGATGGTGTGGGCGTCCTCGCCGGTCAGGCCCACGGCGAGCGGCCCGTGCTGGTTGAGCAGCCCGACCAGTTCCCGCTGGACCTGCCCGGCCAGCACCATTCGTACGACGTCCATGGCGTCCTCGGTGGTCACCCGCAGGCCGGCCTTGAACTCGCTGACGACGCCGTGCTGGTCGAGGGCGGCGCTGATCTGCGGGCCGCCGCCGTGCACGACGACGGGCTTGAGGCCGGCGTGGTGCAGGAACACCACGTCCTGGGCGAAGGCCGCCTTGAGGTCCTCGTCGATCATGGCGTTGCCGCCGAACTTGATGACGACCGTCTTGCCGTTGTGCCGGACCAGCCAGGGCAGGGCCTCGATGAGGATCTGCGCCTTGGGCAGCGCGGTGTGCTTGCGGGTCGGAGTGCTCATGAGCTGTAGGCGCTGTTCTCGTGGACGTAGTCGGCGGTGAGGTCGTTGGTCCAGATGGTGGCGGTCTCGGACCCGGCGGCGAGGTCGGCGACGATGTGCACCTCGCGGTAGCGCATGTCGACCTTGTCGCGGTCCTCGCCCACGCCGCCGTTCTTGCAGACCCACACGCCGTTGATGGCGACGTTCAGCCGATCCGGTTCGAAGGCCGCCTGCGTGGTGCCGATCGCGGACAGCACGCGGCCCCAGTTGGGGTCCTCGCCGTGGATGGCGCACTTGAGGAGGTTGTTGCGGGCGATGGAGCGGCCCACCTCGACGGCGTCGTCCTCGGTCGCGGCGCCCACCACCTCGATCTTGATGTCCTTGCTGGCGCCCTCGGCGTCCCGGATGAGCTGCTGTCCGAGGTCGTCGCAGACCTGCCGCACGGCCTCGGCGAACTCCTCGTACTCCGGGGTGACTCCGGCGGAGCCGGAGGCGAGCAGCAGCACGGTGTCGTTGGTGGACATGCAGCCGTCGGAGTCGACCCGGTCGAAGGTCGTGCGGGTGGCGGCGCGCAGGGCCTTGTCCAGGACGTCGTTCTCCAGGGCCGCGTCGGTGGTGAGGACGACGAGCATGGTGGCGAGGCCGGGGGCGAGCATGCCCGCGCCCTTGGCCATGCCGCCGACCGTCCAGCCGTCCCGGGTGACGACGGACGTCTTGTGGACGGTGTCGGTGGTCTTGATGGCGATGGCGGCCTTCTCCCCGCCGTGCTCGCTCAGGGACCCGGCGGCCGTCTCGATGCCCGGGAGCAGCTTGTCCATGGGGAGCAGGACGCCGATGAGGCCGGTGGAGCAGACGGCCACCTCGATGGCGCCCCGGCCGAGGACCTCGGCGGCCTTCTCGGCGGTCGCGTGGGTGTCCTGGAAGCCCTTGGGGCCCGTACAGGCGTTGGCGCCGCCGGAGTTGAGGACGACGGCGGACACCTGGCCGCTCTTCAGTACCTGCTCGGACCACAGGACCGGGGCGGCCTTCACTCGGTTGGAGGTGAAGACGCCCGCGGCGGCGCGGCGGGGGCCGGTGTTGACCACGAGGGCCAGGTCGGGGTTGCCGTTCTCCTTGATCCCGGCGGCGATGCCCGCCGCCGTGAATCCCTTTGCTGCCGTCACACTCACGGCGCAACTCCGATCGTCGTCAGTCCGGTGGTCTCGTCGAGACCCAGGGCGATGTTCATGCTCTGGACGGCACCGCCCGCGGTGCCCTTGGTGAGGTTGTCGATGGCGCTGATCACGATGATCCGCCCGGCGTCCGCGTCGTACGCGACCTGCACCTGAACGGCGTTCGAACCGTGGACGGACGCCGTGGCGGGCCACTGGCCCTCGGGGAGCAGGTGCACGAACGGTTCGTCGGCGAAGGCCTTGTCGTAGGCGGCGCGCAGCGACTCGCCCGTGACGCCGTCGGCGGCCTTGGCGCTGCACGTGGCGAGGATGCCGCGGGGCATCGGCGCGAGGGTCGGCGTGAAGGACACGGAGACCGGCTTCCCCGCCGCCGCGCTGAGGTTCTGGGTGATCTCGGGGGTGTGCCGGTGCACGCCGCCGACTCCGTAGGGGGACATCGACCCCATGACCTCGCTGCCCAGCAGATGCGGCTTGGGCGCCTTGCCCGCGCCGGAGGTGCCGGACGCGGCGACGATCACGGCCTCGGGTTCGGCCAGGCCCGCCGCGTACGCGGGGAAGAGGGCGAGGGAGACGGCGGTGGGGTAGCACCCGGGCACCGCGACGCGCTTGGACCCCTCCAGCGCGGCGCGGGCGCCCGGCAGTTCGGGGAGGCCGTAGGGCCAGGTGCCGGCGTGCGGGGAGCCGTAGAACCGCTCCCAGGCGGCGGCGTCCGTCAGGCGGAAGTCGGCGCCCATGTCGATCACGAGCACGTCCGGGCCGAGCTGCTCGGCGACGGCGGCCGACTGGCCGTGCGGCAGCGCGAGGAAGACGACGTCGTGGCCGGTGAGCACGTCCGGGGTGGTCTCCTGGAGGACCTGGCCGGCCAGGGGCAGCAGGTGCGGCTGGAGCGCACCGAGCCTCTGTCCCGCGTTCGAGTTGCCGGTCAGGGCACCGATCTCGACCTCGGGGTGGGTCAGGAGCAGACGCAGCAGTTCCCCGCCCGCATATCCGCTCGCTCCGGCCACTGCCGCACGCACCGCCATGGAACCTCCTCCTTAGAGGGCATGACTATACGTTTCGCTGCACGTTTATGCAATCCCATGCAGGGGTGGCGCGTTCGCCGCTGCCGGTCCGGGAATCCGGCTTTGTCCTGACCATGACCACAGGTTAAGGTCCGCGGGCGCATCTCCGGGACGACGGTGGGTGGGGGAACATGACCGGGGAGATCGACGCGCCCGTGACGAGCGCGAACGCGCGGGGCAGGCGCTCGCGGCGGTGGCACTGGTGGGGCGCTCGGTGCCGGCTTCTGGGGCCTCGCGCGGACGTCGTCCGAGGAGAGCAGCGAGCCGAGGCCGGCCGCCTGCCCCGGGGGCGGGACCTCGCCGCGAAGGGCAGGCACCTCTCCGGCGCGCAGCTGTGCGAGGCGCTGAACCGGTCCGACCTGGCCGCCCTGCTGGGCACGCCGGCGGAGATCGCGAAGACGGCCTCCGGCAGCGGCAGTTCCATCGGGAAGATCGCCACCCCGCAGGCTCAGGTCGTGTTCGAGACGTTCGCCGTGACGCTCTCGGCGACCTACGACGGCCTTGCGGTGGCCGGCTCGGAAACGCTGCTCGGGAGGGACGCCGCTCCGCAGAAGGTGCTGGGCCGACCGGGGGTGCTCTACTCGACCCGCACCATCAGCATCAGTTTCCGGCTCCACGGCGAGGACGTCGACAGCGGGCCCCGGCGTTCCGGCCCGGGCCGTGACCGTGGCACGGGACGCGGAGGACCGCGGGGGCTCCCTCGACGTCACCCTGTGGCGCGCGGACGGAGTGGTGCCGGACGACGCGGTGCTGCCGCGGGTCGCGGAGAAGGTGCTGCCGACGGTCCCCGGACGGAAGTCGGGCAGGTGACACGCACGCGGTGACGGCACTGCCGACGGCCCCGCCCATGGTTCCGGCCGCACGCGGTGACGGCGCCGCGCGGCCACCGCCCCGGGGACGGTGGCCGCGCGGCGGGATGTCACCTCTGTTTGATCCGCAGGAACGTCACGGAGTGGGCGGGGAAGGTGTAGGTGAACTTCTTCGCCACCCCGCGGAACGTGGAGGTCACCGGCGTCACCGGGGTTTCCGTCTCGGTGTTCACGGCGTCCTCGTCGGCGGCCAGCGTGGTGACGCGGGCGGTGGACGCGACCTTCGTGCCGCCCAGGTCGACGGCCGTGCGGGCCTCGGCCGCCTGGGCGTTGACGACCTTGACGATCAGGTCCCCGGACTTGGCGTCCTCGGTGACGACCTGGCGGAACGGCTCGGCCGGCTTGTCGTCGGTGAAGCTGCCCCACTCCTTGCCGTCGAGGAACAGGGTGACCTGGCGGCCGCGTACCTTGATGTGGATGTCGTAGGCCCGGCCGGTCTCGATCGAGCCGGCCTTCGCCATCAGGGTGCTCTTGCCCCCGTCGACGGCCTGCTCGACCGCGGACCGGGTGTTGTTCCAGCCGCCCAGGTTCCACCAGTGGTAGGTGCCGGTGTCCTGCACGCCGAAGGCGACGAGGAAGCCCTCCTTGCCGGACATCTTGGTGGCCTTCACCCGCAGGTCGTAGTCCTTCCAGGCGGGGTCGCCCGCCGTCACCATGGTGTTCTCGGCGGCGGTGTCGGTCTGGACGTACTGGCCGTCCCGGATGCTCCAGCTGCCCGTTCCGGTGTGCTTCCACTGCGCGGCGTCACCGGAGAAGTCGTCGCTCAGCAGGGTCGAGCCGTCGGCCGAGGTGACCTTCACGTCGTCGTACGCGGCGCCGGTCGCCCACGTCGACAGGCCGACGGCACCGGTGATGGGCCCGCTCACGTTCGGCGTGGTCGTGGCCCTCGAGGGCACGACACGGTCGCCGACGTTGTTCATGAACAGCTTCTGGACCTCGTAGTCGGCCGAGTTCCAGGAGGCCCGGTTGTTGAACCAGATCAGGTCCGGCCGCCACTGCACGTAGTCCTCGTTGGCGAGCAACGGGGCGTAGGAGGCGAGCTTGACGACGTCGGCGTTGCGCTCCAGGCCGGTCATGAAGGCGGCTTCGGACAGGCCGTTCTGCCAGGCGTTGCCCTGGGAGGCGTACTCACCGAGGAAGACCTTGGGACCGTTCCTGTCGTAGGAGTCGTAGCGGTCGTTGTTCCGCAGGAACCAGTTCGGGCTGTTGTAGTAGTGCTCGTCGACCATGTCCACCTTCGCGTCGCGGTTGAGCCGCCAGGCGGTGTCGAAGGTGGAACCCGAGTCGTCGGGGCCCGAGTTGGAGATGACGGTGATGTCCGGGTACTTCGCCTCGACAGCGGCCCGGAACTGCTGGAAGCGGGCGAAGAACTCCTCGGGGAGGTTCTCCTCGTTGCCGACCTCGATGTGGGTCAGGTGGAAGGGCCTGGGGTGGCCCATCCGCCGCGCGGACCTTGCCCCACTCGGAGGTCGCCGGGCCGTTGGCGAACTCGATCAGGTCGAGGGTGTCCTGGATGTGCCGCCCGAGCAGCGCGTCGTCGTCGACGGCCTTGTTCTGGCCGCAGCCGGTGACCAGGGCGGGGACGACGGGCAGCGGCATGGCGCCGATGTCCTCGGAGAAGCGGAAGTACTCGTAGTAGCCGAGGCCGTAGCTCTGGTTGTAGCCCCAGAAGTTGGCGTTGGTGGCGCGTTCCTCGACCGGGCCTATGGTGTCCTTCCACTGGTAGCTGCGCTTGCGCTGCCAGTTCGAAGCCCCGCTGTAGTCCTGCATGGAGCCGGTGTTGACCAGGCAGCCGCCGGGGAAGCGCACGAAGCCCGGCTTCAGCGCGGCGATCTTCTCGGCGAGGTCCTTGCGCAGGCCGTTCGGCTGGTTCTTGTACGTCTCGCGCGGGAACAGCGACACCTCGTCGAGGGCGGCGGCATTCGCCGAGGCGACGGCGAGCCGGCCGCGGTTGCTCGTGCGGGTCGCGGTGAACGTGGCCTTGTACGTGGCCCAGCCGCCCTGCACGGCGACCTGGCGGGCGGTGGCCAGGCTGCCGGAGGCGTCCTTCAGGGAGACGGTGAGGGTGCTGCCGCTCGCGGCGCGGGCCCACACCGAGAAGTCGTAGCGCTTGCCCTGCTCGACGCGGATGCCGGTGTTGTAGCCGGAGTTCGTGACGGACGAACCGGCGCCCAGGGAGAGGTAGGTGCGGTTGCGCTCGTTGAGGCGGCCGGCGTCGTTCAGGACCTGGGCGGTGCCGCCGGCCGTCCACGAGGTCAGGGGCGTGTAGGAGCCGTTGTCGACGGTGGAGTACTCGAAGGACCGGTTCTGCACGAGCTCGGCGTAGAGACCGCCGTCGGCGGCGCGGTTGATGTCCTCGAAGAAGACGCCGTACATCGTGTCGTCGATCTTCGCGCCCCGGGCGGACGGGTCGACGGTGATCACGTAGTCGGTCACGTCCTCGGCGTGTGCGGGGGCCGGTACGAGGGCTGCCGCCGTCAGAAGGGCGGTGGTCGTGAGACCCCGTCTCCCTCGGGTGCGGGCGTCGGTGCGTGGCATGGATACTCCGCGGCTCTCTGCTAGAGGTGTTCGAAATATCAGACATTGATCAGCACTTCGAACGGCAAGATAGGGAGGGGGCGGATGCGCGTCAATGGGCCGCACGCGACGGCCGGCACGGAGAGCGAGGCAGGATGGGGGAGTTCTGGCCGGTACCGGACGTACTGGCGTATCTCGCCGGGCGTTGGAGCGTGTCGCGGTCGGTGCGGGATCTGGCGAGCGGCGCGGACGGGGAGTTCGCCGGAACCACCGAGTTCCGTGCGGAGGAGGAGACGCCCGGCGGGCTGCTGCACCACGAGTCCGGCACCTTCGTCTGGCAGGGCGTCGCCCGGCCCGCGGAGCGCACCCTGCGGTTCCTGCGGGGCCCGGGCGGCACGGCGGAGGTGCGGTTCGCCGACGGGCGGCCGTTCCACGACCTGGACCTGACGTCCGGACGGCACGTCGCCGACCATCCCTGCTCGGCGGACCTCTACCGCGGCGAGTTCACCGTCCGCGACAGCGACCACTGGCGGACGGTGTGGCGCGTCCGGGGTCCCGCCAAGGACCTGGTCCTGCGGACCGACTACGCGCGCGAGGGCTGAGCCGGCACCCCGTCCAGGCGCAGGTTCCAGCGGCCCGCCCGGCCCGTGACGGCGGTCGTCGACAGCGGGCGGACGTCGATGTTCCAGTACGTCGACGGCGGTGCCTTCAGGGCGTACACCAGGGCCGCCCGGATCACGGAGGGCTCCGCCACCGCCACCACCCGGCAGCCGTCCTCGACGGGCCGGGTGTCCAGCCAGCCGCCGACGCGGGTGATGAAGTCGACCAGCGACTCACCCCCGTGCGGGGTGGCGCGGGGGTCCGCCAGCCAGGCGTCGACGGCGTCCGGCTCCCGGGCCATCGCCTCGCCCAGGGTCAGCCCGCGCCACCGGCCCATGTCGCAGTCGCGCAGGCCGAGCTGCACCAGCGGCGCGTACCCGAGGCCCTCCCCCGTCGCCCGGCTGCGCGGGGTCGGCGAGCAGTAGCGCAGTTCGGCCGCGGCGAGCGGCAGCAGGTCCCGGGCGACGCGCTCCACCTCGCCCCAGCCGGCCTGGTCCAGCGGCCGGTCGTCCTCGAAACGCTCGGCGAGCAGCGGAGAGCTGCGCGCGGCGGCGACGAAGGTGACCCGAAGTGGCATGCGGTGATGGTGAGCGCAGCAAGTGCGCAGGTCAAGAGGCGTCACCTACGCGTTACCGAGGGTGCCGCGACCCTCACTGGTGGAAGATGAGCGCCATCCAGTGCTCGGGGCGCTCCAGCGGGGCGAACCCGATCTTCTCGTAGACCCCGTGGGCGTCATGGGTGGCGAGCAGCACCCGCCGCACCCCGTACGACCGCGTCTCGTCCCGCACGGCGGCCACGAGAGCGCTTCCGACCCCCTTGCCGCGCACCGACGGATCGACGTACACGTCACACAGCCACGCGAAGGTCGCCCGGTCGGTGATCACCCGGGCGTAGGCGACCTGCTCCCCCGAGACCGTGTCGAACACCCCGAAGTTGAGCGACCCGTCGATCGCCAGGTCCTGCTTCTCCCGGGGGCGCCCCAGTGCCCAGTAGGCGTCGGTGGACAGCCAGTGGTGCACGCGCTCACGGTCGACGCGGGCGGGGTCGGTGGAGATCTCGTAGCCCTCGGGCAGGCTCGGTGTGTCGGTCATGCCGGCGATGCTCGCAGGCCGCCGGAGGGCGCGTCGAGCGGTTATCCCAGCACCTTGTCACAGGCCGACCGCAGCCGCCGTACGCCCTCCGCGATCTCCCCGGTCCCGGCGACCGCCGCGAAGCTCAGCCGGACGTGCGCGGCCGGTGGTTCGGCGCTGAAGTAGGGCCGGCCGGGTGCGAGGGCGACACCGGCGCGCAGGGCCGCGGAGGTGAGGGCCGACTCGTCCGTGCCGTCGGGCAGGCGGGGCCACAGGTGGTAGCCGCCGGACGGGACGCGGGGCAGGACGAACTCGGGCAGGTGCAGGGCGAGGGCGCCGGTCATCGCGTCCCGGCGGGCCTTCAGTTCGGCGGAGACGGCCCGCAGGTGGCGCGGCCAGGCGGGCGAGCCGACGAGTTCGAGGGCGGCCTCCTGGAGGGGGCGCGGCACGAAGAACGTGTCGACGACCTGGATGGCGCGCAGCCGTTCCAGGACCGGCCCGCGGGCGGCCAGGGCACTGACCCGGAAGCTCGGCGAGGTCGCCTTGGTGAGGGAGGAGACGTGGACGACGACGCCGTCGGGGTCGTCGGCGGCCAGCGGGCGCGGCAGCGGCCCCGCGTCCTCGTGCACCAGCCGCCGCACGAAGTCGTCCTCGACGACGAACGCGCCCGCTTCCCGGGCGGTGCGCAGCACCTCGGCGCGCCGCTCGGGCGCGAGCACGGCGCCGGTGGGGTTCTGGAAGAGCGGCTGGCAGACGAAGGCGGGGGCGCCGGTGGCGCGGAACGCGTCCGCGAGCAGCTCCGGCCGCACGCCGTCGGTGTCCACGGGGACGGGCACCGGGCGCAGCCCCGCGGCGCGGGCGATGGCGAGCATGCCCGGGTAGGTCGGGGACTCGACCAGGACGGGCGCGCCGGGCGGGGCGAGGGCGCGCAGGGCGGTGGTGAGCGCGGACTGCCCGCCCGCGGTGATCAGCACCTCGGCGGCCGTGACCGGGCCGCCGATGCCCCGCGCGAACCATTCACGCAGCTCCGGAAGCCCCTCCATGGGCGGTCGTCCCCAGGCGCCGGGGCGGCGTCCGGCCCGCGACAGGGCGGCGGCCATCGCCCGCTCGGGCTGAAGGGACGGGTGCAGGTAGCCGCCGTTGAACTCGATGACGCCGGGGGGTGGGGCGGCCAGTGACGCCAGCACCCCGGAGGCGTCCACGGAGCGCGGCACGAGGTCGGCGGTGCCGTCCGCGCTGAGCGCGACCTCCTGCCAGGAGGTGTCGCCCGCGGGCGCCGGTGCCGTCCGGGGCCGCGCGCGGAACGCGCCCGCGCCGGGCCGGGTGACCACCAGCCCTTCGGCGGCGAGCCGGGCCAGGGCCCGGGACACCGTCACCGGGCTCACCCGGAACCGCTCGACCAGAGCCCGACTCGACGGGAGCTTTCCACCGGGTGAGTAGCGGTCGAGCTCCCGCCGCAGCTGTTCCGCCAGTTCAGCCACACTGCTACGCTCTTGCATGAGAGCACAGAGTAGCGCTACTGCGGCACCTGCGATAGCAGTCGCCACCCCGGGTCCGGAGAGCCGCGGCTTCGGCACCCTCCAGGCGGCCCTCGGCGTGGTCGCCTTCTCGCTCACGTTCCCCGCCACGGCCTGGGGACTGGAAGGGTTCGGCCCCTGGTCCCTGGTCGCCGTGCGCAGCGTGCTGGCCGCGGTGATCGCGGGCGCCGCCCTCCTGGCGTTGCGGGTGCCCCTGCCCGCCCGGCGGCACCGGCCGGGCCTCGCGGTGGTCGGAGGCGGTGTCGTCCTCGGCTTCCCCCTGCTGACCACGCTGGCGCTGGAGACCTCCACCACCGCGCACGCCGCCGTCGTGGTCGGTCTGCTCCCCCTCACCACGGCGCTCTTCTCGGCTCTGCGCGTCGGCACCCGGCCCTCGCGCACGTTCTGGTTCGCCGCCCTCGCGGGTGCGGCGGCCGTGCTGGCCTTCACCGTGCAGCAGAGCGGCGGCGCCCTGACCACCGCCGACCTGTATCTGTTCGCCGCGCTGCTGGTCTGCGCGGCCGGTTACACCGAGGGCGGCCGGCTGGCCCGGGTCATGCCGGGCTGGCAGGTGATCGGCTGGGCGCTGGTGCTGTGTCTGCCGCTGACCGTGCCGGTCGCCGCGTTCGCCCTGGTACACGAGCCCGTGCAGCTGACCGCGCACAGCGTCACCGGCCTGCTCTGGGTCGCGGCGGGCTCGCAGTTCGTGGGGCTGGTCGTCTGGTACCGCGGCATGGCGGCCATCGGCATCCCCAAGGCGAGCCAGTTGCAGCTCGCCCAGCCGCTGCTCACACTGGTGTGGTCGGTGCTGCTGCTGGGCGAGCGCCTCACGGTCGCCGCCCCGTTGACGGCAGCGGCGGTGCTGGTCTGCATCGCCGTCACACAGCGATCACGCGGCTGAGCGGGAGCGCGCACGGCCCCTGCCGGCAGGCGCCCCGCGCCGTAGACTCGGAGGCCACGGACCGCTGCTCCGCACTTCGTGAGGAGGCCCCAGATGCGCGCAACCGTGGGCGACCAGCTTGTCCAGCACGGCAGGGTGGTCGGTCAGCACGACAAGATCGGCGAGATCGTCGAAGTGCTCGGCCAGGAGGGCAACCCCCCGTACCGCGTCCGCTTCGAGGACGGGCACGAAGGCGTCTGCTCCCCGGGCCCCGACACGGAGATCCGGCACCGGGAGACCACCACCGGACCGTAGCGCGGCGCGATCACCACCGGGTCGTGACCCGGCGCGGGAGCGGCGGCGGCCGCTCCTGCTCGTCGGCCGCTCAACGCGCCGCGGCACCGGCTGCGCGTCCCGCCCGTCCTGGTCGGCCGCTCAGCGCGGCGGTGGCGCCGGCTGCCCGTAGTGGTCGGTGACGACCCGCGCCATCGCCCCGATCCGGTCGGCCGCCACGTCCTTCGCTGCGAAGTAGACGTGCCCGCGCACCTGCGGATACTCCCCGGCCAGCGTCAGATGCCGGGACAGCTCGCCCGTCTGCTGCCACGCCGCGGGCTGCGCCGGGTCACCGGCCTTGTACAGCGCCTCCCCCACGTAGAGCTGGGTCGGGCTGTCGCGCGCGACCTCCGCCCACCAGGGCACCAGCTTGGCGTAGTCGGCCGCGGCGAAGCCGATGTTCCAGTACAGCTGCGGGACGACGTAGTCGATCCAGCCCTCCCGCACCCATTTCCGGGTGTCCGCGTGCAGGTCGTCGTAGGTCTGCACACCGGCCCGGGTGTCCGAACCGGCCGGGTCCGTCGAGGCGTTGCGCCACACGCCGAACGGGCTGATGCCGAAGCGGGTGCCCGGCCGGACCTCCCGCACCCGGTCCGCCGTCTCGCGCACCAGCCGGTCGATGTTGTCCCGCCGCCAGGCGGCCCGGTCCGGGAAGCCGCCGCCGTGCTCGTCATAGGCGGCGGCGTCGTCGAAGGTCTGCCCGGCCACGGGGTACGGGTAGAAGTAGTCGTCGAAGTGGACGCCGTCCACGGGGTACTTCGCCACCGCGTCGAGCATCGCGTCCTGGACGAAGGCACGGACCTCGGGCAGCCCCGGGTTGTAGAAGAGCTTCCCGCCGTACGTCACCACCCAGTCCGGGTGCCGGCGCGCCGGGTGGGAGGGCGCGAGCCGGGACGGGTCGGCGTGGACGGCGATCCGGTACGGGTTGAACCACGCGTGCAGCTGGAGACCCCGGGCATGCGCCTCCTCGACGGCCGTGCCCAGCGGGTCCCAGCCGGGGTCCTTGCCCTGGGTGCCGGTGAGGTACTGCGACCACGGCTCGTACGGCGAGGGCCACAGCGCGTCGGCCGTCGGCCGGACCTGGAAGAACACGGTGTTGAGCCGGTTGCGGACCGCCGTGTCGAGGTGGGTGAGCAGTTCGGTCCGCTGCCGGGACGCGGACAGTCCGGCCTTGGACGGCCAGTCGCGGTTGGCCACGGACGCGATCCAGACACCCCGCATCTCGGGATCCGGCACCCCTCCCCCGCGTCCGGACGCGGCCGACGCCCGGGGCATCACCGTGAAAGCCGACAGCGCCGCGACCGCGAACGCCCTGCGTGAGACTCGTCCCATCCGGATGCCCCAATAAGCCGCGGATCCGCCCGGTCGCGGATCACTCCGGGGCCAGCATGCCCGAAGCGGACCCGCCCCCCGCGATCGATCATCGATACTTCGGAGTAACGTGCACGAACGGAGCAGGCGCCGAGACCCGGCCGGTCTGCCCGGACGTAGATCAGCAGCGAAAGGGACGATGTGACGGACATCCCAGCGGGAGACATTGCACGCGTCGGTGTCGTGGGCTGCGGTCAGATGGGCGCGGGAATCGCCGAGGTGTGCGCCCGGGCCGGCCTGGACGTCATGGTCGCCGAGACCACCGGCGAGGCCCTGGAGATCGGCCGCACCCGGCTGTTCACCTCCCTGGCCAAGGCAGCGGAGCGCGGCAAGATCACCGAGGAGGAGCAGGAGGCCACGCTGGCCCGCCTGAGCTTCACCACGGACCTCGGCGAGTTCGCCGACCGTGACCTGGTGATCGAGGCCGTGGTCGAGAACGAGCAGGTCAAGACCGAGATCTTCCAGGTGCTCGACCAGGTCGTGACCCGGCCGGACGCCATCCTGGCCTCCAACACCTCCTCCATCCCACTGGTGAAGCTGGCGGTGGCGACGTCGCGGCCCGACCAGGTCATCGGCATCCACTTCTTCAACCCGGCCCCGGTGCAGAAGCTCGTCGAGCTGATCCCGGCGCTGACCACCTCCGAGGGCACGATCAGCCGCGCCCAGCTCTTCACCGAGAAGCTGCTCGGCAAGCACGCGATCCGCGCCCAGGACCGCTCCGGCTTCGTGGTCAACGCGCTGCTGATCCCGTATCTGCTCTCCGCGATCCGGATGTTCGAGACGGGCATCGCCAGCCGCGAGGACATCGACAACGGCATGGAGATGGGCTGCGCCCACCCGATGGGCCCCCTGAAGCTGTCCGACCTGATCGGCCTGGACACGGTCGCCTCGGTCGCGCAGTCCATGTACGAGGAGTACAAGGAGCCCCTGTACGCCGCTCCCCCGCTCCTGCAGCGCATGGTCGACGCGGGCCGGCTGGGCCGCAAGACGGGCTCGGGCTTCTACACATACGCCTGACCGACCGGCTGACACGGCCATCTCAACGCCGCCGCTCCTCCGGCCACGGCCGGAACCGGCGGCGTCCCCATTCCGCCGCCTGCTCGTTCATGCGCCGGCGCAGCCAGCCCATCCAGAGGGCGAGCGGTGTGACCACGAGCGCGATCAGCAGCGCCGTGTCCCACTCCTCCACGGAGGAGGAGCGGAGCATCACGACCACCAGTGCGTAGAGCGCCAGCGTGCAGGCCGCGTTCTTCTGCCCCTTCGTCATGACGTTCCGGGTACCCGTCGCGGCCGGTCACGGACGGTCAGATTTCGGCCAAGTGGCGGGCCCGGCACCGGGACGGGTGCCGGGCCCGCGGCATTCACACACCGTGTGCGCGCCGGGCTCGCATATGCCCTACGCACACTCTCCCCAGGCGCCCACCAGGCGAGTTGACTCCACATGCGCATGCAAGGGATGTGAAACGACTACGGAAAGGAGCGGACTCGTGACCGCCGATCCCGAGCATCCCGTCGTCCATGGAGAACTCGCAGAGTTACGACGCCGCCTCGATGTGGCGTACGCCCGCGTCGAGGGCGGACTGGCTCTGCTCAGCCACCGCACCGAGGAGACCGCCAAGGAACTCGACGAGCTCAACACCCGGATCAACTCGCTGGAACACGCGCGCTGGCCGCTGCCCGCGGTCGCCGCCCTCACCGCCGTGGGTGCCCTCGTCGTAACGATCTGGCAGGCACTGGGGCGCTAGGGCAACACGTCCTGACCGAGCCTGAGATGGTGCAGCAGGAGTAACGCGGCCGCCATGTTGGCGGCCGGGACCTCGCCGCGGGCGACCATGTCGGGGACGAGCTTGAGGGGCACCCATTCCCGGCGGTCCGACTCGAAGTCGTCCACGGGGTGCCCGACGTACTCGCCCTCGTCGGCCCAGTACACGTGGTGCCGGGCGTCGGTGAGCCCGTTGGACGGCTCCACGCTCATGAGGTGGCGCAGGGGTCCCGGCCGCCAGCCGGTCTCCTCCTCCAGTTCCCTGGCGGCCGCGCGGGCGATGTCTTCACCGTCCTCGACCACCCCGGCCGCGAGTTCCCACCCCCAGCTGTCGGTGATGAAGCGGTGCCGCCAGAGCAGCAGCACCTCGTTGGCCTCGTTGACGACCGTGGCCACCGCAACGGGCCGCAGCCGTATGAGGAAGTGGTCCAGATGCCTGCCGTCGGGCAGTTCGACATCCGCGAGATTGACGCTGAACCAGCGGTTTGAGTACACAGTTTGTTCGTTGCGTTTCGTCCACTGCACGGTTCTGCCACCTTCCGTCGAGTAAGGGGCAATATCGCAGCAGGGACGGACTGGCAGCAGGCGCACGGCAAGCGCCTCGGAGCGACACGGGCACCACTGCCCGGATCTACAACGGTACGCGCAAGGCCCCGTCGATGAGTTCGGCCGCCTCGGCCGTGCCCGCGCAGCCGCTGCGCACCAGGTGCTCCCGCACCGCGCGCAGCCGGTCGCGCAGCCGCTGGGACTCCATGCCCCGGGCCTGCTCGGCCATCTGCACCGCGATGGCCACCGCCTTGTCGGCGTTGCCCTGCCGCAGTTCGATGGTGCTGAGCATCGCCAGCCGGTGCACCCGGCCGCGGTCGTGCGCCGGGTTGTCCACGGCGGCCGCGGCGTGCTCGCCGGCGGCCGCGATCTCCCCGAGGCTCAACAGCGCCTCCGCCACCTGCACGTTCACCAGCCCGGGCTGGACATACCCGGTCTCGTCGGGCTCGTAGCCGCGCCGGATGCGCTCGGCGGCCTGCTCGGCCCGCCGGATGCAGGACAGGGCGCTGCCGCCGTCGCCGAGATGCGCGTACGCCTTGGCCTGCATCGCGTACAGGTCGGAGGCGAGCGCCGGGGTGATGTGCTTGCCCGCGGCCCGCAGCGCGGCCTCCGCGAAGGCCACCGACTGCCGGTACTCCCGCATGAACAGCGACTGGTTGACGAGCAGGGCGATCACGTACGCCCCGAGCCCCCGGTCGCCGCTGGCCTTGGCCAGCCGCAGCGCCTGGTGGAAGTAGCGCTGGGCGAGCCCGTGGGCGTCGGAGTCGTAGGCGCAGATGCCGGCGACCGCCACCAACCCGCCCGTGGCCCGGTGCAGTTGACGGCCCGTCTGGTCGGTGTAGCTGCCGCGCAGCAGCGGGGCGGCCTCGGCGTTGAGGAAGCCGACGATCCGGGCCCGGGTCGCGATACCCCCGGCCTTGCGGTACATCTGCTCGTAGTGCGCGCGGGCGGCCCGCAGCATCTCCAAGTCGCCCGTGGTGACCCGGTGTCTGCCGCCGCGTGAGACGTCCACGTCCTCGGGCGGGTTCTCCCATTCCCACACCGGCATCACGGCGGGGGTGCCGGTGAGCGCGGGCGCGCCCAGGATGTGCGGACGCTGTTGCTGGTCGGAGCGCCACAGGGCGGTGGCCCGTTCGACGAACCCGGACAGGGAGCCGGTGTGCGGTGCGGACGGCTCGCCGGGTACGCCGAGGCCGATGTCGTCGAGGGTGACGGGTCGTTGCAGCCGGGCGGCGAGCACCTCGCAGATCAGGTCGGGCACCTGGCCGCGAGGGCGCTGTCCCTTCAACCACCGGGCGACGGCGGTGTGTTCGTATCGCAGGGCCAGGCCACGGGCCCGCCCTGCCTGGTTGACGTGTGCGGCCAGCCCCGCGTGCGAGATCCCGGCTTCGTCCAGGATCGCGTCGAGCAGAGTGTTGGGCTGCATGTGGGCCCCCCGGTGGCTCGGTGCGGACAGATTAGTGGTTCCTCCTTCACACGGGGTGTGAACGGAGTGCTCGAATCCGCACGGTGTGCGCACTGTCGCTCACAGTCGCGGACCGGTTGACTGAATTGCCTCGAAAGAGGCCGGCCGGGCCGCCGGCTCCCCCT
This sequence comes from Streptomyces sp. NPDC007907, assembly GCF_042959365.1. Lineage (NCBI taxonomy): Bacteria > Bacillati > Actinomycetota > Actinomycetes > Kitasatosporales > Streptomycetaceae > Streptomyces > Streptomyces sp. NPDC007907. The sequence continues at coordinate 236,931 of NZ_JBIBKR010000009.1, forward strand.
CGTACAGTGCGGCGGCCCGCTTCCGCCGTCCGCCCGGCCGCCTGCCCGACACTCCGTGGCGGGGCGGACGGCTCCGCCGGCCGTGGGTCGTGCGCCGCGGTGTCTAAGGTGCCGTCGTGGTCTGCGGGTGCGTCGTGGTCGTTCCCGCAGTTCCCCGCGCCCCCAGGTGGGCAGACCGCCCGTTCCTCAGGACGAGCAGCGCGATGTCGTCCGGCGGTGTGCCCCGGGTGTGGTGCCGCAGAGCGGCCGAGATCCTTCCGACGACGCCCTGCGAGGAGAGCGGACCGTCCGCCGCCGCCCCCGTCAGCGCCGTCGCAAGCGGGAAGAACGCGCCATGGGAGTCCCGGGCGTCCTGCGCACCGTCCGTGAACAGGAACAGCGCGTCATCGGACTCGAGACGGCCGAGTCCCACCGTCGGCAGAACCGGCGGCAGGGGGAGAGGCCCAGAGGCGGATGCGGGTCGCCGGCGGCGAGTTGTTCCGCCCGCGTGCCGCTCAGCCGGTAGGGCCAGGGATGGCCGCAGTTCAGCGCGAACATCTCGCCGTCGGGACGGATCTCCACGAGGAGCAGGGTCACGAACTCCTCGGCGGCGCTCGCGGGATGCTCCTGGCGCAGATGCCTGTCCAGGGCACGTTCCAGCCGGCGCAGCACACCGCCGAGGTCCTGCTCGTCGTGCGCCGCCTCGCGGAAACAGCCGAGGACGGCGGCGACGGTCCCGAGCGCGCCGATGCCGTGCCCGCGTACGTCGCCCATCACGGCCCGGACGCCGTGCTCGGTGGCGACGACCTCGTACAGGTCGCCCCCGACCGCCGCACCCCGCTCCGCCGGCAACTGCGCGGCGGCCACGTCCAGCCCGTCGATCCACGACGGCAGCGGCCGCAGCAGTGCGCGCTGCGCGGCCCCGGCGATCCGGCGCACCTGCCGCAGTTCCCGCATCAGCGAGTGCCGCACATGAAGGATCAGCGCGGTCCCGACGGCGAAGAACACGGCACAGGTGAAGAGCCGCGCCAGGAGACCGGTCTCCTGGGCGAGCGGACAGACCACCTTGTACGTGACGGCCACCGCGCCCCACGCGGTGGGAAGACCGAGGCTGCGTACCCGACCCCTGACGCGGATCATGCCGATGGCCCCCCAATAGGCCCTGACACACAGAACCGGACCGGCCCGAGAAGGCCGGTCCGATTCTGTCGACAGCACGCCGGGAAAGGGGGAGATCACCCGCCTTGACCACTCAAACGAGTGAGGTGACCCGCCCCGTTTCCTGGGGGCGCGGGGAACTGCGCACCAAGCCACGGCGAAGCCGCGGCCGACGACGAAGCGCAGGCCCGCACGGCACTAACTCCGCAGCTCAGCGCCCACGCGCTCGCCCGCGAGGGCCACCGCCGCGTCCCGGGCCGCGGAAGCCTCGTCCACGGTCAGAGTCCGGTCCGACGCCCGGAACCGCAAGGCGTACGCCAGCGACTTCCGGCCCTCGCCCAGCTGCTCGGCGTTCTCGTACACGTCGAACAGCCGGATGGACTCCAGCAGCTCTCCGGCACCGTCCCGCAACGCCGCCTCGACGTCCGCGGCCGGCACGAACGCGTCGACGACCAGGGCGACATCCTGCGTGGCGACGGGGAACGCGGAGATCCGGGGCGCCGTGACCGTGGCGTCACCGGCGGTCTCCACCGCGTCCAGGTCGATCTCCATCGCGCAGGTGCGCGCGGGCAGCCCGAGGGCCTTCACGACCCGCGGGTGCAGCTCGCCCGCGTGCCCGACGACCCGCTCGGCACCGTCCACGGTGACCGCCAGCTCGGCGCACCGCCCGGGGTGCCACGGGCCGTACTGGCCCTTGCGGATGACGAGTTCGGCACCGGCCTCACGTGCGACGGACCGGGCGGCCTCGATCGCGTCGGCCCAGTCGGCCGGACGGCCCTTGCCCCACCAGCCGGCCTGCTCGCGGGCACCGGCGAGCACGACGGCGGCGTGCCGCGGCTGCTCGGGCAGCGCCGCGTTCAGCTCGGCGAGCTCCTCGTCGGTCGGACGGCGGTCGACGGGGAGGACGGCGGCGATCCGCTGCTCCTCGCGCGGGTGGAAGACCAGACCGGTCTCGAACAGCGCGAGGTCGTGCGAGCCCCGGCCGTCGTTGCGCCGCAGGGCGGTGAGCAGGCCCGGCAGCAGCGAGGTGCGCAGCGCGGGCTCCTCGTCGCTGAGCGGGTTGCTGAGCTTGACGACGCGGCGGGCCGGGTCGTCCTTCTCCAGACCGAGCTGGTCGAAGACCTGCTCGCCGATGAACGGGTAGTTCAGCGCCTCGACGTATCCGGCACCGGCCAGGGCCCGGCCGACGCGCCGGTGCAGCCGCTGCCGGTCCGTCAGACCGAGGCCGGCCGGCGGCTTGGGCAGCGTGGAGGGCAGGTTCTCGTAGCCCTCCAGCCGGATGACCTCTTCGGCGAGGTCGTTCGGGTCGGTGATGTCGGGCCGCCAGGACGGAACGGTGACGATCAGCTCGTCCTGCCCGTACACGTCGCAGCCGATCTCCTGGAGGCGGCGGACGACGGTCTCGCGGCCGTAGGCGACGCCCGCGACCTTGTCGGGGTGGTCGGCCGGGATGGTGAGGGTGCGGGGCGCGGAGGGCGCGACGACCTCGGTGACGCCGGCCTCGGCGGTGCCGCCCGCGAGCAGGACCAGCAGGTCGACAGTGCGCTGCGCGGCGGCAGCGGCGGCCTGCGGGTCCACACCGCGCTCGAAGCGCCGGGACGCCTCGGAGGACAGCTTGTGGCGGCGGGCGGTGCGCGCGATGGAGACCGCGTCGAAGTGCGCGGCCTCGATGACGACGTCCGCCGTGGCGTTCTCGACGTCGTCGTGGTCGGCGATCTCCGTGTTGGCCCCGCCCATGACACCGGCGAGCCCGATCGGGCCGCGGTCGTCGGTGATCACCAGGTCCTCGGCGTCCAGCGTGCGCTCTACACCGTCGAGGGTGGTGAGCTTCTCGCCCGCCTCGGCCCGGCGCACACCGATCGTGCCCTGGACCAGGCCGCGGTCGTAGGCGTGCAGGGGCTGGCCGAGCTCCATCATCACGTAGTTGGTGACGTCGACAGCGAGGGAGATCGGGCGCATGCCGACCTTCTGCAGCCGGCGCTGGAGCCAGATCGGGGAGCGGGCCTCGGCACTCAGACCGGTCACCGTGCGGGCGGTGAACCGGTCGCAGCCGGTGGGGTCGGAGATCTGCACCGGGTAGCCGTAGGCGTTCGGCGCGGGCACGTCGATCAGGGCCGGGTCGCGCAGCGGCAGACCGTAGGCGATGGCGGTCTCGCGGGCCACGCCGCGCAGCGACAGGCAGTAGCCGCGGTCGGGCGTGACCGCGATGTCGAGGACCTCGTCGACCAGTTCCAGCAGTTCGACGGCGTCCTTGCCGATCTCGGTCTCCGGCGGCAGGACGATGATGCCCTTGGTGCCGTCGTCGCCCATGTTCAGCTCGTCGCTGGAGCAGATCATGCCGCGGGACATCCGGCCGTAGGTCTTGCGCTCGGCGATCTGGAAGTCGCCGGGCAGTACGGCGCCGGGCAGGGCCACGACGACCTTGTCGCCGACGGCGAAGTTACGGGCACCGCAGATGATCTCCTGGGGCTCGCCGGTGCCGTTGGCCTGGCCGACGTCGACGGTGCAGAAGCGGATCGGCTTCTTGAACTCCGTCAGCTCCTCGATCGTCGCCACCTGGCCGACGACCAGCGGACCCTTGAGGTCGGCGCCGAGCTGCTCGACGGTCTCGACCTCCAGACCGGCCGAAATGAGCTTGGCCTGCACGTCACGACCGGTCTCCGTCTCCGGCAGGTCGACGTACTCCCGCAGCCAAGAAAGCGGGACCCGCATCAGATCTCCATCCCGAACGGCCGGGTGAACCGGACGTCACCCTCGACCATGTCTCGCATGTCGTCGACGTTGTGGCGGAACATCAGCATCCGCTCGATGCCGAACCCGAAGGCGAACCCGCTGTACTTCTCGGGGTCGACGCCGCAGGCGGTGAGCACCCGCGGGTTGACCATGCCGCAGCCGCCGAGCTCGATCCAGCCCTCGGAGGAGCAGGTGCGGCAGGGGCGGTCCGGGTTGCCGATGGACTCGCCCTTGCAGACGTAGCAGAGCATGTCCATCTCGGCGCTGGGCTCGGTGAACGGGAAGTAGTTCGGCCGCAGCCGGGTCTTCATGTCCGCGCCGAACAGGGCCTGGACCATGTGGTCCAGGGTGCCCTTGAGGTCGGCCATCGTCAGGCCCTCGTCCACCGCCAGCAGCTCGATCTGGTGGAAGACGGGCGTGTGCGTCGCGTCGAGCTCGTCGGTGCGGAACACGCGGCCGGGGCAGACGATGTAGACCGGCAGCTCACGGTCGAGCAGGGCGCGGGCCTGCACCGGGGAGGTGTGCGTGCGCAGCACGACGCCGGAGCCGGACTCGTCGGTGCCCTTGGGGCCCTGCACGAAGAAGGTGTCCTGCATCTGCCGGGCCGGGTGGTCGGGCAGGAAGTTCAGGGCGTCGAAGTTGAACCACTCCGCCTCGGCCTCGGGGCCCTCGGCGATCTCGTAGCCCATGGCCACGAAGACGTCCGCGACCCGCTCCATCATGGTGGTGAGCGGGTGCCGGGCGCCGGGCGGCACGCGGTCGTAGGGCAGCGTGACGTCCACCGCCTCCTCGACGAGCACGCGCGCGTCCCGCTCGGCCTCCAGCTCCGTCTGGCGGGCGGCGAGGGCCTTGTTCACGGCACCGCGGGCCTGGCCGACGCGCTTGCCGGCCTCGGCCTTGGCGTGCGGGGGCAGGGCGCCGATCTCGCGGTTGGCGAGGGCCAGCGGGGAGGTGGGGCCGGTCTGGGCGACCTTGGCCTCGTGGAGCGCTTCGAGGGAGTCCGCGGCGGCGAAGGCGGCGAGCGCCTCGTCCCGCATGCGCTCGATCTCTTCCGGTTTCAACGTCTCGACCTCGACCGGGTCGTACGACTTATTCGGTGCCGACATCTCTTCCCGTGCTTCCGATTGGCTGGCTGAAGGTCCCCGTCACCGACTCGGACGGCCGTCTGGTGGGACACAAAGGTGCCAATGGCCGAGTCTAACGGGGTGGAGGGTCCCTCTCGGACGCCCGGTCGGAGAGGACCCCTCAGGTACAGGAATGCGCCCGCGGGCTCAGGCGAGATAGGCCGGAGCGCTCACGGGCAACGTAAATCGGAACTCGGCGCCGGCGCCGGGGGCGCGGCCGACGGCGATGGTGCCGCCGTGGGCTTCGACGATGCCCTTGACGATGTAGAGCCCGAGGCCCGTCCCGCCGCGCTTGCTGCCCCGCCAGAAGCGGGTGAAGACGCGGTTCATGGACTCCTCCGGGATGCCGGGCCCCTCGTCGCTCACCGTGACCGACGTGCCGGTGTCCTCGCCCTCACGCGGGGACGCCGTGGCCGTGACGTCGATCGTGACAGTTCCCTCGCCGTGCCGCACGGCATTTTCCAGCAGGTTGCTGAGCACCTGGTCGATCTTGTCGGGGTCGGCCCACAGGTCGGGCAGCGGCTGCTGGACGCGTAGCAGGAACCGGTCGGCGGGCTGCCCGGCGGCGACGTAGGCCTGGATGTGGCGTCCGACGGCGGCGCCGATGTCGACGGGCTGGCGCCGTACCTCCAGGCGGCCGGAGTCGATCCGGGAGATGTCGAGCAGCTCGGCGATGAGCCGGGTGACCCGGTCGGCGTCGGCGTCGACGGTCTCCAGCATCAGCCGCTTCTGGTCGTCGGTGAAGCGGTCCCACTTGGCGAGCAGGGTGGCGGTGAAGCCCTTGACAGAGGTCAGCGGGGAGCGCAGTTCGTGGGCGACGGTGGCGATGAGCTCGGCGTGGCTGCGCTCGGTGCGGCGGCGGGCCTCGGTGTCGCGGAGGGTGACGACCAGGCGCCGGACGGGTCCGGTGGGCCGGGCGCGGACGTAGCGCGCGGAGACCAGCACCTCTCGGCCGCCGGGCAGAAGCAGGTTGCGCTCGGGCTGTCCGACGCGGATGGCGAGGCCGCCGTAGGGGTCGGTCAGCTGCCACCAGCGACGGCCCTCGAGGTCCTCTAACGGCAGGGCCTTCTCCAGGCGCTGCCCGAGGGCGTCCCGGGCGCGGACGGCGGTGATGCGCTCGGCGGCCGCGTTGAAGCAGATGACGCGGCCCCGCTCGTCGGCGACGACGAGCCCGTCGGGCAGCTGGTCGGGGTCGATGCCGAGGCCGGCGTGGTCACCGGGCGGCCGGGACGCGGCGGGCGGGCTCCCGGCGTCCTGGGCTCCCGGTGCGCTGCTCGTGCCGACGCTCATCCCCGTACCCCACCTCCAAGGCTCCGCAGAGGGGTCCTGAGCTGGTCACCCTACTAGTTCCCGGTGACGGAGCGGCACCCTCCGGAGGCGCGCTGTGCACGCGCCGACGCATAGAGACATACGGCGGCGGCGGTGGCGAGGTTCAGGCTCTCGGCCTTCCCGTGGATCGGGACCCGCACGACGGCGTCCGTGAGGGCGCGGGTCTCCTCCGGGAGCCCCCAGGCCTCGTTGCCGAAGACCCAGGCGGTGGGGCCGCCCATGGTGCCCTTGTCGAGCTCGTCGTCGAGGTCGCGGTCACCGGCCCCGTCGGCGGCGAGGATCCGGACACCGGCGCCCCGCAGCCCGTCCACGGCCTGCTCCACGGGGACGCCGACGGCGACGGGCAGGTGGAACAGGGAGCCGACGGAGGCGCGGACGGCCTTGGGGTTGTACACGTCGACGGAGGCGTCGGTCAGCACGACGGCCTCGGCGCCCGCGGCGTCGGCGCAGCGCAGCACGGTCCCGGCGTTGCCGGGGTCGCGGACGTTGGCGAGCAGGGCGACGAGCCGGGGCCGGGCCGCGAGGACCTCCTCGAACGGCGTGTCCAGGAACCGGCAGACGCCGACGAGGCCCTGCGGGGTGACAGTGGTGGAGATGTCGGCGATGACCTGCTCGGCGGCGAGGTGCACCCGGGCTCCGGCCTCCCGGGCGGCCCCCACGATGTCGGCGTGGCGCTCGGCGGCGTCCAGCGTCGTGAACAGCTCCACGAGCGTGGCCCCGGCCCCGGTGCTGTGCCCCGCGGCCTCGCGCACGGCCTGCGGCCCCTCGGCCAGGAACAGCCGGTCCTTCCCCCGGAAGTTCCGCTTGGCCAGGCGCCGCGCGGCCAGGACGCGTGGTGAGCGGGGGGAGATGAGCTCGGGGGTGGCAGGGGGCATCCTGTTCGCTTTCTCGGTTGCTGCACAGCAGGACCCGCAGACCATCCGGCCTGCGGGTCCTTCAGTCACATCGGCTTCGAGCCGGCGTCACGCAGCCTTCGGCGCGTTCACGTCGCTCGGCAGCGCCTTCTGGGCGACCTCGACGAGGGCGGCGAACGCACCGGCGTCGTTGACGGCCAGCTCGGCCAGGATCTTGCGGTCGACCTCGACGTTGGCGGCCTTCAGACCCTGGATGAAGCGGTTGTAGGTCATGCCGTTGGCGCGGGCAGCGGCGTTGATGCGCTGGATCCACAGCTGACGGAAGTCGCCCTTGCGCTTCTTGCGGTCGTTGTAGTTGTAGACCAGCGAGTGGGTGACCTGCTCCTTGGCCTTGCGGTACAGGCGCGAGCGCTGACCGCGGTAGCCGGAGGCCTGCTCGAGGATCGCCCGGCGCTTCTTGTGGGCGTTGACTGCCCGCTTGACGCGTGCCACTTGTTAACTCCTTGTAGCGGGGTCGTGGGGGTCCTCACACGACCCGAAATCGATTGGGTCCCGGTCTGCTGTGCGTCCGGCGCTCACGCGCCCGGACGTCACTTGCCGAGAAGCTTCTTGATCTTCGCGGCGTCGCCCGGGGCCATCTCGGCGTTGCCGGTGAGGCGACGCGTCACGCGGGACGACTTGTGCTCGAGCAGGTGGCGCTTGCCGGCGCGCTCGCGCAGCACCTTGCCGGAGCCGGTGATCTTGAAGCGCTTGCTGGCACCGCTGTGCGACTTGTTCTTCGGCATAGCGCCGTTCTCTCCTCGTCGGTGGCGCTCCGGTGCCCGGTCGTGAAACCGGGCACGGTGGAGCGTCGTCTTGTATCGGTTGCTTCCTGGGACTCGCGTCCCGGGAGTCACGCCTCGGCGGGCTCCTCAGCGGGCGCCTCGGCTTCCGCGGCGTTCTGCGACTTGCCGGGGTTGGCCTTCGCTTCCGCCTTGCGGGCTTCCTGCGCCTGGCGAGCCTCGGCCATCGCCTCGGTCTTCTTCTTGTGCGGACCGAGGACCATGATCATGTTCCGGCCGTCCTGCTTCGGGTTCGACTCGACGAAACCGAGGTCCTGGACGTCCTCCGCGAGACGCTGCAGCAGTCGGTAGCCCAGCTCGGGGCGGGACTGCTCGCGACCACGGAACATGATCGTGATCTTGACCTTGTCGCCCTGCTTGAGGAACCGGACGACGTGACCCTTCTTGGTGTCATAGTCGTGCGGGTCGATCTTCGGCCGGAGCTTCATCTCCTTGATGACCGTGTGCGCCTGGTTCTTGCGCGCCTCACGGGCCTTCATGGCCGACTCGTACTTGAACTTCCCGTAGTCCATGAGCTTGCACACGGGCGGACGGGCGTTCGCCGCGACCTCGACCAGGTCCAGGTCGTACTCCTGCGCAAGCTCCAGTGCCTTGGCCAGGGGGACGATGCCCACCTGCTCGCCACTGGGACCGACAAGTCGCACCTCGGGAACGCGAATCCGGTCGTTGATGCGGGGCTCGGCGCTGATGGATCCTCCTCGGTAGCACCACGCGACGGTCTGGCGGACGGCCGCGTAACGTCTTGTATCGATAGACCTAACCGCGCCGAAGCAAGAAAAATGCCCCGGACGATCCCAGGCGGGGCTCCTCGAACTACCGGAGCACCGCCGCGGGGGGCCGCGGGGCGCGCTTTCGGACGGATCGACGCCGCTGGGGCGGGACCGCCTGACCGGTGACCCGCCGCCCTGAGGGTGATCGGGTGGGAGTTCGAAGCCTCCACTTGTGGGTCGGTCTCGCGGGCTGTGAGGCACACGTGTCCGACCGGTCGTTACACGAGATTACCAGCAGGGGCCAGGAACGGCCAATCGGTGCGGGCCGGGGTCACGTGGGGGCGGGCCGCTCCCTGCGCCTATCGTGTGGGGCATGAGTGAGACCCCTCCTGAGTCCCCCGACTTCGACGCCATGGCCCGCGACATCGCCGAGGTCCCGGCGGTCGAGGTGATCGTGACGGTCGCCGTCAACCTGATGAGCGCCGCCGCCGTGAAGCTCGGCCTGACCGAGGAGGGCGAGAAGCACAAGGACCTGGACGAGGCCCGCAAGCTGGTGCACGCCCTGGCCGGTCTGCTGGACGCCACCGCGACCGAGATCAGCTCCTTCCACGCGGCTCCCCTGCGCGACGGCCTGAAGTCGCTGCAGCTGGCGTTCCGCGAGGCCTCGCTCGTCCCGGACGAGCCGGGCCAGGGTCCGGGCGAGAAGTACACGGGCCCGGTCTACGGCTAGGTCGTGGTCTGACCCGTACCTCAGCGCACGAACAGGGGCTCGCCCGGGGGCGTCGCCTCGGCCGGCAGGAGTGCCAGGTCGAGGCCGCGCACCAGGCGGGCCCTCAGTGTTTCGTCGGCGGCGAGCCGCCGGGCCACCGCGCGGGCGGCTTCGGCCGGGGCCACGGACGGGTCCAGGACCAGGGCCAGGGTGCCGTCGGCCTGCCCGGGGCCGAGGTGGGCGCGCAGCACGGCCGGCTCTGCGGCGACGGCGTCCCGTACCGCTCCGACGACGGCCGGGTCGACGAGCGGGTCGGTGCTCGCGCGGCCCTCGGCGAGGGCGAGCAGGGCGGGGCCGGTCAGCTCGAAGGGCACCGGTCCGGCCAGGTCGAGCACGATCGTGTCGGCCTTCTCGTGCGCGGCCGCCTGGAGGGCCTGGTGCAGCGGTACGGCGACGGGGCGGGCCTGCGGGTCCCAGCGGGCGAGGGAGTCCGTGGAGGTGAAGGCGGGCAGGGCGGTGCGGTCGCCGGCCTTGAGGGTGGGGACGGCCATGTCGCTGGTCTTCTCGCGGCGCAGCCCGTTCTCGTCCTCCTCGACCTCGCCCAGCACCGCCACGACGGGCACGAGCAGCCGGGCGTCCTTGAGGGCGGTGAGGACCCGGCCCAGCGCGCCCCGGTCCTCGGACCAGGCGGCGAGTGCCTCGCTCAGCCGGGGGTCGGCGGAGCCGTCGTCGTCGGAGAAGCCGGAGTCCGGGATGTTCTTGTTCGCCACGGTCGTCGAGCCTATCGGGAGCGGGACGCCGCCCTCGCCCGGCCCCGGGGCACCCCTGATTGCGGCCTGCCCTTGTCTCCTCCAGGCCGTCCGGGCGACCGGGCTGGAAGCCGGTGCGGTCCTCGCTAGAAGCCGGTGCGGTCCTCGCGCCGTCCGCGCCACACGAGCACCGCCGCGACCAGGAGGACGCCGCCGGTAGCGCCCGCGAGCCACGCGGCCCAGCCGGACGGGCCGTCGTCCGGCCCCGGCCCGTCGGGGCCCGGGCCGAAGTACTCCGCCCCGTACGCCGCCGGCTTCAGATCCTTGGGCTCGAGGCGGGCGGCCTGCCGGATGGCGGCCGCCGGGTCGATGAAGCCGTAGCCCCGGGAGTCGTCCCGGCCGCCGGTGGGGGCGTTGCGGGCGGTGTCCTCCAGGAGGGACTTGATCTGGGCCGGTTTGAGGCCGGGGTGGGCCGCCTTGACCAGGGCGACGGCGCCGGAGACGAAGGCGGCGGCGGCGCTGGTGCCCCAGCCCTCGTAGTACTTGTGGTCGGGGTCGGCGATGACGACGTCGACACCCGGTGCGCTGACGGTGGCGTACCAGCGGCGGGTGGAGAACGAGGCGCGGGTTCCGGCGCGGTCGACGGCGGTGGCGGCGATGACCCCCGGGTAGGCGGCCGGGTAGGAGATGTGGTCGCCCTTCTCGCCTCCGTTGCCCGCGGAGGCGACGACGGCCACGCCCTTGTCCAGGGCGTACTGGATGGCCTGGTCCTCGGTGGGTTCGGGGTGGGCGGAGGCGGAGTCGTCGCCCAGGGAGAGGTTGATGACGTCGGCGCCATGGTCGGCGGCCCAGCGGATGCCCTCGGCGAGGGCGTTGCCGCGGGTGCTGCGGGCCTTGGCCCGGGAGGGGTCGCCGTCCTCCAGGATCACGCGGACGGGGAGGATCTTCGCCTCGGGGGCGATGCCGACGACGCCGTCGGCGTCACCCGGGCCGTGCCCGTGGCCGGCGATGATCCCGGCCATGGCGGTGCCGTGGCGGGCCCAGGCGCGGTCCCCGGGCTCGGCGCCGAAGCGGACCAGGTCCTTGCCGGGGAGGACGTTGCCGGCGAGGTCGGGGTGGTCGGCCTCGACGCCGGTGTCCAGGACGGCGACGGTGATGCCGCGGCCCTTCGTGGTCTGCCAGGCCTCCTGGGTGTGCATGGCCTCCAGGGCCCACTGCTGGGCGCGGATCCCGTCGGCCCGGGCGGTGGCGACGGGGAGGAGGACCAGAGCGGCCGTGAGCAGGGCGCAGAGGACGGTGGCCGTCCGGGACGGTGTGCGCGGGCGGGTCCCGGCCGGATTGTGCGCGGCGGTCACGAGGGCTGCTCCGAGGCCGAGCGGACGTTCTTGCGGAAGTCGCGTTCGACGCGGTCGGCCAGGCCCTGTGCCTCGTAGCCGAGGCCGGCCTGGGCGGCGGCGGTGGTGGCGTCGGCCTCGACGGCGTCCCCGGCGGGCTGCGGGTCGTCGACGGTGCGGCCGTCGGCCCAGCCGGAGACGGCGTAGACGACGACGGGGGCCTCGGTAAGCACGGAGACGGTCCAGGAGGCGCGTTGCCGGGCACCGAAGTCCGCGGCCGGTGTGCCCTTCGCGGCGTAGGGCAGGGGCATCAGGTCGTTGCGGCGGTCCAGGCGTTCCTTGCGGAAACGGTTCGCGAGGGCGGTCATGCCGGGGGCGTCGGCCGTGGTGAAGAGCAGACCGACGGTGGTCACGTAGCTCTCGGTGGCGTCGGTGTAGGTGGCGCGCAGCAGGCGGTCGCAGCCGACGGGCGCGAGGGCCTTGCGCAGCAGCGGGTCGAAGGCGTCCTTGCAGCCGGTGTCCGGGGCGACGGCGATCCGGGTCCAGGTGCGGTCGGCTCCACCGGGCCCGGCGCCCCGGCCCTGCACGGTGGGCGGGAACAGCTGGTCGACCGGGACGCGGTGCCAGAGGCTGCCGGCGGCGGCGAAGGCGCTGGGCGAGCCCTCGGCGCCGGAGTCCCCGACGAGCCAACTGCCGGTGACGGCCCCCGAGATGAGGCCCAGGCCGAGCACGAGGCAGACGGCGGCCGCGGCGGCCCGGGGCGCTGCGCGCCGCCCGAGCGGACGGGGCCGGGCGTCACCGTCGTAACCCTCGGGCTCGCCGAACGACACCAGAGGGCGCGTGGCGCTCCAGGACAGTGCGGGGTCGGGGGCGGGGGTGCGGGGAGGTGCGGAGGGGGCGGGCCGCCGGTCGGGCGCCGGGGGCATGCGCAGGCCCGGCCCGGCCGTGGCGCCCGGATCGGCACCGGCCGGTACGGACGGCTCGTGCGCGGGGCGCGGCGGGGCGGTGGGGCGCGCGGGGCCGGGGCGGGCCTGCGTCGTGTGCGCGGCAGGGCGGCCGGAGGGAGCGGCGGGCTCGTCCGGGGCCGGGTCGGTGGGGAGCGGGCGCAGGCCCGCTGCCGTCTCGGACGAACGCTCGCCGGGGGCGTCGGTGCGGCGGCGCGTGGGCAGGCGGAACGGCCGACCGGCCGACTCCGCCGACGCGTCCGGACGGCCGGGTACGGAGAGGCGGAAGGGCCGGGAGGTCGCCTCCGGCCCGGTCCCCGCCGAGGAGTCCGCTGTGGGGAGGTGACGCGGCCGCGGAGGGACGGAGCCGGATGCCGGGGAGGTGGCGGACCTGCGCGCATCGGGGTACGCCCCTGCACTGGCACCGGAGGGTGTGTGCGGGGCCGGGCGAGTGGACGGCATGCTCGCATCGAGGCGCGCCCCGCCACCGGCACCGGACGGTGTGGGCGGGTCCGGGCGGGTGGAGGGCATGCTCGGCCCGGGCCGGGCCGAGCCACCGGCACCGGCACCGGCACCGGCACCGGCACCGGACGGTGCGGGCGGGATCGGGCGCGAGGCGCCGCCGACGCTCGGCGGCGCGTCCGGAAGGCGGCTGGAGGCGCGGGGCGGGGGTGGCGCGGCGGACTCGGCCCGCCGGGGCGCGGCGGACTCGGGGTGCCGGGGCGCGGCTGATTCGGGGTGCCGGGGCGCGGCGGACTCGGGGCGCGGGGGCGCATCCGGTTCGGTGCGCAGGGGCGCGGCGGACGAGGCACGCCCGGGCGCGGCGGACGAGGGCCGCACGGGTGCGGCGGGCTCGGGGCGCCGGGGTGCGGGCTCGGGGCGTCGGAGTCCGGGGGACTCGGTGCGCCGGGGTGTGACGGCTGCGGGTGTGGTGGCGCCGAGGCTCGGGAATCGGGGGTGGCCGTTCGGGCTGTCGGCGGCTTTCTCGCCGTGCGTGACTCCGGCCGTGCCGGCGGGGGCGGCTTCCGGGGCCGTCGCGGTGTCGGAGGCCGTGGCCGCCGTGTCCCGCCGGTCCGCCGGGTCCTGCTGCGCGGCCGGGGGGTGCGACGGACGGGGTGGGGTGGTGGGGCGCGGGGGGAAAGAGGCGCGTTGCGCTTCCGTGCTCATGCACCCCCCGTTTCCGCGTCCCCGGGCCGCTCGTCTCGCGCGGGCCGGTGTCGTCCTGCCCGAGGCCCGGTACACAGGCGTCCCGGGCACACCTACCCGTACGGACGGAGCGTCATCCCGGCTCGGATTCCCGGCCGGCGTCATCCGCCGTACGTGCGCGTCACTCTACGGCTTGTTCCTGGGCGAACGGGAACCAGTCCGCGAGGCCGGGGCATCTGCCCGGAACGTCCCCCTACCCTGCGGTAATCCGGTCTGGCAGGCTGCGTTCATGACTGCGCGCGCCTCCGACCGGGCCCGTTACGACCGGGCCACCGCCCATCTCGAGGCCCCTCTCGCGATCGTGGATCTCGAGGCCTTCGACGCCAACGCCGCCGACCTGGTGCGCCGTGCCGGGGGCAAGCCCGTCCGGGTCGCCAGCAAGTCGGTGCGCTGCCGGGCGCTGCTGGAACGCGTCCTGGCCCGGGAGGGCTTCGCGGGGATCATGTCGTTCACCCTCGCCGAGTCGTTGTGGCTGGCCCGGTCGGGATGCGACGACGTGCTGCTCGCCTACCCGTCCGCCGACCGCGCGGCCTACGCCGAACTCGCCGGTGATCCCAAGCTCGCCGCCGCCGTGACCGTCATGGTCGACGACGTCGCCCAGCTGGACCTGATCGACGCCTCCCGGGGCGGCGGACGTGAAGTGGTGCGGGTGTGCCTGGAGTTGGACACCTCGCTGAAGCTGCTCGGCGGGCGGGTGCGGGTCGGGGCCCGGCGCTCGCCGCTGCACTCCCCCGCCGAGGTCGCCGAGGTGGCGCGGGCCGTGACCCGGCGGCCCGGCTTCGAGGTCGTGGGGATCATGGCGTACGAGGGTCATGTCGCCGGTGTCGGGGACGCGGTGGCGGGACGGCCGCTGCGGTCGCGCGCCATCCGGCTGATGCAGGCCGCCGCCAGGCGTGAACTGGCCGAGCGGCGTGCGGAGGTGGTGCGGGCGGTGCGGGCCGTCGTGCCGGGGCTGGAGTTCGTCAACGGCGGGGGCACGGGCTCGGTCCAGCACACGGCGGCCGAGGACGCGGTGACCGAGATCGCCGCCGGGTCGGGGCTGTACGTGCCGCGGCTGTTCGACAACTACACGTCGTTCAGCGGCCGTCCGGCGGCTCTCTTCGCCCAGCCGGTGGTGCGGCGGCCGGGGGTGGGAGTGGTGACGGTCCTGGGCGGTGGGTATCCCGCCTCGGGTGCGGCCGGACCCGACCGGTCGCCCGTGCCGTATCTGCCCGAGGGGCTGCGCTACGACCCGCAGGAGGGCGCCGGCGAGGTGCAGACGCCGCTGCTCGGCTCGCCGGCCGACGATCTGCTGATCGGGGACAAGGTGTGGTTCCGGCACGCGAAGGCCGGTGAGCTGTGCGAGCGGTTCGACCGGCTGCACCTGATCCAGGGCGACGCGGTGACCGAGACGGTGCCGACGTACCGCGGCGAGGGTCACACGTTCCTCTGAGTCCCGTGGGGCGTCAGTCCGCCGGGCCGATGCTGCTGCCCACGCCGCCGCCCGTGTCCGCGTCGCCGAACGGGCGGATGCCCTTGGTGATGCGGTCCATGTCGGCGAGCGGCGGCCCGTCCTCGCCCGCGTCGAAGACGTAGCGGACGAGGACGGGTGACTCGGTGCCGACGCTGGAGGGGAAGACGAGCGACTGGACGTAGCCGCCGGGCCCCTTGGCGGTCTTCACGCGCCAGCGCACGAGGTACCCGGCGCGGCCCGCCACCGCGACCGGCCCGGACTTGACGACCTGGTGCGAGGTGAGACCGCCGTGGAGTTCGCGGCCGAGCCGGTCGCGGTCGTAGGCCTCGTCGGCGGCCTCGGAGATGTCCGCCCGGGCGAGGACCTCGGGGGACTTCTCGTCGTTCTCGGTCACCGTGCGGGAGAAGACCATGCCGTGGCGGCACAGGCCCACGCCGGCGGGGCAGTCGTAGGTGCCGTCGGTGGTCATGACGACGTCGTCCTGGGCGACGTACTGCGGGCGGACCCAGCCGTCGAGGAGCGGGAACGTGATGCCGTTGAGCTGGTCCTCGACGACGGCGGAGTCGGCCGCGGACGGCTTCGACGTGGACGCCCCGGGGGCCGGCTCCGGCGAGCCGGGCCCGGTCCCGGGCGCGGAGGTGGGGGCCGTCCCGGTCTCCGTGCCGTCGCCGTCGCCCCCGCCGAGGGCGACGGCGGCACCGGTGACGATCGCCGCGACCAGGACGGCGCCTGCGGCGGTCAGGGCGATCGCCTTCGTCCGGCCCGCCGTGCCGCTGCCCGGCGGCGGGGCGGCGGGGGCCCCGGGCGCGCTGCGGTGCTCGGTCCAGGCCGTACCGTCCCACCAGCGCTGCCGGTGGGGGGCGTGCGGGTCGGGGTACCAGCCGGGCGGCGGCGTCATGCTCATCCCGGCACTGTAGGGCGCGACCCGGCCCCCCGGGACACGGCCTACAGGGGTGTGACGTACGCCCCCGCGATCCCGCCGTCGACCAGGAAGTCGGTGGCGTTCACGAAGGAGGAGTCGTCGCTGGCGAGGAAGGCCACGGCGGCGGCGATCTCCTCGGCCTCGGCGAACCGCCCCAGCGGGATGTGCACCAGGCGGCGCGCGGCCCGCTCCGGGTCCTTGGCGAACAGTTCCTGGAGGAGCGGGGTGTTGACCGGGCCGGGGCACAGGGCGTTCACGCGGATGCCCTCGCGGGCGAACTGCACGCCCAGTTCACGGGACATGGCGAGGACGCCGCCCTTGGAGGCCGTGTACGAGATCTGGGAGGTCGCCGCGCCCATCCGGGCGACGAAGGACGCCGTGTTGATGATCGAGCCCCGGCCTTGGCGCTGCATGTAGGGGATTGCGGCCTTGCAGCACAGGTAGACGGAGGTGAGGTTGACCTCCTGGACGCGCTTCCAGGCCTCCAGGCCGGTCTCCAGGATGGAATCGTCGTCGGGCGGGGAGATGCCGGCGTTGTTGAAGGCGATGTCGACGCTGCCGTAGGTGTCGTAGGCGGTCTTGAAGAGGGCCTCGACCTGCTCGGGGTCGGTGACGTCGACCTTCACGAAGGTGCCGCCGACCTCCTCGGCGGCCGCCTTGCCGCGGGTGTCGTCGACGTCGCCGCAGACGACGTGGGCGCCCTCGGAGGCGAGGCGGCGGGCCGCGGCGAGGCCGATGCCGCTGCCGGCTCCGGTGACGACGGCGGTACGGCCGACCAGACGGCGGCAGATGTTCTCCTGGGCAGTCACTGTGCGGGGCCCTCCGTGCTGATGAAGACGTTCTTGGTTTCGGTGAAGGCGGCCAGGGCGTCCGGGCCGAGCTCGCGCCCGACGCCGGACTGCTTGTAGCCGCCGAACGGGGTCCAGTAGCGGACGCTGGCGTGGGAGTTGACGGACAGGTTGCCGGCGCGGACGGCCCGGGAGACGCGCAGGGCACGGCCGACGTCGCGGGTCCAGATGGAGCCGGAGAGGCCGTAGGGGGTGTCGTTGGCCAGCCGGATCGCGTCCTGCTCGTCGGTGAAGGGCAGGAGCACCGCGACGGGGCCGAAGATCTCCTCGCAGGCGGCGGCCGAGTCGGGGCTCTCGCCGGTGAGGACGGTCGGCGGGAACCAGAAGCCGGGTCCTTCGGGTGCGCTGCCGCGCAAGGCCTCGGCGGTGTCGGGCACGAAGCCGCGGACCCGGTCGAGCTGCTGCCGGGAGATCAGCGGGCCCATCTGGGTCTTCTCGTCGGCCGGGTCGCCCACCACCACGTCGGCCAGGCTCTTCGCGAGGAGTTCGCGGACCTCGTCGTAGACCTGCTCCTGGACCAGGATGCGGGTGCGGGCGCAGCAGTCCTGGCCGGAGTTGTCCAGGAAGGAGAAGGGGTCGACGGCGGTCTTGAGGTCGGCGTCGGCGAAGACGACGTTGGGGCTCTTGCCGCCGAGTTCGAGGGTGACGGGCTTGACCTGCTCGGCGCCGAGGGCCGCGACGCGGGTCCCGGTGCGGGTGGAGCCGGTGAAGACGATCTTGGCGACTCCCGGGTGGCGGACCAGGGCGTCGCCCGTGATGTCCCCGCGTCCCGGCAGGACCTGGAAGAGGTGCTCGGGGAGACCGGCCTCCAGGGCGAGTTCGGCCAGGCGCAGCGCGGTGAGCGGGGTGGTCTCGGCGGGTTTGAGGAGGACGGCGTTGCCGGCCGCGAGGGCGGGGGCGGTGCCCCAGGCGGCGATCGGCATGGGGAAGTTCCAGGGCGCGATCACGCCGACGACGCCGAGCGGTTCGAGGATCGTGACGTCCAGGCCGCCGGGGACCGGGATCTGACGGCCGGTGAGCCGCTCCACTCCCCCGGCCGCGTAGTCCAGCAGGTCGCGGACGTTGCCGGCCTCCCAGCGGGCGTTGCCGATGAGGTGGCCGGCCTCGCGGACCTCCAGGCGGGCCAGTTCCTCCAGATGGTCGTCGACGGCGGCCGCGAAGCGGCGCAGCAGCCGGGCGCGGTCCGCGGGCGCCAGGGCGGCCCAGGTCCGCTGCGCTCTGGCGGCCCAGGTGACGGCCGTGTCGACGTCGGCCGGGCTCGCCCCGGCGACGGCGGCGACGACCTCCTCGGTCGCGGGGTTCAGTACTTCCAGAAGGTGCTCGGAAGACACGAAGGACCTCACATGCGTTCGAAGGAGCGGCGCAGCTCCCAGTCGGTCACCGCGGCGTCGAAGGCGTCCAGTTCGACGCGCGCCATGTTGCGGTAGTGCGCGACGACCTCGTCGCCGAAGGCGGCCCGGGCGATGGGGCTGTTCTCCCAGAGCTCGGCGGCCTCGCGCAGGGTGGTGGGGACGTGGTCGAGGTCGGCGGCGTAGGCGTTGCCGGGACAGGGCTCGGGCAGCTCCAGCTTCTGCTCGATGCCGTGCAGTCCGGCCGCGACCAGCCCGGCGACGGCGAGGTAGGGGTTGACGTCGCCGCCGGGCAGGCGGTTCTCGAAGCGCAGGGAGCGGCCGTGGCCGACCACGCGCAGCGCGCAGGTGCGGTTGTCCTGGCCCCAGGCGACGGCGGTCGGGGCGAAGGAGCCGGGCTGGAACCGCTTGTAGGAGTTGATGTTGGGGGCGTAGAGGAGGGAGAAGTCGCGCAGGGCGGCGAGCTGGCCGGCGAGGAAGTGGCGCATGACCTCGGACATGCCGCCTTCGAGATCCCCCGCCATGGCGTTGGTGCCGTCGGCGTCGGCGAGCGAGAGGTGGATGTGGCAGGAGTTGCCCTCGCGCTCGTTGTACTTGGCCATGAAGGTGATCGACATGCCCTCCTGGGCGGCGATCTCCTTGGCGCCGGTCTTGTAGACGGAGTGCTGGTCGCAGGTGACCAGGGCCTCGTCGTAGCGGAAGGCGATCTCGTGCTGGCCGGGGTTGCACTCGCCCTTGGCGGACTCGACCGTGAGGCCGGCGCCCGCCATCTCGTTGCGGATGCGGCGCAGCAGGGGCTCGATGCGGCCGGTGCCGAGGACGGAGTAGTCGATGTTGTACTGGTTGGCCGGGGTCAGGCCTTTGTAGCCGGCGTCCCAGGCCTGTTCGTAGGTGTCCTTGAAGACGATGAACTCCAGCTCGGTGCCGACCTGGGCGGTGTAGCCGAGTTCGGCCAGGCGCTCCAGCTGGCGGCGCAGGATCTGGCGGGGGGCGGCGACAACCGGGGACCCGTCGTTCCAGGCGAGGTCGGCGTGGAGCATCGCCGTGCCCGCGTTCCAGGGGACGCGGCGCAGGGTGGACAGGTCCGGGTGCATGGCGAAGTCGCCGTAGCCGCGGTCCCACGAGGACATCGCGTAGCCGTCGACGGTGTTCATCTCGGTGTCGACGGCGAGAAGGTAGTTGCAGCCCTCGGTGCCGTGGTGGAGGACCTCGTCGAGGAAGAAGCGTGCGGCGAACCGCTTGCCCTGGAGCCGCCCTTGCATGTCGGGGAAGGCCAGGACGACAGTGTCGATCTCACCGCCGGCGACGAGGGTGTGCAGTTCCTCGACGCTCAGCGGGGGTGTGCGGTCTGCCACGGGAAGGCCTCCTAGGCTCCTTGGATCCGCTGCCTTGGATCCGCCGGGAGCCATAAGGTATTGCCGAGAACCATTGCTTGGGAAGGGGGCACGGCCAC
Organism: Streptomyces sp. NPDC007907; assembly: GCF_042959365.1. Taxonomy (NCBI): domain Bacteria; kingdom Bacillati; phylum Actinomycetota; class Actinomycetes; order Kitasatosporales; family Streptomycetaceae; genus Streptomyces; species Streptomyces sp. NPDC007907. The sequence goes on from NZ_JBIBKR010000009.1 coordinate 256,627, forward strand.
ATGCCGGAGGAAGTTGGGGGCGGCGGGGTGCGGGACGGGCTGACGCCGGTGCTGCGGCCGGTGCGCGCGGGCAACGGCTTCGAGGAGGCGCTGGAGCAGATCCTCCAGGTCGTACGGCTGGGTCTGGTGCCGGGGGGCGAGCGGCTGCCGGCCGAGCGGGAGCTGGCGGAGCGGCTGGGGATCAGCCGGGTGACGCTGCGCGAGGTGCTGAAGGTGCTCCAGGACCAGGGACTGGTCGAGTCGCGGCGCGGCCGGTACGGCGGGACGTTCGTGCTGCCGCGTGCCGACGCCGTCGGCGAGGACGAGCTGCGGCGCCGGGTCGCCGAGGTCGACATCGAGGACGTGCTGCGGTTCCGGGAGGTGCTGGAGGTGGGCGCGGCCGGGCTGTGCGCGGCGCACGGGCTGGAGGAGAAGCAGGCGGACCGGCTGCGCGAGGCCCTGGCCCGCACGCACGACGCGCCGCTCGCCGAGTACCGCCGCCTGGACACGTTGCTGCACCTGACGCTCGCCGAGCTGTCCGGCTCCCCCACGCTCACCGCCCAGTACGCGGCCGTCCGCGCGACCGTCAACGACCTGCTCGACTGCATCCCGCTGCTGGTGCGCAACCTGGAGCACTCCCAGCGACAGCACACCGCCCTGGTGGAGGCGGTGATCGAGGGCGACGCCGACCAGGCGCGGGAGATCATGCGCGAGCACTGCGGGGGCACGGCGGCGCTGCTGCGCGGCTTCCTCGGCTGAGCCGGGCGGTGTCGTCGCCCCGGTGAGGATTTACCGCCGATTAACGCACGGGTCTTGCCATCCCCCGGTCGGCCCGCAAAGGTATGGCTCCATTCCATTGGCTCGGAGCCCGCTCGACCCCGTGACCGCCGCCGCCCCGTCGGGAGACCACCCATGCCCCAGGAACCCACCGTCACACCCGCCGCCCCGGAGGGCGACGACTATCTGGAGCGCAGAGCACTGCGCCGCGGCAGCGCCGGCTGGGTGCTGCTGACCGGTCTCGGCGTCGCCTACGTCGTCTCCGGCGACTACTCGGGCTGGAACTTCGGCCTGGCCGAGGGCGGCTTCGGAGGCCTGGCGATCGCCATGGTGCTCATGGGCGCGATGTACGCGTGCATGGTCTTCGCCCTCGCCGAGCTGTCGTCGATCCTGCCCACGGCGGGCGGCGGCTACGGTTTCGCCCGGCGGGCGCTCGGCCCGTGGGGCGGCTTCCTGACCGGCACGGCGATCCTGATCGAGTACGTCCTCGCGCCCGCCGCCATCGTCATCTTCATCGGCGACTACGTCGAGTCGCTGGGGCTGTTCGGCCTGGAGTCCGGCTGGCCGATGTACCTGGTCTGCTTCGCGATCTTCCTCGGCATCCACCTGTGGGGAGTCGGCGAGGCGCTGCGCTTCAGTTTCGTCGTCACCGGCATCGCCGTGGCCGCCCTGATCGTGTTCGCGCTGGCGGCGCTGCCCGACTTCTCCCTCGCCTCGCTGGACGACATCCCGGTGGACTCCTCCGCCGCGGGGGCGAACTCCTGGCTGCCGTTCGGTCTGCTCGGCATCTGGGCCGCGTTCCCCTTCGGCATGTGGTTCTTCCTCGGCGTCGAGGGCGTGCCGCTGGCCGCCGAGGAGACCAAGGACCCCGCCCGTACGCTGCCCAAGGCGATCCGCTGGTCGATGGGCATCCTGGTGGTGCTGGCGGTGGTCACGTTCTTCGCGGCGGCCGGGGCGCGCGGGTCCGCCGCGGTCCAGGAGGCGGGCAACCCGCTGGTCGAGGCGCTCCAGCCGAACGGCGAGGCGACGACCCTGAGCCGGATCGTGAACTACGCGGGCCTCGCCGGCCTGGTGGCGTCGTTCTTCTCCCTGATCTACGCCGGCTCGCGCCAGCTGTTCGCCCTGTCCCGCGCGGGCTACCTGCCCCGGTTCCTGTCGCTCACCAGCCGCCGCAAGGCGCCCTACCTGGGCCTGCTGGTTCCCGGCACGATCGGCTTCCTGCTGGCGGCGGTCTCGGGCAACGGCGCGCGGATGCTGAACATCGCCGTCTTCGGCGCCACCATCTCCTACGCGCTGATGTCCCTGTCGCACATCGTGCTGCGCCGCAGGGAGCCGGAGCTGGAGCGGCCGTACCGCACGCCGGGCGGGGTGCTGACGTCGTCGGTCGCGCTGGTGCTGGCGTGCGCCGCGCTCGTGGCGACGTTCCTGGTGGACGTGACGGCGGCGCTGATCGCGCTCGTGGTGTACGCCGTGGCCGTCGCCTACTTCGGCCTGTACAGCCGCAAGCACCTGGTGGCGAAGGCGCCGGAGGAGGAGTTCGCGGCCCTGGCGGCCGCGGAGGCAGAGTTGGCAAGGGACTGAGTCGTCTGACCGTGAGGGAGTTCTCGTGACCAGGCCGTTGATCGGGGTCAGCACCTACCTGGAGTCCGCTGCGCGCTGGGGCGTGTGGGAGCTGGAGGCCGCGCTGCTGCCGGTGGGCTACCCGCGGCTGGTGCAGCGGGCCGGCGGCCTGGCCGCGATGCTGCCGCCGGACGACCCGCGGCACGCGGCGGCCGCCGTGGCCCGGCTGGACGGGCTGGTCATCGCGGGCGGCCCGGACGTGGAGCCGGTGCGGTACGGGGCCGAGCGCGAGCCGCGGACGGGGCCGCCGGCGCCGGAGCGGGACGCGTGGGAACTGGCGCTCATCGAGGCGGCGCTGGCCGCGGGGCTGCCGCTGCTGGGGATCTGCCGGGGCATGCAGCTGCTGAACGTCGCCCTCGGCGGGACGCTCCTGCAGCACATCGAGGGGCACACGGAGGTCGTGGGCGTCTTCGGCGGGCACGCGGTGAAGCCGGTGCCGGGGAGTCTGTACGCGGAGGTGGTGCCGGAGGAGACGTTCGTCCCGACGTACCACCACCAGGCCGTGGACCGCCTGGGCACGGGCCTGGTCCCGTCGGCGTACGCGGCGGACGGCACGGTGGAGGCGGTCGAACTGCCGTCGGCGAACTGGGTGCTGGGGGTGCAGTGGCACCCGGAGATGGGCGAGGACGCACGGGTGATGGGGGCCCTTGTGGAGGCGGCGGCACGGGGCTGACCCCCAGGGGGCTCCGCCCCCTGGACCCCCGGCCTGCGCCCACCCACCACCCGAAACAGTCCGCCGGGAAGCCGGACTCGACAGACTCAGCCCGTCCGGCGTTCGAGGACGACGCCGTTCAGGCCGAAGCGGGTCTGGGGCGCAACCCCCGGCGGGGTCGAAGGGGCAGCGCCCCTGGTGACGGGACGGGTAGGGGCGGCGGGGGCGAGGAACTGGTGCCGCGGCAGGCAACGTTCGCCCGTGAAGGAGCGGCGTCCGGTGCGTGCTCTGGGGGTGCCCCCTGCCCGAAGACCTTGGGGGAGTGCCGGCGGGAAGCCCTCGTACTGGACGTACTTGGGCTTCCGGCCGGTGCGGCGAGAGGGCGTGCCGGGCGTCGCGACGGGGCGAACGTTGCCTGCCGCGGCACTAGCCCCGCGTCAGCGACAGCAGGTCTCGGGCTGGTCCCGTGGGGCGGTGTCCCGTCGGCCAGACCGCTCTGAGGTCCCGGGCCAGGGCGGCCCCCTCCACCGGCACGCGGACCAGGCGCCGCATCGCCAGTTCCTCCCCCACCGCCAGTTCGCTCAGCACCGCCGGCCCCGCCCCGCTCACCGCCGCCGCCTTGACCGCCGTCGTCGAGGACAACTCGATCAGTGGCCGCGCCAGACCGCCCAGCGCCGCGTCCAGGACCTGCCGCGTGCCCGACCCCTTCTCCCGCAGGATCAGCGGCGTCGCGGCCAGCTCCGACGCCTGCAGCGCACCCCGGCGCCGGGCCCACGGGTGCCCCGGCGACGTCACCACGATCAGCCGGTCGTGGGCGATCACCGCCGAGTCGAGTCCGGCCGGCACCGACAGGCCCTCCACGAATCCCAGGTCCGCCTCGTCCGACAGCAGCCGCTCCGCCACCACGGTCGAGTTCCCCGCGTGCAGCGACACCGCCGTGTCCGGCCGTTGCGCGCGCAGCGCGAGCAGCCAGCCGGGCAGCAGGTACTCCGCGATGGTCATGCTCGCCGCCACCCGCAGCCGGGAATCGCGGCGGACACGCAGCGCCTGCGCCCCCGCGTCGAACGCCTCCGCCGCCTCCACGATCCGCCGCGCCCAGTCCGTCACCAGGGCCCCGGCGTCCGTGAGCCGGGAACCGCGGGGCGAGCGGTCGACCAGCGCCACGCCGAGCTGCCGTTCCATCGAGCGGATCCGGCTGCTGGCCGCGGGCTGGGTGATGCCCAGTTCCCGGGCCGCCCCGCCGAGGCTGCCGAGCCGCGCCACCGCCAGCAGCAGTTCCAGGGCGCCCAGATCCGGCACCCGGTGCGCCAGGGACCCGGTCGTCCCCTGTCCGGCCCGCTCCTCCGCGTTGCTCATAAGCCCAGCTTATGCCGCCATAGAGGCATGGTCCCTGGTGGTGCACCTCGCCCGGAACGATCGTGGAGTCATGGTCACCGCAGCCCAGCCCCTCGCGTACCCGCTCTCCGTCCGCGATCTCGGACCCAACTGGTACGCCACCGTGATGGGCACCGCCGTCGTCGCCGCCGCCGGGGCCGCCCTGCCGGCGCACGTCCCGGGGCTGCGCGGCGTGCTCGCCGGGGTGTGGACCCTGTCCCTCGTGCTGCTGCTGTCGCTGCTCGCCGCCCGGGCCGTGCACTGGGCCCGCCACCGGGACCGGGCCGTGGCCCACCTCCTCGACCCGGCGGTGGCGCCCTTCTACGGCTGCCTCGCCATGGCCCTGCTGGCCGTGGGCGGCGGTGCCCTCACCGTGGGCCGGGACTGGATCGGCCTGCGCGCCGCCGTGGCGCTGGACGCGGTGCTGTTCACCGCCGGCACGGCTGTCGGGCTCGCCGCGGCCGTGGCGGTGCCGTACCTGATGGCCGTACGGCACCGGGTGGAGCCGGGGCAGGCCACACCGGTCTGGCTGCTGCCGCTCGTCGCGCCCATGGTGTCGGCCGCCGTCGGGCCGCAGCTGGTGCCGCACCTGCCGCCCGGTCAGGCCCGCGAGACGCTGCTGCTCGGCTGCTTCGCGCTGTTCGGGCTCAGCCTGCTCGCCACCCTGGTCATGCTGCCGCTGGTCTTCGCCCGGTCCCTCGCCGGCGGGCCGCTGCCCCTCGCCCTCACCCCGACACTGTTCCTGGTGCTGGGCCCGCTCGGGCAGTCCACCACCGCCGTCGGCGCCTTCGCGGACGTCGCGCCCGGTGCCGTACCGGAGCCGTACAGCGAGGGCTTCGGTGCCCTCGCCGTGCTCTACGGCGTGCCCGTCATGGGATTCGCGCTGCTGTGGTTCTGCCTGGCCGCCGCCCATGTGCTGCGCGCCCGGCGGAACGGGATGCGGTTCTCGATGACCTGGTGGTCGTTCACCTTCCCGGTCGGCACCTGTGTCACGGGCTGCGAGGCGCTGGCACGGCACACGGGGCTCGTCGCCTACGCGGGTGCGGCGGTGCTGCTCTCCGCGGTGCTGGCCGCGGCGTGGGGCACGGCCGTCGCGGGCACCGTGCGCGGGCTGCTCAGGGGCGAGCTGCTCGCAGCGCCCGGCGCAGCACCCGTGGTGCCTCGGCCAGTGACGGCCCGTACCACGTCAGGTGCCGTCCGCTGACGAGCGCGCAGGGCAGGCCGGGGAAGGCCTCGGGGCCGTCGTCCGCGGTGAAGCGGTACGGCTCGTCCGGCAGGACCACGACGTCCGGCGCGGCGGCGCGCAGGTCCTCCACGGCAACGCGCGGGTAGCGCTCGGGGTGCGTCGCGTGCAAAGGGTCCACGCCGAGGCGGGCGAGGACGTCACCCGCGAAGGTGTCGCGGCCCAGGACCATCCACGGGCGGCGCCAGACGGGCACGACGGCCGTCCGCCGCGTCCCGGGCTCCGGCAGGGCCGACCAGACCTCCTCCGCCTCGTCCAGCCAGCGGGGGCGGGCCGCCACCCCGCAGGCGTCGAGCACCCGGGCCAGCTCCCGGAAGGCCTGCGGTACGTCGCGGATCTCCGTCACCAGGACCTCGGTGCCCGCCGCGTGCAGGGCCGCCAGGTCGGGTGCCCGGTTCTCCTCCTCGTTGGCGATCACCAGGTCGGGCGCGAGGGAGAGGATGCGGTCCGTCTTCGGGTTCTTGGTGCCGCCGACGCGTACGACGTCCAGGTCCGCGGGATGCGTGCACCAGTCGGTCGCGCCGACCAGGATGCCGGGCGCGGAGCGGGCCACGGCCTCGGTCAGCGAGGGGACCAGCGAGACGACCCTCACCGGCGCCGCGGCCGGTCGCGGACCGCCTCGATGTGCTCGGCGACGGCGACGACGATCACGCGCGTGTCGGAATCCGCGGCCCGCCAGCGGTGCCGTACGCCGCCGGTCAGGTACAGCGTGTCGCCCCGGCCGAGGCGGTAGGCGCGGCCTTCCGCCTCGATCTCCACCGCGCCGTCGGCGACGTACAACAACTGGTCGTTGCGGTACTGGAATTCGCGGCCGGCGTCATGGTCGCCGGTGAATTCGGAGGCGTGCATCTGGTGATGGCCGCGGACCAGGGAGCGGGTCCGCGGCAGCGGCTCCGGTTCGGTGCCGTCGGCGCGGACGACGTCCACGCTGCACGCGGGGTCGGCCGCGGCGAGGAGCTCCACGGCGGTGGTGCGCAGGGCGTCGGCGACCTTCTCCAGGGAACTGGTGCTGGGCCGCGCCCGGTCGTTCTCGATCTGGCTCAGGAACGGGACCGACAGGCCGCTGCGCGCGGCCACGACGGCGAGGGTGAGGTCCAGCGCGCGGCGCCGCCGGCGCACGGCCGCGCCCACCCGAAGGGGTTGCTCTTTGTGGTCGCCCATCGCTCCGGCTCCCTCCTTCGCCCGTCGATCCGCTCCCCGTGCGACGGTGTCCCGGCGCACTGCTTCTGTTGAGTTGTCTGCACCCTACGCATGTTCGGCAAACCGTTGCAGGCGGCCGTCACATAGCCGTCATACGGGACGGTGCGCGACCTCACACTTCACGCCAGGTGATCCGCGCCGAGCCGGGCGGGGCAGGTGGCCCGGCCGCTGTGGTAACAGGCGGGGAGAGGGGGTTCTGGGGGTGGGGTAGCACTCTGTGGTTGTCCGGATCCCGCTCGTGGAGCGAGGGCCGGGGCGGGACGCGGCGTGTCGCGCGTCCCACCCCGGAACCCTACTGCGGAGTCATCCTCCCCACCATGTCGGGGCGCTGCTGGAGCCAGTCGGCCACGGCCTCCTCCTCATGGCCCTGACCGCGGTCCTTGATCTCGCTCTCCAGGCTCCCGAGCTCCTCCTCGCTCATGGTGAAGTTCTTGATCCACTTCGTGAGCTGCGGGTACTCGTCGGGGAACCGGGTGTGAGAGATGGTGCGGATGGTATTGCCCTCGCCGAAGGCCTTCTTCGGGTCCTTCAGCTTGGTCAGCTCGTAGTCGCTGTACGCCCAGTGCGGCGACCAGAGGGTGACGGCGATCGGCTCCTTCTTGGCGTAGGCGCGCTTCAGCTCGGCGAGCATCGCGGGCGTGGAGCCGTCGACGACCTCGCACTCCTTGCCGAGGCCGTAGCCGGGCAGGACCTTGTTCTTCAGCAGGTCCATCTCGCCGGTGCCGGGCTCGATGCCGATGATCTTCCCCTTGAAGGTGGAGGACTTGCCCTTGAGGTCCTCCAGGGAGTCGACGCCCTTCACGTAGGACGGTACGGCGATCTCCAGGGAGGTCGGTTCGTACCAGGTGCCGAGGTCCTTCAGCCGGTCCTTGTTCTTGTCCCAGTAGTTCTTCTGGGCGTAGGGCAGCCAGGCGTCGAAGTTGAGGTCGAGATCTCCCGACGCGAGGCCGGTGTAGACCGGGCCGACGTCCATCTGCTTCAGGTTCAGCTGGTAGCCGCGCCGCTCCAGGACGTTCTTCCACAGGTAGGTGACGGCGATGTCCTCGTCCCAGGGGAACCAGGCGACGTCCAGGGGCTGCTTCGCCTCGGCGGGTGTACCGCCCCCGGCGTTCTTCACCGGGGCCGTCTTGTCGACGAAGCCGGGATTCTGCTTCAGCCAGGCACGCACGGCGTCCTGCTGGCTGCCCTTGCCCGCCTTGTTGATCTCGGCTTCGAGGCTGGTGAGCTGCTTCTCGCTCATCGTGAAGTTCTTCAGCCACCCGGCGACGGTGGGGTCGTCGTCGGCGAAGCCCTTGCGGGACAGGGTGTGCACGCCGTCGCCCTCGCCCCAGGCACCCTCGGGGTCCTTGAGCTTCTTGAGGTCGTAGTCGTTGTACGCCCAGTGCGGCGACCAGAGGGTGGTGACGATCGGCTTCTTCCGGTCGTAGGCGCGCTTCAGCTCGGCCAGCATGGCGGGGGTGGAGCTGTCGACGACCTCGTACTCCTTGTCGAGGCCGTACTCCTTGAGGACCTTGCTCTTCAGCAGAGCCATTTCCCCGGCGCTGGACTCGATGCCGGTGATCCTGCCGTCGAACTCGGCGGCCCTGCCCTTGAGGTCCGCCAGGGAGTCGATGCCCTTCATATAGGCGGGTACGGACAGCTCCAGGGACGTCTTGTCGTACCAGGAGCCGAGGTCGTCGAGCTGCTTGCCGTACTTCTTCCAGTACTGGGCGTGGGTGGTGGGCAGCCAGGCGTCCGTCTGGAAGTCGACGTCGCCCTGGGCGAGGGAGGTGTACAGCGGGCCCGCGTCGAACTGCTCGGCCTCGACCTCGTAGCCGCGCTGCTCCAGGATCTCCTTCCAGAGGAAGGTGGAGGCGACGCCCTCGTCCCAGGGGATGTAGCCGATGCTGATCTTCTTGCCCTGGCCGACGTTCCTGCCGTCCGCCGCGGCCTCGCCGCCGGTCGTGCCGCCGAGGACACCCATGCCGCCCGCGGTGAGCGCGAGGACGACGACGCCGATCACGGCGACGGCGGGACGCGGCCGGTACGACCAGATCTTCAGGCCCTGCGCGGTGCGCAGCTTGGCGGCTGCGCGGCGGCCGAGCGGGGAGACCTGGGTGCCCAGGGCGCTGGTCATGCGGTCGAGGTAGATCGCGAGGATCACGATCGCCACACCGGCCTCGGATCCGAGGCCCACGTTGAGCTGGCCGATGGCCTCGTTGACGTCACCGCCGAGGCCGCCGGTGCCGACCATGCCGGCGATCGCGGCCATGGACAGGCCGAGCATGATGACCTGGTTCACCCCGGCCATGACGGTGGGCAGGGCCAGCGGGAGCTGGACGCGCAGCAGGGTGTTGCGGGGCGAGGTGCCGAACGCCTCGGCCGCCTCGACCAGTTCCTTGTCGACCTGCCGGATGCCCAGCTCGGTCATGCGGACGCCGGGTGCGAGCGCGAAGATCAGGGTGGCGACGATACCGGCGGGGGCCCCGGTGCCGAAGAAGAGGATCGCCGGGATGAGGTAGATCATCGCGGGCAGCGTCTGCATGAAGTCCAGCACGGGCCGGACCAGGCCGCTGACGCGGTCCGAGCGGGCCGCCCAGATGCCCACGGGCAAGGAGATCACCAGCGCGATGACGGTCGCCACGAGGACGAGCGCCAGGGTGATCATGGCGTTCTCCCAGAGTTCCAGGGAGTCGATGAACGCGAACCCGGCGAAGGTGAGGACACCGGCGAGGGTGCCGCGCAGCCAGAAGGCGATCACGGCGAAGATGCCCGCGAGGAGCAGCGGTTCGGGGGCCTGGAGGACGGTGTTGATGCCGTCGTAGAGGCCGAGGAAGACGGTCTTGCAGAAGTCGAACAGCCACGCCATGTGGGTGGTGAGCCAGTCGACCGCGTCGTTGACCCAGGCGCCGAGCTGAATCCTAGGCATCGGCGGTCACCTTCTCTGCGCCCTTGTCCCGCGGGGAGTCGCAGGGCTCCGGGGTGGCGTCCGGCTCATCGCCGAGGAAGCCGACCAGGCGCTGCCGGAGGACGACGCCGAGCTGCTTGCCCTCCTTGTCCACGACCGCCACGGGGTGGGTGAGCCGGGCGCTGATCGCGCACAGCTCGCTGAAGGGGGTGTCGGGTGTGGCGGTCTCGCAGCGGCAGCCGGGGTCCTCGCCGGTGGCCGAGGGGTCCATGAGCTCGCCCGCGGTCAGGACGCGGGAGCGGTCGACGTCCTGGGTAAAGGAGGCGACGTAGTCGTTCTCCGGCCGCAGCAGGATGTCCTGGGCGGTGCCGTTCTGGACGATACGGCCGTCGCGCATGACGGCGATGCGGTCGCCCAGGCGCATGGCCTCGTTCAGGTCGTGGGTGATGAAGACGATCGTCTTCTTGAGCTTCTGCTGGAGCTCCAGCAGCTGGTCCTGCATGTCGCGGCGGATCAGCGGGTCCAGGGCGCTGAAGGACTCGTCCATCAGCAGCAGGTCGGCGTCGGTGGCGAGCGCGCGGGCCAGGCCGACGCGCTGCTGCATGCCGCCGGACAGCTCGTCGGGCCAGGACTTCTCCCAGCCGGCCAGGCCGCACAGGGCGAGCGCCTCGTCGGCGCGGCGTGCGCGCTCGGCGCGGGGCACGCCCTGCACTTCCAGACCGTAGGCGGCGTTCTCGCGCACGCTGCGGTGCGGGAAGAGCGCGAAGTGCTGGAACACCATGCTGATCTTCTTGGAGCGGACCTCGCGCAGTTCGCGGGCACCGAGCGTGGTCAGGTCCTGGCCGTCGAAGCGCACGTGCCCGGCGGTCGGTTCGAGCAGGCCGTTCAGCATGCGCAACAGGGTGGACTTGCCGGAGCCGGACAGGCCCATGACGACGAAGATCTGGCCGGGCTCCACCGTGAAGGACGCGTCGATCACGGCGGCGGTCGTGCCCTCGGCCCGCAGTTCCTCCCGGTCGGCACCGGCGCGCAGCCGCTCGACGGCCCGGTCCGGTCTTCTGCCGAACACTTTGTACAGACTCGTCGCTTCCAGCGTCGCTGACACGTGGACCTCTGTTTCCTTGGCAACAGGACAGAGCGAGGACAGGGCGCAACAGTTGAAGTGCGCAACCAGCCTCGCTCCGGGGCGGCGCCTCCCCTCGATCGCCGGAACCAAACGGAAGAGTGGGGCGCTTCACACCAGATGCGCAGTGCGCAACGCGTTGCGCTGGGCCGAGGGGCTGTCGGTGCGGTACGGCATGATGCGTGGCGTGACCGGACGACTGATGCTCCTCGACACCGCCTCCCTGTACTTCCGCGCCTACTTCGGCGTCCCGGACTCGGTCCGGGCCCCGGACGGCACCCCGGTGAACGCCGTGCGCGGACTGCTCGACTTCATCGACCGCCTGGTCAAGGACCACCGGCCGGACCTCCTGGTCGCCTGCATGGACGCCGACTGGCGGCCGCAGTGGCGGGTGGAGCTGATCCCCTCGTACAAGGCGCACCGCGTCGCCGAGGAGCACGCGGTCGGCCCGGACGAGGAGGAGGTGCCCGACACGCTGTCGCCGCAGGTGCCGGTGATCGAGGCCGTCCTGGACGCGGTGGGCATCGCCCGCGTGGGCGTCGCGGGCTACGAGGCGGACGACGTGATCGGCACCTTCACCGCGCGGGCGACGGGCCCTGTCGACATCGTCACGGGCGATCGCGACCTGTACCAGCTGGTGGACGACGCGCGGGGCGTGCGCGTGCTCTACCCGCTGAAGGGCGTGGGGACGCTGCAGCACACCGATGAGGCGGTGCTGCGTGAGAAGTATGGGGTCGACGGCAGCGGGTACGCGGATCTGGCCCTGCTGCGCGGCGACCCCAGCGACGGTCTGCCGGGCGTGCCGGGCATCGGCGAGAAGACGGCCGCCAAGCTGCTGTCCGAGTTCGGGGACCTGGCCGGGATCATGGCGGCGGTCGAGGACCGCGGGTCGAGACTGACGCCCACGCAGCGCCGGCGGCTCGACGAGGCGCGTCCGTACCTCGCGGTCGCGCCGAAGGTGGTCCGGGTCGCGGACGACGTGCCCCTGCCGGACGTGTCCACGGCGCTGCCGCGGACGCCTCGCGACCCGGCGGCACTGGAGGCGCTGGCGGCGCGCTGGGGGCTGGGCGGGTCGCTGGAGCGGCTGCTGACGACCCTCTCGGCGTGACGTGACAGGACGGGCGGGAGGAGACCGGCGGCCCTCGGTGTTCAACTGCCGCGTTTTTCGAGAGGTGTGAAGTGGGCGCGAGGTGCTAACTTAGGTAACCCTAACTATATGAGACAGGGAGGTCCTCATGGCAGAGCGACCGGGACGCCAGCCGCGTCGGCTCCACACCGCGCAGGTCGTCCGCACCGAGCGGCTGACCCCGCACATGCAGCGTGTGGTGCTCGGCGGCGAGGGCCTCGCCGAGTTCACGGCGGGCACGTGCACCGACCACTATGTGAAGCTGCTCTTCGCGCCGGCGGACGTCACCTATCCGGAACCCTTCGACCTGCAGCGCGTCCGTGATGAGCTGCCGCGCGAACAGTGGCCGGTGACCCGGACGTACACGGTCCGCCAGTGGGACGCCCTGCACCGCGAACTGACCCTGGACTTCGTCATCCACGGTGACGAGGGCCTGGCCGGTCCCTGGGCCGTGCGCGTGCGGCCGGGCGAGACCGTGCGCTTCATGGGTCCCGGTGGGGCGTACGCACCCGACCCGGGTGCCGACTGGCATCTGCTCGTGGGGGACGAGAGCGCGCTGCCCGCCATCGCCTGTGCGCTGGAGGCGTTGCCGCACGGCGCCAGGGCGTACGCGTTCGTGGAGGTCTCCGGCCCCGAGGAGGAGCAGAAGATCGACTCGGACGTGGAGGTCGTCTGGCTGCACCGCGGCGCCCGGCCCGTCGGTGAGGCGCTGGTCGAGGCCGTACGGGGCCTGGAGTTCCCCGAGGGCCGGGTGCACGCCTTCGTCCACGGCGAGGCGCACTTCGTCAAGCAGCTGCGCCATCTGCTCCGCGTCGAGCACGGGATCCCGCGCGACGACCTCTCGATCTCCGGGTACTGGCGCCGCGGCCACGACGAGGACGGCTGGCAGGCCTCGAAGCGCGAGTGGAACGCCAGGATCGAGGCGGAGCAGGAGAGCGTGTCGGCGGCCTGACACCGGCCGGCGCGCCCGGGGCTCTCGGCCGCGGACGCGGGAGTGCTCCGCCGTGCAACTCCCCGGTCAGTTCCCGTACGCGCGCGTGCAGATGCATGTCGTGCCATCCGTCCGGCTGCTTGATCGCACTGCGCTTGGTGCCCTCCAGCGCGAAGCCCGTCCGGGTGGCGACCCGGCACGAGGCCTCGTTGCGCACGGCGTGCAGCAGTTCCAGGCGGTGGAAGCCGGTTCCCTCTAAGGCCCAGTGGGTGAGCGCGGTGGTGGCGCGGGCGGCCACGCCCCGCCCCCGGGCCGCCGGGACGGTCCAGTACGCCACCTCCGCCGTCCCGTCGTCGAGCCGCAGCTCGCGCAGCGCCACCCGGCCCAGCAGCACACCGGACGCGGCGTCGGCCACCGCCCAGTGCGCCTCCCGCTCCTCCATCCACGCCTGCCGCCACGCACGGATCCAGTCGCCGACCTCCTCCTCGGAGTCGGCCGACCGGGCGTGCCACTGGTGCATCACCGGGTCCTGGAACACCTCGTACACCGCGGGCGCGTCCCCCTCCCGGAAGGGGCGCAGGACGAGTCCCCCGTCGGCGGGGAGCGTCGGTTGCGGACGGCCCGCGAGGGCCCCGGCGGTCAGGACCGGGCTGATGAGAAACGGCATGCCCGCATCCTGGCAAGGGCCCGCGGAGTGATCCCAGTGGTTTTCCTCCCTGCCGCACCGGTCTCGTACGCTGGGCCGCGATGAGACGCAAGACGCGCACCCCGCCCTCTCCCCTGCCGCAGCGCCACGGCGTGGACCCGGTGCGGGTGCGGCTGCCCGCGGCCGGCACCTGGGGCACGGTGCGCGACCACTTGGTGGAGCGGCTCTCCGGAGCGGGCTCCGGAGTCGTGGACGCCATGCTCGGCGCGGGCCGGATCGTCGGGGCGGACGGACGGCCCGTCGCGGCGGACGCGCCCTACGCCCCCGGGATGTTCGTGTGGTTCCACCGGGACCTGCCCGACGAGGTGCCGGTGCCCTTCCCGGTGCGGGTCATACACCGGGACGAGCACATCGTCGTCGCCGACAAACCGCACTTCCTGGCCACCACCCCGCGCGGCGGCAATGTCGCCGAGACCGCGCTGGCCAGGCTCCGCCGCGAGCTGGACCTCCCGGCGCTCACCGCCGCGCACCGCTTGGACCGGCTCACGGCGGGGCTCGTGCTGTTCACCGTGCGCCCCGACGAACGCGGCGCCTACCAGACGCTGTTCCGCGACCGCCGGGTCCGCAAGGGATACGAGGCCGTCGCCCCGTACGACCCCGGCCTCGACATGCCCCGGACGGTCCGCAGCCGGATCGTCAAGGAGCGCGGCGTGCTCACGGCCCGGGAGGTCCCGGGCGAGTCCAACGCCGTGAGCCGCGTCGAACTCGTCGAGCACCGCGACCGGGTCGGCGAACAGGGCCGGCCCGGTGGACTCGCCCGGTACCGGCTCACGCCCGCCACCGGACAGACGCACCAGCTGCGCGTCCACATGACCGCGCTGGGCGTGCCGATCCTCGGCGACCCGCTCTACCCCGAGGTGACCGCCCCCGCAGCGGCCAGTGACTTCCGTCGTCCGCTGCAACTGCTCGCGCACTCGCTGGAGTTCACCGACCCGGTCACGGGCGAGGAGCACCGCTTCCGCAGCGGCCGGACGCTCGCCGCGTGGGCGTCGTACGACCGATGGGCCGCAGGCACGTACGACGGCCCGTCGGACGGTCAGTAGCCGCGCCACCAGCTCAGGAACCGCTGCCACACACCCCTGCGGCGGGGCGCTTCTGCGACGCCCGGCTGCGGCATCCCGGTCACCGGCTGCGGCTGGGGCAGCACCTGGGCCGGCTGAGGCTGAGCGGCGACCGGCTGGGGCTGGGCGGCGGCCGGTTGCGGTACGGCCGAAGCAGCAACCGGTGCGGTGGCCGACGGCTGCGTGATGCCGATCTGCCAGTCCGAGCGCTGGGCTGCGACCGGCTTGTGGTGCGGCTCCTCCTGCACGTTCTGCGGCGGCCTGGGCGCGAACTGCACCGGCAGTTCCACCAGGTGCCGGGAGGCGATGGACGCCGTCCAGCGCAGCTCCTCCTGGTCGCAGTCGAGTTCGACGTCGGGCAGCCGCATCAGCAGTGCGTCGACGCCCACGTCGGCGATGGAACGGCCGATGTCCTGACCCGGGCACTCGTGCGGGCCGCCGCCGAAGGCGAGGTGGGAGCGGTTGCCCTGCATGCTGGCCTTCAGGTCCGGCCGCACCCGCGGGTCGACGTTGGCCGGCAGCGGGGCGAACAGCAGCCCGTCGCCCCGGCGGATGCGCTGCCCGCCCAGCTCTGTCTCCTGCTTGGCGAAGTAGGCGAAGACCGTGCTGAACGGCGGCTCGTTCCACAGGGACTGCTCCACCGCCTCCGGCACCGTCATCTGGCCGCCGTTGAGCTGGGCCCGGAAGCGCGGGTCGATCAGCACCGTCAGCAGCACGTTGGACAGCAGGTTGGTGGTGGCCTCGTAGGCGGCGAAGAGGACCAGGCGCAGGTGCTCCCTGACCTCGTCGTCACTCAGCCGGGCCGGGTGCGTGATCAGGTAGCTGGCGAGGTCCTCCTCCGGCTGGGCCCGGCGGGTGGCGGTCAGCCGGCTGAGGACCTCCATGACGTAGGAGTGGCTGGCGATCGCCGTCTCGGTGCCCTTGAGGGCGTCGCGGGCGGCCTCGACGAGCCGGTCGTTGTACTCGTCGGGCATGCCGAGGATCTCGCACATCACCGCCATCGGCAGGTGCTCGGTGAACTGGCCGACGAGCTCCGCCTCGCCCGCCTCGCAGAACCGGTTGACGATCACCTGCGTGCTGCGGTTGATGTAGCGGCGCAGGCTGCGGAAGTCGATGGTGGAGATGGCGCCCATGACCGCGCCGCGCAGCCGCTTGTGCTCGTCGCCTTCGGCGTGCGAGGCGATGGGCTGCCAGGCGATGTGCGGCATCAGCGGGTGGTCGGGTTTGACCAGGCCCTCCTTGAGCGGGGTCCAGATCCGGCTGTCCCGGCAGAACTGCGAGGGCGAGCGCACCATGTGAAGGTTCTCGGCGTGGCCGAGGACGATCCACATCGGTACGTCGTCGTGGAGCAGCACGGGCGCCACGGGACCGTGCCGGTCCCGCAGTTGCTCGTACAGCGCTCCCAGGTCCTCCGCCTCGTGCAGCCGATGCAGTCCCCCGGGCCCGATGCCGTGCGCGGGGCAGCCGGGAGGCGGGCCGGGCGGGAGGTCGTCCGTGCTGGTCGGGGCGTGGGATTCAGGCGTCACAGTGATCGCTCCGAAACTGAGGTGGTCTCAGGTGTCTGGGGGGAAGTGCGAACGGGTCGCACGGGTCAGGCGCGGGAGCCCGTCATGGCCAGCGAGTGCAGGAAGCGCATGAGGGTCATCAGGACGTCGCGGCTGGAGGCCCGCCGCCGCGCGTCGCACTCCATGATCGGGATGTCCGGCGTGAGGTCGAGGGCGGCGCGCAGCTCCTCGATGGCGTAACGAGGGGCGTCGGGGAAGGAGTTGACGGCGACCACGAACGGCACGCCGCGTTCCTCCAGACGCCCCATGACGTCGAAGCTGACCTCCAGCCGCCGGGTGTCGACCAGCACGACCGCGCCGAGCGCACCCTCGAACAGGCCGTTCCACAGGAACCAGAAGCGCTGCTGTCCGGGTGTGCCGAAGAGGTACAGCACCAGCTGTTCGGTGATGCTGATCCGGCCGAAGTCCATGGCGACGGTGGTGGCCGTCTTGGACGCGGAGCCGAAGTTGTCGTCGACGCCGATGCCGGCCTGCGTCATGGTCTCCTCGGTGGTCAGCGGTGTGATCTCGCTGACCGAGCCGACCATGGTCGTCTTGCCGACGCCGAAGCCGCCCACGATCACGATCTTGGCCGCGGCCTGTGCCGTGTGGGGCAGCTGGTCCTCGGCCCGGGGGCCCGGAATGGTGTCAGAGCCGTTGAAGTCCATTCATCACCGCTTCGAGGAGGGAACGGTCGGAGCGCGCCTTACGGACGATCGGGGCGCGCGCCTGCACCAGTTCCGCCGTCAGCAACTCGGTGAGCAGCACGCCCATCGCGCTGAACGGCAGGTGGAGGTAGGCCGACAGCTCGGCCACGGACAGGGGGGCGGCGCAGAGTCGGAGCAGCGCCGCCTGCTCGGGGGAGGCGGAGGGCGGCGGGTCCGTGGCCCGCGCCACGATTAACGTCACCAGGTCGAGCTCGGCCCGTTCGCCGTCCGGACCGGCCACCACGTACATCCGCTCGGGGTTGCCGGGTTTGTCCTCGCCCTCCCGGGGCGTGGCCGTTTCCGGGGCGAGGTCGCGCCTCTGGCGTTGCGGAGGCGTCATACGATCTGCCCGTTCCGCCGGGGCGGGCTGGTGAGGTGGCCACCGATCCGGACGACGAGGTCGCGCATCATGGCGCTCATCCGGCCGGGTTCGCACCGCACGTCGGACAGCACCGCGAGGAAGGCGTTGGCGCCCGCGCCCATCAGGTAGAAGTAGCCCTGGTCGATCTCGATCATGACGAGCTTCATCTCGCCGTCGCCCACGGTGAGTTCCTGGCAGATGCTGCCCGCGAGGGACTGCAGGCCGGCGCAGGCGGCGGCGACCCGGTCGGCGGCGTCCGGCTCGCCGCCGTAGCGGGCGATGCGCAGACCGTCGGCCGAGAGCACCACGATCATCTCGATGCCCGGGACACCGTCGGCGAGTTGCTTGAGCATCCAGTCGAAGTTGCCTCGCTGCTGGATCACTTGAGATCCCCCTCGTCATCGGCCTCGGTGGGGGCCGGGTCGTTGATCAGGTGCAGGTACTTGTGCGGGTTCCGGATGAAGTCGGTGGGGTGGGTGCCGGGTTCGATGCCTTGCTTGAGTCCCTCCCAGAAGGCCTCCAGGCCCTTGCCGGGGGCGTCCGGGGACGACATGTCGTGCCACGACTTGGGCTCGGGCTCCGGGGTGGCCCAGGGGTTGTGCTCGCCCCGCTCGGCTGCTTCCCGGTCGGCCTTCTCGTTGGCGGCCTGCTGGGCGAGGCGCTCGGCGAGCGGCATCTTCACCTTGCTGCGGCGCTGCGGCAGGCCGTTCGCGGTCCACTCGGTGACCTCGGGGACGTCGTCGTCCTCCAGGGAGACCGTGGCCGGGATCTTCGGGCTGGTGGGGCGTCGCCTCTTGGGCGCGCGCTTCGGGCCCTCGGGGATGCCGACCGTCATGGGGATGCCGGTGGCGCCGATGCCGTGGGCGAGTCCGACACCGGGCTCGTGGGTGATCATCTCGCTGGGCACGATGAGGATGGCGCGGACGCCGCCGTACGCGGAGGCGCGCAGCGAGACCTGCATGTTGTACGCCGTGCACAGACGGCCCACGACGGCCAGGCCGAGGCGCGGGTGCTCGCCGATGTCCTGGAGGTCGACGCCCGCCTTGGCGGCCTCCAGCATGCCCTCGATCCGGGCGCGTGCCTCCTCGTTGAGGTTGACACCGCCGTCCTCGATCTCGATGCAGACACCGGTCTGCACCTCGGTGGCGGTGACGTGGACCTTGGTCTGGGGCGGCGAGTAGCGCGTGGCGTTGTCGAGGAGTTCGGCGGCGGCGTGGATGACCGGCTCGACGTAGATGCCCTTGACGCTGACCTTGGCGATGGAGGACAGCTGGATGCGCCGGTACTCGAGGATGCGGGACATGGCGCCGCGCAGGGTGCTGTACAGGGACACCGGGGCGGGCCACTGGCGGCCCGGGCGGCCGCCGCCGAGAACGGACACGGAGTCGGCGAGACGGCCGATCAGCGCGTTGCCGTGGTCGATGCGCAGGAGGTCGTCGAAGACCTCCGGGTTGCGGCCGTGGTCCTCCTCCATCTCCCGCAGTTCCTCGGCCTGCTGGTGGATGATCGCCTGGACGCGGCGGGCGACACTGACGAAGGAGCGTGCGGCGGCGTCACGCATGGTCACTTCGTAGTCGACGATCTTGAGCACCCTCAGCAGCGTCTCCCTCTGCGGGGCGGGCAGGTCCCGGAACGCGGGGTCGACGAGGCCGAGCTTGCGGATCACCTCCCTGGGGGGTTCTCCGGTCCGCAGCAGGTCGAGCGCGGCGGGGATCATCTCCCGCGAGAAGTGGAGCAGTTCGGTGTCGTGGGCGGCGATCCGCTGTTCCAGCTGTGCGCTGTGCCGGGCGTGCTCGGCACGCTGGTGGCGCAGCGCACGGCCGCGGCGTACCGCCTCGGCCGCCGTCGCGAGCACCAGCGCGGTGGCGATGCCGCCGCACCAGCCGACGGCACCCCTGGCCGGCTCGCTCACCAGCGCGACCGCGGCTCCGGTCGCCGCGGCCATGACTATGGCCGGGAGCAACAGCACGCGCGCGTAGGGGAGTTCACCGCGACCGGGAGGGGATTGGACACTCACCATGGGGGCCTTCTGACAGGAGTCGACTGAGGTTCGAGGGGACACGCAGGGGGTATGTCATGAATCTGCCGGGATCTTCCACACATGGGGGAACAAGCGCACGAATTCATCTCAAGCCGGTGCGCTGCGGGCGAGCTTAGTCCGACCGGATCATCGCCGTGTCATATTCGGCGTCTGCCGGAAACCGGACGCGAGGGGATAGTACGCTCGGTCGTTCACACGCTGCGACATCGTTCGAACGCGTAACGTGACGGCGTACAGGCATACGAAAGCCCACTCACCGTGACGGGTGAGTGGGCTTCCGTACGACGCGTTTCCCGGGGCGCGGGGAACCGCGCGAGCAACCACCCACGACGGTCACCCGCGCATCGGACGATCACCCCACCGACGAATAGGCGACAACACCCCGCAGCAACAGATCCACGGCCTTACGGGCGTTCTTCACCACCGAAGATCCCTGCGGGGCCGCCGCCGCGATCTGCCCCAGCACGTCGATGACCTGCTTGCACCACCGCACGAAGTCCCCCGCCGGCATCTCCGCCTCGCGCAGTACCTCGTCGAGCCCCTTACCGGAGGCCCACTCGTACGCGGCCCAGGCGAAGCCGAGGTCGGGCTCGCGCTGTCCGACGCCCTCGGTCTGGGTGATCCGGAACTCCTCCTCCAGCGCGTCCAGCCGCCCCCAGATCCGCACCATCTCGCCCAGCGCGGCCTTGGCCTTGCCGGACGGCACCTTCGGCGCCATCGCGTCGTCCGCGACCCGGGACTCGAACACCAACGCCGAGACGCACGCTGCCAGTTCGGCCGGGCCGAGGCCCTCCCAGACGCCCTCGCGCAGGCACTCGCTGGCGAGCAGGTCCAGCTCGCCGTACAGCCGCGCGAGCCGCTTGCCGTGCTCGGTGACCTCGTCGGCGCGCAGATAGTCCAGCTCCGTCAACAGCGCGACGATACGGTCGAAGGTCCGGGCGATCGTGTTCGTACGGCCCTCGATCCGCCGCTCCAGCTGCGAGGTGTCCCGCAGCAGCCGGTGGTAGCGCTCGGCCCAGCGGGCGTGGTCCTCACGGTCGTTGCACCCGTGGCAGGGGTGTGCCCGCAGGGCCGTCCGCAGCCGGGCGATCTCGCGGTCGTCGGCCGCCTGGGAGCGCCGCTTGCGGTGCCGCTCGGCCGGGATGTGGCCGGCCTTGGTGCGCAGCGCCGACGCGAGGTCCCGACGGGACTGCGGGGAGCGGGGGTTGAAGGACTTCGGGATCCGCATCCGCTCCAGCGGCTCGACCGGCACCGGGAAGTCCATCGACGCCAGCCGCTTCACCTGCCGCTCGGCGGTCAGCACCAGGGGTCGCGGCCCGTCGTGGTGGTCGAAGCCGCGGTGGCCGTTGGAACGGCCCGCCGGCAGGCCCGGGTCCAGCACCAGCGCCAGGCCCGCGTACTTGCCGGTGGGCACGTGGATGACGTCGCCGGGCTTGAGCTTCTCCAGCGCGACGGCGGCCTCCGCGCGCCGCTGGGCCACGCCCTGCCGGGCGATCTCGTTCTCCCGGTCCTTCAGTTCACGGCGCAGCCGCGCGTACTCCTCGAAGTCGCCGAGGTGGCAGGTCATGGAGGCCTTGTAGCCCTCCAGCCCCTCCTCGTTGCGCTGCACCTGGCGGGAGATGCCGACGACCGACTTGTCCGCCTGGAACTGCGCGAACGACGTCTCCAGCAGCTCGCGCGAGCGGTGCCGCCCGAACTGCTCGACCAGGTTGACCGCCATGTTGTACGACGGCTTGAAGCTGGAGCGCAGGGGGTAGGTGCGCGTGCCGGCCAGGCCCGCGAGGTGCTCGGGGCTCATGCCGCGCTGCCAGAGCACCACGGCATGGCCCTCGACGTCGATGCCGCGCCGCCCCGCCCGGCCCGTCAGCTGGGTGAACTCGCCCGGGGTGATGTCCGCGTGCTGTTCGCCGTTCCACTTGACGAGCTTCTCCAGCACCACCGAGCGGGCGGGCATGTTGATGCCGAGGGCGAGGGTCTCGGTCGCGAACACGGCCTTGACCAGGCCGCGTACGAACAGCTCCTCGACGACCTCCTTGAAGGTCGGCAGCATGCCCGCGTGGTGGGCGGCGATGCCGCGCTCCAGGCCCTCCAGCCACTCGTAGTAGCCGAGGACGTGCAGGTCCTCCCTCGGGATGGACGCCGTGCGCTCCTCGACGAGCGAGCGGACCTTCTCGCGCGCCTCCTCGTCGTTGAGCCTGAGCCCCGCGTACAGGCACTGCTGGACGGCGGCCTCGCAGGCGGCGCGGCTGAAGATGAAGGTGATGGCGGGCAGCAGCCCCTCGGCGTCGAGCCGTTCGATGACCTCGGGCCGGCTCGGCGTCCAGATCCGGGACCGCTGGCGGCGCTCGCGCTCACGGTCCGCCTCGCGCAGGGACCGGCCGCGCCGGCGGTCCTGGTACGACGGGCGGCTCGCCTCCATGCGCGCCATGCGCATGAGGTCGGGGTTGACGGCCTTCTTGTGGCCCTCACCCTCCTCGAACAGGTCGTACATCCGCCGCCCGGCCAGCACGTGCTGGAACAGCGGCACGGGCCGGTGCTCGGAGACGATCACCTCGGTGTCGCCGCGGACCGTGTCCAGCCAGTCGCCGAACTCCTCGGCGTTGGACACGGTCGCCGACAGCGAGACCAGCGTGACCGACTCGGGCAGATGGATGATCACCTCTTCCCAGACGGCACCCCGGAACCGGTCGGAGAGGTAGTGCACCTCGTCCATGACCACGTAGCCGAGGCCGAGGAGGGTCTGGGAACCGGCGTACAGCATGTTCCTCAGCACCTCGGTGGTCATCACCACCACCGGCGCTTCGGAGTTGACGCTGTTGTCGCCGGTCAGCAGGCCCACCTTGTCCGTGCCGTACCGGCGGCACAGGTCGGCGTACTTCTGGTTCGACAGGGCCTTGATGGGTGTCGTGTAGAAGCACTTCTTGCCCTGCTGGAGGGCGAGGTGGACGGCGAACTCGCCGACGATCGTCTTGCCGGAGCCGGTGGGCGCGGCGACGAGCACGCCCTTGCCCGCCTCGAGCGCCTGGCAGGACTCGATCTGGAAGGGGTCGAGGCCGAAGTCGTACATCTCGCGGAAGGAGGCGAGCGCGGTGGCCTGCTCGGCAGCGCGCTTACGGGCTGCCGCGTACCGCTCGGCCGGTGAGAGGTCCTCTGTCATCGTGCTTTCGAGCGTACCGGGCCGCACTGACAACAGGACGATCATTATCCGGATCCGTTTCTGTGAAACCTCGGATCCGCGCAGCTCAGGGGCCGACGACCCGCACGGCCCCGCGCACGCAGCGCGCGACCAGCGGCAGCGCGCCGAGCGGCTCCCCGTCGGCGTAGCCGGTGACTGCCTCGGCGGCGAGCTCGACCCGCGCCGCCCGCGCCACGGTCACCTGCGGATGGTCGACGTGCGTCCCCCGGTACACCCGCGGGAACACCCGCAGCAGCGTCGCCCGGCTGCAGTCGCCGACCACCGTCACGTCGAACAGCCCGTCGGTCAGGTCGGCGCCGGGGCAGATCCGCATGCCGCCGCCGTACGAGGAGCCGTTGCCGACGGCGACCAGGGTCGCCTCGACCTCGCGGACCTCCCCGTCGTCGAGCCTGATCCGGTACGGGAGGGGCCGGAACGCGGCGAGTTCGGCGATCATCGCCAGGTCGTACTTCAGACGCCCGGTGGGCCATCGCATGCGGTTGCCGCGGTCGTTGACGCGGGAGTCGAAGCCGGAGGCGAGGACCGTGCCGAACCAGCGGTCGCCGGCCTGCCCGAGGTCGATGTCGCGGACCCGGCCGCACTTGAGGGCGTCGGCGATCATGCGGCCCGCGGCGGCGGGCTCGCGCACGGGCAGGCCGAGGGCGCGGGCGAAGTCGTTGCCGGTGCCGACCGCGACCAGGCCCAGCGGGGTGCGGGTGCCCGCGACCGCCTCCAGGGCGAGGCCCGCCATCCCGTCGCCGCCCACGGCGATCAGGGCGCCCGTGCCGGATGCGACGGCCGCACGCGCGCGGACCAGGGCGTCGGCGGCGTCCTCGCCGAGGACGGTCCGTACCGAGTAGCCGGCCGCCCGCAACGCGGAAGCGGCCGGCTGCGCCGCGCGGGCGCCCCGGCCGCGGCCCGCGGTGGGGTTGACGAAGAGGGTGATCTCGCTGGTCACGGGACCGACCCTATGAGCTGTCCGCCGATCTTCAGGTCACGTCGTCATAACCGTTGACCCGGTCCGTGCGCTCCGCGCTCGCCTGCTCGGGCAGCGCCGCGCGGCTGGTCGTCACGGGCTCGATCTCGCCGATGTCCTCGGGCGTGAGGTCCAGCTCGGAGGCCTCGTCGTCGGCGGGACCGAGGGCCTCGCGCCGGGCCTTGCGGCGGTCGTTGAGCAGGGAGAAGGCGACGGCCGCGAAGTACAGGATCCAGATCGGCGCCGCGAGGGCCAGCATGGTCAGCGGGTCGGTGCTGGGCGTGGCGACGGCCGCAAAGACCGTGATGCCCATGATCATGCCGCGCCACCAGCCGAGCATGCGCTTGCCGGTGAGCACCCCGGTGAGGTTGAGCATGATCAGCAGCAGGGGCAGCTCGAAGGAGAGGCCGAAGACGAGCACCATCCGCATGACCAGGTCGAGCAGGTCGTCCAGCGGCAGGAGGTTGGACGTGCCGCCCGGGGTGAACTCCAGGAGCACCTTCGCCGTGGTGGGCAGGACCGTGTACGCGAAGTAGGCGCCGACGACGAACAGCGGGGCGCCGGTGCCGACGAAGGCGTAGGCGTACTTCTTCTCGTGCCGGTGCAGGCCGGGCGCGACGAAGGCCCACAGCTGGTAGAGCCAGATCGGCGAGGCGAGGACGACACCGGCCATCAGGGACACCTTCAGCGCGAGCGTGAAGGGGGTGAGCAGGCCGTTGATGGTGATCTGCGCACAGGGCTTGGTGCCCGTCTGCGACCTGGCCAGTTCCTCGAAGGTCTTGTCACAGCCGACCGAGTCGAGGATCGGCTTCGTGATCAAGTTGATGATGTCGTTGTAGAAGAAGGCGGCGACGATCGTGACCAGGACGATCGCCAGCATCGCCTTGGCGAGCCGGTTGCGGAGCTCGCGAAGGTGCTCCGCGAGGGGCATGCGCCCCTCGGGATCCCTCTCCTGCTTGCGGGCAGACTTCAGCAACCCACGTTCCCATCTCGTGCGGCGGGCCGGAGGTCACCGGCCCTGCGTCAGCGCTTGGTCGTGTCCGTGGGCTCGTTGACCGGGCGCGAGCTGGTCACGTCGCCGGGCGCTGCCTGGATGGTGCGCTGCGAGGGCTCGTCGTTGTTGGGCGGGCCGGCGGGGTTCGTGGACGACTTGTTCTCGTCCTTCATCGCCTTGGCCTCGCTCTTGAGGATCCGGGCCGACTTGCCGAGCGACCGAGCCATGTCCGGAAGCTTCTTCGCGCCGAACAGCAGGATGATGACGACGAGGATGAGAATGATCTCGGGGGCTCCGAGCCTTCCGAACATAAGTCTTTACCTTCTCACCGAGGCGGCTGTGGTGGGGGTGCTGTGCGACCGGTCGGACACTTGTCCGAACGATCGTGCTCGCAGCGATCGTAACGCTCGGGGGTGAACGTGAGGCAATCCCTCTGCATCCCTTGTGCGCACTCCCGTCCGCGACCAGTGCCTCGTTACCGGGCCGCGACCAGCAGCGTACCTGCACGGGCAGCACAGGTGACAGGGCGAAGTGTCCCGAAACGCAACTCCCGGCCGCCCGCCGGACACCTCACAGAGCGTCGACGGAACGGGCCGCGCTCTGCGCCGACCGCTCCAGGTCCTCGGCGGCACGGTTGATACGGCGCGCCGAGTCCGTGACCTGCCTGCCCAGGCGCTGCGCCTCCACGAAGACCCGCACGGCGAGCACCCCCAGCACGACGAGACCCACGAAACCCACAGCTACCGCGAACATCGGCCAGAACATGACGCCGAGCCTAGACCTTCCTGAACGGGCGGGATCCCCGACCCACTAGACGGTGGAGTGCAGCCGCAGGGTCCGCACCCCGCCGCCGGTGAGCAGCTCCACGATCCGCTCCCCCGCGGGCTTGCGGACGGACGCGCCGCACTCCGGGCAGGTGAACGAGTAGAAGGTGGTGCGGCTGGTGGCGCCGATGGCCAGGCGCAGCGCGCCCGCGGTCAGCTCGAAGGCCTCCCGGCAGTCGGGGCAGCCCGCCCGGAACACGACCGGGGTCACGCTTCTCATCCCGGCGAACGCGGACTCCACCGTCATGCCCCGGACACCACCGGACGTCACCGACTCGCTCAAGCCCTCGCTCCTCTTCCTGGGTCGTACACCTCCGGGGTGCACGACCGGTGTCGCGGCTCCGGCCGTCGCCCCCGGCGGCGCCTGGCTCACTCGGGCCCGTCGTCGCCCGGCCCGTCCGGAACCGTCCGCACCACCTGCGGCCCGTCCGCGTCCCGGGCGCCGGGATCCGTGTGCGCCGCCTCGACACCGTCGTACGCCGCCAGTGCCTCCCGGGCCGCCTGCCGGGCGCTGTCGGCGAGCTCCGGCGGGGAGACGATCCGGCCGTCCCGCCCGAGCCGCAGCGCCAGACGCCGGAGCGACGCCGGCTCGGGGGTCCGCAGAGTGATACGCAGCCCGCCGTCCGGAAGCTCATCCGCACTGTCGTGCGGGTAGTACTCGGCGACCCAGCGGCCGCCGGGCCCGACCTCGATCACGACCTCCGGATCCTCGGCCGCCGGCTGCACCAGCGCCTCCGACAGGTCCCGCAGCTCGATCTCGGGCGGCGCCGACGGCTCGTCGAGGATCTTGATCTCGGCGACCCGGTCGAGCCGGAAGGTGCGGCGCGCCTCGGAGCGGCGGCACCAGGCCTCGACATAGGTGTGTCCGACGCTGACCAGGCGGATGGGGTCGATCTCCCGCTCGGTGACCTCGTCACGTGCGGGCGAGTAGTAGCGGATCCACAGCCGGCGGCGCTCGGCGATCGCACGGTCGACGTCGGCGAACACGCCGCCCTCGGACTCGAAGGTCACCGACAGGCGCGAGCTGGCACCCGCCGCCTCGCCGGCCGCGGTCTCCACCTTGGCCGTCGCGCGCAGCAGCGCCTGCCGGTCGCTCTCGCGCAGTCCGGGCAGCGTGGACACCGCGCGGGCGGCGACGAGCAGGGCGGTGGCCTCGTCCGCGGCGAGCCGGAGCGGCTCGGCGGCCTCCGCGGCGAGGGCGGCCGGATTGTGCCACCAGATGCGCTCGCCGTCGGTGTCGATGTCGAGCAGGTCGCCGCCGCGGAAGCTGGTGCCGCACATGGGCAGCACGTCGAGGTCGGAGACCAGCTCGTCCTCGCTGATGCCGAAGGCGCGCGCCACGTCCTCGACCCGGGCCCCGGGGCGCTCCCTGAGATACGTCACCAGCGAGAGCATCCGCCGGGTCTGGTCGATGGCGTTCACGGGCCTGACCGGTTTGCCTGCCACTGTCTTTCCGCTCCCCCTCAGCCCTTGGCCACGGCCCGTAGCCGGTCCACCACGTCGGCCCGCAGCTCGGCGGGCTCCAGGACGACCACGTCCGGCCCGAACTCCACCAGCCAGGCGTCCAGCCCGTGGCCGTACGGAATCTCCAACTCGTCCCAGCCGTCGCCGACTTCCCGGACGGAGGTGGCCTTCGCCCGAAGGGGGTACCCCGCGCCCGCCCGCAGCCGGATCCGCGCCGAGCGGTCGGCGATCTCCCCGGCCCAGCTCGCGACGGTCTCCCGGACGGTGACGACGTCCGGCACCTCGGCGGTGTAGCGGCCGCCGCGCGAGCGGACCTTGCCGGTGATCCGGGACAGCCGGAAGACCCGCTCGGCGCCGCGGTCGCGGTCCCAGCCCGCCAGATACCAGTGGCCCCGCCAGCACTCCAGCGCCCAGGGCTCCACGTGCCGCTGCTCGGGGTGGGCGGCGGTGGCCTTGCGGTAGTCGAAGGCGACCGGCCTGCGGTCCCGGCAGGCGAGCATCAGCGGCTCGAACGCGGCCTCGTGCACGGGGATGCGCGGCTCCAGCGCGCCGTGCGACCCGTAGGGGTCGACGTCCTCGGGAAGGCCGGCCGCGCGCAGCTTCTGCAGGGCGCCGCTGGCCGCTCCGGCGAGCCGGGCCTGCTGCCACACCTTCGCGGCCAGTCCGAGGGCGGCGGCCTCCTCGGCGTCCAGGGTGATGGGCGGGAGGCGGTTGCTGTCGCGGCGGGCCAGGTAGCCGATCTCACCGTCGAGGCTCTCGACGGTCTCGATGACCAGGCCGAGCTCGCGCAGGTCGTCCTTGTCGCGCTCGAACATGCGGTTGAAGGAATCATCGGAGCCGGTCGCGCCGTTCCCCGGCCCGAAGGCCTCGACGTAGGCCTCGATGGAGTCGCGCAGCTCACGCTTGCTGAGGGGCCGCCGCGTCCCGAGCAGACACAGCGCCAGGTTCATCAGCCGCTCTGCCTTGGCAATGGCCATCGACGCGCTTCGCCTCCCTATGGTGCTTACGAGCGATGACCGTACCGCCACACGGTGGCACGGCAAAAGCCGAGGGCCCACGCCCGAACAGGCATGGGCCCCACATGATCGAGTCTGTCCGGAGCTTGCTCAGACTCCGAGCAGGTCGACCACGAAGATCAGCGTCTCGCCGGGCTTGATCAGAGGAGACGGGCTCTGGTTGCCGTAGGCGAGGTGGGCGGGGATGGTCAGCTGGCGGCGGCCGCCGACCTTCATGCCCTGCACGCCCTGGTCCCAGCCCTTGATGACCCGGCCGCCGCCCAGCGGGAAGCGGAAGGGGGTGCCGCGGTTCCAGCTGGCGTCGAACTCCTCGCCCGTGCTGAAGGAGACGCCCACGTAGTGCACGGTGACGGTCTGGCCGGCCTCGGCGACCGGGCCGTCGCCTTCCCAGATGTCCTTGATCTCGAGGTCCGCCGGGGGCTCGCCGCCCGGGAAGTCGATCTCGGGCTTGTCGATGCTCACTTCATCTCTCCTTGTTACGTGACCTGCGTCGGGGACAGTCTCACAGACCGGACGGGTCAGACCGTGCCGAGGATGTCCACCGTGAAGACCAGGGTGTTCTTGGCCAGCTCGCTCTGCGGGCTCGCGCCGTAGCCGAGCGAGGGCGGGATCACCAGCAGCACCCGGTCGCCCACGTGCTTGCCGACGAGGCCCTTGTCCCAGCCTGCCACCACGGAGCCGTTGCCGATCTGGAAGGCGGTGGCGCCGCCGTGGTCCCAGGAGGAGTCGAACTTCTTGCCGTCCTCCCACTTGACGCCGGTGTACTGGGCGATGAGTCCCTGACCGGCTTCGACCTTCTTGCCGTCGCCCTTGATCAGGACCTGCTCCTTGAGGTCCTTGGGAGCCTTCTCACCCTTGGGGACGGTGATGTTCGCGGCCTTCTGCGAGGGGGCCTCCACCTCGGGCATGCCCGGCTCGGAGGGGGCCTGCTCACCCTTGCCCTCGGCCTTGGCATCGACGCTCGCGGCACCGACCGGGTCGACGACCCAGATCAGCACGTCCTTGGCGGAGATCCCGGAGGAGGTGTTCAGGCTCTGGCCGATCAGATCGCCCGCGGTGCCCTGCACCAGGACGCGGCTGCCGGGCTTCTTGCCCTTCACCGCGTCGAGGACCTTCTCGGGGAGCTGCTGGCTCGGCTTGCCGATCTGCTCGATGGACTGCCGCCGGGGCGCCTTGTCACCCGCCGGCGCCGCGGCCCAGGTGCCGCCGAGCTCCTGGTCACCGCCCCACTTCTGGACGGTCCAGTCCAGACGGACGAAGTCCGATCCCTTGATCGGGGTTCCGCTGCCCGCCGAGACCGTCTTGACGACGGTCTCGTCGGACGGCTTGCCGTCCTTCGGTACGGAGATCTCGGGCTTGGCCCCGACTTTCCCCTTGACCTCGGCGACGCCTCCCGCCGCGTCGCCGTTGTTCCCGTCGTCCGATCCGCACGCGGCGGTGAACAACAGGGCGGGAACGGCCAGCAGCGCGGCCACGAGTCGTTTCGTGTTGTAGTTCATCAGTCCAACTGGGATCGGGGGTGGGGGCAATGCCAGCCACTCTACGGCGTACCCGCACCGCACTCCCCACACCGCGCGGCACGCCGCCTCCCGCTTCCGCCGGCACACGGGCGGAATCAGGCGGAAAAAACACCGATGCCCGAAGGCGCGAAATCCTCCGGGCATCGGCTTGGCGATCGGGTCGGCGGACGAGCCGCACGCCTCACATTCCGGCGATCAGCTTTTCCACCCGGTCGTCCACGGAACGGAACGGGTCCTTGCACAGCACGGTCCGCTGCGCCTGGTCGTTGAGCTTGAGGTGAACCCAGTCGACCGTGAAGTCACGGCGCTGTTCCTGGGCCCGCCGGATGAAGTCGCCGCGCAGCCGGGCGCGCGTCGTCTGCGGCGGGACGGACTTGCCCTCGAAGATCTTCAAGTCGTTGCAGATACGGGCCGCCTGGCCCTTCTTCTCGAGCAGGTAGTACAGACCACGACGGCGGTGGATGTCGTGGTAGGCGAGGTCTATCTGCGCGACCCTCGGGTGCGACATGGTCATGTTGTGCTTGGCGCGGTACCGCTCGATGAGCTTGTACTTCATGACCCAGTCGATCTCGGTGCCAATGCGGTCGAGGTCCTCGGACTCGATCGCGTCCAGGGCGCGGCCCCACAGCTCCAGGACCTGCTCGACGGTGCCGGTGCGGATGCCCCGGCGCTCGCAGAAGTCCAGGGCCTTCTCGTAGTACTCGCGCTGCACCTCCAGGGCGGAGGCCTCGCGTCCGCTGGCCAGGCGCACCTTGCGGCGGCCGGTGATGTCGTGGCTGACCTCGCGGATCGCCCGGATCGGGTTCTCCAGGGTGAGGTCCCGCATCACCGTACCCGCCTCGATCATGCGCAGCACCAGGTCGGTGGCACCGACCTTGAGCAGCATGGTCGTCTCGGACATGTTGGAGTCGCCCACGATGACGTGCAGGCGGCGGTAGCGCTCGGCGTCGGCGTGCGGCTCGTCACGCGTGTTGATGATGGGCCGGGAGCGGGTCGTCGCCGAGGAGACGCCCTCCCAGATGTGCTCGGCGCGCTGGCTGACGCAGTACACGGCGCCGCGCGGTGTCTGCAGCACCTTGCCCGCCCCGCACAGCAACTGCCGGGTGACCAGGAACGGAATGAGAATGTCCGCGAGTCGGGAGAACTCCCCGTGCCGGGCGACCAGATAGTTCTCGTGGCAGCCGTAGGAGTTGCCCGCCGAGTCGGTGTTGTTCTTGAAGAGGTAGACGTCGCCCGCGATTCCCTCCTCGTGCAGGCGTCGTTCGGCGTCCACCAGGAGTCCTTCGAGAATGCGCTCGCCCGCTTTGTCGTGGGTGACCAGTTCGGTCACGTTGTCGCATTCCGGTGTCGCGTATTCCGGATGCGATCCCACGTCGAGATAGAGGCGGGCGCCGTTTCGCAGAAAGACGTTGCTGCTGCGGCCCCATGACACGACACGGCGGAAGAGGTACCGCGCCACCTCGTCAGGAGACAGGCGGCGCTGTCCCCTGAACGTGCACGTGACGCCGTACTCGTTCTCCAGCCCGAAAATGCGGCGGTCCATGAGGGAACATTACGCCCGATCCCCTGAACTGAAACGGGGTTCGACGGCACGGTTTGGATCATTTTCCGAACCGGCCGCAACAACCGCTCCCTGGCCGGGAGCTGCGACTACCCGTCCTGTGGCGAGCAAAACCAGCAAGGACACGCCACCTGCCACACCCGGTACGGCGAAGCCCCACAGGGCCCCGCCCTGCTCGACGACCGGCCCTGCCACGCCCGTTCCGACCGAGTGTCCGACGGTGAACGTCGTCACCAGCCAGGAGAACGCCTCGGTGACGGTGCCGCGCGGGGCGTGCCGGTCGACCAGGACGAACGCACAGGCGATGGCGGGCGCGAGGAAGACCCCGGCGAGCGCGGTCAGCGCCACCATGGCGACCGCGTCCGGCATCAGCATCAGCGGCAGGTAACACACCAGCAGAAGCGCGACCAGCACCCGCAGTCGCCGCGCGGGCTCACCGGCCCACTGCCGCGCGCCGTACACGGTGCCGCCGACCAGCGCGCCGAAGCCCAGGGCCGCCATCAGCCACCCGTACACGGCGTCCCCGCCGTGCTCGTCCGCGTAGGGCACGGAGGCGACGGTGATGGACCCGAGCGCCATCCCGATGAACAGGAACGCCGCCAGCAGCGCCAGCAGCCCCGACGAACGCAGCGCGCCCAGCCAGTGGGCCTCGCGCGGCGCCGACCGCCAGGCGCGCGAGGGCTCCGACACCACGACGGACAGCGCACCCAGCACTCCGACGACGTTCAGCAGGAGCAGCGCCGCCTGGGCCGACCACAGGGACACGCAGAGCGTCACGAGGAGCGGCCCGACGGTGAACATGACCTCCTGCGCCACGGCGTCCATGGCGTACGCCGTGTGCACCTGGTCCTCCCGGCGCAGCACGGAGGGCCACAGCGCCCGCAGTCCGCCCTCCAGGGGTGGCGTGAAGAGTCCGGCGCCGGCCACGGCGGCGTAGGCGAGCGGCAGTGTCCCGATGCCCGCGAAGGCGAAGACGGCCATCGCGATCCCGGAGAGGACGGCCGCGGGCAGTTGCACGCGCGGCTGACCGCACAGGTCCACGATCCGGCCCAGCACGGGCTGCCCGACGGCGTTGGCGACGCCGTACACGGCCGCCAGCGCCCCGGCCAGGCTGTAGGTGCCGCCCTCGGCCCGGACGAACAGCACGATCGCGATGGGTGCCGTGGCGCAGGGCAGCCGGCCCACGAGCGTACCGGCGAGCAGCCGGGCGGCGTGTCGCGCCCGGAGGATCTCCAGGTATCCCGTGGCCATGTCCCCGCCCTAGGTTTTACGTATAACGTCGGATCTCATACGTACCATGTCCGCTGTTCACGAGTCCAGACGAAGGAGCGCGCCGACGGTGGCACGAGGCAGCACCCGACCCACGAGCCGGGACGTCGCCCAGGCCGCCGGCGTCTCCCAGGCGGCCGTGTCGCTGGTCCTCGGCGACAAATGGCGCGGCCGGGTCTCCGAGGCCACGGCGGAGCGCGTCCGGGAGGCCGCCCGCGACCTCGGCTACCGCCCGAACCTGGCCGCCCGCAACCTGCGCCTGGGCCGCACCCGCACGGTCCTCCTGGTCGTCCCGGCCCTCACCACGGAGTTCTTCGCCGGCGTCTACACGGGCGCCGCCCGGGTCGCCGCCGAGCACGGCTTCGGCGTGGTCCTCTACCCCTCCCCCGAGGGCATCGGCCCGGCCCGTGACCCCTTCGCCTCCGCGCAGTCCGCGCTGGACGGCGTGATCGCCTCCTCCATGGCCGCGGACGCCCTGACCGCGATCCGCGGCGAGGCGCTCCCGCTGGTGATGCTGGACAGTGACCCGGCCGGGAGCCTGGGCGCGGCGACGGTGAACCTGGACATCGCCGACGGCATCCGGCAGGCCGCCGGGCATCTGCTGTCCCTCGGACACCGGCACTTCCTGCACCTGGCGGCGGACGTGCCGTCCTGGACCTTCGAGGTCCGCGCCCGGGAACTGGCGGCGCGGCTGGACGAGGTGCCGGGTACGACGGTGCGCACGGCGCGCTCACCGATCTCCATCGAGGGAGCGGTGCGGGCCGCCCAGGCCGCCCTCTCCGCCCCCGGCGACCGCCCCACCGCCGTGCTCTGCGACGACGACCAGCTCGCGGCCGGCACGTACAAGGCGGCTCGCCGGCTGGGGCTGCGGATCCCGGACGACCTGTCGGTCACGGGCGTCGACGACCTGGCGCTGGCCACGGCGATGGACCCGGAGCTGACGACGGTCCACCTGAACGCGGAGCTGTTCGGGGAGCGGGGTATGCGAGCCCTGCTCGCCGTCCTGGAGGGCCGTGAGCCCGAGGCCGGGGACATCCCCGTGCAGCTGGTCGTACGGGGCTCCACGGCACCGCCACGCTAGCCGTGCCCGGCGCAGCCGCCGAGGCCGGGTGGGTCCGCAACCCGGCGGAGCGGGGTGCCGCTGCGCCCCCTCCCCCAAGCTCTCGGCTTCGCTCGACCAGGGGGGACCAGGGGGCCTCATCGCCCCCAGCGGCACGCCTGCCCGCAGCCCGGGCGAGCCACGGCGCACCCGTACGCGGCGACGCGCCCCGGCCGGGATCCCACCGGCCGGGGCGCGTCGCACCGCGTCAGGACTACTCGGCGTCCTCCGACGCGGCCTCGTCTTCGCCGCCGGTGCCCGCGGCGAGCAGGCGGGACAGCTGAGGCCCGCTGATGCGCTTGAACTTGCGCTTCTGCGGTCGGGTGCGGTCCAGTACGGCGACTTCCAGCCGCTCCGCGGGGATCTCCCGCTCGCTGCCATTGGTGTCGCGGGACAGCGCCTGCACCGCCAGCTTCAGCGCCTCCGCGAGGGTCATGCCCTCCTGGTGACGCTGGTCCAGGTAGCTGCTGATCTGCTCGGCGTTGCCGCCGACCGCGACCGAGCCGTGCTCGTCCACGATGGAGCCGTCGTGCGGCAGCCGGTAGATCTGGTCGCCCTCGGGCGTCTCCCCGACCTCGGCGACGACCAGCTCGACCTCGTAGGGCTTCTCCGCGGCGCTGGAGAAGATCGTGCCCAGCGTCTGCGCGTACACGTTCGCCAGGCCCCGGGCCGTCACGTCGTCCCGGTCGTAGGTGTACCCCCGCAGATCGGCGTAGCGCACGCCGCCGATGCGGAGGTTCTCGTACTCGTTGTACTTGCCGGCGGCCGCGAAGCCGATCCGGTCGTAGATCTCGCTGAACTTGTGCAGCGCACGGGACGGGTTCTCGCCGACGAACACGATGCCGTCGGCGAACTGCAGCACGACCAGGCTGCGACCACGGGCGATGCCCTTGCGGGCGTACTCCGCCCGGTCGGCCATGGCCTGCTGGGGGGAGACATAGAACGGCGTCGACACCGGTTATCCGTCCCTCTCTTGAAGATTGCGTCGGTTCACTGGACCACCCTCACGAAGACGATCGCCGCTACAGCAGCGCGGCCCGCGGCCCGTCGGGCTGCTCCAGCCGCCGCTCCAGAACCGAGCGCGCGATCTCGGACGCCTCGTTCTCGGTGAGCCGGCGGAAGCCGTCGTCGGTGATCACGGTGACGATGGGATAGATCCGGCGGGCGACATCGGGACCACCGGTCGCCGAGTCGTCGTCTGCCGCGTCGTAGAGCGCCTGGACCACGAGCGTCGTGGCCTCGGCCTCGCTGAGGTCGTCCCGGAAGAGCTTCTTCATCGCGCCCCGCGCGAAGATCGACCCGGAACCGGTTGCGGCGTAGTTGTGCTCCTCGGAGCGGCCGCCGGTGACGTCGTAGGAGAAGATGCGGCCCTTGCCGCGGTCCACGTCGTACCCGGCGAACAGCGGCACCACGGCCAGGCCCTGCATGGCCATGCCGAGGTTGGAGCGGATCATCGTCGACAGCCGGTTCGCCTTGCCCTCCAGGGACAGCTGCGCGCCTTCGACCTTCTCGAAGTGCTCCAGTTCGAGCTGGAACAGCTTCACCATCTCCACCGCCAGGCCCGCCGTGCCGGCGATGCCCACCGCCGAGTACTCGTCGGCGGGGAAGACCTTCTCGATGTCCCGCTGGGCGATGACGTTGCCCATGGTGGCGCGCCGGTCGCCGGCGAGGACCACACCGCCGGGGAACGTCACGGCCACGATCGTGGTCCCGTGCGGTGCCTCGATCACGCCCTGGGTGGGGGGCAGTTGCCGGTTGCCGGGGAGGATCTCCGGCTGGTGCTCGGACAGGAAGTCCATGAAGGAGGAAGACCCTGGCGTCAGGAAGGCAGCTGGTAGACGCCCGGTGCTACGAGTGTTGGCTTCCACGCGATTCCTTCCACGTAAGCGACAGCCCGCCCTGTGACGTCGGGCCGATCCTTGGAACAAACCCCGGTCCGGTTGCCACCGGGGGCTCGGTATGCCTCGGACCCTACCCGTCCTTCGGCGGTGATCCACATGCCCGGCGGGACCAACTCCGCCGGAGCGACGCCGCACTTGCCCGCCGCGCACACGAGCGGCCGGCGGACCGTGGGACCCACCGACGCCCGGAGCGCCGCACATCAGGGCATCACGTCAGACGGTGCCCCGCGCGCAGCGCTCCGCGCTTCGGCCGGTTCTCACTCACGCACTCCGTTCACCTTCGGAATGAAGGCAGATGCGTCTTACTGGCCACCCTTTTGAACGAAGGACCGCACGAAGTCCTCGGCGTTCTCCTCAAGTACGTCGTCGATCTCGTCCAGGACCGAGTCCACGTCGTCGCTCAGCTTCTCCTGACGCTCCTTGAGGTCCTCCGAAGCCTGCGTCTCCGCCGCCTGCTCCTCGACCTCCTCGGTGGACCGGGTGGCCTTCTGCTGTCCGCCGCCGGTGTCCTTGGTCGCCATATCCCTCACCCCGCTCGGTTCGCCCGACACAGTTGCTCGGTCAAGATCAGACCCTACTCGCCGGGTCTGACCATGGCCCCGCAGTTGCTCCAACGTACGGGGACCACCTCGATGATTCCCGGACCAGGGATTTTCCACCCTGTCCGGCGGGCCCCTCCCGAGTACCCGCGATCTGCGCTCACCCCCCGGACAGGACCCTGACCAGGTCTTCCGCGGTGCGGCAGCGGTCCAGGAGCTCCTTGACGTGATTACGCGTTCCGCGAAGCGGTTCCAGGGTTGGGACCCGTTGCAGCGAGTCCCGGCCGGGCAGATCGAAGATCACCGAGTCCCAGGAGGCCGCCGCGACGTCGTCCGCGTACTGCTCCAGGCAGCGGCCGCGGAAGTAGGCCCGCGTGTCCTCCGGTGGCGTCGTACGGGCCCGCTCCACGTCCGCGTCGGTCAGCAGCCGCTTCATGCGCCCGCGGGCCACCAGACGGTTGTACAGGCCCTTCTCGGGCCGTACGTCGGCGTACTGGAGGTCGACCAGGTGCAGGCGCGCCGCGTCCCAGTCGAGGCTGTCCCGGCGCCGGTAGCCCTCCATGAGCTCCCGCTTGGCGACCCAGTCCAGCTCTCCGGCCAGGCTCATCGGGTCGTGCTCCAGACGGGTGAGGGTGTCCTCCCAGCGCGACAGGACGTCCTTGGTCTGCTCGTCCGCGTCGGCGCCGTAGCGCTCCTCCACGTACTTGCGCGCCAGCTCGTAGTACTCCATCTGCAACTGGACCGCCGTGAGCGTACGGCCGCTGCGCAGCGTGATGACACGCTTGAGGGACGGGTCGTGCGAGACCTGGTGGAGGGTGCGGACGGGCTGGTCGACGGCCAGGTCGACGGCGATGAAGCCGTCCTCGATCATCGACAGCACCAGCGAGGTCGTGCCCAGCTTGAGGTAGGTCGAGATCTCCGACAGGTTCGCGTCGCCGATGATCACATGCAGCCGCCGGTACTTCTCGGCGTCCGCGTGCGGCTCGTCGCGGGTGTTGATGATCGGGCGCTTCAGCGTCGTCTCGAGGCCGACCTCGACCTCGAAGTAGTCGGCTCGCTGGCTGAGCTGGAAGCCGTGCTCGTGCCCGTCCTGGCCGATGCCGACGCGGCCCGCTCCGGCGAAGACCTGACGGGAGACGAAGAACGGCGTCAGGTGGCGCACGATGTCCGAGAAGGGGGTCTCCCGCTTCATCAGGTAGTTCTCGTGCGTACCGTAGGACGCGCCCTTGTTGTCGGTGTTGTTCTTGTACAGGTGGATCGGCTGGGCACCGGGCAGCTGCGCGGCCCGTTCCGCGGCCTCCGCCATGATCCGCTCGCCGGCCTTGTCCCAGAGGACGGCGTCCCGGGGATTGGTCACCTCGGGGGAGCTGTACTCGGGGTGCGCGTGGTCGACGTAGAGCCGCGCACCATTGGTGAGGATCACGTTGGCCAGGCCGATGTCCTCGTCGGTGAGCTGGCTGGAGTCGGCGGCCTCGCGGGCGAGGTCGAAGCCTCGCGCGTCCCGCAGCGGGTTCTCCTCCTCGAAGTCCCAGCGAGCCCGCCGGGCCCGGTGCATCGCCGCCGCGTAGGCGTTCACGATCTGGGACGAGGTGAGCATGGCATTGGCGTTGGGGTGGCCGGGGACGGAGATCCCGTACTCCGTCTCGATGCCCATTACTCGCCGTACGGTCATGCGGCCCTCCTTGCCCGGCGGCACCCTCGGTCGTGGGCGCCACTCAGATACCGCTGGCGCTCGGTTGCGTGTGCGGTGCCCGTCCCCGCACTGCGCGACTCGGCGGTACGCAAGAGCCTAGAACGCCTTTGCGCTGGTGGGGAGATCATTTGCGTCATTGCGTTGCTCCAGCCGTGGCCCGGAAAACAGTCGGCTGCGGGTACCCGCCGAGGGCACCCGCAGCCGCCCTGCCTTTTACAGGTACTGGCCGGTATTCGCCACCGTGTCGATGGAGCGTCCGGTGTCCGCACCCTGCTTTCCGGTGATGAGCGTACGGATGTACACGATCCGCTCGCCCTTCTTTCCGGAGATCCGGGCCCAGTCGTCCGGGTTGGTGGTGTTCGGCAGGTCCTCATTCTCCTTGAACTCGTCCACGCAGGCCTGGAGGAGGTGGGAGACGCGGAGGCCCTTCTGGTTCTTCTCGAGGAAGTCCTTGATCGCCATCTTCTTGGCGCGGCCCACGATGTTCTCGATCATGGCGCCGGAGTTGAAGTCCTTGAAGTAGAGGACTTCCTTGTCACCGTTGGCGTAGGTGACCTCCAGGAAGCGGTTCTCCTCGGACTCGGCGTACATCTGCTCCACGGCCGTCTGGATCATGCTCTGGACGGTGGTGGCCTTGGAGCCGCTGTGCTCGGCGAGGTCGTCGGAGTGCAGCGGGAGGCGCTCGGTGAGGTACTTGCCGAAGATGTCCTTGGCCGCCTCGGCGTCCGGACGCTCGATCTTGATCTTCACGTCGAGCCGGCCGGGCCGCAGGATGGCGGGGTCGATCATGTCCTCGCGGTTGGAGGCGCCGATCACGACCACGTTCTGCAGGCCCTCCACACCGTCGATCTCGGCGAGCAGCTGGGGGACGATGGTGTTCTCCACGTCCGAGCTGACACCGGAGCCACGGGTGCGGAAGAGGGACTCCATCTCGTCGAAGAAGACGATGACGGGTGTGCCCTCGCTGGCCTTCTCACGGGCCCGCTGGAAGACGAGGCGGATCTGCCGCTCCGTCTCACCGACGTACTTGTTCAGGAGCTCGGGGCCCTTGATGTTGAGGAAGAAGCTCTTGCCTGCGGCCTGGCCGGTCACCTCGGCGACCTTCTTGGCCAGTGAGTTGGCCACGGCCTTGGCGATGAGCGTCTTGCCGCATCCGGGAGGCCCGTACAGCAGGACACCCTTGGGCGGCCGCAGTTCGTGCTCCTTGAACAGGTCGGGGTAGAGGTACGGCAGCTCGACCGCGTCGCGGATGGCCTCGATCTGGCCGCCGAGACCGCCGATCTGCTCGTAGCCGATGTCGGGGACCTCTTCGAGGACGAGTTCCTCGACCTCGCTCTTCGGGACGATCTCGTAGACGTAACCCGAGCGGGGTTCGAGCAGCAGGGCGTCACCGGGCCGGATGTTCACGTCCAGCAGTGGCTCGGCGAGCCGTACCACCCGCTCCTCGTCGGTGTGACCGAGCACGAGGGCCCGCTCGCCGTCCTCGAGGATCTCCTTGAGGGTGACGATGTCACCGACGCGCTCGAACTCCATGGCCTCGACCACGTTGAGCGCTTCGTTGAGCATTACTTCCTGGCCGCGCCGGAGCTCGTCGAGCTCGACGCTGGGGCTGACGTTCACCCTGAGCTTGCGGCCGCCGGTGAAGATGTCGGCGGTGCCGTCCTCGTTCGCCGTCAGGAAGACCCCGAAGCCGGCCGGCGGCTGCGCGAGCCGGTCGACTTCCTCCTTGAGGGCCACGATCTGGTCCCGGGCCTCACGGAGCGTGTTGGCGAGTCGTTCGTTCTGCGCGGACACGCCGGCCAGATTGGTCTGCAGCTCGACGATCCGCTCTTCGAGAATCCTCGTGTGTCGCGGAGAGTCGGCGAGCTTGCGCCGCAGGACGGCGATCTCCTGCTCAAGGTAGGCGATCTGCCCGGCCGGGTCGTCGGACCCGCGTCCCGGGCGGATGCCGCGGTTCATGTCGTCGTCGTGGGCTGCCACGGTCCTCACCTCCTCCAAGGGGAGCTGGACGCTTCCAGACCCTACCTGGGCGGGTGTCGATTGAAACCCCTAGATCACAAAGACGGTCGGGGTGTGTCCGATCTTCACCCTTGCGCTCTCCCTCACGCCAGGGGAATACCCAGCGAACATGATTGGAACCCAGCCGGAGGTAGGGTCGAACTGTTCAACACCCGCCGGAGCTGGCCGGATTCCCGATGCGGCTCGGCGGAGAAACGGCAGGAGAGATGAGCGTGCAGCAGGTGGCCGGGGCAGCGGGCGAGGAGCTGGAGGTCTGGATCGACCAGGACCTGTGTACCGGTGACGGCATCTGCGCCCAGTACGCGCCCGGGGTGTTCGAGCTGGACATCGACGGTCTGGCCTATGTGAAGAGCGCCGACGACGAGTTGCTCCAGGACAAGGGAGCGACAACGCCCGTTCCGCTGCCGCTTCTCACGGACGTGATCGACTCCGCGAAGGAGTGTCCGGGCGAGTGCATCCACGTACGGCGGGTTTCGGACAGGGCCGAGGTCTACGGACCGGACGCGGAGTGACCACTTCTCCACGTACCGTTACTACTGTCTGATATCTCACACGCGGCGTCTCACACGCCTCACACGCTGCGCGCCCCGGCGGGCGTCGAGCGGACGAACGAGCCGTCGTGCCAACGCCATTTCACGTCGCTCTTCACGTCCGGGCAGCAACGCGGCACGTCGGCCGAGGAGTAGCCGAGGAGCGTGGCCTTCACGGCTCCGTCCGAGACGGCGAAGTCGGTGACGGTGGTGCCGTCCTTGGGATCGAGCAGAGTCGCCACGACGCGCGGCTTGGCCCCGTCGGCGTCGCGGGTCACGACGTACACGCCGTCCGGCGGGGTGCCCATCGGGGAGTCGCAGTGGACCACGGCCACCGTTTCGGACCGGCCGTCGCCGTCCAGGTCTCCGGAGGCCCGCTTCTTCACCACGGCCTTGACCGGGCCGCACTCGACGGGGAACGCCACCGCGGCCGGGTCGGGCGGAGTCAGGTGTGCCGGGGCGCTCTTGGTCTGGGGAGCGGCGGGCTGGGCCGCCGTCGCCGCGCCGGGCTGCAGGACAGAGGAGAAGGCCACGACACCGGCGACGGCCGTGGCGGTGGCGAGCCAGTGGATGGGGCGGGTGTGGGTGTGGGCGAGCTCCGGGACGGCGGAAGACTGCACTAGGAGGGTCTCCTGAGGCTGTGCCGGTGGGGTGGCCAGCATGGTGCCACACGTCACAGCGCGAGGGAACGGCGGGGTGTGCATCTTGTGCGCCGGGGAAGTCAGAAGGGTTACGGTTCCTGCCGCTGTGTCAGCGGACCGACGGGGCCGGGCCCGCGCTACGACCCGCCCGGGGCCGTCACGGCCTGCCCGGCAGGTCAACGGCGTCGGAGGCGGGTTGACCCGGGGGCGGCAACAGAAGGGCGCCGTGCCGGAGTTCCCGGGACGGACCCGGGAACTCCGGCACGGCGCCGGTGCGTTGGAAGCGGTGACGGGCCGCCTCAGCGGCCGGCGCCGCCGTCGGCGTTGGGACCCGCGTAGTCCTCGCCGTACGCGCCCTTGGCGGGGCGGCGGCGGCGCATGGGCGGCTCGACGCCGTCGGCGAGGCGGCGGGCGGTGAGCAGGAAGCCGGTGTGGCCGATCATCCGGTGGTCCGGGCGGACGGCCAGGCCCTCGATGTGCCAGTTGCGGATCATCGACTCCCAGGCGCTCGGCTCGTTGAAGCAGCCGATCTCGCGGATGGACTCGACGGTCCGGGCCAGCTGGGTGGTGGTCGCCACGTAGCAGCACAGGATGCCGCCGGGGACGAGCGCCTTGGAGACGGCCTCCAGGCACTCCCAGGGAGCCAGCATGTCCAGGATGACGCGGTCGACGTCGGCGTCGGACAAGTTGTCCTGGAGGTCGCCGACGGTGAGCTGCCAGGCGGGGTGCGGGCCGCCGAAGTAGCGCTCCACGTTCGCCTGGGCGATCTCGGCGAAGTCCGCTCGGCGCTCGTAGCTGTGCAGCATGCCCTGGTCACCGATGGCCCGCAGCAGGAAGCTGCTGAGCGAGCCGGAGCCCACGCCCGCCTCCACGACGCGCGCGCCGGGGAAGATGTCGGCGAAGGCCAGGATCTGCCCCGCGTCCTTGGGGTAGACCACGGCGGCGCCGCGGGGCATGGACAGGACGTAGTCGGGGAGCAGGGGGCGCAGCGCGAGGTAGGCGACGTTCCCCGTGGTGCGGACAACGCTGCCCTCGGGAGCGCCGATCAGTTCGTCGTGGGGGAAGGAACCCTTGTGGGTGTGGAAGTTCTTCCCGGCCTCGAGCGTGAACGTGTAGTGGCGGCCCTTGGGGTCGGTCAGCTGAACCTGGTCCCCGACCTTGAAGGGCCCGCGCCTGCGGGCGGCACCGGTCGGTTCGGACATGTGACCAGCCTACCGGTCCCCGGGAGGGGCTCCGACCACTCAGCTGGGCCTGGCCATCGCCTTCACGAAGGCCCGTTCCACGTCGGCCGCCGACAGCACGCCGTAGATCTCCCCCGTCTCCTCCACGACCAGGTACTCGGTCGCGGGCGTCGCGCGCAGGGCGTCGAGGAGTTCCTCGCCCGACAGTTCCGCCGAGACGCGCATGCCGTCGGTGAGGTCCTGGGCGAGGCCGCTGACGGCGACCCAGGGGCGGCGGTGCTCGGGGACGCCGACGATGGCGGCCTCGCGGACGAGGGAGAGGGGGTGGCCGTCGGCGTCGACGACGACCAGGGCGCGGGCGCCGGCGGCGTTGGCGCGGCGCAGGGCCTCCGAGAGCGGGGTGTCGGTCTCGACGGGGACGGCGCGTCGGGTGAGGGCGCGGGCCTGCAGTTCGGGGAGGTGCTCGCGCAGGCGGGCCATGCGCAGGCTGTTGCCGGCGCCGGTCCAGATGATCGCGGCGAGGATGGCGGCGAGCAGGGCGTCGAGGACGGTGTCCATGCCGACGTTGTCGACTGCGTCGGTGCCGAGCGCGCCGGACTGGGTCAGCAGCGGCAGTCCGATGAGGACGGAGACGGCGAGGGCGCGGCCGACCCAGGCGGCGGCGATGGTGCCCTTCATGGGCTTGCCGGTGATCTTCCAGACGACGGCGCGGAGCATGCGGCCGCCGTCGAGGGGCAGGCCGGGCAGCAGGTTGAACGCGGCCACGATGAGGTTGGAGATCATCAGGCCTGCGAGCAGGACGCCCGGGACGGTGCCGGGTTCCACGGCCAGCAGGGCGGCGTAGAAGATCCCGGCGAGGACCAGGGAGAGCAGGGGCCCGACGAAGGCCAGCACGAACTCGCGGCCGGGGGTCTCGGCCTCCTTCTCGATCTCGGAGACGCCGCCGAAGAACTGGAGCTGGATGCGGCGGACCGGGAGCTTGAAGCGGAGGGCGGCGACCGTGTGGGCCAGTTCGTGCACCAGGACGGAGGCGTAGAAGGCGACCGCGAAGAACAGGGAGACCAGGTAGCGGGCGGCGCCGAGCTCGGGCAGCACGCGCTCCAGCTGGCCGCCGAACACCCAGGTGATCAGCGCGGCGACGAGGAACCAGCTCGGCGCGACGTACACGGGCACCCCGAAGGGCCGCCCCATGAGCAGCCCGCCCCGGGGCTCGGGCCGCTGGGGGGCGGGGCCCTTGCCGTCGGCGGAGCGCGCGAGGGGGCGGTCGTCGTGGGGGTCGGGGTGGCCCAAGTCCGAGGCGCCGTGATCACCAGGACCCGGGGCAGGGGCCTTGCGCAGCCGGTCCCCCTCCGGCGCACCGGCGGAAGCCGCCGAGTCCGGCCCGCCGGCGTAGGCGCGGTCGGGGTGTGTGTCGCGCTCGGTGGGGGTGGAGTCGGGGTCCGCTGCCGGCTCGCGCTCCGTGGAGGCGGGGGCGATGCCGTCGTCCGGCGTCCGGCCAGCCGGAGTCCGGTCGCCCGGAGTCTGCCCGTCCGGGGTCCGCACGTCCCGAGTCTGGTGGCCCGGGGTCTGGACGTCCGGGGTCTGGTCGCCCCCAGTCCGCTCGTCCG
>NZ_JBIBKR010000009.1:300067-473252 GCF_042959365.1 Streptomyces sp. NPDC007907
GGGTCTGGTCGCCCCCAGTCCGCTCGTCCGGCGTCCGGCCGTTCGGCGTCAAGCCGTCCCGAGGCTGCCCGTCCGGTGTCCGGCCGTCCGGGGTCTGGTCGCCCCCAGTCCGCTCGTCCGGCGTCCGGCCGTTCGGCGTCAAGCCGTCCCGAGGCTGCCCGTCCGGTGTCCGGCCGTCCGGGGTCCGGACGTCCCGAGGCTGGTCGTCCGGAGTCCGGCCGGACGCAGTCCCGTCGTCCGGCGTCCGTGGGGCCTGTGACGTGTCGGCCGAGGGGGTCGGGGCCGCTGCCGGGTCGTTCCGGGGGGCGGCCGGGGTGTCTGTGGGGGGCGCGGGGGCCGTCGGGTCCGGTTCCGGCGTCGGGGCGGGCTGCTCGGGGGTGAAGCGGTGCTCGTCCGTGGGCCGTTCGCCGGCGAGGGTCGGGTCGGTGGCCCGGACCGGAGGCCCCGCGTGGCGCTCGGCCGACTCGTCGTTGCCGGACCGCGGCCGCCCGCGCCCGCCGCTCTCGTCCACCGGTGTCCCCTCGATCGAAGCGTCTCCCGTGCCTGCCGGACGGGAGGGTCTCGAGTCGATGGTATGCGTCCGTCGCGGTGCGTTTCGCCCCGGCACCCCTGTGTTTCCCGTACGTCGACCTCCTCTCCCGGCTTCCCTCACGCACCGCGGCCGGGTCACTGTCAGTGGCGGGCCGTAAGGTCTGGGGCATGGAGACGAGCACCGAGGGCGCGGCGCAGCCCGACAGCGGCCCGGCCGCGGCGGTGGATCCGCCGGCACCGGCCGGGCCCGCGGAGACGCCTGCGCACACGGCGGCGGAGGCACCGGCGGCAGGGGCACCGTCCGCGGCGGAGGCACAGTCCGTGGCGGAAGCAGCGGCCGAGACCGCCGCCGTGAGCGACCTGGTGACCGGGTCCGCCGCCCTACCGCCCGCCTCGCTGTCCCCCTCCCGTGCCAGCGACTTCATGCAGTGCCCGCTGCTCTACCGCTTCCGGGTGATCGACCGGCTGCCGGAGAAGCCGAGCGAGGCCGCGACCAGGGGCACGCTGGTGCACGCGGTCCTGGAGCGGCTCTTCGACGCACCGGCCGCCGAGCGCACGGCGCCGCGGGCGAAGTCCCTGATCCCCGGCCAGTGGGACCGGCTGCGCGAGACCCGGCCGGAGGTCGGGGAGCTGTTCGCCGACGACCCCGAGGGCGAGCGGCTGGCGCGCTGGCTGGGCGAGGCGGAGCAGCTCGTCGAGCGCTGGTTCACCCTGGAGGACCCGAGCCGTCTGGAGCCGGCCGAGCGGGAGCTCTTCGTCGAGGCCGAGCTGGAGTCGGGGCTGCGGCTGCGCGGCATCATCGACCGGGTCGACGTGGCCCCCACGGGCGAGGTCCGGATCGTCGACTACAAGACGGGCAAGGCGCCGAGGCCGGAGTACTCCGAGGGCGCCCTGTTCCAGATGAAGTTCTACGCCCTGGTGGTGTGGCGGCTGAAGAACGTGGTGCCGCGGCGACTGCAGCTGGTCTACCTCGGCAG
This sequence comes from Streptomyces sp. NPDC007907, assembly GCF_042959365.1. Taxonomy (NCBI): domain Bacteria; kingdom Bacillati; phylum Actinomycetota; class Actinomycetes; order Kitasatosporales; family Streptomycetaceae; genus Streptomyces; species Streptomyces sp. NPDC007907. The sequence goes on from NZ_JBIBKR010000009.1 coordinate 301,576, forward strand.
CGGCCAGGTGCTGACGTACGACCCGGTCCTCGCCGACCTGGAGCGGGTCGAGCGCAAGCTGCTGGCCCTGTGGGACGCGATCCGGCTCGCCACCGAGACGGGCGACTGGCGGCCCCGCCCCACGAAGTTGTGCGGCTGGTGCGACCACCAGGCGCACTGCCCGGAGTTCGGGGGCACTCCCCCGCCGTATCCGCTGCCAGTGCGCGAGACGGGGCCCGTGGCGCAGCCCGTCGCCGGTGAGGGCGGCTGAGTCCGGCGGGCCCGCGCAGGGCAGAATGGGGCCGGACTAGCGAAGGAGACTTACGTGGCCATCCGCGTCCTACTGGTCGACGACCAGCCGCTGCTGCGTACCGGCTTCCGGATGATCCTGGAGGCCGAGCAGGACCTCGCGGTCGTCGGGGAGGCCGGTGACGGACTGCAGGCACTCGACCAGGTGCGTGCGCTACAGCCCGATGTGGTTCTGATGGACATCCGCATGCCGCGCATGGACGGTGTGGAGGCGACCCGGCAGATCACCGGGCCCGGGCGGGACGGCCCGGCGAAGGTGCTGGTGCTGACCACGTTCGACCTCGACGAGTACGTGGTGGAGGCGCTGCGCGCCGGTGCCAGCGGGTTCCTGCTGAAGGACGCTCCCGCCAACGAGCTGGTGCAGGCCATCCGGGTCGTCGCCGCGGGCGAGGCGATGCTCGCACCGAGCATCACCCGCCGGCTGCTCGACAAGTACGCCACGCATCTGCCGTCGGGTGACGAGCCGGTGCCGGACACCCTGCACACGCTCACCGACCGCGAGGTCGAGGTGCTGAAGCTGGTGGCGCGCGGGCTGTCCAACGCGGAGATCGCCGCCGACCTGTTCGTCAGCGAGACCACCGTGAAGACGCACGTCGGGCATGTGCTGACGAAGCTGGGTCTGCGCGACCGCGTGCAGGCGGCGGTGTACGCGTACGAGAGCGGGCTGGTGCGTCCCGGCGCGCAGTGACGGCCGCGAGCCGGTACGCGAGAGGGCGCCCCCCGCCGAGCGGGAGGCGCCCTTTCTCACGCCGGTGCGTCAGGCGTCCTTGCTGAGTTCCCAGAAGCGGAACACCGTGGAGGCGTCGAGGCAGTACTCCAGGCCGTAGACGCCGTCGCGGACGACCGCGTACTGCTTGGCCTGCCACACCGGCAGGACGGGCAGTTCGTCGGCGACGATGTCCTGCAGCTCCCCGAACTCCTTGTCCGTGGAGGCCCGGTTGGTCGTGGCGGCGGTGCGCGGGATGAGCGAGCCGGTGATCGTGCTGTTGTCGTAGTTGTTGCTCAGCACGTTGCCCTTGCCGAAGAAGGGGGCCGTGAAGTTGTCGGCGTCCGGGTAGTCCGGCACCCAGCCCTTGACGTAGACGCCGTACTTGCCGGCGGCGATGTCCTTCTCGTACTGGCCGAAGGGCACGGACTTGACGCTCGCGTCGAACAGGCCGCTGGCGTTGAGCTGGCCGGCGATGGCGTTCAACTCCTGGTCGGTGGCGGGGCCGTAGCGGGACGGGGTCGACCAGAGGGTGAGCTTCACCTTGCCGGTGATGTTGTCCTCGCGCAGCGCGGCCTGGGCCTTGGCCCGGGAGGGGCGGGCGCCGTAGGTGTCGAAGAAGGCCGTGTTGTGGCCCGCGATACCGGCCGGGATGATCGAGTACAGGGGGGTCGCGGTGCCCTGGTAGACGTCCTTGATGAGGGCTTCGCGGTCGAGCAGGTGGGCGATGGCCTTGCGCACGCCGAGCTTTCCGGCGACCGGGTCGTCCATGTTGAACACCAGGTGCTGGACCTCGGCGCTGCTGCCCTCGACGACCTCCGTGCCGGTGCCGTCGTCGGCCTTCTCCATGCCGGCGACGTCGCCCGCGGTGAGACCGCGGTAGGCGATGTCGACCTCCTCGTTCTGGATGGCCTGCTTCAGGGCGGTCTGGTCGCCGTCGAAGAACTTCAGCGTCACGCCGGTGTTCTTCACCTTGGCGGTGCCCTGGTAGTTCTCGTTGACGGAGAAGACGGCCTGCCCGTCGTCGAACGAGTCGAGCTTGTACGGACCGGAGCCGACGGCCTGGCCGTCCTTGCGGAGCTTGCCCGCCTCGTACTCGTTGTGGTCGACGATCGAACCGGCACCGGAGGCGATCTTGCTCGGGAAGGTGGCGTCGGCCGTGTTCAGCTGGAAGACGACCGTCTTCTCGTCCGGGGTCTCGACCTTGTCGAGCGTGGGGAACATGATCGCGGGCCCGTCGGGGTCGTTGATCTTCAGCATGCGGTCGAAGGAGAACTTCACGTCCTCGGAGGTGAGCGCGTCACCGTTGCTGAACTTCAGGCCGTCCTTCAGCGTGCACTTGTAGACCCGGGTCTGCGTGTCGCTGAAGGCGCAGGCCTCGGCGGCCTCCGGCTGGGGTTCCGTGGCGCCCTTGGGGAAGCTCAGCAGGGACTGGAAGACGTTGTTGAACAACAGCCAGGAGCCGGGGTCGTAGCCGGAGGCCGGGTCCGTGGCCAGGACGTCGTCGGACATCCCCACCACCACGTTGGAGCCGTCCCCCGCGGAGTCTCCGCTCTCCGTGCCACAGCCGGTCAGCAGTCCGGAGGCGAGGCCCGCCACGATGGGCAGGACCGGCCACTGGTTGCGTATCTTCACGTGTGTGCCTTGTCGTCGGTTCTCGAGAACTCCCGGAGCATGTTCTGGCTCCGGGGCACGGTTCCCCGAGGGCCGCGGTCACAGGCCCCGGGGATCCAGCGGGTGCGTCAGCCGCTCACGCCCCGCCCGAGCTCCCACAGCTGGAGCGTCGAGGCGGAGTTGAGCGCGTACGCGGTACCCGTGACGTCGTCGCGGGCGGCGACGTACTGCTTGCCCTGCCACAGCGGCAGCACCGGCACGTCGCCGGCGACGATGTCCTGAATGTCCGTCAGGCTGGTCGAGGCGGACAGCCGGTCCGCCTCTCGGCGGGACTCCGGGATCAGGGTGTTGCGGATGCGGCTGTTGTCGTACGGCGAGCCGAGGGTGTTGTCGGCGTCGAGGAACGGCGCGAGGAAGTTGTCGGCGTCCGGGAAGTCCGGGAACCAGCCCATGCCGTAGACGTCGTACTCGCCCTTCTTCTCGGCCGGGCGGAACGTGTCCCAGGGAGTGCCCTTGATGCCGACGTCGAACAGGCCGCTGGAGTTCAGCTGGTCGCGCAGGACCTCGAACTCCTTCTTGGTGGCCGGGCCGTAGTGGTCGGTGGTGTAGTGCAGCGTCAGCTTCACCGGGGTGGTGATGTTCGCCTGGTTGAGCAGGGCACGGGCCTTGGAGACGTTCGGCTCGCCGTACTTGTTGAAGAACGAGTTGGAGTGGCCGGTGACGCTGGCCGGAACCAGCGAGTAGAGCGGTTCGGCCTGGGAGCCGTAGACCTTGGAGACCAGGGCGCTGCGGTTGACGACCTGAGCCATCGCCTGGCGCACGGCCTTGGACTTCACCGTCGGTGCGTCGGTGTTGAAGCCCAGGTAGCGGATCTCCAGGCCGGGCATCTCGACGAGGTCCACGTCGGTGTCGGCGTCGCCCGAGAGCGTGCGGATCTGATCCGGCGACATGGCCCGGGTCATCAGGTCGATGTCGCCCTTGTCCAGCGCCTCGCCCATGGCACCCGCGTCCTTGAAGGACACCATGTCGACCTTGTCGTTGTTCACCTTGAGGGTGCCCTTGTAGTCGGGGTTCTTGGTGAACTCGGCCTTGGTCAGCTCGCCGTTCTCGACGTCGGCCTTGAGGGTGTACGGGCCGGAGCCCTCCAGGTCGAAGCCGTCGCGCAGCTTGTTCTTCGGGTAGTCCTCGGGGTCGACGATGCCGGCGACGGGGGTCGACAGCTTGTACGGGAAGGTCGCGTCGGCCGTCTTGAGGTGGAAGATGACCTCGCGGTCGCCCTGGGTCTCCACGGTGTCGATGGTGGACAGCAGCGCGAACACCCCGCTGTCGGCCTTGAGGGCGCGGGCGCGGTCGATGGAGTGCTTCACGTCGGCCGCGGTGACAGCGTTGCCGTTGGAGAACGTCAGGCCCTCGCGCAGGGTGCAGGCGTAGCGCTCGTTGCCGGTGTCGGTGAAGCCGCACCGCTCCGCGGCCTCCGGCACCGGCTCGCCCTCGCCGCGCGGCTGGATCATCAGGGTCTGCACGGTCTGGCGCAGGATGTTCCAGGTACCCACGTCGTAGGCGTACGCCGGGTCGAGGGGCGCGGGGGCGTCCTTCGAGGCGGTGAACCGGTCCGTGGTGCCGACAACGATCGCGTCCCCGTCACTGCTCCCGCTGTCGGTCCCGCCGCAGGCGGCGAGCACCGGCGCGAGCAGGCCGATCACGGCCGGCAGCACCAAAGTCTTGCGGTTCATGCTCGAGTTTCTCCAGAGCTGTCGACTCCGTGTACCCGGCATGCAGGGGTGGCGCAGCGGATCACGGGGGGTGGGGCGATGTTCTCGCGACGAGATTAGTCCGGGCCGGCAGGAGGGTTCGCAGCCACCGGAGTTGAGCACCCATCACGCTGCGGAACCGGGCGCGGACAGACCGAAAACCCGACAGTGGAAGCTTTGGTGCAGTGTTTCACCAATCGGGACACAAGGACACGCCTGAGACCCCCCTGGAGGGGTGCGCAGCACACACCGGATCGACTGTCGACCCCGGACCGCGTGGGGAACGTCACACGCGAAACGGGTTCCGGGGTACGGGAATTCGATCGCCGGGAGGAGATCGAATTCACTTCGGAATTGCCGTGCTAAGGCCGCCGCACGCTGGGTGAACGTCTAGCGCATTTCCGTCATCAGGCCGTGCAGAAATGCCAGGTCCACCTCTTCGAGGGAGGTGACGACCGTGCGGCGCAGGGCCGGGGCGATGGGGGCCACGGAGGGCACCGCCACGACATGGCAGCCCGCGGCCTCGGCGGCGGCGACGCCGGTCGCGGTGTCCTCGATGACGGCACACCGGGCCGGGTCGGCGCCCAGCCCGGCGGCGGCGGCCAGGTACGGGTCGGGGTGGGGCTTGGTGCGCGGCACCTCGTCGCCGGCCACGGTCAGGCCGAAGTGGTGGGCGCCGAGCGAGGTGAGCACCCGGTCGATGATGCGCCGGTGCGAGGCGGAGACGAGGGCGGTGGGGATCTCGTACGCGTACAGCTCGGCGAGCAGCCGGCCGGCGCCCGGCATCAGCGGCAGGGCGCGGCCGATGCGGTCCTCGAAGCCGTCGTTCAGAAGCACGGTGAGCTCGTCCAGGGTGATGTCTGCGCCGGTGGCCTCGATGAGGAACCCGGCGCTGCGGGTCATCGGCCCGCCCACGACGACATGGCGCCAGGACTCGTCGAGCGTGTGGCCGAGGGAGGCGAAGACCTCGACCTCGACGTCCCACCAGAAGCCCTCCGTGTCCACCAGGGTGCCGTCCATGTCGAGGAGCACGGCCTGCAGGGCCGACCCCTCTGCCGACCGGGTACCGAGCGCGGGGACCGTACTGGTCATCCACCTACCTCCTTGAGGGACGATCAGGCCGGTTCCCACACGGGGAACCGGCCTGCAGTGGACCGACCAGTCTACGTCGTCCGTGAGCGATGTGCCTCGTTTAGCAGCTGTGCCCCGGGGCACACCGTGGATACACCGGGGGTGGCTGTGACGTGCGCCGGAGATGCCCTCAACGGGCGTTGAAGTACTTCGCCTCCGGGTGGTGGATCACGATGGCGTCCGTGGACTGCTCGGGGTGCAGCTGGAACTCCTCGGACAGCTGGACGCCGATGCGCTCCGGCTCCAGCAGGTCGGCGATCTTCGCCCGGTCCTCGAGGTTCGGGCAGGCGCCGTAGCCGAGGGAGAAGCGGGCGCCCCGGTACTTCAGCTCGAACATGCCCTGCATCTCGTCCGGGTCCTCACCCGCGAAGCCGAGTTCGGAGCGCACGCGCGCGTGCCAGTACTCGGCGAGCGCCTCGGCCAGCTGCACGGACAGGCCGTGCAGCTCCAGGTAGTCGCGGTAGGCGTTGGCTTCGAAGAGCCGAGCGGTCTCCTCACCGATGCGGGAGCCGACGGTGACGACCTGGAGGCCGACGACGTCGGTCTCGCCGGACTCCTCCGGGCGGAAGTAGTCGGCCAGGCACAGTCGGCGGCCGCGGCGCTGGCGCGGGAAGGTGAAGCGGGTGCGCTCGTTGCCCTGCTCGTCCAGGATGATCAGGTCGTCGTCCTTGGAGACGCACGGGAAGTAGCCGTAGACCACGGCCGCCTCCAGCAGGTTCTCCGTCTGGAGCCGGTCCAGCAGGCCGCGCAGCCGGGGCCGTCCCTCGCTCTCGACGAGCTCCTCGTACGAGGGGCCCTCGCCGGTGCGGGCCTGCTTCAGGCCCCACTGGCCCTTGAACAGGGCGCCCTCGTCGAGCCAGCTCGCGTACTCCTTGAGCTGGATGCCCTTGATCACGCGGGTGCCGCGGAAGGGCGGCTCGGGGACGGGGTTGTCGGTGGCGACGTCGGAGCGGACGTGCCCCTCCTCGGGGCGCTCCTCCACGGCGGCCGGAGCGGTGGCCCGGACGCGGCGCTGCTTCAGCTCGGGCAGCTTGGCGCCGGGCACGCCCCGCTTGACGCCGATCAGGGCGTCCATCAGACGCAGCCCCTCGAAGGCGTCGCGGGCGTAGCGGACCTCCCCCTCGTAGATCTCGTGCAGGTCCTGCTCGACGTAGGCCCGGGTCAGGGCGGCGCCGCCGAGGATGACCGGGAAGTTCGCCGCCAGGCCGCGCTGGTTCAGCTCCTCCAGGTTCTCCTTCATGATCACGGTGGACTTGACCAGGAGTCCGGACATGCCGATGACGTCGGCCCGGTGTTCCTCGGCGGCGTCCAGGATCGCGGAGACCGGCTGCTTGATGCCCAGGTTGACGACGTTGTAGCCGTTGTTGGACAGGATGATGTCGACGAGGTTCTTGCCGATGTCGTGCACGTCGCCGCGGACGGTGGCGAGCACGATGGTGCCCTTGCCGGCCTCGTCGGACTTCTCCATGTGCGGTTCGAGGTGGGCGACGGCCGACTTCATGACCTCGGCGGACTGGAGCACGAACGGCAGCTGCATCTGGCCGGAGCCGAACAGTTCACCGACGACCTTCATGCCGTCCAGCAGGGTCTCGTTGACGATGTCCAGGGCGGGCCGCTCCTGGAGGGCCTCGTCCAGGTCCGCCTCGAGGCCGTTCTTCTCGCCGTCGATGATGCGGCGCTTCAGGCGCTCGTCCAGCGGCAGGGCGGCCAGTTCCTCGGCCTTGCCGGCCTTGAGGGACTTGGCGGTGGCGCCCTCGAAGAGCTGCATGAGCTTCTGCAGCGGGTCGTAGCCCTCGGCGCGGCGGTCGTGGATGAGGTCCAGGGCCGTCTGCACCTCCTCCTCGCTGAAGCGCGCGATCGGGAGGATCTTCGAGGCGTGCACGATGGCCGAGTCCAGGCCCGCCTTGACGCACTCGTCGAGGAAGACGGAGTTCAGCAGGATGCGGGCGGCCGGGTTGAGGCCGAAGGAGATGTTGGACAGGCCGAGGGTGGTCTGCACCTTCGGGTGGCGCCGCTTCAGCTCGCGGATGCCCTCGATGGTGGCGATGCCGTCCTTGCGGGACTCCTCCTGGCCGGTGCAGATGGTGAAGGTCAGACAGTCGACGAGGATGTCCTCCTCGTGGATCCCCCAGTTGCCGGTCAGGTCGGCGATGAGTCGTTCGGCGATCTCGACCTTCTTCTCGGCGGTGCGGGCCTGGCCCTCCTCGTCGATGGTCAGCGCGATCAGGGCCGCGCCGTGCTCCTTGGCCAGGGCCGTGACCTTGGCGAAGCGGGACTCGGGGCCGTCGCCGTCCTCGTAGTTGACCGAGTTGATCACTGCGCGGCCGCCGAGCTTCTCCAGGCCCGCCCGGATGACGTCGACCTCGGTGGAGTCCAGCACGATCGGCAGGGTGGAGGCGGTGGCGAAGCGGCCGGCGAGCTCCTCCATGTCGGCGACGCCGTCGCGGCCGACATAGTCCACGCACAGGTCGAGCATGTGCGCGCCCTCGCGGATCTGGTCGCGGGCCATCTCCACGCAGTCGTCCCAGCGGCCCTCCAGCATGGCCTCGCGGAACTTCTTCGAGCCGTTGGCGTTGGTGCGCTCGCCGATGGCCAGGTAGGAGGTGTCCTGCCGGAACGGCACGGACTGGTACAGGGAGGCCGCGCCCGGCTCGGGCTGCGGGCTGCGCTCGGAGGGGGCCAGGTCGCGGACGCGCTCGACCAGCCGGCGCAGGTGCTCGGGGGTGGTGCCGCAGCAGCCGCCGACGAGGGAGAGGCCGTAGTCCTGGACGAAGGTCTGCTGGGCGTCGGCGAGGCCCTCGGGGTCGAGCGGGAAGTGCGCGCCGTCCTTGGTGAGGATCGGCAGGCCGGCGTTCGGCATGCACAGCAGGGGGATGCGCGAGTGGCGCGTCAGGTAGCGCAGGTGCTCGCTCATCTCGGCCGGGCCGGTGGAGCAGTTCAGGCCGATCATGTCGATGCCGAGGGGCTCCAGCGCGGTCAGCGCCGCGCCGATCTCGGAGCCGAGCAGCATGGTGCCGGTGGTCTCGAAGGCCATCGAGCACAGCAGCGGCACCTCGACGCCGGTGGCCTCCATGGCGCGGCGGGCGCCCAGCACGGAGGCCTTCGTCTGGAGCAGGTCCTGGGTGGTCTCCACGAGCAGCGCGTCCGCGCCGCCCGCGAGCAGGCCCTCGGCGTTGGCCTGGTAGCCGTCGCGGATCGTGGCGTAGGGGACGTGGCCGAGCGTGGGCAGCTTGGTGCCGGGGCCGACCGAGCCGAGCACCCAGCGCGGGCGGCCGTCCCGGGCGGCGTACTCGTCGGCCACCTCGCGGGCGATCCGGGCGCCCGTCTCGGACAGCTCGTGCACACGGTCGGAGATGTCGTACTCGGCGGCGGCGGTGTGGTTGGCGCCGAAGGTGTTGGTCTCCACGCAGTCCACACCGGCGTCGAAGTACTCGGCGTGGACCGAACGGACGATGTCCGGCCGCGTCACGTTGAGGATCTCGTTGCAGCCTTCGAGGTTCTCGAAGTCCTCGAGCGTGGGGTCCTGCGCCTGGAGCATGGTGCCCATGGCTCCGTCGGCCACGACCACTCGGGTGGCCAGGGCTTCTCGGAGCGCGGACACACGGGCCCGGCTGTCTGCGGAAGGGGTCGGCGGCAACGCGGCCATGAATGAGGCTCCCTCGGATGCGACGGCTGTCGGCTTTGCGGCTTCCCGGGCACCACGAGGCATCCCGGGGAAGGGCGCACCGCGCCAGCGTAACCGGGAGTGGGCTTGGATGGGCAGCGCGTCCACGGGGCGGACTCCGATGGCGCCGGAACGGCCGCACGGCGACGTGCCGGCCGTCGCGCGAACGGCCCGGCGGCGGCCTGCGGGCCACCATGTGCCGTCATCATGTGCCGTCACCTCTGCACGGTCCGACGGCGCGGTGTCGGTCACCGTGGGGACGGCGGCACGGCGGCGTGTCGGTCGGCGTCGTCGCGGCGTAACGGCGGCGTGTCGGCCATCTCGACGCAACAAATGGCGACGTGCCATTAGCGAGAGGTCCGCATCGACCGGTAGTGTTCGACATTGCCGAACGAGGGCTGTGGTGCCGCTTGTCGGCGGTCGAAGGGGACGGAGGCAGTACGGCGATGGCACGGAACATCCAGTCGCTCGAACGGGCGGCCGCGATGCTGCGGCTGCTGGCGGGCGGCGAGCGGCGGCTCGGCCTGTCGGACATCGCCTCGTCGCTGGGCCTGGCCAAGGGCACCGCCCACGGCATCCTGCGCACCTTGCAGCAGGAGGGCTTCGTCGAGCAGGACGACGCCTCCGGGCGCTACCAGCTGGGCGCGGAGCTGCTGCGCCTGGGCACCACCTACCTCGATGTGCACGAGCTGCGGGCGCGCGCCCTGGTGTGGGCCGACGACCTGGCCCGTTCCAGTGGCGAAAGCGTCTATCTGGGCGTCCTGCACCAGCAGGGCGTGCTGATCGTGCACCACGTCTTCCGGCCCGACGACAGCCGGCAGGTCCTGGAGATAGGGGCCATGCAGCCACTGCACTCCACGGCTCTGGGCAAGGTGCTGTCCGCCTACGACCCGGTGGCGCACAGCGAGGCCCTGGAGGCCGACCGCAAGGCGTTCACCGACCGGACCGTGTGCGAGCCGGAGGACTTCGAGCACATCCTCGACGTCACCCGCGCGCGGGGGTACGCGGCGGACGTGGAGGAGACCTGGGAGGGCGTTGCCTCCATCGCCGCCCCCATCCACGACCGCCGGCGGATGCCGGTCGGCTCGGTGGGCATCACGGGCGCCGTGGAGCGGCTGTGCCGGCCCGACGACGAGGCGGCGCTGCGGCCCGAGCTCATCGCGGCGGTCCGGGACTGCGCCCGCGCGGTGTCGCGAGACCTGGGCGCCGGGCGGTTCTGAGGGCACACCAGCGGACCGGGACGCCGTACGGCGTTCCGGTCCTCGGCATGTCCGCGCTCACCTGCGGCAAAGATCACTGAGCCCGAGGCGATCAGTAACGATCAGATTTTCGAGTCCACAGCCCTTGACGTGCTCGTAACGCCGAAGCAAGACTCCCGTCCATCGGTCGACATTGTCGAACAGCTACCGGCAATACGCGCTAGAGTGTGACAACGCCAGGCCGGTATCGAACTTCCCTGGACGTAGGACAAAGGAGTCGCGGGTGTCCAGCTCCGACATCTTCATCGGCGAGACCATCGGTACCGCCATACTCATCCTCCTCGGCGGCGGCGTCTGTGCCGCCGTCACGCTGAAGGCCTCCAAGGCCCGCAACGCCGGCTGGCTCGCCATCACCTTCGGGTGGGGCTTCGCGGTGCTCACGGCCGTCTACACCACGGCGCCGCTCTCCGGTGCCCATCTGAACCCGGCCGTCACCCTCGCTCTCGCGATCAAGGACGGTGACTGGAAGAACGTTCCGGTCTACTGGGCCGGACAGGTCCTCGGCGCCATGATCGGCGCGGCCCTGGTCTGGATCACCTATTACGGTCAGTTCCACGCCCACCTCACCGACCGCGAGATCGTCGGCGGGCCGGGCGCGCAGGACACCACGGTCAAGGCCGTCGAGGCCCAGGAGAAGGGCGCAGGCCCTGTGCTGGGCGTCTTCTCCACCGGCCCCGAGGTCCGGGTCGCCTGGCAGAACATCGCCACGGAGGTCATCGGCACCATCGTGCTGATCCTCGCGGTGCTCACCCAGGGCCTGAACAACGAGGGCAACGGTCTGGGCCCCCTGGGCGCCCTGATCACCGCGTTCGTCGTGGTCTCCATCGGCCTCTCGCTCGGCGGCCCGACGGGGTACGCGATCAACCCGGCCCGTGACCTCGGTCCGCGCATCGTGCACGCCCTGCTTCCCCTGCCCAACAAGGGCGGCTCCGACTGGGGCTACGCCTGGGTCCCCGTGGTGGGTCCGCTGATCGGCGGCGCCATCGCGGCGGGCATCTACAACGTCGCATTCGCCTAGGCCCGATCCTCGCGCCTGAGCGAAACTTCCAGCACGCGCCGTACGTAAAGCCCCTTAAACCCGGAATTACCAGGAGCACACAGTGACCGACGCGCACACCGCCGGCCCCTTCATCGCCGCCATCGATCAGGGCACCACCTCCAGCCGCTGCATCGTCTTCGACCGGGACGGCCGGATCGTCTCCGTCGACCAGAAGGAGCACGAGCAGATCTTCCCGAAGCCGGGCTGGGTCGAGCACAACGCCACCGAGATCTGGACGAACGTCCAGGAGGTCGTCGCCGGCGCCATCGAGAAGGCCGGCATCACCCGCGACGACATCAAGGCCATCGGCATCACCAACCAGCGCGAGACGACCGTGCTGTGGGACAAGAACACCGGTGAGCCCGTCCACAACGCCATCGTCTGGCAGGACACCCGCACCGACGCCCTCTGCCGCGAGCTCGGCCGCAACGTCGGCCAGGACCGCTTCCGCCGCGAGACGGGCCTGCCGCTCGCCTCCTACTTCGCCGGCCCCAAGGCCCGCTGGCTGCTCGACAACGTCGACGGTCTGAAGGAGCGCGCCGAGGCGGGCGACATCCTCTTCGGCACCATGGACACCTGGGTCATCTGGAACCTGACCGGTGGTGCCGACGGCGGCAAGCACGTCACCGACGTCACCAACGCCTCCCGCACCATGCTCATGAACCTCCACACCATGGAGTGGGACGAGAAGATCTGCGAGTCCATCGGCGTCCCGCAGCAGATCCTGCCGGAGATCCGCTCCTCCGCGGAGGTCTACGGCGAGATCACCGGCGGGAAGCTGGGCGACCTGCTCGGCGGCATCCCGGTCGCCTCCGCGCTCGGTGACCAGCAGGCGGCCCTGTTCGGCCAGACCTGTTTCGCCGAGGGCGAGACCAAGTCGACCTACGGCACCGGCACCTTCATGGTGATGAACACCGGTGACAAGATCATCAACTCCTACAGCGGCCTGCTGACGACGGTCGGCTACAAGATCGGCGACCAGAAGACGGTCTACGCCCTGGAGGGCTCGATCGCCGTCACCGGTTCGCTGGTGCAGTGGATGCGCGACCAGATGGGCCTGATCTCCACCGCCGCCGAGATCGAGACCCTCGCCCTGTCGGTCGAGGACAACGGCGGCGCCTACTTCGTGCCGGCCTTCTCCGGCCTGTTCGCCCCGTACTGGCGCTCCGACGCCCGCGGTGTGATCGCCGGCCTGACCCGGTACGTCACCAAGGCGCACCTCGCGCGCGCCGTCCTGGAGGCCACCGCCTGGCAGACGCGTGAGATCGCCGACGCCATGACGAAGGACTCCGGCGTGGAGCTGACCGCCCTCAAGGTCGACGGCGGCATGACCTCCAACAACCTGCTGATGCAGACCCTCGCCGACTTCGTGGACGCCCCCGTGGTGCGCCCGATGGTCGCCGAGACCACCTGCCTCGGCGCCGCCTACGCCGCCGGCCTCGCCGTCGGCTTCTGGAACAGCACCGACGACCTGCGCGCCAACTGGCGCCGGGCCGCCGAGTGGACCCCCCGCATGGACGCGGAAAAGCGCGCCCATGAGTACAAGAACTGGCTCAAGGCCGTCGAGCGGACCATGGGCTGGCTCGAGGACGAGGAGTAAGAAACAGCATGACCACCAAGTCCACCCTGCAGTCCGTGCCTGCCCTGGGGACGCACCCGGCCTCCGGCTCGAACCCGAGCCGAGCCGAGACCAGGGAGCAGCTCTCCAAGGCGTCGTACGACCTTCTCGTCATCGGCGGCGGCATCCTGGGCATCTCCACCGCCTGGCACGCCGCGCAGTCCGGCCTCAGGGTGGCTCTGGTGGACGCCGGCGACTTCGCCGGCGCCACGTCCTCCGCCTCCTCCAAGCTCCTCCACGGCGGTCTGCGCTACCTGCAGACCGGCGCGGTGAAGCTGGTGGCGGAGAACCACTTCGAGCGCCGTGCGGTCTCCCGTCAGGTGGCTCCCCACCTGGCGAACCCGCTCACGTTCTACCTCCCCGTGTACAAGGGTGGGCCGCACGGCGCGGCGAAGCTCGGCGCGGGCGTCTTCGCCTACTCCGCGCTCTCCGCGTTCGGCGACGGCGTCGGCCACCTCCTGTCCCCCGCCAAGGCGGCGCAGGACGTGCCCGAGCTGCGCACCGAGAACCTCAAGGCCGTGGCCGTCTACGGCGACGACCAGATGAACGACGCCCGCATGGCGCTGATGACGGTCCGCGGGGCCGTCGAGGCGGGTGCGGTCGTCCTCAACCACGCCGAGGTGACCGGGCTCCGCTTCACGCAGGGCCGGGTCACGGGCGCGGAGCTGAAGGACCGCCTGTCCGGGGACGAGTTCGGCGTCAGCGCCCGGCTGGTGCTGAACGCGACCGGCCCGTGGGTCGACCACCTGCGCAAGATGGAGGACCCGAACGCCGCGCCGTCCATCCGCCTGTCGAAGGGCGCGCACCTGGTCCTCAAGCGCACTTCCCCCTGGAAGGCCGCGCTCGCGACCCCGATCGACAAGTACCGCATCACCTTCGCCCTCCCCTGGGAGGACATGCTGCTGCTCGGCACCACCGACGAGGAGTTCGAGGGCGACCCGGCGGACGTCTCCGTCACGGAGAAGGACATATCCCAGATCCTCGACGAGGCCGCCTTCTCCGTCCGTGACCAGCAGCTGGAGCGTGACCTCATCACCTACGCCTTCGCCGGCCTGCGGGTGCTTCCGGGCGGTCCCGGCGACACCTCCAAGGCCAAGCGCGAGACGGTGGTGACCGAGGGACGGGGCGGCATGCTGTCCGTCGCGGGCGGCAAGTGGACCACGTTCCGCCACATCGGCCGGACGATCATGAAGAAGCTGGAGTCGCTGCCGGGTCACCCGCTGGGCGACGACTTCGAGCCGATCAGCACGCTGCCGAAGAAGCTGCCGCTGCCCGGCATCGCCAACCCGCGCGCGGTCGCCCACCGGCTGCTCACCGACCGGCCGGCGCCGGGCCCGCGCATGGCGGCGGACACGGCCAAGCACCTGGCCACCCACTACGGCTCGCTGGCCTTCGACATCGCCCGCCTGGCCAACGAGAGCCCCGAACTCGCCGAGCGCGTCCACCCCGACGCCCCGGAGATCTGGGCACAGGTCGTCTGGGCCCGGGACCACGAGTGGGCCGAGACGCAGGACGACGTGCTGCGCCGCCGCACGACGCTGACGATCCGCGGCCTCGCCACGGACGACGTCCGCGCCAAGGTGCAGGACGTGCTCGACAAGAAGTAGCCACGGGTCCGGGACCCCATCCCGGCAGGGGCGGCTCCACGCCGACGGAGCCGCCCCTGCCGCATTCCCGCGCCCGCATAATGACCCGATACGTCGGAGGTCTTCAACGCACAGGGAGCCCCCATGGCAGTCACCGACGAGGCGATCGAGAAGATCAAGGGGATGATCGTCTCCGGCGCGCTGCGCCCGGGTGACCGGCTGCCCAGGGAGAGCGAACTCGCCGCCGGCCTGGGGTTGTCGCGCAACTCCCTGCGGGAGGCCGTGCGCGCCCTGTCGCTGATCCGCATCCTCGACGTACGGCAGGGCGACGGCACGTACGTCACCAGCCTCGACCCGCAACTCCTGCTCCAGGCGATGAGCTTCGTCGTCGACTTCCACCGGGACGACACGGTCCTGGAGTTCCTGGCCGTACGTCGCATCCTGGAGCCGGCGGCGACCGCCATGGCCGCGCTGCGCATCGGTGAGCAGCAACTGGACGCGATCGCCGCCCAGCTGGACAGGCTCGGCGACAGCCCGTCCGTGGAGGAGCTGGTCGCCTGCGACCTGGAGTTCCACCGGGGCATCGTGCAGAGCTCCGGCAACTCCGTGCTGTGCTCACTGCTCGACGGGATCTCCGGCCCCACGACCCGCGCCCGCATCTGGCGCGGCCTCACCCAGGAGGACGCCGTCGCCCGCACCCTGCGCGAGCACCGCGCGATCCTCGCCGCGCTGCGCGACCGGGACGCCGAGACGGCACGCTCCTGGGCGACCGTCCACATCGCGAGTGTGGAGCAGTGGCTGCGCTCCTCGCTGTGACCAGGGCCGCGCGGACCGCTCGGGCGAGTCGCGGGTGTTCAGGGGCGGATCGCGGGGCAGTGATGGGGTCACTCCCCCTGCAAGGGGGCTGCGGGCGCCCCCGCGGCACGCCGTAAGGTTGGGTGGTCAAGCGAGGGCACGTCGGAAGGAGGCGCTGGGTGATCGAGCTCGAGGGGGTTCCCGAGCTGGTCGACCCGGTCATGGTGGCCGCGTTCGAGGGCTGGAACGATGCCGGCGACGCCGCCTCCACCGCGGTCGCGCATCTGGACAGGGAATGGAAGGGCGAGGTGTTCGCGGCGCTGGACGCCGAGGACTACTACGACTTCCAGGTCAACCGCCCCACGGTGTTCATGGAAGCGGGCGTCCGCAAGATCACCTGGCCCACGACCAGGCTGTCGGTGGTCCGGGTCGGCGGGGAGAAGCCGCGCGACCTCGTCCTGGTGCGGGGCATCGAGCCGTCCATGCGCTGGCGCTCGTTCTGCAACGAACTGCTGGGCTTCGCACACGAACTGGGCGTGGAACTGGTGGTCGTCCTGGGCGCCCTGCTCGGTGACACCCCGCACACCCGTCCGGTTCCCATCAGCGGCACGACGTCCGACCCGGACCTGGCCCGCCGCATGGACCTGGAGGAGACCAAGTACGAGGGCCCCACGGGCATCGTCGGCGTCCTCCAGGAGGCCTGCACGCACGCGGGTGTCCCGGCCGTCTCGCTGTGGGCGGCGGTGCCGCACTACGTGTCGCAGCCGCCGAACCCCAAGGCCACGATGGCCCTGCTGAACCGCCTGGAGGACCTGATCGACGTGCGCATCCCGCTGGGCGAGCTGCCCGAGGACGCGCGCGCCTGGCAGGTCGGCGTGGACCAGCTGGCCGCCGAGGACAGCGAGGTCGCCGAGTACGTCCAGTCGCTGGAGGAGGCCCGGGACACCGCCGAGCTGCCGGAGGCGTCCGGGGAGGCCATCGCCCGGGAGTTCGAGCGCTATCTGCGGCGCCACGACGGCGGCGGGCCGCCCGCGCCCGGCGGTCACGCCACGGCCGACGGCAGCGACAGCACGTCGTACCTGCGGGACAACCCCAGTGGCCGCACCCGTCCGCCGAAGCCTCCCAAACCGGGCACGGACGACGACGAGTCGTCGGAGGACTGAGCCACACCGCCGCATACGCACAGGGGCGTCTCCCGAACGGGAGACGCCCCTGTGCGTGCTGCTATACCTCTGTGCCGTGCGCGCTTCTCGTCACAGCGCCACGCCCAGCAGCGCGTCCACGGCCCGGGAGACGACCCCCGGTGCGCCGATGTCCGTGCCGCCGCTGCGCTCCTGGAGCTCCACCCAGCGGTCGACCGCGGCGAGCGCGGCCGGGGCGTCGAGGTCGTTCGCGAGGGCCGCGCGGATCTCGTCGACGAGGGCCTCCGCCGGCGGCCCGTCGGGCCGGGACACGGCGGCCCGCCAGCGGCCGAGCCGCGCGACGGCGTCCTGGAGGACCTGGTCGGTGTACTCCCAGTCGGCGCGGTAGTGGTTGGCGAGCAGCGTGAGCCGGATGGCGGCCGGGTCGACGCCGTCGTGCCGGAGCTTGGAGACGAACACCAGGTTGCCCTTGGACTTGGACATCTTCTCGCCGTCCAGGGCGACCATGCCGGCGTGCACGTACGCCTTGGCCATGGGGTACTCGCCGGTGAGGACCTGGGCGTGCGAGGCGCCCATCTCGTGGTGCGGGAAGGCGAGATCGGAGCCGCCGCCCTGGATGTCGAAGCCCATGCCCAGGTGGTCGAGGGCGATGGCCACGCACTCGATGTGCCAGCCGGGGCGTCCGCGGCCCAGCGAGCCGCCGTCCCAGCTGGGTTCGCCCTCACGGGCCGCCATCCACAGCATCGGGTCGAGCGGGTTCTTCTTGCCGGGGCGGTCGGGGTCGCCGCCGCGCTCGGCGGACAGCAGCCGCATCGCCGCGGCGTCGAGGTTCGAGACCGTGCCGAAGTGCGGGTCGGACTCGACGGAGAAGTAGACGTCCCCGTCCAGCTCGTAGGCCGCGCCGGCGTCCCGGAGCCGCTCGACGAGCGGGACGATCCCGGGTATGGCCTCGACGGCGCCTATGTACTGGCGCGGCGGGAGCATCCGCAGCGCCGTCATGTCCTCGCGGAAGAGGGCCGTCTCCTTCTCGGCGAGCGCGACCCAGTCGACGCCGTCACGCTGGGCCCGCTCCAGGAGCGGATCGTCGACGTCGGTGACGTTCTGGACGTAGTGAACCTGCCGCTTGGTGTCGAGCCACACGCGCTGCACGAGGTCGAACGCGTTGTACGTCGCCGCGTGTCCCAGGTGTGTGGCGTCGTACGGGGTGATGCCACAGACGTAGATACGGGCGACGGGACCGGGGTCGAGGGTGACCAGGCCGCCGGTCGCGGTGTCGTGGATCCTCAGGTCGCGGCCCTGACCAGGCAGGGCGGGGACCTCGGAAGCGGGCCAGGCATGCATGCCTTGAGCCTAACCGGACTGGAGTTCCGTATACGAATGGGAGCGGTCCACTCGGCCGAGAAGGCGCTCTTGCGGTGATCCGGCGACTGTGCTGCTACACGGGTGGCCAGGGAATCGCCGGCCATTCCCCGCTCGGCTCGGGGTGGGTCCCCGCGGCGAGGAGCGCCCCGACCCGCGCGCGGGTGGCGTCGATCTCGGCGCCGGTGATCAGCGGTTCGAGCCGCGCGGCGAGCGCCCCGCCCTCGGCGAGGTCCTTCCTGAGGCCTTCCAGGACGTCGGTCGCCTCCTGGGTGAGGGGCTCCCCCGCCCAGCCCCACAACAGGGTCCGCAGCTTGTTCTCGGCGTTGAACGTGACCCCGTGGTCGATGCCGTACAGCCGTCCCTCACCGGTGGGCAGCAGGTGTCCGCCCTTGCGGTCGGCGTTGTTGATGACGGCGTCGAGGACCGCGAGCCGCCGCAGCCGCTCGTCGTCGGCGTGCACGAGGAGCGCGGTGCGTCCCTCGCCGACCTCGGCGAAGCCGATCGCCTTCCAGCCCGGCTCCGGTTCCTCGCCGTCGACCAGGGCGAGGAGTTCCGCCTCGGGGGTCACCTCGACCCACAGCTGGCACATGCCCTCGCCGTACGGGCCGTCGCGCAGCACGGTGGGCGGCACCAGGCCCCAGCCGGTCGCCTCGGAGACCGCGTACGCGGCGACCTCACGCTGGGCCAGCGTCCCGTCGGGGAAGTCCCACAGGGGCCGCTCCCCCGCGACCGGCTTGTAGACACAGGCCGCGT
Source organism: Streptomyces sp. NPDC007907 (assembly GCF_042959365.1). Taxonomy (NCBI): domain Bacteria; kingdom Bacillati; phylum Actinomycetota; class Actinomycetes; order Kitasatosporales; family Streptomycetaceae; genus Streptomyces; species Streptomyces sp. NPDC007907. The sequence goes on from NZ_JBIBKR010000009.1 coordinate 320,284, forward strand.
CCTCGCCGTCGTACGACACCGTGCAGTACAGGGCCGCGTTGGAGGCCTCACGGATGCGTCCGCGTACGGTCAGTTCACCCCGGGCGAGCAGCTCGGCGGCGTGCGCGGGAGGTGTCACGCTCCGCGGCGGTATCCGTTCTGGCGCGGACATACGTGTCCTTCCGGGTCGAGCGGGAGGCTGCACAGCGGGCACGGCGGCCGTCCGGCGTTGACGACGTCGAGGGCGCGTTTGGCGAAGGCCCTGGCCTGCGCGCCGGTGAGCCGGACCCGCAGCATCGGCGGGCCGTTCTCCTCGTCCTGGAGCAGTCGCTCCTCGGCTTCGGCGAGGTCCTCCTCGGATTCCGCGTCGAGCTCCACGAGCGCCTGCGCCTCGACGATCATGAGCTGCTCGTCGCCGTCCCAGGCCAGCGCCATGGTGCCGACCCGGAACTCCTCCTCGATGGGGGTGTCCAGCGGCGCGGTGTCGGTGTCCGAGGGTGCGACCGCGGGGACGTGGGCGCTGCCCCCGCTACGGCGTACGACCTCGTCGAGCAGTTCGTCCATGCGCTCGGCCAGGGCGGCGACCTGGGTCTTCTCCAGGGCCACGCTGGTCACCCGGGAGCCGGCGGAGGCCTGGAGGAAGAACGAACGGCGCCCGGGCAGTCCGACCGTACCGGCCACGAAACGCTCCGGATGGTCGTAGAGGAACACCTGACGGGACACGTCCTGTCTCCATTGGAATCGTGGGAACCGTGTGACCACGGCACTGCTGCGACCGCTTCACCCTACTGCGGCGAACGATCACGGTGCGCCCGCACCACCCCCGACTTCGGCCTCGCCGGCCGGCGGCTCTTCGCGCGGCACGAGGGACGTGAAGTCACCGGTGTCGCCGAGGCGGACGAGAAACGGCCGCAGCCGGGTGTAGCGGATCGCGGTGATGGAACACGGTTCAACGGAAATCCGCTGGAAGAGGTCCAAGTGAAGTCCGAGGGCGTCCGCGACGAGCGACTTGATGATGTCGCCGTGCGAGCACATCAGGTAGACGGCGTCGGCGCCGTGGTCGCGCTCCACGCGCGCGTTCCACTCGTGTACGGCCTCGGCGGCGCGGGTCTGCATGGACCGCATCGACTCGCCTCCGGGGAACGCCGCGGCGGAGGGGTGCGCCTGCACCACCTCCATCAGGGGCTCGTCCTTGAGCTCGGCGAGCTTGCGTCCGGACCAGTCGCCGTAGTGGCACTCGCCGATGCGTTCGTCGGTGTGCGGGCTCAGTCCGGGCCGGGCCTCCAGCAGCGGCCGGACGGTCTCCTGGCAGCGCTGGAGCGGGCTGGTGACGATTTCGGCGAGGGGCAGTTCGGCCAGCCGCCCGGGGAGCGCGGCGGCCTGTGCGGCGCCGCGTTCGTCGAGGGCGACGCCGGGCGTCCAGCCGGCGAGGAGTCCCTCGGTGTTGGCGGTGGAGCGTCCGTGCCTGACCAGGATCAGCGTGGGCATGCGGTCCAGCGTAGGCGCACGCGTTCGTGCGGTGTCGTTCGAGTGACGGGAGAGTTCCTTCGTGATCGTCGACTGTGCCATCTACCGCGAAGGACAGCGGTCGGAAGGGCCCGAGGACCTCTCCGACGCCCTGGGTGAGGCCCGCACGGCGGGCGGGTTCGTGTGGATCGGGCTGCACGAGCCGACCGAGAGCGAGTTCGAGCATGTGACCCGGGAGTTCGGGCTGCACCCACTGGCCGTCGAGGACGCCCTCAAGGCCCACCAGCGGCCCAAGCTGGAGGTGTACGACGACTCGCTCTTCGTGGTGCTCAAGCCGGTGGCGTACGAGCCGGAGAGCGACACCGTCTCCTCCGGCGAGATCATGATCTTCCTGGGCGACTCGTTCGTGGTGACCGTCCGGCACGGCGAGGGCACCCCGCTCAAGGCCGTACGGCAACGGCTGGAGCACGAGCCGGAGCTGCTCGGCAAAGGCCCCACGGCCGTGCTGTACGCGGTCGCCGACGCCACCGTCGACCACTACCTGGACGTGGCGACCGAACTTCAGACGGACCTGGAGGGTCTGGAAGCGGAGGTCTTCTCGCCGGACGGCGGGGGCTCACGGAACACGGCGTCCCGGATCTACGACTTCAAGCGGCAGGTCCTGGAGTTCCGCCGGGCGACCGGGCCGCTGGCCCCGCCGATGAGCCGGCTGGCGGGCACGGCGACGACCGGCGTGACCGTGCCGTTCGTGGACGACCGGGCCCGGCCGTTCTTCCGTGACGTCAGCGATCACCTCACGCGCGTGAACGAGTCCGTGGAGAACCTGGACCGGCTGGTGTCGGACATCCTCTCGGCGCACCTCGCGCAGATGAGCGTCCGGCAGAACGACGACATGCGGAAGATCTCCGCGTGGGCGGCCATGGCCGCGATCCCCACGATGTTCGCGGGGATCTACGGCATGAACTTCGAGCACATGCCCGAGCTGCGCTGGGTCTGGTCCTATCCGGCGCTGATCGCCCTGATGACCGTCCTGGAGATCATGGTCTTCCGGCTGTTCAAGCGCCGGGGGTGGTTGTAGCCGGGCCGGTTCAGACGAACTCGGGTTCCGGGGTCGCGGGGCCGCCGAGGGCGTTGCGGCGCTCGGGCGGCGTCAGCGACACCATCCGGCGCCAGCCGCCCAGGCGTTCGTAGGCGTAGACGGCGTGGATGCCGGCCGCGAGCACGGCCGACTTGGCCCTGGACCAGCCGAGAATGCGGCCCATGTCCGCCATGACGGCGAGGCTGACGTCGCGGTAGATCCGGATCTCGGCCAGCGCGCAGTCGCGCAGGGTGCGCTGGATGACCCGGCCGTGGCCCGCGTAGGCGAAGCGCAGCAGCTCCTCGTGGCAGTAGGCGAGGTGGTTGTCCTCGTCGTTGGAGATCTGCTTGACCGCGCGGCCGATGTCGGGGTGGTCGGCGAAGTGCTTGCGGAGCAGGTCCATCTGCTCCGAGGCACGCTGCTCGGTGACCCTGCTGTGCGAGAGGTAGGTGACGATGTCCTGGACGGTGAGCCGCTCGTCGCGCCGCAGCTGATCGTGCGCGAGGCCGATGCCGTTCTTCTCCAGGAGCATGGTGTAGTCGGTCTCGGGCGGGACCGGCACGGGGGCGAGACCCCGCTTCTTCATCAGGGCGTTGAAGATGCGGCCGTGCTTGTCCTCGTCGGCGCCGTGCCGGCTGATCTTGGGGGCGAGTTCCCGCTCGGCCTCGGGCACGAGGGCGGCGATCCGGGCGTTCTCCCAGCCGCCCTGGGACTCACCGCTCGCGGCGATGGAGCAGAACAGGGCGAAGGACTCGTCGTTGTCGAGGATCTCCTGGAACAGACTCTTGGCCGAAAGCATCGTGGGCACCTCTCCCGCGCGCGTGGGCGTACTGCGACATTCCGCAGGGTTCCGCGAACAACGAGTCAAGTGCGGGGTGGGGGGCGCTGCAACAGGTGTGAGGGACAACTCCGCCGAATGGAGGACTCGGGGGCCGCGGGACCCGGGACGGGGGAAGAGGCCGCTGTGCCGTAACCGTGGGCGCCCCCGGCGCGTTGTTCCGCGTGACGGCCGTGGCGGGGAAGACCCCCGAGCCCCCACCACGGCCGGTGAAACTCCCGGTCGGCTCAGGCGAGCCCGGCGCGCTCCAGGGCCTCCGTGCCGGCCCTGAGGGACGCGAGCCGCTCGTCGAGCGTGAAGCCCGCCGGTGCGAGGGACAGGGTGGTGACCCCGGCCGCGGCGTAGGCCTTCATCCGGTCCGCGATCCGGTCGACGGAGCCGAGCAGGGTCGTCTTGTCGATCAGGTCGTGCGGTACGGCGGCCGCGGCGCCCTGCTTGTCGCCTGAGAGGTACTTGCTCTGGATCTCGGCGGCTTCCTGCTCGTAGCCCATGCGCTGGGCGAGCTGGTTGTAGAAGTTCTGCTTGGGGCTGCCCATGCCGCCGACGTACAGGGCGGTGTAGGGGCGGAAGGTGTCGGCGAGCGCGGTCACGTCCTTGTCGTCGCCGACGGCGAGCGGCAGGGTCGGGCAGACGTCGAACCCGTCGAGGGTCTTGCCGGCCTTCTCGCGCCCGGCGCGCAGGTGCGTGATCGTGGTGTCCTCCAGGTGCTCGGCGGAGGGGAAGATCAGCAGGGCGCCGTCGGCGATCTCGCCGGTCTGTTCGAGGTTCTTCGGGCCGATCGCGGCGATGTACAGCGGGATGTGCTCGCGCTGCGGGTGCACGGTGAGCTTGATGGGCTTGCCGGGGCCGCCGGGCAGGGGCAGCGTCCAGTGCTGTCCTTCGTAGGACAGGCGCTCGCGGGTCATGGCCTTGCGGACGATCTCGACGTACTCGCGGGTGCGGGCGAGCGGCTTGTCGAACTTGACGCCGTACCAGCCCTCGGAGACCTGCGGGCCCGAGACACCGAGGCCGAGGCGGAAGCGGCCGCCGGAGAGGGAGTCGAGGGTGGCGGCGGTCATGGCCGTCATGGCGGGCTGGCGGGCCGGGATCTGGAAGATCGCCGAGCCGACGTCGATGCGCTCGGTCTGGGCGGCGACCCAGCTCAGCACGGTGGCGGCGTCGGAGCCGTAGGCCTCGGCGGCCCAGCAGACGGCGTAGCCGAGACGGTCGGCCTCCTGGGCGACGGCCAGGTTGTCCGCGTCCATTCCGGCACCCCAGTAGCCGAGGTTGATACCGAGCTGCATGCCACATCCCCTTACTGATCAGTAACGTGCCTGTGCGGGCACCCTAGCGCGCGGGCCGGGGGGACGGATACGGCCGCCGCCGACGCGTTGGACGGAGAGGCAAGGGTGAAGCGAGTACTCCCCCTGGGCCTCCGGGCGGCGGCCGCAGCGATCCTCGAGGACTCCAAGGACGTCCTCGGCTCCTTCTCCACCGACGAGGCCGGGTACTGGCGGGCTGCGCAGCGGCCGTGGTGAGCCGGACCGCGGGCGCCAACAAGGGTTGCCGGTGTGGGACGGGAGGTGCTGACCGAGGGCGGCGGAGGCGGTCGGTGCCCGAACGGCCGGTGGCGATCGAGGGCGGTGGCGGGCGGGCGGTGCCCGAGCGCGGGGTGCCCACCTGGGGCGGCGGCGGGCGGGTGGTGTGGGACGACCGGGCGGCCGCCTCCGGAAATCCGTCGTCCGCGGCCACTCACACCGTAGGTTCTGGCCAGTAATCTCGGCGTTCATGGAGCAGAGGCATCTCGGCCGCACCGGCCTTCGTGTGTCCCGCATCGGGCTCGGCACCCTGACCTGGGGGCGGGACACCGACGAGCACGACGCCGCGGACCTGATGAAGACCTTCTGGGAAGCGGGCGGGACCCTCGTCGACACCGCGGACGTGTACGGGGACGGCGAGGCCGAGTACCTGCTCGGCAGGCTCATGGAAGGGCTGGTGCCCCGCCGGGACCTGGTCGTCTCGACCAAGGCCGGCAGCGTGCCCGACCCCGACCGCCGTTTCGACGGCTCCCGCGGCCATCTGCTCTCCGCGCTGGACGCCTCGCTCACCCGGCTCGGCACGGACTACGTCGACCTGTGGCACGTGCACGCCTTCGACCCGGAGACCCCGCTGGAGGAGACCCTCCAGGCACTCGACCTGGCGGTCTCCAGCGGGCGTGCGCGCTACGCGGCCGTCTCCAACTTCTGCGGCTGGCAGCTGGCCAAGGCCGCGACCTGGCAGCTGGCGGCCCCGGGCATCCGGACCCGGCTGGCCGGGACGCAGCTGGAGTACTCCCTGCTGCAGCGCGGAGTGGAGCGGGAGGTGCTGCCGGCCGCGATGGACCTGGGGATAGGCCTGCTGCCCTCCTCGCCGCTCGGGCGCGGCGTGCTGACGGGCAAGTACCGGGGCGACGCGATGCCGCCGGATTCTCGCGGTGCCTCCGAGCACCTGGCGCCCTTCGTCGCGCCGTACCTCGACGACACGGCGAGCCGCATCGTGGACGCCGTGACCACCGCGGCCGACGGGCTCGCGGTGACGCCGCTCCAGGTGGCCCTGGCGTGGGTGCGCGACCGGCCCGGCGTGACCGCCCCGATCGTCGGCGCGCGCAACGCGCAGCAGCTCACGGCGGCGTTGTCAGTGGAGACCCTTAGTCTTCCTGACGAGATCTGCCGGGCGCTCGACGATGTGTCGGCGCCCGTGCACCGCTATCCCGATCACGACTGGAGCACGCTGTGAGCACGGAGCCCGAGACCAGGGAGGACACCGAGCCGGGGACGCCGGGCGCCGAGGCCGCACAGGCTGCGAAGGCCGACAGGACCGGGAGCGGCGACGCCCCCGACCCCGAGCAGACGCCCGACTCAGGGGGCGGTGACACGGGGGCGAAGCAGACGGCCGAGACGGAGGGCAGCGACGCGGGGGCCGAGCAGACGGCCGCGACGGAGGGCACTGGCGCGAGAGCCGGGCAGTCTGCCGAAGAAGAGAGCGTGGGCGCCGGGGACGGGCAGTCTGCCGGGGCGGAGGGTGGCGACGCAGGTGGTGATGCCGCTGACGGCGGGCAGGTTTCCGAGGCGGAGGCCGAGCTTCGGGCGCAGCAGATCGAGCGGGAGCGCATCGAGCAGCGCAAGGCCGAGAAGAAGGGGCCGATCCGCAGCGGCACCAAGCTGAGCGGCAAGGCCGCCGATCTGCTCGCGGCCGTACGGGCCGTCGAGAGCGGCGAGAAGTCGGTGGCCCCGGTCTTCGAAGAGCCCCGGCCCGCCCCCCGCCGCTCCGCCCCCGAGCCGGAGCGGCGGCCGCAGCCGGTGCCGCCCGAGCCGGTCGCCACGCAGGCGGTGCCCGCACCGGAGGCGGTCCAGGCCGTCCGGCGGGTACTCGGCGAGGGCGGCGCCCCGGAAGTGCTCGCGCCCCAGGTGGCCGCGGCCCTGGGCGAGGGTGCGGACGCGCAGCTGCGGGCCGACCCCTGGCAGTTGCTGCGGATCCCGGGCGTGCGCCCCGAGCAGGCCGACGGTTTCGCCCGGGCGCTTCTCGGTGCCGAGTGCGGCCCGGACGACGAGCGGCGCGGCCGGGCCGTCACCGGCTGGCTCCTGGAGCAGGCGGCGCTGGCCGGGCACACCGCCCTGGAGATGCCGGCGCTCCTCGCGGCCCTGGCGCAGCGCGGCGTGCCGGAACCCGACGGTGCCGTGCAGGGCGCGATCGCGGAGGGCGAGGCCCTGGTCTTCCAGGACGCCCTGGAGGAGGCCGGTGCCCCGGCCCGGGCCGCCGACGAGGACGACACGCTGGAGGACGAGGAGCGTCCGGTCCGCGTCCTGGTCGGTCTGGAGCGGTACGCGCTGGCGGAGGAGAGCCTCGCCGACGGCCTGGCCCGGCTGGTCAACTCGACGCCCAAGCAGGACGGTTCGGCAGCGGACTGGGAGCGGGCCGCCGCGGCGGCCCAGGGGTCCACGGCGGAGCTGATCCGTGCGGTGGCCGGTCAGGGCCTGGTACTGCACACCGGCGGGGAGGCGTCCCTGGCCGAGCCCGCGGCGCTGCTGGACGCCGCGCGGTCGTTCGGGCTGCGGGCCTGGGCGGCCACGCACGGCCCGATCGGCCGCACCCGTTTCGCGGCCCTGCTGGGGCGCGCCGGTGGGCCCGCGGGCGAGGCGGCTGACGCCTCCCGGCAGCCGGGCGCGCGCGGCTCCTCGGACAGCGTCACGCGGTCCGCCGGGGACGCACCGGACCGGCCCACGACGGCCGACGGTCCGATGGGCGCCGCACCCCCCGTCGCCACCGTCTCCGGCCTGCTCGCCGGCCGCGAAGGTCCCGGCCGGGACGCGGACGGTGTCCTCGATCTCGACCTGCTCGTCGTACTCGACGCACCCCAGTTGGACGTCGAGACGGCGGCCCTGCTGACCGAGTCGATGCCGGACGGGGCACGCCTGGTCCTGTCGGGCGATCCGGCGGTGTTGTGGTCGGTGGGGCCGGGCCGGGTGTTCGCGGATCTGCTCGCGGCGCGGATCTGCCCGCAGGTGGCCTCGCGGCGGCCGGATCCCGGGCCGCTGGGGGAGCTGGTCTCCGGTGTCGGCGTCGGCGAGCTGAACCAGGTCGAGGCCCCCGGCAAGGAGATCGTGATCGTGCCGGTGCGGGACGCGGGCGAGGCCGTGCACCGGACGGTGCAGCTCGTCGTGGACTCGGTGCCGCGGGCGATCGGTGTGCCGGCCGCGGAGACACAGGTGATCACCCCCGGGCACGGCGGGGCCGTGGGGACGCGGGTGCTGAACGCCGCCCTGAAGGAGCGGCTCAATCCGGGCCCGGGCCGCTTCGGCGGCTTCGACCCCGGTGACCGGATCGTCTACTCCCCCGTTCCCGGCCGTGCGCTGCCGGGCCGGGTGGTGACCGCGGACGCCGAGGGACTGCACCTGTCGTGCGAGGGCGAGAACGTCGTCGTCCCGAAGGAGCGGGTGGAGCAGGCGGTACGGCACGGGTGGGCGCTGACCGCGCACCAGGCTGTGGGGAGCCGGTGGCCCGCGGTGGTCGTGGTGCTGCCCGGCGATGCGGCGCAGGCGCTCAGCCGGCCCTGGGTGTACACGGCGTTCGGGCGGGCCGACCGGCATCTGTCGGTGGTGCACGGGGTGGAGCAGGCGCTGCCGCGTGCCGTGGCCGAGGTCCCGGCTAAGCCGCGCACGACCCGGCTTCCGGTGCTGCTCGCACCTCAGATCAGCGGCGACTGACGGGCGCGGGGGTCAGGACCCGGCCCCTGACCCCCGCCTCCGTGGTCGCCGACGTGTGCGCTCAGCGGCGGTCCCCGTCCAGCGGCTCCAGATCCTCGTCCAGGTCGCCGGCGAGGTCGTCCTCGAAACCGTCGCCCTCGTCGCCGTCGTCGTCCTCGTCCTCGTCGACGTCGTCGATCTCGTCGTCGAAGACGGCGCTGACGTCGAAGCGGCAGACCACCTGCTGTGGATCGACCTGCTCGAACGGTGCCTCCAGCCACTCGCCGGGCTCGGCCGGTTCGTCCGCCGCCGTCACCCAGAGCGTGGAGTCGCCCTCCTCCAGCCCGAACTCCTTGTGCCGGGAGGCGATCTCGTCGGGCTCGAACTCCCCGAAGAGCAGTCCGAGCGCCCCGTGCACCGTCCCGGAGGCCGGAGAGCCCTCGTCCCCCTCCACGGCCTCGATCCGCTGCGCCTGGGCGAGCAGACGCTGCGGTTCGGCGACGGCGTAGTCGCGACGGATCAGTACGCTCAGCGCGTTCGGTTCCTCTGGTCCGGTGTACGGGGGCAGGGCGTCCTCGGCGCCGGGGATCTCGAAGGGTGTGACCTCGTCGTAGCGGTCGTAGAGCAGTTCGTCGTACACCTCTGCGGCCGCGGCCAGCTGGTTGAACGCCTCGAACACGGCCGGGTCGTCCTCCCCCGACCTGCGTTCGACCGCGGCCAGGTGGCGGTCGAGCGCGGTCTTGACCGCCTCGGCGGCGGCGCGTACCTCGGCAGCGGTGGGCTGCGCAGCATCAGACATAGTGCAGACGCTATCCGTACCGGGGCCCAGCCCGCACAATAGATGCGATGCCGGAATACGAATTTGTCGACGTGTACGTGCCGCGCGGGGTCTCCCGTAAGGAAACGGCACGTCTGCTGACGGACCACGCGGAGTACGGACACTGGGAGTTGTACCGCCTGAGCCTGCTGCGTGACGGCAGCCGCAGGGTGCGGTTGCGCCGACGGATCATCCGCCAGGTGCGGGCCACGTGGTGAGCGACGACGGAGCACGAGAAGAAGACACATGACGGAGCGGGCCCCGCGTCGGCGGGGCCCGCTCCGTTGTGCGGGGGGTCAGGCCGAGGCGCGCGCCTTGCGGTAGAGGATCGCGCCGGCGAGCAGCGCCCCGGCGCCGGCCGGGAGGACCAGGCCGAGCGGCAGGTCGCTGCCGGTGCTGGCGAGCTGGGCCTCGCCGTGGGGCTGGGTGACGAACCGGCCGCCCGGCTCGTTGCCGTGCGAGGAGCCGCCCGGGGTCTGGCCGCCGGCGCCGGGCGGGGTGCCCGGGGTGCCGGGGTGGCCGGGCTCACCGGGGTTGCCCGGGGTGCCAGGGTTGCCAGGGTTGGTGCCAGGGTTGCCGGGGTTGGTGCCAGGGTTCCCCGGGTTGCCGGGGTTCCCAGGGTTCCCCGGGTTGCCGGGGTTACCGGGGTTGCCGGGGTTGCCGGGGTTCCCCGGGGTGCCCGGGCCGCCGGGTTCGCCCGGGGTTTCGTGGCCGCCGCCGGGCGGGGTGCCGTGGTGGCCGCCGCCGTTCGAGCAGTCGTTGCCCGTGCTGGGGTTGCCGACGCCGATGACGTCGACGCTGTTGCCGCAGACGTTCACCGGCACGTGGACCGGCGCCTGGACGTGGTTGCCGGAGCCGACGCCGGGTGAGCCGGTGGCGTGCCCGCCCGCGTGGGAGCCGCCGTGACCGCCCTTGCCGCCCTGTTCGCCGTATCCCCCCGATGGCGATCCACCGCCCTTGTTGGCGCAGGAGTTGCCCACCGACGGGTTGAGGACACCGACGACGTTGACGGTGTTCCCGCACACGTTGACCGGCGCGTACACCGGCGCCTGCACGGAGTTTCCGGACAGCACGCCGGGCGAACCCGACGCCGCGCCCTGGGCGCCCGAGTCGGCGTGCGCGGAGCCGCCCGCGGCGGCGATCACGCCGGTCGCGGCCGCCACGGTCATCAGACCCTTGCGGGTGACCTGTCGCATTTACTGAATACCTGCCTTCGACCCTGTCTCGAATTTTTGAATTCTCGAATGCTTCTCGAATTCCTCGAAAGAAGCGTTCGGTCCCGGAGCGCATGGCACGCACTCCGGGACCGATGGCTTGTGGACTTCCCTCAGCGAGGGGAAAGCATCACTTGTTGATGCAGGTGTTGCCGAAGGCGGGGTTCAGCAGCCCGATCACGGAGACCGTGTTGCCGCAGACGTTCACCGGGACGTGAACGGGCACCTGGACAACGTTGCCGGACAGGACGCCCGGGGAGTGCGCGGCGACACCCTGAGCACCCGAGTCGGCGACGGCCAGGCCCGCGCCCGCGAGAACCAGCCCACCGGTGGCAGTCGCAGCAGCGACGACCTTCTTGATCATTATTCCTCCTAGTTGGCAAAGCGACCCATCTTGCGATCGCATTACCTGTAACGAGGAGGGAGTAATGAGGCTACGAGCTTATGGTCGCATTCACTCTTCCCAGTCGATCCCGCACGCGCGACCGAATAGCCCGTCCACGGGGCCGGTCAGGACAGGTCGATGAAACGGTCGAGCACGCGCACGCCGAACTGCAGGCCCTCCACCGGAACCCGCTCGTCCACGCCGTGGAACATGCCGGCGAAGTCCAGCTCCGGCGGCAGCTTCAGCGGCACGAAGCCGAAGCCCCGGATGCCCAGGTCGTCGAAGGACTTGGCGTCCGTCCCGCCGGAGAGCATGTAGGGGATCGCCTTGGCGGTCGGGTCCTCCGCCAGCAGCGCGGACTGCATCGCCCCCACCAGCGCCCCGTCGAAGGAGGTCTCCACGGCCTTGTCGGCGTGCACGTCCTCGCGCCGTACGTTCGGGCCGAGGATCCGGTCGAGGTCGGCGAGGAACTCCTCCTCGTGGCCGGGCAGGAACCGCCCGTCGACGTGCGCGGTCGCCTCGCCCGGGATGACGTTGACCTTGTAACCGGCGCCGAGCTGCGTCGGGTTGGCCGTGTTGCTCAGCGTCGCGCCGATGAACTTGGCGATGCCGCCGAGTCTGACGAGGGTCGACTCCATGTCCTCCGGGTCGAGTTCGGTGCCGAGCGCGTCACCGAGCTCGTCGAGGAAGGCGCGGGTGGTCTTGGTGACGCGCACCGGGAACTTGTGCCGCCCGAGCCGCGCGACGGCCTCCGACAGCTCGGTGATCGCGTTGTCCCGGTGGATCATCGATCCGTGCCCGGCGGTGCCGGCCACGGTGAGCTTCATCCAGTGCATGCCCTTCTCGGCCGTCTGGATCATGTAGAGCCGCCGCTGCTCGCTGACGGTGAACGAGAACCCGCCCACCTCGCTGATCGCCTCGGTGACGCCCTCGAACAGCTCGGGGTGCTTGCGCACGAGGTGCTTGGCCCCGTAGGTGCCGCCCGCCTCCTCGTCGGCGAGGAAGGCGAGGACGATGTCCCGCGGGGGCTTGCGCCCGCTGCGCAGCCGGTCGCGGACGACCGCGAGGGTCATCGCGTCCATGTCCTTCATGTCGACGGCCCCGCGGCCCCACACGCAGCCGTCCGCGACCTCGCCGGAGAAGGGGTGGTGGGTCCAGTCGTCGGCGTTGGCCGGGACGACGTCGGTGTGGCCGTGGATGAGGAGCGCGGGCCGGGAGGGGTCCTCGCCCTCGATCCGGGCGACCGTGGAGGCGCGGCCCGGGTGGGACTCGAAGATCTGCGGTTCGAGCCCGACCTCGGCGAGCTTCTCGGCGACGTACTCCGCCGCCTTGCGCTCGCCCGGACCCGAGTGGTCGCCGTAGTTGCTGGTGTCGATCTGGATCAGCTCGCGGCAGAGGTCCACGACCTCGTCCTCGCCTGTGACGCTCCTGGCCGTGTCCGTCTCGCTCACGTGCTTCCTCCCGGTGTCACTGCTGGTGGGTCCCCCTCATCCTCTCTCTCCCCGGCCCGCACCCCAAGAGCGCTCCCGGCCCGTCACACGCCGTTCACGCCTCGCCGGGGTGCGGACGGGGGGTGATCGGCCACCCCCGAAAGCCTGGTAATGTTTACGTCGTCGCCGCGGGGAGAACCCACGCGACAGACACCTTGTCCGGGTGGCGGAATGGCAGACGCGCTAGCTTGAGGTGCTAGTGCCCTTTATCGGGCGTGGGGGTTCAAGTCCCCCCTCGGACACATGAACTGAGGGCCGTGACCGCGAGGTCACGGCCCTCGGGCGTTTCCGCGGAAAGGTGACCATGACCAGGCGTTCCTGCCCGTGCGGGCTCCCCGAGGCGTACGCGGCGTGCTGCGGGCGGTTCCACTCCGGGGCCGCTGCCGCGCCGACCGCCGAGGCGTTGATGCGGTCCCGGTACTGCGCCTTCGTGCGGGGGAACGTGGCGTATCTGCTGCGGACCTGGCATCCGCGGACGCGGCCCGGGACGCTGGAGCCGGATCCGGGCATGCGGTGGACCGGGCTGGAGATCCTGGGCGTGAGCGGCGGCTCGGCGTTCCACACCACCGGGACCGTGGAGTTCCGGGCGTCGTACCGGGGCGGGTCGCTGCACGAGCGGAGCCGGTTCGAGCGGGTCGACGGGGCCTGGGTGTACGTCGACGGGGAGTTCCCGGCGTAGCGGTGCTACGGCGCCAGGATGTCGAGTTCCTGGAGGGCGCCGACCGTGATCTCGCGGGTCAGCTCCTCCGCCCGGGCGGAGTCGCCCGCGCGGACCGCCTCGGCGACCTGGACGTGCAGGGTGACGGCGGCCGGGTCGGGGTCCTCGAACATCACGTCGTGCTGGGTGCGGCCGGTGAGGACCTCCGCGACGACGTCGCCGAGGCGGGCGAACATCTCGTTGCCGGAGGCCTCCAGGATGACGCGGTGGAAGGCGACGTCGTGCAGGAGATAGCCCTCCAGCTTGTGACCGCGTGAGTGGGCGACCATGCCGAGGGCGCATTCGGTGAGTTCGGCGCACTGCTCGGCCGTGGCGTGCCGGGCGGCGAGGCCGGCCGCGACCGGTTCGACGGCCGAGCGCAACACCGTGAGGGACCGCAACTGCCAGGGCCGGTCCGAGCCGGCCAGGCGCCAGCGGATCACCTGCGGGTCGTAGACGTTCCACTCGGACTTCGGGCGGACCGTCACGCCGACGCGGCGGCGGGACTCGACCAGGTACATGGACTCCAGGACGCGGACCGCCTCGCGCATCACGGAGCGCGACACGTCGAAACGCTGGGCGAGCTCGTCGGTGCGCAGGACACTGCCCGGCGGGTACTCCCCCGCCGTGATCTCGGGGCCGAGGGTGTCCAGTACATGGCCGTGCAGCCCCCGGCCCGGTGTGCTCATGCACTCAGCGTACGGGGTAGATCACGGAGATAAAAAGTCAGACTTATCCATGACAGGCTCTTGAATTAGTCGTACCTAATGGGTTTCAGTTGCGTCGACATCAGGTGTCGACCTCGGACAGCAGACAGTGAGGCAGCGATGAACACCCCCCACGTCGTCGTGGTCATGGGCGTAGCGGGCACCGGCAAGACCACGATCGGTCCCCTGCTCGCGGCCCGGATCGGCGTCCCCTACGCCGAGGGCGACGACTTCCACCCGCAGGCCAACATCGCCAAGATGTCGGCCGGCACCCCGCTCACCGACGAGGACCGCCTGCCGTGGCTGGACGCCATCGGCGCGTGGGCGCACGGCCGGACGGGGCTCGGCGGGGTGGTCAGCTGCTCGGCGCTGAAGCGGTCCTACCGCGACCGGCTGCGGGCCGCCGCACCCGGTGTGGTCTTCGTGCACCTCGCCGGTGACCGCGCGCTGATCGAGGACCGGATGTCACACCGGCAGGGACACTTCATGCCCACGGCGCTGCTCGACTCCCAGTTCGCCACGCTCCAGCCCCTGGAGGCGGACGAGGCGGGCGTCGAGGTGAACGTCTCGGGCAGTCCGGAGGAGATCACCCGGCGAGCGGCGCTCGCCCTGGAGGACCTCCCCGAACCCGTGCAGTAGTCCCTGCCGGCCGATTCCCTCCCCTACTCCCCAACGCAAGGGAACCCACCCGTGACCAGACTCAGCGTCGAGATGCTGGCAGCGGACGCACCCGAGCCGATCACCTCGGCCGGCCACGCTCAGCTGGGCATCGCCGTCCTGGCGGGCATCGCCGTCATCGTCCTGCTCATCACCAAGTTCAAGCTGCACGCGTTCCTGTCCCTGACCATCGGGTCACTGGTGCTCGGCGCGATCGCCGGGGCACCGCTGGACAAGGTGCTCACCAGCTTCAGCACCGGCCTCGGCACCACCGTCGCCGGGGTGGGGGTGCTGATCGCCCTCGGGGCCGTCCTGGGGAAGATGCTCGCCGACTCCGGGGGCGCCGACCAGATCGTCGACACCATCCTGGAGAAGGCCGGCGGACGGTCGATGCCGTGGGCGATGGTGCTGATCGCCTCCGTGATCGGACTGCCGCTGTTCTTCGAGGTCGGCATCGTGCTGCTGATCCCGGTCGTGCTGATGGTCGCCAAGCGCGGCAACTACTCGCTGATGCGCATCGGCATCCCGGCGCTCGCCGGCCTGTCCGTGATGCACGGCCTGGTGCCGCCGCACCCCGGCCCGCTGGTCGCGATCGACGCCGTCGGGGCCGACCTCGGCGTGACGCTGGCGCTCGGCGTCCTCGTCGCCATACCCACCGTGATCATCGCCGGGCCGGTGTTCTCGAAGTACGCCGCCCGCTGGGTCGACGTGCCAGCCCCCGAGAAGATGATCCCGCAGCGCCCGTCCGAGGAGCTCGACAGGCGCCCCGGCTTCGGTACGACGCTCTTCACCGTGCTGCTGCCGGTGATCCTCATGCTGGCCAAGGCGCTGGTCGACATCATCGTGGACGACCCGGAGAACCCGGTGCAGCGCGTCTTCGACGTGATCGGCGCCCCGATGATCGCCCTGCTCGCCTCGGTGCTGGTCGGCATCTTCACGCTGCTGCGGCCCGCCGGGTTCTCCAAGGAGCGGATCTCGCCGCTCGTGGAGAAGAGCCTCATGCCGATCGCGGGCATCCTGCTGATCGTCGGCGCGGGTGGCGGCTTCAAGCAGACGCTGATCGACACGGGCGTGGGGCAGATGGTCCTGGACATCTCCAAGGACTGGGCCATCCCCGCGCTGCTGCTGGCCTGGCTGATCGCGGTGGTGATCCGCCTCGCGACGGGTTCGGCGACGGTGGCCACGGTCTCGGCGGCCGGTCTGGTCGCCCCGCTCGCGGCCGACATGTCGACCACCCACGCCGCCCTGCTCGTCCTCGCCATCGGCGCCGGCTCGCTCTTCTTCAGCCATGTCAACGACGCCGGGTTCTGGATGGTGAAGGAGTACTTCGGGCTGAGCGTCGGCCAGAACATCAAGACCTGGTCCGTCATGGAGACGATCATCTCGGTGGTCGCCGGCGGTCTGGTCCTGCTGTTGTCCCTCGTGATCTAGGAGTACGGCGATGACGGCTCACCCCTCTTCGGCATCGGCGGCCGTACGGCCCTGGTGACCGGCTCCAGCCGGGGCATCGGACTCGCCCTGGCGCGCGGTCTGGGCTGCGGGTGTTCTAGAGGGTGCGGGTGCGTTGGGTGTTCGCGCGGTTCCGCGCGACGCTGAAGGGGGGAGCTACGGGCGCCATAGGGGGTGCTCTCGGTCTGCCCAGTCTCTGCTCACCTTGCCTGTGCGCATGCCTCTTCTGGATTCCGGGTCCGCCAGGGCCATGCCGATGTGGCCGGCCAGGACGATGCCGATGGTGAGGGCCAGCCAGTCGTGGACGAAGGTGGCGCTGGTGCGCCAGAGCAGGGGGGTGAGGTGGGTGAACCACATCATCAGGCCCGTGGCGAGCATGACCAGCGTGGCGCCGGCGATCCACGCGGCGTAGAGCTTCTGCCCGGCGTTGAACTTGGCCGCCGGGCGGGACGCGGGGCGTTTGTCGCGGTGCAGGGCGGCGCGCAGCCAGGTGCGGTCGTGCGGCCCGAAGCGGTTGAGGCGGCCGAGGTCGGCGCGGAATGCCCGGGAGGCGAGGGCGGCCAGGACGGGGACGGGCAGGGCGAGGCCGGACCACTGGTGCACGGTGACGAGCAGGTCGCGGCGCCCGACGAGTTCGGCGAGCTGCGGGACGTAGAGGCAGGCGGCGGTGGCGACGCAGACGCCCATCAGCGCGGCCGTGGTGCGGTGGACCCAGCGCTGCGCGGTGCTGAAGCGCCGGACCTTCGCCGTCGTCGGGGGCGTGTCAGCTCGTAGGGTCATCGTCCCGTCCGTTCGAGCGGCCCACCCAGGCGTCGACGTCGTAGCCGCGCTCCTCCCAGTAGCCCGGCCGGACCTCGTCGGTGACGGTGATGCCGGAGAGCCACTTGGCGGACTTGTAGAAGTACATGGGGGCCACGTAGAGGCGGACCGGGCCGCCGTGGGAATGGCCGAGGTCCTTGTCCTGCATGCGCAGGGCGACCAGGACGTCCGCGCGGCGGGCCTGGTCGAGGGTGAGGCTCTCGGTGTAGGTGCCGTCGAAGCAGGTGAAGCGGACGGCCCTGGCCGTGGGGCGCAGCCGGGCGGCGTCCAGGAGCCGGGACAGGCGTACGCCCTCGAAGGGGGTGTCGGGGACGCGCCAGCCCGTGACGCACTGGACGTCGCGGACCATGCGGGTCTGGGGCATGGCCCTGAGCTCGTCGAGGGTGTAGGTCACAGGGCGCTCGACCAGGCCGTCCACGGTGAGGCGGTAGGTGCCGGCGTTCTTGCGGGGGACGGAGGAGGCGACCGAGTAGTAGCGGAAGCCGCCGCCGTTGGGGAGCAGGCCGGTCAGGCCGGTGGGGTCCTTGTCGGCCGCGCCGCCGAGGAAGCGCTCCAGGCCGCGTTGGAGCGGGGGCGCGGCGACCACGCCCGCGGCGCCCAGGGCGAGGGTGCCGAGGAAGACGCGACGGCCGATCGGGGTGCCCCGCTCTTCGGGGTGCTCGTCGTTCACACCCTGGTGTACGTCCTCGTTCACGTACTCATTCGAACACCCGCGGCCCCGGTACGACAGGGCTCGCGGGTGCGCGTCAGACTTCCGTAACCCCTTCTTGTACGGGCTCCCTCAGGAGGAGGCCGCCTTGTCCAGCTGGAACGCCTCGTTGCCGAGGCCGATCCGGGCGTGCTTCTCGGGGGCGCGGGCGCGCATCACCAGGCCGAGGACCACGCCGGCGAGCGCGGCCAGGCCGATGGTGCCGGGCAGTACCCAGCTCAGCGAGGAGTCGGGGCCGGCGCCGACCAGCACCTCGAAGTCCTTCACCGTGTAGCCGGCGATCACCAGCAGGGCGATGCCCGCCAGTGCGGAGGTGACCAGCCGCCAGGCCTGGGCGCCGGCGGCGCCGCGGCGGACGAAGAAGACGACGACCGACAGGGACGCCGCCGCCATCAGCACGATCACGCCGAGGGCGCCGATGTTGCCGAACCAGGTGAACAGCTGCAGGACGGGTGCGGTGGGGTCACCGGCCGGCCTGTCGTCGGCGATCGCGAAGGCGGCCACGACCAGCACGGCCACGACGGTCTGGAGCAGCGAGCCGGTGCCCGGGGCGCCGCTGCTGCCGCTGGTGCGGCCGAAGGCGGCGGGCAGCAGGCCCTCGCGGCCCATGGCGAAGGCGTAGCGGGCGACGACGTTGTGGAAGCTGAGGAGCGCGGCGAACATGCCGGTGACGAACAGGACGTGCAGCACGTCCGTGAAGGCGCCGCCGAGGCGGGACTCGGTGAGGAAGAACAGCAGCCCCGCGCTCTGCTTCCGGGCCGTGCCGACGATGGCGCCGGGGCCGGTGGCGACGGTGAGGGCCCAGCTGCTCAGCGCGAAGAAGACGGCGACGCCGCCGACGGCGAGGAACATCACACGCGGCACGAGGACGTGCGGGCGGCTGGTCTCCTCGGCGTAGACGGGGGCCTGCTCGAAGCCGAGGAAGGCGGCGATGCAGAAGCACAGCGCGGTGCCGACACCGGCGCCGGTGAGGGTGTCCGGGTTGAAGGCGTGCAGCGACAGGCCCTCCGTGCCGGGGTCGGCCAGGGCCGCGACGTCGAAGATCACCACCAGGAGCACCTCGATGACGAGCAGCACGCCGAGGACGCGGGCGTTGACGTCGATCTTGAGCCAGCCCAGCAGTCCGACGGCGAGCGCGGCCACGAGCGCCGGGATCCACCAGGCGATCTGCACGTCGGCGTAGGTGGCGAGGAGCCCGGAGACCTCGAAGCCGAAGATGCCGTAGATGCCGACCTGGAGCGCGTTGTAGGCGACGAGGGCCACCAGGGCGGCGCCCGCGCCCGCGGTGGCGCCGAGACCGCGGGATATGTAGGCGTAGAAGGCGCCGGCGTTGTGGACGTGGCGGCTCATCTCGGCGTACCCGACGCTGAAGAGGATCAGGACGACGCCGAGGAGGACGAAGAGCAGCGGCTGGCCGACGATGCCCATCACCGCGTATGTGGTGGGCATGACACCCGCGACGACCATGAGGGGTGCGGTCGCCGCGAGGACGGAGAGCAGCAGCCCGCCGGTGCCGAGCCGGTCGGCCCGCAGGGCACGCTCCTGCCCCTTGAACGTACTGATGCCGCCGGGGGCGGACGGGCTCGTTCTCGAACTGTCGGTGGTCATCGGGGGAGCGTCCTCACTGTCGGGGCGGGGTGTCAGGCCGTACCGAGCGCGGCGGCGCGGGCGGCGGCGAAGGCGTTGTGCGGGTCCCGGTCCGGGTACGACCAGGGAGCGGGTGTGGCGTACCGGCCGATCCGGTGGAAGAGGGCGGCGGCCTCGGCGCCCCGCCCCTCGCAGAACTTGGCGTGGGCGAGGAAGTTCAGGTCGATCAGCCGCCGCGGGTGCCCCTCCAGCTCCCATTCCAGCCACCAGTCGAAGGCGGCCTTCATGACCTGCCGTGCGCGGCGGCCCGCCCAGTGGCCGGAGGCGGCCGGGTCGGCCGCTTCGAGCCCCGCGGCGGCCAGCACGCGGTAGCGCTCGGCGTGCGCGATCACCGGCAGGATGGCGAGCGGCGAGTCGGCGGGTGCCTGTTCGGCGGCCCAGTTGGCGAAGTCGTAGACCTCGTGCAGCGGGTCCGGGCCGGCCTCGGTGCGGCGGCCGGCGAGCCGGGCGACCATCAGATGGTGGGCGTGGTGGTGGTCGGAGTACCGGCCGCGGACCGCCTCGAAGCTGCGCACGGCGTCCTGGTCGCTGCCGAGCGCGCACTCCAGCATGAGCAGGCCGAGCCAGGGGGTGGGATCGGCGGGGGCCCGGTCCGCGGCGTACCGGCACGCCTCACGGGCGCCGTCGGGCTTGGCCTTGCCCTGGAGGGCGCGCCTGACCTGCGCGAGCGCGAGCAGGACGGAGGCGTCGGCGGACTCGGGTTCGGCGAGCAGCCACTCCCGGGCCCACGCGGCGCAGGAGGGCTCGCGGGCGAGGACGGTGACGCGGTGGCCGCGCCGGTCCCAGTCGTCCCCGGTGTGCACCAGCAGGGAACGGGCGTTCTGCCAGCGGCCTTGCGCCAGCGCGGCACGCGCGGTCATGAGGTCCGCGTCGTCGAGGGCCTCGTCGAAGGCCTGCGCCGCACGTCTGCGGCCACGGCCGAGGGGAGGCGGGGGTGGGGGCACCGCGGGACTTCCTCACGCGCTCTTCTGGTGTTTCGGCTCACGACGGGAGAAGGAGCGCGTATGTGCGCATCGCCATGAACTGATCACACACAGCAAACCCCCAGCCAACGGTTGCCGTCAAGGCCCGCAAGGCCGTTACACGCGTCAACTGTCGTTAGTCGTGAGGTTTTTGTGATCCACAGGGCCTCTGGGGCCAGCGTGACCGGCATCCGTTTTATCCGTTACGTCCAATGTGACGTACGTCATAGCGTGGGCCGGGATCGCCCCCGACGATGGCAGGACGTACGGGCGCGCCGGGTGGAGCCGGCCGGTACAGTCGGCCCCTACGCAACCGTGACCCGACCTGACGATCGAGGTACACCGCGTGTCGGTTCTAGTTCTGGCGCTCGCCCTGGGTGCCGCCTGTTGTCTCGGCTTCGGCTTCGTCCTCCAGCAGAACGCGGCCCAGCGGGCCCCGCTGAGCGACTTCCTCTCCTTCCGCCTGCTGATCGACCTCGTGAAGGTGCCCCGCTGGCTCGGCGGCATCGCGCTGATGGTGGTCGGCATGGGGCTGGGTGCCGCCGCCCTGGGGCAGGGTGAGCTCTCCCTGGTGGAACCGCTGCTGGCGACGAACCTGCTGTTCGCGCTCGCGCTCTCCCGCAGGCAGAGCCGGCAGCCGCTGGGCCGGCAGGGCTGGGCCGGCCTCGTGCTGCTGGCCGGCGGGGTGACCGCGTTCATCGTGGCGGGCCGGCCGGAGGGCGGCGCCGCGACGGCCGAGCCGGCGCGGCAATGGGTGATCATGGGGGTCATGATCGGCCTCGCCCTGCTGCTCACGACCCGCGGCAAACGGTCCCGGCTGAGCTCCGGCCCGGTGCTGCTGGCCCTCGCCGCCGGGCTGCTGTACGGCGTGCAGGACGCGCTGACCCGGGTCAGTGGGCAGAAGGTCTCCGACGGCGGCTTCGCCGGGCTGCTCACCGGCTGGGAGCCGTACGCGGTGCTCGCACTGGGCGTCACGGGGCTGGTCCTGGTGCAGAGCGCGTTCGAGACCGCCTCCCTGCGCAAGTCGCTGCCCGCCCTGACCGCGGCGCAGCCCCTCGCCGGGATCGTCTGCGGTGTCGGGTTCCTGGGCGACCGGCTGCGCACCGACGCGGTGGCTCTGAGCTGGGAGGCCGGTGGCCTGCTGGCCGTGGTCGCCGGGATCGTGCTGCTCGGCATGCACCCGGCGATGCCGTGCGGAGCCCCCGAGCGCGCCCGGGTGACCGCCCCCGCGGTGAGCCCGGCCTCGCCCTGACGGGCCCCGCCCCGCGGCGCTCCGGTGCCCTGCTTGGATGAGGGCATGAGCGCTGCTGACGAGATCCTCGACGTCGTCGACGAGAACGACCGGGTCGTCGGGCAGGCCCCGCGCGGCGAGGTCTACGCCCGGGGCCTGCGCCACCGCTGCGTGTTCGTCCAGGCCCGGGACGCCGAGGGCCGGATCTTCGTGCACCGGCGCACCGCGACCAAGCTGGTCTTCCCCTCCCTGTACGACATGTTCGTCGGCGGGGTCGTGGGCGCGGGCGAGTCCTACGACACGGCGGCCCTGCGGGAGGCCGAGGAGGAACTGGGCGTGACCGGCCTGCCCCGGCCGCGGCA
Organism: Streptomyces sp. NPDC007907; assembly: GCF_042959365.1. Classification (NCBI taxonomy): domain Bacteria; kingdom Bacillati; phylum Actinomycetota; class Actinomycetes; order Kitasatosporales; family Streptomycetaceae; genus Streptomyces; species Streptomyces sp. NPDC007907. The sequence continues at coordinate 341,993 of NZ_JBIBKR010000009.1, forward strand.
CCTCTTCACGTTCCTCTACGACGACGGCTCCGGCCGGACCTGGTGGTCGGCGGTCTACGAGGTGCGGTGCGACCTCCCCGTGCAGCCCCAGGCCGAGGAGGTGGCCTGGCACGGCTTCCTGCCCGACGCCGAGGTCGAGCGGCGCCTGCGCGACTGGGAGTGGGTGCCGGACGGGCTGGCCGCGTACGAGCGGCTCAAGGCGTTCCGGGCGGCGGGCGCAACCGGGCGGGACAGGGCTCCCGGGTAGGGTCGCGCACGTGATCGAGTTCGTACGGAACGTCCGGTTGTGGTTCGCGCCCGCGGAGATCCGGGAGGACGGCGAGACGCCCGACTACCGGTTCTCGCTGGCGAACGAACGCACCTTCCTCGCCTGGGTGCGCACCGCGCTCGCGCTGATCGGCGGCGGATTCGCCGTGGACCAGTTCCTGCCGGACCTGCGCTGGGCCTGGCGGGCCGGGCTGGCGCTCGCGCTGCTGGCCGCGGGCGTGCTGTGCTCCCTGCGGGCGGTCAACCACTGGGTGCGCTGCGAGCGGGCCATGCGCCGGGGTGAGGACCTGCCGGTGTCCCGGTTCCCGGCGCTGCTGAGCCTCGTCGTCGCGGTCGTGGCCGTCGCCATGGTCGTGGTGGTGCTCGTCGGGTGGGAGGGGTGAGCAGACCCGTCCCCGGGCGGCGGGACCCCGACCGTGATCCCGGGCTGCAGCCCGAGCGGACCCGGCTCGCCTGGCGGCGTACGACGCTGTCGGGCACCGTCGTCGCGGTGCTCGCGGTGAAGGCGGCGCTGCACGGAGGGACCTCCGCGGCCGGGGTCGTCGCCTGCGCCGTGTGCTGTGTGCTCTGGCTGGGCTTCCTGAGCGTCGCCCACCGGCGCATCCGCGCCCTCGCGACCACCGCGAGCCCCGTGGTGTTCACCCCCCGGCACGCGGCGGCGGCGGTGCTGTGCACGGTGGCGATGGCACTGTGCGGAGCCGCCCTCTTGCTCTGACCTCCGTCCGGCACACCGTCCCGCCGGATTCAGTCCCACGCGTTGAAGAGCACTCCGCCCAGTGTGGTGATGCCGTGGAGGCGCACCAGGCGCCACTCGTCCCGCGTCAGGGCCGAGGTGTCGGCCTCGGACAGCGGCAGGAGGAGCCGCACGCGGTCGAGCACGGTGAAACCCAGGTCGGTGAAGGTCCGGGCCCACGGTGGCGGTGCGAGGAACTCGTCGGTGTACCAGTCCCGGGGTTCCCGGGCGAAGGCGATCCAGGGGTGGTGCACGTGACAGAGGACGACATGCGTGTCGGCGCCCTCGACGACCGTCGCGGTGTGGAAGGTACGGGGGTACTCCTGTTCCTCCATCCCGCCCACTCGGCCCCGGGACGCCCGGGCGGCCGCGTACAGCGCCGTCCGGAACGCCCGCGTGCCGGTTTCCGGCAACGGCCCGTCCGCCGGCCGGAAGAAGCCCGTGGCGCCTCGCGGCAGGGTGAACACTGCGTTCTTCTCCACACCCACGGGGCCCATTCTGCCCGGGAGATGCCAGGGCGAGGTCTCGGGTGCGCCGCGAGGACTCTAGGCCGGTGCCTCGCCCTCGCTCTCCCAGTCCACCGTCACGACGATCTTGCCGCGGGTGCGGCCCTCCTGGTTCAGGCGGTGGGCGTCGGCCGCCCGTTCCAGGGGGAACACCTCGTCGACGTGCACGCTGATCACGCCCTGCTCCGCAAGGTCGGACAGGCGCTGGAGGTCCTGGGCGTCGGGGCGGACGAAGTAGTAGCGGCCGCCGTAGGCCACGACGTCGTTGTCGGCGATCGAGACCAGGCGGCCCTCGGGCGCCAGCAGGTTCGCCGACACCTTCAGGGCGTCGCCGCCGACGGTGTCGAACACCGCGTCCACGCCCTCCGGGGCCAGTCCCCGCACCCGCTCGCCGAGGCCCTCGCCGTACACCACCGGTTCCCCGCCGAGGCCCCGTACGAAGTCGTGGTTCGGCTCGCTCGCCGTACCGATCACCCGGGCGCCGAGATGGACGCCGAGCTGAACGGCGATCGAGCCGACGCCGCCGGCCGCGGCGTGCACCAGGACGGTCTCACCCCGCTTCACCTGGAGCACCTTGTTCAGTACCTGGTAGGCGGTGAGCCCGACCAGCGGCAGTCCGGCCGCCTCCTCGAAGGAGAGGTTGCGCGGCTTGCGCGCGAGCGTGCGCAAGGGTGCGGCCACGTACTCGGCGAAGGTGCCGCGGGAGAGGAAGTCCTCGCGCACGTAGCCGATGACTTCGTCCCCGACCCCGAACTCCGAGACGGCCACGCCCGGTCGCACGACGACGCCCGAGACGTCCCAGCCGGGCACCACGGGGAAGACGGGGGCGAGGATCCCGTCGAGGTATCCCTCGCGGCACTTCCAGTCCACGGGGTTCACGGCCGCCGCCCGCACCTTGACCAGCACCGCGTCCGGGCCGACCTTCGGATCGCGGACCTCCCCGAACGCCAGCACCTCGGGACCGCCGTACCGTGAGTAGCTGATGGCCTTCATGGCTCCGACCTTCCGGGGTCGCCGCACGACACGCAAGCCGGACGATCTGAACGAACCTGCGGAGACCTCCCCGGGCTCCTCGCGGGGGGAGGCGTCGGCCTATCGTGGCACCGATCACGTTTCGGCCCCCCTCTGGACGACATACCGACCGGTCGGCATCATTAGGCGGGAACTGTCCACCTGCCCGTAGGAGCCCCACATGAGCCCCGACCATCCGCCCGGACTGGATCTCGAACGGTTGCGCGACCTGCTCGACCGCGAGCGTCCCGGTCTGGTGACCGGCCCGCTGACCGGCCGGCTGATCGAGGGCGGACGGTCGAACCTCACCTACGCGCTCTCCGACGGCACCTCCCGGTGGGTCGTGCGCCGTCCCCCGCTCGGCCACGTCCTGGCCACCGCGCACGACATGAAGCGCGAGCACCGGGTGATCAGCGCGCTGCACCCGACCGCCGTACCCGTCCCGCAGCCGGTGCTGCTGTGCGAGGACGAGGAGGTGCTCGGAGCGCCTTTCTACATCATGGAGTTCGCCGAGGGCACGCCCTACCGCACCGCCGACCAGCTCGCCCCGATCGGTGCGGAGCGGACCCGGGGCGCGGTGCTGAACCTCGTCGACACGCTGGTGGAGCTGCACGGCGTCGACCCGGGCGAGGTGGGCCTGGCGGACTTCGGCCGGCCCGAGGGTTTCCTGGACCGGCAGCTGCGGCGCTGGGGCAAGCAGCTGGACGCCTCCCGCAACCGGGACCTGGACGGCATCGACGAGCTGCACGCCGCCCTCGGGCGCGAGCTGCCCCGCTCCCCCGCCCCGGCCGTCGTGCACGGCGACTACCGCCTCGACAACGTTCTGATCGGCGAGGACGACCGGATCAAGGCGATTCTCGACTGGGAGATGTCGACGCTGGGCGACCCGCTCACCGACCTGGGCCTGCTGGTGATGTACAGCATGCCGCTCGGCATGCCCGACTCCCCGGTCTCCACCACCGCCGAGGCGCCCGGGCATCCGGCGCCGTCGGAACTCATCGAGCGGTACGCCGAGCGTTCGGGGCGCGACGTCTCCGCGGTCGCCTGGTACACGGCCTTCGCCTGGTTCAAGCTCGCCGTGATCCTCGAGGGCATCCACTACCGCTACACCCTGGGCCAGACGGTGGGGCGCGGCTTCGACCGCATCGGCGACCTCGTCCCCGTCTTCGTCCGGCACGGTCTGACCACGCTCCACGAAGGCCTCCAGGAGGGCTGATCCACATGGACTTCGCTTTCGACGCGCGCACGGAAGAGCTGCGCGCCAAGCTCCTCGCCTTCATGGACGAGTACGTCTACCCGGCCGAGGCCGTCACGCACGAGCAGCGGGAGCGGCGCGACTCGCCGTGGGAGACCGTGCCCGTGGTCGAGGAGCTGAAGGCCGAGGCCCGCAGGCAGGGCCTGTGGAATCTCTTCCTTCCGGACTCCGAGTACGGGGCGGGGCTCACCAACCTCCAGTACGCGCCGCTCGCCGAGATCATGGGCCGCTCCCCGCAGCTGGCGCCGACGGTGACGAACTGCGCGGCGCCCGACACCGGGAACATGGAGGTGCTCACCCAGTTCGGCGACGAGCAGCAGCGCAAGCAGTGGCTGGAGCCGCTGCTGGCCGGCGAGATCCGCTCGGCGTTCGCGATGACCGAGCCGGACGTGGCCTCCTCGGACGCCACCAACATCACCACGCTCATCGAGCGGGACGGCGACGAGTACGTCATCACCGGCCGCAAGTGGTACATCTCCGGGGCGATGCACCCCGACTGCAAGATCTTCATCGTGATGGGCAAGACCGACCCCGGGGGTGAGGACATCCGCCGCCAGCAGTCGATGGTGCTGGTGCCGCGCGACACCCCGGGCGTCACGATCAAGCGGGCCATGCAGGTCTTCGGGTACGAGGACCACTACCACGGCGGCCACGCCGAGGTGATCTTCGACCAGGTGCGTGTGCCGGTGTCGAACCTGGTCGGCGAGGAGGGCGGCGGCTTCGCCATCGCGCAGGCGCGGCTCGGCCCCGGGCGCATCCACCACTGCATGCGGCTGATCGGCATGGCCGAGCGGGCGATCGAGCTGATGTGCCGGCGGGCCGTGTCCCGGACCGCGTTCGGCAAGGCGCTGGCGCAACAGGGCGTGGTCCACAACTGGATCGCGGACGCCCGGGTCGCGGTGGAGCAGTTGCGGCTGCTGGTGCTGAAGACCGCGTGGCTGATGGACACCGTGGGCAATCGCGGTGCGCACACCGAGATCCAGTCCATCAAGATCGCCACGCCCCGGGCCGTGGTGGACATCCTCGACCGCGCGATCCAGTTGCACGGTGCCGGTGGGGTGAGCCAGGACTTCCCGCTGGCGGAGCTGTACGCGGGGGCGCGGACGCTGATGATCGCGGACGGGCCGGACGAGGTGCACCAGCGGTCGCTGGCGCGGCGGGAGCTGAAGCAATACCTGTGAGCGGCGCGGGCGGTGGGGGTTCGCGCCTCCGCCGCCGCGCTCCTTCCGGCCGCGAGGAGGGGCCGCCCCGGTTGTGTACGAGGTGTGAAACTTCGCACGGTCTCACGACCGGCCGCCGGGGTAGGAAGGCCGTTTCGGCCGGTTTCCCACGCCGAACTCGCTCCTTGTCGCATCCTGGGCGAGTCCGATGGTTGCACCACACACCCGGACTGCGGGACCGTGCACCGAGACAGTCCACGTTCGTCTTCGCAGAGTGAGGTGTGGGTCACGCGTAGGGGCCCCGTACATGACTTCTTCCCCGGCCAGGCCCCGCACCGGTGCGCCGAGCACCGTGAGCGTCGCGGCCGCCCCCTGCCCGGTGGTGGTCCTGGACGCGGGCGGGCACGTCGCGCAACTCAACGACGCGGCCCGCGCGCTGCTGCCCGCCGCCCGTGCCGGGCGGCCCCTGTCCTCCCCCGCCTGGCTCGCCACCGCCGACGGCACCCGGCCGGAGCCCGTCGACGGGGAGGTGGGCGACCGGTCGTTCTCGGCGCACCCGTCCGTGCTGGCGGACGGCCGGACGGTGTGGTGGCTGACGGACGAGACCGCCTACCGCACGGCGGTCGGTGAGCTGGAGGCCGAGCGGAGCCGCACCCGCTTCCTCACCGACGCCTCCAGCGCGCTGCTGGCCTCGCTGAACCTGGAGCGCTCCATGGAGGTGACGGCGCGCCTCGCCACCGAGCACCTGGCCGACGCCGCGCTGGTCATCGCGCCCACCGCCGCCAGGACACTGCCGGTGGTCGCCTGTGACCACCGGGGCCAGGTCACCCGCAGCACCGTGACCGAGGCGCCGGACACCGTGCCGGGCCTCGCCGAGGCGCTGCGGGGCTTCCCTCCGGTGCCCTCGCGGTGGATAGACCCGGCGACGGCCCCCGACTGGCTGATCCCGCCGGGGTTCGGCGAGGTCGGCTCGCTGGTGATCACGCCGCTCCCGGGCCTCGGCGTACCGGCCGGGGCGCTGGTCCTGCTGCGCCGGGTGCAGCAGGACGCGTTCTCCGAGGCGGAGGAGTCGCTGGCCGGGCTGTTCGCCGCCCGGGCCGGCGCGGCGATGTCGGCCGCCCGCCTCTACGCGGAACAGAACGCGATCTCCGACACCCTCATGCGGGAGCTCCTGCCGCCCACCCTGCGGCAGATGCAGGGCGTGGAGTTCGCGGGCGGCTACCGGGCCAGCAGGGACACCGAACGCATCGGCGGCGACTTCTACGACGTCCACCCGCCCACCGAGGACTCCCCCGAGACCCTCGTGGTGCTGGGCGACGTGGCCGGCAAGGGGCTGGAAGCGGCGGTGCTGACCGGCAAGATCCGCAACACCCTGCACGCCCTGCTGCCCATGGCCGACGACCACGGCCGGATGCTGCGTCTGGTGAACAACGCCATGCGGACCAGCCACCACACCCGGTTCGCCACCCTCGTGATGGCGTCGGTCCGCCGGGAGGAACGCGAGGTCGTGCTGCGGCTCACCTCCGCCGGGCATCCCGCGCCGCTGATCATCCGGCGGGACGGCACCGTGGAGGAGGCCGACACGCGCGGCACCCTCATCGGCGTCCTGCCGGCCGTCACCTCCCGCACCGCGCGGGTCCGCCTCGCTCCGGGGGAGACCTGCCTGCTGTTCACCGACGGCGTCACCGAGGCCCGGGGCGGCCCGCTGGGCGACACCATGTTCGGCGACCGGCGCCTCAGGCGCGCCGCGGCCGAGTGCGCCGGCATGCCCGCGGAGGCGGTCGTGGAACGCATCCAGATGGTCACCTCGCAGTGGATCGGCGACGGACGCCACGACGACATCGCGGTCCTGGCCATCACCGCACCCCGCGGTGCCCACCTCAGTGCGGTGGACGGCGCGACCCGGGGCAGGTACACCGCATGACCGGGCACCTCACCGAACACACGGACAGACCGGGCCGCCACGACGTGGGCGGCCGCCTCCCCGCACCGCACGGCGACGACGCAGCGGCTCCCTGGGCGGACAAGCTGTGGACCGCCGTCCGGGCGGCGGACGAGTACACGGGCCTCGACGTCGTCGCCGACGCCCTGGCCGCCGGGCTGGATCCCGAGTCGGTGCTGCTGGACGTGATCGGCGCGGTCCAGCGCAAGGTCGGCACCGAGTGGGCGGCCAACCGCATGAGCGTGGCCGACGAGCACGCCGCCACCGCCATCAACGACCGGGTCATCGCCGTCCTGCCGGTACGGCGCCCGGCGGACAGCCGGGGCCGGATCACGGTCGCCTGCGTGGACCAGGAGTGGCACGCCCTGCCCGCGCGGCTGGTCTCCGAGACGCTGCGGCTGCGCGGCTGGCAGGTGGACTACCTCGGGGCGCAGGTCCCCACCGCCCATCTGATCAGCCACATCCACCGCACCGGGCCGGACGCGGTGTGCCTGTCGAGCTCGCTGCCCACCCGGCTGCCCCTCGCGCACAGCGCCATCACCGCCGTCCAGGCCGCCGGTACCCCGGTCATGGCCGGCGGCCTCGCCTTCGGTGCCGACGGCCGCTACGCCCGCCTGCTGGGCGCCGACGCCTGGGCGCCCGACGCGCGCGCCGCCGCCGACCGGCTCGCGGCCGGTCCCCTGAGCCGGCCGACGCCCGCCCACCAGGCGACCGACGACCTGCCGCATCTTCGCGACCAGGAGTACACGCTGGTCGCGAAGTCCTCGCCCCGTCTGGTGCGCGACACCTTCCGGTCGCTGGAGCAGCGCTTCCCCGCGATGCGGGACTACAGCGACGAGCAGCGTGAGCGCACCGCCGAGGACATCGCCCACATCGTCACCTTCCTGACGGCGGCCCTGTACGTGGACGCCGACGAGGTCTTCGGCGACTTCCTCGTCTGGACCGCCGAGGTGCTCAGCGCGCGCGGCGTCCCGGCGCGCTCGCTGCTGCCGTGCCTGGACCTGCTGAAGGAGCAGCTGCACGACTTCCCCCGCGCCTGCCGGCTCCTCGACGCCGGGCGCACCGCGCTCACCCCCTGCCCCTGACCCCGACCTGCTGGACGAACCCGTGACACCCTCCCTCGGCTCCGGCCCGCACACCGTGCGGCTGGCTCTCACCGGTGACCTCGACTACGACACCTGCGCGGAACTGCTCCAGCGGGTGGGGGCGGCTCTGGAGGGTCGCGAGGACATCGGGGAACTCCGCCTGGACTGCGGGCGGCTGGGGCTGGTCGACTCCATGGGGCTGTCGACCCTGCTGCAGATCCACCGCTCCGCCTGCCGGGACGGCATCGCCTTCCACCTGGACGACATCGGCCCGGCGCTGCGTCGCCTGCTGGAACTCACCGGCACCTACGAGTACCTGACGACAGCCCAGCAGTCCGAGCCGCCGGCCGAGAGCGGCCACGGCCGCACCTGAGCCGGGGCGGTGGCACTCTCAGGGACGCAGGGCGCGCAGCAGCAGGTCGGCGAGGTGATCGGCGACCTGCTGGGGCGTGAGGGGACCGTCGGGGCGGTACCACGTGGACAGGTGGTGGACCGAGCCGAAGTGGTAGTCGACCACCAGGTCCGCCGGGGTCGCCCCGGAGAAGACGCCGGACTCCTGGCCCTCCTCGACGAGCGCACGGAAGCGCTCGTGGTAGCGGCGCCGCTCGGAGCGGACCTGCTTGTTCTTCTCGGGGCTGAGGTGGTGCATGGAGCGCCAGAAGATCATCGCGTCGTCGAGGTTGTCGATGGTCGTCACCACGACGTCCGCGGCCGCGGCCCGCAGCCGCTTCTCGACCGGCTCGTCGGCGCCGGCCACGGCGTCCAGCCGCTCCTGCTGGATGCGCAGCACGCGTGCGTACACCTCGTGCAGCAGGTCGTCCTTGGAACCGAAGTAGTGGTACAGCGCACCCTTGGTGACACCGGCCGCCTCGACGATCTCCTGCACCGAGGTGCGGTCGTAGCCCTGGTCGGCGAAGAGCCGGGTGGCGGCGGCCAGGAGCCGCTGAGGCACGGGCGTGCCGTCCGAGTCCGTGGTCCTGGGCACTGCCGCCACCTGCCTTTCCGTTCTGCTGTCAGTTGCCTTGCGTACGGGAACGCAGTTCCCGCCGGAGGATCTTCCCACTGGCCGTCTTCGGCAAGTCCGGCAGGATCTCCACCTGGCGCGGATATTTGTAGGCGGCCAGTCTCTCCTTGCAGTAGGCGGCGAGTGCATCCGGGTCCGTGTCGGCGTCCGGGCGCAGGCTGATGTACGCCTTGACGGTCTCCCCGCGGTAGCCGTCGGGCACGCCGACCACGGCGGCCTCGCGCACCGCGGGGTGCGTGTAGAGGACGTCCTCGACCTCGCGGGGCCACACCTTGAAGCCGGACGCGTTGATCATGTCCTTCTTGCGGTCGACGACGTACAGCCAGCCCTGCTCGTCCATGAAGCCGATGTCGCCGGTGCGCAGTTCGCCGCCGGGAAAGGTCTCGGCGGTGGCGTCGGGGCGGCGCCAGTAGCCGGGCACGACCTGCGGGCCGCTGACGACGATCTCGCCCTGCTCGCCGAAGGGCACCTCCCGGCCGGTGTCGTCGACGATCCGGACGACCGTGTCGGGGCCGGGCAGCCCCACGGCGAGGGTCCCGGACGCCGGATCGACCGGCGCCTCCAGCCCGGGCGGCACGGAGGCGCAGGGCGCGGTGCACTCGGTCAGCCCGTAGCCGTTGCGGATGTACGGGCCGAAGCCCGCCCGGAACTTCTCCACGAGCGCCGGGGGCAGCGGGGCGCCGCCGGAGGAGATCACCCGGAAGGAGGAGAAGTGGTCCCGGGTGACGGCGGGGTGGGCGGCCAGGGCCATGAAGGCCGTGGACGGGCCGACGGTGTAGTGCGGCCGGTGCTCGGCGAAGGCGTCCAGCACCGCACCGGCCTCGAAGCGGTAGGCCAGCACGAGCGTGCCCCCGCTGTTCAGGCAGGCGCCCAACTCGCAGACCATGCCGGTGATGTGGAACAGCGGTGCCAGGGCGAAGTAGACGGGCCGCTCGGGCAGTCCCAGGCCGGTGCGCTGCCGCTCGGAGTTGTACATGATGTTGCGGTGGGTGTTGGTGGCGCCCTTGGGGGTGCCGCTGGTGCCCGAGGTGTAGCTGATCAGCGCGATGTCGGCCGGGTCGGGATCCCGGTCCTGCGGCGCCTTGTGCCCGGCCCGCGCCACGGTCACCAGGTCGTCGGCGTCCGGGGCCTGCGGCAGCCGTTCGAAGGCCAGCACGCGCGCGTCGCCGCGGCTCTGGAAGTCCAGCTCGCACCCGGTGAGCACGATCCGCACGGGCGAGCCGGCGGCCGTCTCGCGCAGATACGACTCCCAGGCCCGGTCCGAGCAGATCAGCGCGGCGACCTCGCCGTCCTTCAGGACGTGCGCCACCTCGCCCGACTTGTACATCGGGTTGACGGGCACGACGACCGCGCCCGCCTTCCACGCGCCCAGCAGGGCGAGCACGAAGTGCGGGGAGTTCTGCAGCAGCACCGCGACCCGGTCGCCGCGCCGGAGACCGCGCTCCGCGAGGTGCCCGGCGACGGAGTCGCTGAGCTCGTCGACCTCCCGGTAGGTCAGCCGGCCGTCGAAGTAGGCCAGGAAGTCGCTCCCGGGCGTCTCGGCCACGGCGCCGCGCAGGGCGTGCACGAGGGAGTCCGGAGGGCTGATCGCGCCCTTCTGGGCGTCGCTGAGCAGGGCGAGCCAGGGCTTGGCGGCGTAACGGGACGCGGTCACCGGTCGGCCTCCCACTGCTGCTGGATGCGGTTCATGCCGGACAGCCACCGGTCGGGGTCGCCGGCCCGGGACTGATGGTAGGCGGCGACCTCGGGGTGCGGCAGGATCAGGAACCTGTCCTCCTCGATGCCCTTGAGCAGGGCGTCCGCCACGTCCTCCGGCTCGATCGCGGTCGGCCGGAGCACCAGGTCGCCGGCACTGCCGGTCGCGGCCAGCATGTCGGTGCGCACGCCCTGCGGGCAGATGGCGTGCACCTTCACGCCCCGGTGCCGGTACGTCAGCGAGAGCCATTCGGCGAAGGCGAGGGCGCCGTGCTTGGTGACGGCGTAGGGAGCGGCCCCGATCATGGTGAGCAGCCCGGCGGCGGACACCGTGGACACGAACCGGCCGCTGCCGCGCTCCAGCCAGGCGGGGAGCAGTTCCTGCGCGGCCCGCACATGGGCCATGACGTTGACGTCCCAGGAGAGGGCCCACGCCTTCTCGTCCAGCGGCTGCCCGGGGTCGATGCCGTCGGCGGCGACACCGGCGTTGGCGCAGTAGACGTCGACGGTTCCGCCGAGTGCGTCCCGGGCGTCCGTGACGATCGCCGAGGCGTCCCCGGCCACGGCGATGCCGCCGATGTCGTCCGCGACCTGCTTGGCCCGCTCGGCGTCGAGGTCGTTGACGACGACCCGGGCCCCCTCGGCGGCGAACCGCCGGGCGAGCGCGGCCCCTATGCCACCGCCGGCCCCCGTGACAACGACTCCGGCCTCTTGAAAGGCTCCCACCATCGGTCTCCTTAAACGCGGCTCAGCAATGCCGCCAGACTAACCGGTCGGTATGTACCAGGGAAGGGCACCGGCAACGCCCCTGAAAGGGGCGCGGGGAACTGCGCGAAAGCCACCCCCGGCCCGCGGCCTCCCCACGACCGGCGGGAGCGCATACCGTGCCCATGCCGGCCGTCCCCGCTCAAGGAGGTCACCGCATGCGCCCTTCGAGACGAGCCATCCTCACCTCGGCCACGGCGGCAGCCGTCGCGGCCACCCCCGGTACCGCCGCAGCCCGGCCCCACCAACACCTTCGCACCGGCTTCGAACGCCTCGCCCAGGACGGCTACGCGCTGCTCCACGGCCAGAAGGCCGGCATCGTCACCAACCCCACCGGCATCACCCGCGACGCCCGCCACATCGTCGACGTGATGCACGCCGACGCCCGCGTCGACCTTACCGCCGTCTTCGGCCCCGAGCACGGCTTCCGCGGCACCGCCCAGGCCGGCGGCTCCGAAGGCCGCTACGACGACCCGGCGACCGGCCTGCCCGTCTACGACACCTACCTCAAGAGCGGCCGGCCGCTCGCGGACGTCTTCACCGCGTCCGGCGTCGACACGGTCGTCTTCGACATCCAGGACGTCGGCGCCCGCTTCTACACGTACATCTGGACGCTGTACGACTGCATGGAGGCCGCCGCGCTCGCCGGCAAGCGGTGCGTGGTGCTGGACCGGCCGAACCCGGTGACCGGCCGCGCGGCCCTCGGCCCGGTCCTGCACAGGGAGTTCGCCACGTTCGTCGGGCGGCAGCCGATCTCCCAGGCCCACGGGATGACCGTCGCGGAACTGGCGCGGCTGTTCAACGCGGAGTTCCTGACCGATCCCGTGCCGCTGGAGACCGTGACGATGTCGGGCTGGAGGCGCTCGGAGTTCTACGACGCCTCCGGGCTGCCCTGGGTGCCGCCCAGCCCGAACATGCCGACACCCGAGACGGCCCTGGTGTACTCGGGAACGTGCCTGTTCGAGGGCACGAACCTGTCGGAGGGGCGCGGCACGACCCGGCCGTTCGAGCTGCTGGGCGCGGAGGGCCTCGACCGGCGCTGGGCGGCCGCGGCGAACGAACTCGCCCTGCCCGGCGTGTGGTTCCGGGAGGCGTACTTCGCGCCGACCTTCTCGAAGTTCCAGGGGAAGACGATCGGCGGTGTGCAGCTCCATGTGCACGACCGGGCCGCCTTCGACCCCGTCCGCACGGGGATCGCCCTGCTCGTCACCGCGAAGCGGGTCTGGAGCGGTTTCGCCTGGCGCCCGGACCACTGGATCGACAAGCTCACCGGCTCCACACGCGTGCGCACGATGATCGATGCGGGCGCGGACACCGACGAGGTGGTGGCCGGCTGGCAGGAGGATCTGGCGGGCTTCCGCAGGATGCGCCGGGAGTACCTCCTGTACCGCTGAGGTCTCCATCGCACGGGCTTCCCACCGCCGCTGAGGCCGACGCGCCGTGACGTATGGCCAAGCTCCCCCGTTGGCAGGACGATGCGCCCACAGCAGGGCGTCACCCGGGAACCAGGGGGGCCTGTCATGGCGGATCCGGCGATGAGCGTGACTCCTTACTGGGAGCTGGTCTTCGACGCGGACGGGGACCCGGACGGCCGTCGGCGCGACCGGCTCCTCGCCGGGGTGTCTGAGCGGGGCGTGCGCGATCTGATCGTCTTCGCGCACGGCTGGAACAGCGACCGATCCGGGGCGACCCGTCTGTACGACCGCTTCTTCGCGCCCGTCCCGCGGCTGGCCCCGACGGCCCGGGTCGGCTACGTGGGGGTGCTGTGGCCGGCGATGCGGTTCTCCGACGAGCCGATCCCGGACTTCCCGCGGGCGGTGGCGGCCGATCCGCCGAGGCGACCGGTGCTGGACAAGGACACCCGGCACGCGCTGCTGGAGACCTTCCCCGGCCGGGCGATCCTGGTGGACCAGATCGCCCGGCTGCTGGAGCAGCAGCCGCCGGAGGAGGCCGAGCTGGAGGAGTTCGGGCGGCTGGTGCGGACGCTGGTGGAGGTGGTGGCGCCCGGGCCGCAGGCGCTGTTCGCGGCGGACACGGTCGCGGAGGGCGTGCCGCAGAGCGAGCCGGAGATGTTCGCCGGACCGTCGGCGGCGGCCTGCGAGGCGTTCGCGGGGGCGCTGGCGGAGTGCGAGGCGTCCCGGACACAGGGGTTCAGGATCCCCAACCCCTGGGACGGCGCGCACGAGTTGCTGCGGCAGGCGACGTACTTCGCGATGAAGCGGCGCGCGGGGACCGTCGGCGAGCGGGGGCTCGGCCGGGTCGTCGGGCAGCTCGCGAAGGCGGCCCCGGGTGTGCGGGTGCACCTGGTCGGGCACAGCTTCGGCGCGCGGCTGGTGTCGTTCGCGCTGCGGGGTCTTCCGGAGGGCGTGCGCACGGTGAAGTCGGTGACGCTGCTCCAAGGGGCGTTCTCGCACTACGCGTTCGCGGCCCGGCTGCCGCACGACGCCCGGGCCGGAGGGGTGCTCCAGGGACAGCAGAACCGCGTCGACGGGCCCCTCGTGTGCTGCCACTCCCGGCACGACGCGGCGCTGGGCACGATGTACCCGCTGGCGTCGCGGATGGCGGGCGACAGCCGGTCGGCCGCCGAGGGGGCCGTCGGGCGGATGCTGGGCGCCAAGTGGGGCGCGATGGGCCACGACGGGGTGCAGGCCGTGCCGGGCACGCGCACGTACACCCTCGCCGAGGCGCTGCGGGCGAAGCTGCCCGCCTCGGGGTGCGTGAACGTCGACGCGGCCGCCGTGGTCAGACGCGGCGGGCCGCCGGCCGGCGCGCACAGCGACATCCTGCACGAGGAGCTGGTCCGGCTGGTGCTGGCGGCGGGCCACGTGCGCTGACCCGCCGCCGGGCGGTGCGTCACCGGTGCGAGGTGAATTCCACGACCTGCTGGTAGGTCGGCCGGTTCTGCCAGCCGATCTTGCCGTGCCTGACGCCGCCGAGGGTGCGGTGGTTGATCGAGTCGGCGCACCACTGGTCGCCCGCCGCGCACACCTCGTCGCCGGGGTAGACCTGGGCCGCGGTCCTGCCGGCCGCCTGCTTCAGGGTGCCGACGAGGGCGTCCCGGCAGGCGGCGAGGCTGCCGCCGCCGCAGTACGTCCGGGCGAGCGGCCCCTTCACCTGCTCGCCGAGCACCGCGCGGACGTCCTTGTCGACGTAGCTCCACCAGCCGTACTGGAAGGAGCTTCCCGCGTGCGAGCCCGTGGGGCCGTGCGCGGCCGACGGGGACTCGTCGACGGGGAGACCGGCGGTGAACGCCGTGTACAGGTCGCTGCCGAGGCCTGGTTCGAACTCGGCCTCGACCAGGAGCGGCCACCAGGCGTCCAGGATGCGGATCGCGTCGGCGTCGGCGTACTTCCTGGATCCGGCCGCGGTCTCCGTGCGCTTGCCGCCGGCGGCGACCCAGGCCTGGAGCTTGCTCACGGCGGCCGATGCGGCCGGGTCGGTGACGGGTGCGCTGGTGACGACCTTCAGGAGCTTGGGCAGGACGTCCTCCGCGCGCAGATCGGCCAGCCCGGCGTCCGCCATGGCCTTCACCAGGGAGGCCCGGGTCACCCCGCCCTGCTGGACCAGCTTCTTCACCCGGTCCTCCAGGAGGTTGCCGCGGTGCACGGAGCCGTTGCCCCAGGGCGCGGTCGTGTAGTCCCTGGCCTGCTTGTTGTTCCAGGACACGTAGGAGTCCTGATCAGTGGAGTGGGGGTGGGCGGACGGCGGGGTGTAGTCGGCCGTGTTGGTCTTCGGGTCCCAGCCCCGCCACTCGTACGCAGGCCGGGCCCACGCCGGGAACTCGGCGTCGACGCCGGCCGCGCGCACGGGGTTGTCGCCGCTGTTGTAGTACGCGGTGTGCTCGGCGTCGGCGTAGAACCAGTTGAAGGTGTAGTTGATGTGCTGCACGGCCTTCTGGAAGGAGTCCGGGCCCTTGACGTGGTCCGGGTCGTTCAGCATCTGGAAGCCGATGATGGAGTCGGCCTCGTGCAGGAAGGACGAGCGCAGGGTGGTGTAGGCGACCTTCTTGCCGCCGACCGTCGCCCGGTACTCGACGGGGCCGTACTTCGTGCGCCAGACGCGCAGGGTGTACGAGCCTGCCGCGGTGCCGTCGGCGGTGGTGGGCTTCCAGGCGTTCTTCTGCTCGATCCTCTCCATCGGCGTGCAGGTGCCGCGGTACACGTAGTGGTAGTCGTCCTGGCACAGTTCGACGGCGTAGGAGTCGATGATGTCCTGGCCCGAGGTCGTGGCGCTCCACGCGTAGTCCTGGCCGCGGCCGAGCTCGACGTACATGCTCAGACCGGCGAAGGAGGCGCCGCGGGCGCTGATGCCCGGGCCCTGGATCTCCTGGAGCAGGAGCAACTGGGGGGCGAAGTAACCGGTCTGCGGGCCGAACACGGCGACGGGATGGCCGCTCGCGGTGTGTTCGCCGCTGACGACGAGGGCGTTGGACATGCCGCGCCTCGCCGACGACGTGGCGGCCTTCAGCGCCGTGCCGGAGGCGCCGGTCGCACCGGCCGTCGTGGCGCTGCCGGTGCGGTCGTACACGAGCGGCTCCGGCTCCACCGAGCCCGCGTCGGGCAGTGCGGCGCCCTGCGGGTCGGCGGGCCTGGTGCCGTACGGGAAGCTGCCGTCGTGCTGGGTGAGGACGGCCTCCGGGTCGTTGCGCATCCGGAAGGACTCCCAGACCTCGGTGCCCTCGGTGACGCCGTACTTCTCCTGGGCGGCGAGCAGCGAGAGGGCGTTGTTCACCTCACCGCCGCCGCCGGAGCCGAACAGCGCGCCGATGACGGAGGCCAGCGCGACCAGGTCGGTGATCTTGAAGTGCTCGATGGTCCCGGCGTTGGTGACTGAGTCCTTGTGCCCGGTGAGTACGTACTCACCGGGGAAGTAGCGCCCGCTGTCGGAGGCGTCGATGTAGGAGTTGATGCCGTCGAGATAGGCCTTGACGTCGGCGAGTGCCTGCTGTCCGCGCTCGCCGTTGGTGGCGACGGCGTTGTCGATCTGTGCCTGCAGATCGGCCTCGCTGTAGGGGGCGTGCCGCCAGAACTGCTGTTCGAGGCCTTGGTTGGAGGGCGCACCGCCCGCGAAGGAGGTCAGCTGACCGCGCCCGACGTGCCGGAAGACGTCCATCAGCCACAGCCGGTCCTGGGCCGCCGCGTAGCCGGCGCCGAACTCCGTGCCGTATCGGGTGGTACCGGTGATGTGCGGCACACCGGTCTTCTTGTCGCGGACGATCGTCACGTCCCTGCGTCCGGCCGGTTCGAGGCTGGAGGCGACCTGGTCCGGGGGGACTCCGAAGGAGGCGTCGTTGAAGAAGGTGTTGATCTTGTCGTTGGTGAGGCCGGGATAGCCCTTGGCGAGGTTGGCGTAGGGCCCGAGCTGGTCCTCGGCGTGCTCGGGCTGGGTGCCGAAGGCCTGGTTGAGGAGGATCTGGGCGAGGGTGGCGTTGCCGTTCTGACCGGGCGGGAGGATGTCCGAACACCGGTTGCCGCAGTGGTCGTTCGCCACGGCGGTGGGCTGCGTGGTCGCTGTTTCCGCGGCGGCAGCCGGGGCAAGCGGCGACAAGAGACCTGCGATCAGGGCGCATACCGATGCCGTTGTCAGGAACCCGGGGATTCCGCTGGGAGTTCTCATTCTGTCGAGAACGGTGCGTGGGGCACGCCGTGGCATGGGGGCTCCTCCCGACGGGGGTGGGCGGGATGTTACCGCCGGTATCCCCCGGCTTGAAGATGAACAAGCGTCACTTTTCGGCGTCGGCACAACAGGCACACGGATCACGGCAGTCGACATGCGAGCCCCTTGGGGCCGCTTATGGAGGCCATTTGAAATCGGATGGAGCCGATTCGCTTGTCGATACGTCTATTCGGCGACGTCCTTACGACGACGCCGAAGTGACCGGATTACAGGTGCAGGTGTGACGGAGGTGCAGGACGATGGCCGGTTTCCGGAGTCTGGCGAGACAGGTCCGCGACCCGCGGTGCGATCTGGCCTTGCGACGCTATTCGCTGCGCAAGTGCCTTGAGAGGTTCGCCCCTTACGGGCACAGGGCGACCTGGGACCATCTGTGCTCCCGGGCGGGGTTCGGTCCCGAGGACCGCTCCCCCGATCCGGTGCGGCTCGTGGCCGCACTGGACGAACTGGAGGAGGCGCGGGCGGTCTGGCTGGCCTACGAGGTCGAGTTCGCCGAGCGCCGCAAGAAGGAGAAGCACGACGGACTGCGCAGGCCGGGCAGCGTGGACGACTGGCACCGGCTGACCTGGGGCGGTTTCGGCGTGGCGTGGTGCGACGACCCGGCGGTCCATCCCCGTGAACCGCTGGCCGAGGTGCTGCGCCGGCTGATCGCCGCGCTGGAGCGCGAGCCGGGCTCGGCGTGCCCGGTGTGCGGCGGGGAGCAACTGGTCTGGAGGTACGACCTGGACCACGAACCGTCGTCCGGTCCGGTCTGCGCGGACTGCGGCATCCTCGTGCCGCGTCCCGTGCTCACGCCCGAGTCCCTGGCCTACGCCAGGCGGGCGAGGTTGTTGGTGTCGGCTTGACGGATGCGGGTGCGCGGGGGGTGCGCCGGGGATGCCGCACCCCCGACTGTCGGTGGTGACTGGCACCATCGACGCCATGATGCAGGTGTGCCTGAACGGTTCGCGGACGGCCGCCGACGGCGTGGCCGTGCCGCTGACGCCCGAGGCGATGGCCGACTCCGCCGCCGGGGCGGTGGCCGCCGGGGCGACGGACATCCACGTCCATCCCAAGACGCCCTGCGGGCAGGACACGTTGTCGCCGCGGGTGCTCGCACAGACACTGCCGGCGATCCGGGAGCGGGTGGCGGTGCCGGTCGGTGTGACCACGGGCGCGTGGGCGGAGCCCGACCCCGCGGCCCGGCTGGAGCGGATCCGCGCCTGGACCGTGCTGCCCGACCACGCCTCGGTCAACTGGCACGAGCCGGGGGCGGAGGAGACGGCCGCGCTGCTCATGGAGCTCGGGGTGGGGGTGGAGGCCGGCATCTGGTCGGGCACGGACGGGGCGGAGCGGTTCGCTGCCTCGCCGCTCGGGCCGAGGGTGCTGAGGGTCCTGGCGGAGGTGACGGACACCGACCCTTCGGACGCGGTCGCTGCCGCGCATGAACTGCTGTCCGCCATCGGGTCCGCGCACGGCCGCCCGGTCCTGCTGCACGGGGAGGACGCAGGCGCGTGGCCGGTGCTGCGACTCTCGGGCGGTCTGGGCCTGGCCACGCGGATCGGACTGGAGGACGCCCTGGTCCTGCCGGACGGAAAGCGGGCGGGATCCAACGCGGACCTGGTCGCGGCGGGGCTCGCGGAGTACGGGGCGAGCCGGGCGGGCGTTACCCGCGACCGCCCCGGTCGACCATCAGGCGGGAACCGGTGAGGCGTTCGCCGAAGGCGTCGTCCGGGTTGGACAGGACACAGGTGTCCAGGGAGAGGCAGCCGCAGCCGATGCAGTCGGTCAGATGGTCCCGGAGGCGGTTGAGCTGCTTGATGCGCTCCTCCAGTTCGGTGCGCCAGGTCTCCGAGAGGTGCGCCCAGTCCTCCCTGGTCGGCGTCCGCTCCTCCGGAAGCTGCGTCAGCGCCTCACGGATCGTCGCCAGCGGGATACCGACCCGCTGCGCGGCCCTGATGAACGCGACCCGGCGCAGCGTGTCGCGGGCGTAGCGGCGCTGGTTGCCCGAGGTCCGGCGGCTGCTGATCAAGCCCTTGGACTCGTAGAAGTGCAGGGCGGAGACGGCGGCGCCGCTGCGCGCCGCGAGCTGGCCGACCGTGAGCTCATGGATCTTCTCTGGAATCCGGTGCACCCCGCGAACCCTACCGAGTCCGTTGACACAGCCCCGGCGGGCGACCATGCTAAGCAGTCGCTTAGACATATGAGCGGGCAGACTCCCTGGACACGAGAGGCCTGGAAGAACATGGCAGAGCCGAGGATCTTCACGTCCGTCGACGACCTGAGGGCGGCGGTGGGCGAACAGCTGGGGTACACCGACTGGCTCGACATCGACCAGAAGCGGATCGACCTCTTCGCGGAGGCCACCGGTGACCACCAGTGGATCCACGTCGACGCGGAGAAGGCCGCCGCGGGCCCCTTCGGCACCACCATCGCGCACGGCTATCTGACCCTGTCCCTGCTGCCCCTCTTCGGACCGCAGCTGATCGCCGTCGAGGGCGTCAAGATGGGCGTCAACTACGGCACGAACAAGGTGCGTTTCCCCGCCCCCGTCCCGGTCGGCTCCCGGCTGCGCGCCACCGCCGCCATCAGCGCCGTCGACGAGGTGCCGGGCGGCGTCCAGGTGGCCGTCGCCTTCAGCGTCGAGCGCGAGGGCGGCGACAAGCCGGTCTGCGTCGCCGAGTCCGTGGCGCGCTACTACTTCTGAGGCCGGGGCTCCCGGCCTCAGGCCGCCGGGTTCCGGGCCCCGACCATCCGCAGGACGAGGTCGGCGTACAGCTCGCCGACCTCCTCCGGCGTCCGGGGCCCGCCGACGCTGAACCACCGGGCCACGTCGATGCAGAGGGAGAGCACGGCCAGCGTCGTGCCGTGCACGTCGAGGACGTCGAACTCGCCCGACTCCACGCCCTCCTCGATGATCCGGCGCACCTCGCCGTCGACCTCGCGGCGCAGCGCGAGGATCTCGGCGCGGGCGTCGGGTCCGAGCGAGTCGAGTTCGTACTGCACGACCCGCGCGGTGGTACGTCCGCCCGCGTGCCAGCGCACGAAGGAGCTGACCGCGCCGGCGAGCCGCTCGGTGGGGGTGCCCTCCCGCCGGGACGCCGTCCGCAGGATCTCCAGGGCCTTCTCGTGCCCGATCCTGCTGATGCGGTGCAGCAGCTCCTCCTTGGTCTTGTAGTGGATGTAGAGCGCCGCCGGGCTCATGCCGGCACGGCCCGCGATGTCCCGGGTCGTCGTCGCGTGGTAGCCACGCTCGGCGAAGGCCTCCACCGCGGCCACCAGCAGCCGCCGCGCCGCGTCGGGCGTGACCTCGCCCCACGCCTGCGCCTCGCCGCCGGCCGTCTCCTCCGCCGTACTCATCGCTCGCCCCTCTCCACTGGCAGGAGCAACACCATACCGCCGAAGGTGAGCGAGCGCTTAGTGTGGCCGCTCAGCGCTTCTCGTAGGGGGCGTACGAGGGGGCCACGCCCGTCCCCTCCTGGCGGTCCCGGATCACCTTGGACAGGGTGAAGGCCGAGGTGACCAGGTACAGGACGGCGATGGCGAGGAAGGCCCGCACCCAGGCGTCGGCGCTCAGCTGGTAGATGCCGATGGCGGTGGCGGCCATGGCGACGGCGAAGGAGGCGACGGCCTGTCCGTAGAAGGCTGCCGTGTTCTGCTGCTTGCCCGGTGTGTCACTCATGGGCGACAGCATCGGCGGACGTGGCCCGCGCCACATCCGCCGAGGTACTCAGAAACGTACTCAGAACGCCGACACGCCCGTCAGCGCCCGCCCGATGACCAGCTTCTGGATCTGGCTCGTGCCCTCGTAGAGGGTCATCACCCGGGCGTCCCGCAGCAGTTTGCCCGCCGGGTACTCGTCGATGTAGCCGTAGCCGCCGAAGACCTGGAGCGCGTTGTTGGCGGCGCGGACGGCGGCCTCCGAGGCGAACAGCTTGGCCTTGGACGACTCCACCGCGAACGGCCGCCCCCGGTCGATCAGGTCGGCGACCCGCCAGGTCAGCAGCCGCGCGGCGTCGACGTCCAGGGCGATGTCGCTGAGCAGTTCCTGCACGAGCTGGTGGTGGGCGATGGTTTTGCCGAACTGCTCGCGCTCCCCCGCGTAGCGCACGGCCGCGTCGAGGGCGGCCTGGGCGATGCCGACGCAGCCCGCGGCGACCGACATCCGGCCCTTGGCGAGCGCCGACATGGCGATCGAGAAGCCCTTGCCCTCCTCCCCGAGCAGGGCGGAGGCCGGTATCCGCACGTCCTCCAGGACCAGTTCGGCGGTGGCCTGGCCGCGCAGCCCGAGCTTGCCGTGGATGGTGCGGCGGGTCAGGCCGGGCGTGTCGGTGGGGACGAGGAAGGCGGAGACGCCCTTGTGTCCGGGGGCGTCCGTGGAGCGGGCGAAGAGCAGGACCACATCGGCCCAGGTGCCGTTGGTGATGAACATCTTGGTGCCGTTGAGGACGTAGTCGTCACCGTCCCGTACCGCCCGGGTCGCCAGGTTGCCCGCGTCGGAGCCGGTGCCGGGCTCGGTCAGGCCGAAGCAGCCGACCGCCGCGCCGGAGGTCAGGCCGGGCAGCCAGCGCCGCTTCTGCTCCTCGCTCCCCCAGGCGGCGACGGTCTTGGCGACCAGCCCCAGGGAGACGGAGACGATGCCGCGCACGGACGAGTCGCCCCGCCCCAGTTCCTCCGTGACCAGGCAGTACGCGAGGTGGTCGCCGCCGGAGCCGCCGTACTCCTCGTCGATCGTCAGGCCGAGGAAGCCGACGTCGCCGAGCTTCTTGACGATGCCCCGGTCGACCTCCTCGGCACGGTCCCAGGCGACGACGTGCGGGGTGATCTCGCGCTCCACGAAGTCCCGCGCGAGCTGACGGACCGCGCTCTGCTCTTCGCTGAGCCCCAGATTCACCACAGGTCACCCCACTGAAAGCCGAAAGCTGTACGTTTAAATTAGCACTGCTAGTTTCTCCGTGCAGCCCTACTATGTGCGCCATGGCCCGACCGCGCAAGCCCTTGCTCAGCACCGACCGGATCGTCGAGACGGCCCGCGCGCTCGTGGACGCGGAGGGTCTGGCCGCCGTCTCCACGCGGCGCCTCGCGGCCGAACTGGGGGTCAGTGGGCCGTCGCTGTACAACCACTTCCGCACCAAGGACGAGATCCTTGAGGCGGTCGCCGACTCGGTGAGCGGCCAGGTGGACCTGTCGATGTTCCAGGACGGCCGGGACTGGCGGACCGCGCTGCACGACTGGGCCGTCTCCTACCGGGCAGCGCTGCGCGACCACCCGAACATCGTCCCGGTGCTGGCCCGCGGCCCGGGCCGCCGCCCGGCCGGACTTCGCCTCGCGGACGCCGTCTACGGCGCGATGGTCGCCGCGGGCTGGCCGCCGGCCCAGGCCACGTCCATCGGCGCGCTGATGCGGTACTTCGTGATGGGCTCGGCTCTCGGCTCGTTCGCCGGGGGCTTCGTGGACGACGCGAGCGCCTACGACCCGGCCGACTATCCCCACCTCCAGCAGGCCCACCGCCTGGCCGAACAGCAGGAGAAGATCGACGAGAGGGCCTTCGAGACCGGACTGACGGCACTGCTGGACGGGCTGGCGCGGCAGTACGAGCAGGTGCGGCGTACGGCGTAGGCCACGCCACGGACGTTTCGGCGCCGGCCGAACCGTCCGTGTCCCATGCTGGAGGCATGACCACGAGGGATCCGCAGGCGACGGCCCTGGCACGGCTCGCCGCGCTGTTCGCGGACGAGACCCGGGCCGCGTGCCTGCTGGCGCTGCTCGACGGACGGGCCTGGACCGCGAGCGAGCTGGCGCGGCACGCGGGGGTCGCCGCGTCGACGCTGAGCGAGCACGTGAGCCGGCTCGTCGCGGGCGGGCTGCTCACCGAGGAGCGGCAGGGCCGGCACCGGTACGTCCGGCTGGCCGACGCCCGGGTCGCGCAGCTGCTGGAGGACCTGGCCGCCCAGGTCACACCGGAAAGGGCGGAACGGCCGCGCACGCTGCGGGCGTCGAGCGCCGGCTCGGCGATGGCCCGGGGCCGCAC
Source organism: Streptomyces sp. NPDC007907 (assembly GCF_042959365.1). Classification (NCBI taxonomy): domain Bacteria; kingdom Bacillati; phylum Actinomycetota; class Actinomycetes; order Kitasatosporales; family Streptomycetaceae; genus Streptomyces; species Streptomyces sp. NPDC007907. The sequence goes on from NZ_JBIBKR010000009.1 coordinate 365,119, forward strand.
CTGCTACGACCATCTCGCCGGGCGGCTCGGCATCGCGGTCACCGACGCGCTGACGGCACGCGGGCTGCTGGAGCAGGAGAGGGGGTTCGCACTCACGGACGCCGGGCTGGCCTGGTTCGCGTCGGCCGGGATCGGCCTGGAGCGGCGTGGCCGGCGCCCCCTGGCCCGGGCCTGCCTCGACTGGACCGAGCGCCGTCCTCACCTGGCCGGTGTCGCGGGCGCGGCCCTGTGCCGGCACGCCCTGGACACGGGCTGGTGCGTGCGCATCGGCTCCGAGCGCGCCGTGAAGGTGACGGCGGCCGGCGAACGCGCCCTGTTCGACCTGCTGGGGTTGGAAGCCGTCGCGTTGCGATAGCCCCGTCCGGCGCCCGGCCGCTCCAGCACGGCGCAATCCCCGGCCGAGCGCGATACCAACGGCCCACCTGCACGACGCGATCCCCCGCCGCGCACATGGCGCGTCGTCCGGCCCGGTACGGCGCTTTCCCCGGTGCGCCCGATGCTCCGTCCGAAATCCGCGAGCCTTCCGGTCCCTCCCCTTCCTAGCCTCTGGAGCATGATGTCGAACTCCCCGTCCCGTCCCGGCCGCCGGGCTGAGCTGCTGGCTGCCGGTGCGGCCGCGGTCACCGTCGTGCTGTGGGCTTCCGCCTTCGTGTCGATCCGCAGCGCCGGTGACGCCTACGCGCCGGGCGCCCTGGCCCTCGGGCGGCTGCTGGCCGGGGCACTGATGCTGGGGGTGATCTGTCTGCTGCGGCGGGAGGGGCTGCCACCGCGCTCGGCCTGGCGCGGGATCGCGATATCCGGCGTGCTGTGGTTCGGCTTCTACATGGTCGCCTTGAACTGGGGCGAGCAGCAGGTCGACGCGGGGACGGCCGCCCTGGTCGTGAACACCGGGCCGATCCTCATCGCGCTGCTCGGGGCCCGGCTGCTGGGCGACCCGATGCCGCCGCGGCTGCTGGCGGGGATGGCCGTGTCGTTCGCCGGTGCCGTGACGGTGGGTCTCTCGATGTCGGGCGAGGGTGGTTCCTCGGTGTTCGGGGTCGTGCTGTGCCTGCTGGCGGCGATCGCGTACGCCGCGGGTGTCGTGGCGCAGAAGCCCGCGCTGGGCTCGGCGAGCCCCTTGCAGGTGACGACGTTCGGGTGTCTGGTCGGCGCGGTGCTGTGCCTGCCGTTCGCCGGGCAGCTCCTCCAGGAGGCCGCCACGGCTCCCCTCTCGGCGACGCTCAACATGCTCTACCTGGGCGTCTTCCCGACCGCCCTCGCCTTCACGACGTGGGCGTACGCCCTGTCCCGCACGACCGCGAGCCGGATGGGCGCGACGACGTACGCGGCGCCCGCGCTGGTCGTGCTGATGTCCTGGCTGTTCCTCGGCGAGGTGCCGGGGCTGCTCACCCTGGTGGGCGGTGTGCTGTGCCTGGCGGGCGTGGCGGTGTCCCGGTCGCGGTCGCGGACGGCGGCCCGGGCGGTGACTCCGGAAGCGGTTCCGGAGCCACTGCCCGAGGAGACCGGGGACTCAGCCCGCTGACTCCGCCTGCGTCTCCGCTTCGGCCTTCGCCTCCGGCGCGCTCTGCGCTGCGGCGCCGCGCGCCCGGTCCGCGAGGATCTTGATCGACACCAGGGCGATCACCGACAGCACGACGATGTAGCCGGACACGGCCATCGACGTGCCCGTCGCCTCCAGCAGCAGCACCATCATGAAGGGCGCGAGCCCGCCGCCCGCGACGGCCGCGATCTGGTAGCCGAGGGAGGCGCCGGTGTAGCGCATCTCGGGCGTGAACAGCTCGGCGAACAGGGCGGCCTGAGGACCGTACATGATGCTCAGGAAGCAGCTCGCGACGAACGTGCCGACCGCGAGCCACAGCAGCGAGCCGGTGTCGATCAGCAGGAAGAGCGGTACGGCCCACAGGGCGATGCCGACCGCGCCGAAGGCGTAGATCCGGATGCGGCCCACGCGGTCGGAGAGCGCGGCGGCGGCCGGGATCAGCACCAGCTGGGTGAGGCTGACGCAGAGCGAGACCAGGAGCACCGGGCCCTTCTTCATGTCCAGTTCCCGGGTCGTGTAGTCGAGGACGCCGGTGATGAGGATGTAGAAGGTGGCGGTGTTCACCGCGAACGAGCCGCCGGCCAGGAACACCGTGCCCAGGTGGCCGCGCAGGATGGTGCGCAGCGGGGAGTTCTGCTCGGACTTCTCCTTCTCGGCGAGCGCCCGTTCGGCCTCCCGGAACGCCGGGGTCTCCTCGACGCGGGTGTGGATGTACCAGGCGAGGCCGAGCACCAGCAGACCGACCAGGAACGGCACGCGCCAGCCCCAGGCGGCGAACGCCGAGTCGGTGGTGAGCGCCCCGGCCAGCAGGAAGACGGTGTTGGCGGTGACCACGCCGATGGGGACGCCGAGTTGGACGACGCTGCCGTAGACGCCGCGCTTGCCCTCCGGGGCGTACTCGGTGGCCAGGAGCATCGCGCCGCCCCACTGGGCGCCGACGGCGACGCCCTGCGCGACCCGGAGCAGGACGAGCAGGATCGGGGCGGCCACGCCGATCGTGTCGTAGGTCGGCAGCAGGCCGATGGCGGTGGTGGAGACGCCCATGAGGGTGAGCGCGAGGACGAGCATCGGCTTGCGGCCGCGCTTGTCGCCGAGGTGGCCGGCGACGATGCCGCCGATGGGGCGGGCGAGGAAGCCGACGGCGAAGGTCGCGAACGAGGCGAGAACGCCTGCGGTGGCGCTGCCGGAGGGGAAGTAGAGGTCGCCGAGTACGAGGGCGGCGGCGATGCCGAAGACGAAGTAGTCGTACCACTCGACGGCCGAGGCGAGCGCGGCCGCGGTGGCCACCCGGCGGCGGTTGCCGACGGCGGGTGAGGTCGTGACGGATTGAGCGGAAGGTGCCGTGTCCATGCGGTGCACGCTCCGGGGGGTGCGGGGGACGGAACGGGGGGTGGCTCGGGTTCCGGGAACGTACTGACCGGACGGTATGCCCGTCAACGGGTCGTGCACCAGGACTTTTACCTGTACTTGGCATCGACCACGGGCCCGGGCATGCCGAAGGCCCCGGCCTCGTCAGGAGGCCGGGGTACGCCGGAACCGGGGGCTAGAAGACGACCAGGGCCCGGCCGCCCTTGCCCGCCAGCATGTTCTCGAAGGCCGCCGGAATGCCGTCCAGGGAGATGCGTTCGGTCACCAGCGCGCCCAGGTCGAGGCGGCCCGCCCGGATGTGGCCGGCCAGGACCGGGAGGTCCACCGCCGGGTCGGAGTTGCCGTAGACGCAGCCGGAGAGGGTGCGGCCCCAGTGGAAGATCTCCAGGGCGTTGAAGGTGACCTGCTGGTCCTTGCCGCCGATGCCGACGACGGTGGTGCGGCCGCCCCGGCGGGTGGAGTCCCAGGCCGCCCGGATGCTGACCGCGCGGCCGGCGCACTCCACGGCCACGTCCACGCCCTGCTTGCCGGTGAGGCCGCGGATGTCGCGGGCGGTGGTGTCGGAGGCGACGACGTAGTCGGTGGCACCGGCCGCCCTGGCCAGCTCCTCCTTCTCCGCGGACACGTCCACCGCGACGATCTGCGAGGCGCCCGCGATCCGGGCCGCCTGGAGGGCGGACAGGCCCACTCCCCCGACGCCGAACACCGCGACCGTCTCGCCCTGCCGGACCCGGGCCGAGTGGTGGACGGCGCCGTAGCCGGTGAGGACGGCGCAGCCGAGGAGGGCGGCGTCGGTGAGCGGGACGCCGCCGGGGACGGGCAGCACGCAGGCCGCGGAGACGACCGTCTCCTCGGCGAACGCGGCGACGTTCAGGCCGGGGTGGAGGTCGGTGCCCCCGGTGGTGCGGGCGTAGACGTCGCCGGTGCCGCTGAGGGCCTTGGCGCACAGCCACACCTCGCCGAGCGAGCAGGCGTGGCAGGCGCCGCAGGACGGGGCCCAGTTGAGGACGACCCCGTCGCCGGGTGCGACGTGGGTGACGCCCTCGCCGACGGCGACGACCGTGCCGGCGCCCTCGTGGCCGAGGACGGCGGGGACGGGCACGCGCATGGTGCCGTCGGACAGGGACAGGTCGGAGTGGCAGACCCCGGCGGCGGCGAGCCGGACGCGGACCTGGCCGGGTCCGGGGTCGGGCAGCTCGATGCCGGTGATCTCCAGCGGGGAGCCGACGGCGGGCAGAACGGCGGCGCGGACAGCCATGACGGTGGGAACTCCCTGGCTAGAACTGGCTGGCACTGGCTAGAACTGGAGGGACTTGGTCTGGAGGTACTCGGCCAGGCCGTGCACGCCGAGTTCGCGGCCGACGCCGGAGTGCTTGTAGCCGCCGAAGGGCGCGAGGGGGTTGAAGCGGCCCCCGTTGATGTCGACCTGGCCGGTCTCCATACGGCGCGCGAAGGCCACCGCCTCGGCCTCGTCCCCGGCCCAGACGGCACCGGCCAGGCCGTAGACGGTGCCGTTGGCGATGCGCAGGGCGTCCTCCTCGTCCTCGTAGGCGAGGATCGACAGGACGGGGCCGAAGATCTCCTCCTGGGCGATGGTCATGTCCTCGGTGACGTCGGCGAAGACGGTCGGGCTGACGAAGTAGCCGCTCTCGCGCGGGGCTTCGGGGCCGCCGGCGACCAGCCGGGCGCCTTCCGCGATGCCCTTCTCGATGTAGCCGCGCACCCGGGCCTGCTGCTTGGCGTTGACGACCGGGCCGATGCGGTCGCCGTACTTGGCGGCGGCCGCGGCGGCGAGTTCGACGGCCTCGTCGTACTGGTCGCGGTGGACCAGCATCCGCGTCCAGGCGCTGCACGTCTGACCGGAGTTGGACATGACGTTGGCGACCCCGACGTTGACCGCCTTGGCCAGGTCGGCGCTCGGGAGGATGACGTTGGCTGACTTGCCGCCCAGCTCCAGTGCGACCTTCTTGATCTGTCCGGCGGCGATCGCGGCGATCTGCCGGCCGACGGCGGTGGAGCCGGTGAAGGAGACGAGGTCGACACCGGGGTGCTCGGCGAGGGCCTGGCCGGCGACCGGGCCGAGGCCGGTGACCAGGTTGAAGACACCGGCCGGGAGGCCCGCCTCGTGCACGGCGTCGGCGAACAGGCGGGCGACCAGCGGGGTGTCCTCGGCGGGCTTCACCACGATCGTGCAGCCCGCCGCGAGGGCCGGGGCGACCTTGGCGACGATCTGGTGCAGGGGGTAGTTCCAGGGCGTGATCGCGGCCACGACTCCGACCGGCTCCTGGTGCACGACCGAGTTGCCGGTCTTCTCCTCGAAGGCGTACGTGGCCGCCAGTTCGGCGTAGGAGCCCGCCACCGCGATCGGCACACCGGCGTGGACGGCCTGCGAGAACTTCAGCGGCGAGCCCAGTTCGGCCGTGACGGTCTCGGCGATCTCGTCCGCGCGGGCCACGAGCACGTCCCGCAGGGCGGCCAGCCGCGCCGCGCGCTCGGCGGGCGGGGTCGCGGCCCAGCCGGGCAGGGCGGCGCGAGCGGCCCGTACGGCGTTGTCGACGTCCTGGGCGGTGCCCGCCGGGACCGTGCCGATGACCTGCTCGTCGACCGGGTTCACGACCTCGATCACGTCCGGGCCGGCGGCGGGGCGCCAGGCGCCGTCGATGTACATGCCGTCGTGTGCCTTCATCGCGCTTCCTCCGGGGGTGTCGTCGTCCGGCACATAAACTAGCGACGATAGTTTTCTGGCGCCAGACACCACCGGTCATCAGAGCACGCGGACGGTCACTCCCGGATGTGCCGCTCCTCACTCCCCCAGGTCGGGCAGCCGGTCCGGGTGCGGGCAGATGCGGTCGCCGTGCTGGTCGAAGACCAAGAGGTGGGCGAGGTCCACGAGGAGCGGCACCTGCATGCCGTGACGGAGGGCCAGGTCCGGGGTGGTGCGGACGATGAGGTCGCCGGGCAGGCGCACGTCGGCGGTGGCGGGGGCGGCGGCCTCGGGACGGTCCACGGCGATCACGGGCCCGGCCCGCCCGGCCCCGGTCCGCTCCCGCAGCCGGGTCAGGACCGAGCCGTCGCGGCGCCGCCGCCGGACGGGGCGGCCGGGGCGGGGGCGCGGAGCCTCCAGTTCGGGGACGACGGCCGGGCTGGAGCCGGTGTTGAAGTGGACGAGGATCTCGTGCCCCTGGAATTCCACGTGCTCGACGAGGCCGGTGATCGGCACCTCGCCGGGGCGGGCCGCGCTGTGCTTGGCGATCCGGACGGCCTCCGAGCGCAGGCCGACGATGACCTCGCGGCCCTGCTGGACCCGCAGCAACTGGTGGTCGAGGGAGAGCGGCTCGGGCAGCCGCAGGAACTGCTTGCCCAGGCTGATGGTCATCGCCCCGTCCAGCGGGGCGCGCACCAGGCCGCGCAGCAGGTTGATGCGCGGGGTGCCGATGAACGCGGCGACGAAGACGTTGCCGGGCAGCGCGTAGACCACACGGGGGGTGTCGACCTGCTGCAGCACGCCGCCGCGCAGCACCGCGACGCGGTCGCCGAGCGACATGGCCTCGGCCTGGTCGTGCGTGACGTAGATCGTGGTGACGCCGAGTTCCTGGGTGAGCCGGGAGATCTCGGCCCGCAGATGGGTGCGGAGCTTGGCGTCGAGATTGGACAGCGGCTCGTCCATCAGGAAGGCGGAGGGGTGGCGGGCGATGGCCCGGCCCATGGCGACCCGCTGGCGTTCGCCGCCGGAGAGCTGGCCGGGCAGGCGGTCGAGGAGATCCTCGATGCCGAGCATGCGGGCGGTGGCGTCGACGCGGGGGCGGGGGTCCGCGCCCGGGGACTCGATGCGCAGCGGGAAGCCGATGTTGTCGCGGCCGGTCATGTTCGGGTAGAGGGCGAAGTTCTGGAAGACCATCGCCATGTCCCGGCCGGAGGGCGGCAGGTCGTTGGCGTACTCGCCGTCGAGCAGCAGCCGGCCCTCGTCGATCTCCTCCAGCCCGGCGATCATTCTGAGCACGGTCGACTTGCCGCAGCCGGACGGGCCGAGCAGCACGAGGAACTCGCCGGGCGTGATGTCCAGCGTCAGCCGGTCGACCACGCGGGCGCCCCGCGTGTAGGCCTTGCTCACGTCGTGCAGGGAGATGGCGCGTGTCATGAGGGGCCCCCGAGGGGTCATCAGGGCGCTGGTGCTCCGCGGTCGGAAGCCCCGTGCGGGTCGTACGGGGCTGTGGGTCACGGAAGTTAACGGAATGTGTGCGGCCTGGGGAAGACACCGGACAGGATCGGGGGCTCCGGTCCATCTGGTGAGAAGGCGGACGGACCGGATCGGCTGTCGGCCGGGGCCGGTCCGGGCCGGCGGACGACGGTGAGGTGGGCGCAGACGACCAGGTTCCCTAGGGCCTGTCGTTTGGATCATGGCGCAGGGCATCGGCAGCACCTGTGAACGCCGGTGAGCGGGGCCTGGTGCGTGCAGCTGCAAGGCGGAGGAGGGAGTCGATGCGGAGCATCGGCGAGTGACGACAACGCGGCAGATGCGCGTGCCAGGCCCCGCGTCTGCGTCATGATCCAAACGACAGACCCTAAGTGGCCTTCCTGCGGTCGTGGCCACCGCCGCGGGTGATCAGCCGCAGCTCGGGGCGGCCCCGGACGCCCCGCATCGCCTGCAGCCGGACCCGGACCGCCCGGGCGACGGTGGCCAGGCCGATCGCGGCCGCGCCGCTGACCGGCGTGAAGGCCTCACCGCGGGCGACGCGGCCCGCCCGCGGGTGGGCGGCCGACCCGCGTCGTCGGCCTGCACATCGGGCAGTCGGCCCTGGGCACCGTGAACGGGCCACCGTGGGCCTGGCCGAAGCCACGTCAGCTTGTACCGCCCTCGCTCTCACCGCGCAGTGACGCCCCGCGCCTGGGGCCTCTTCGCTCCTCCGGGGACTCGCCCTCCGCCTCCTCCGGCCCGCCGGGCTCCTGCTGTTCCTCCGGCCCCCGCGGCGACCTCGATGCGACCCCCGACGACAGCAGCAACAGCACGCCCAGCATCACGAACGGCGCCGCCACACCCGCGACCCCGGCGATCAGACCGGCCGCGGCGGGCGCGGCGACCTGCCCGAGCCGGTTGCCGGTCAGCCGCAGGGCCAGGGCGGTGGAACGGGCGTCGTCGGGGGCCGCCTGGACCACCGTCGTCATCGACAGCGGCTGCCCGACGCCAAGGCAGAAACCCAGCGCTACCAGCAGCAGTCCGAGCGCCCACACCGGCACCGGCAGGGCGATGCCCGCACACAGCAGGGCCGCCAGCAGACAGGTGAGCGTCAGCAGCAGGGTCCGGCCGAGCAACCGCAGCAGGGGCGTCAGCACCAGGCGGCAGGCGATCGTCGCCGCCGCGCGCAGACTGAGCAGGACGCCGATCACGGACGGGGCGATGCCGCGGTGCTCGCCGACCACCGGCAGGTAGGCGGTCAGGATGTCGGTCGCGGACAGCACGGCCAGGCTGATGAGGATGCCCGCCGGCACCCCCCGGGCGCGCAGGATGCCGCGGACGGGGACCCGGGCCCCCTTGCCCGCCCCGGACGCGGACGGCGTACGGCGATGCTCGATGCGCCACAGCGAGGTGAACGCGACGGCCGCGGTCGCGCCCGCCACGATCAGGGCGAGCGCGCTGCTGCCCGCCATGTCCTCGCCCCCGATCAGCGCACCCGCGGCGACCGGCCCGACCAGCTGACCGAGGGCGGCGCCGATGGTGAAGTGGCCGAAGTTGCGGTCCTGTTCGTGCGGCGCGGACTGGCGGGCGACGAGGGACTGGGAGCCGATGACGAAGCACAGGTGCCCGAGGCCCATCACCCCGCTCCACAGGGCCATCGTCCACAGGGAGCCGGCCACGCCGCTGAGGGCGCAGCCGCCGGCTATGAGCACCACGCCGGCCGGCAGCAGCGGCGCGCAGCGGCCGTGGTCGGTACGCCGGCCCAGGGGCACGGCGGCGAACAGGGGCAGCAGCGCGTAGACACCGGCGATCACACCGACGGCGCGCTCGTCCGCGCCCAGCGCGAGGGCCCGGTAGGAGACGGCGGGCCGGGCCATCGACACCGCCCCCTGCGCGAAGGAGAAGGCGATGACGAGGCGGAGCAGCCAGCCGCGGTTCCCACCGGGCCTCACGACGACGTCCTCCAAGAAGTGGCTCAGATGATTCCGAACAGCATGCCCGCGCCGAGGATGACCAGGCAGGTGAGGGCGGCCCACTTCACGACGAACCTGGTGTGGTCGCCGAACTCCACCTTGGCCATGCCGACCAGGACGTAGACGGCCGGGACGAGCGGGCTGGACATGTGCAGCGGCTGGCCGACCAGCGAGGCGCGGGCCATCTCCAGCGGGGTGACGCCGTGCGCGGCACCCGCCTCGGCGAGGACGGGCAGGACACCGAAGTAGAAGCCGTCGTTGGACATGAAGTAGGTGAGCGGCAGGCTCAGGATGCCGGTGACGAGGGCCATGTGCGGGCCCATGCTGCCAGGGATGACGTCCACCATCCACTTGGCCATGTGGTCGACCATGCCGGTGCCCTGGAGGACGCCGGTGAAGACGGCGGCGGCGAAGACCATGCCGGAGACGTTCAGGACGTTGTCGGCGTGGGCGGCCAGGCGGGCCTTCTGGTCGGGGATGTGCGGGAAGTTCACGGAGAGGACCAGCGCGGCGCCGATGAGGAACAGTACCGGGATCGGCAGCCATTCCATGATCATGGCGGTGAGCAGGCCGACCGTGAGCAGCGCGTTGAACCAGTACAGCTTGGGACGCAGGGTGGGCCGGTTCGGGTCGAGGCCCTGGAAACCGTCGTCGTCACCGTGGGCGGCGGAGTCGGCGGAGCCCGTGGCACCCGTGGGGGCGTCCGTGCCGGAGCCCGCGGTGGCCGTGCCGCCCTTGTTCATCGAGACCTTGCCGTCGCCGGAGGCACCGGAGCCGACGAGGACCGTCTCGGTCTCGTTCTCTTCCTCCAGCACCTCGTCCAGGGTGAGCACGCCCAGCCGCCGGCGCTCGCGCACACCGAGCACGTAGGAGAGGACGAAGACGAAGAGCAGGCCGACCAGGAGCGCCGGGATCATCGGGACGAAGATGTCGCTGGCGTCGAGCTTCAGCGCGGTGGCGGCGCGGGCGGTCGGGCCGCCCCACGGGAGGGTGTTCATCACGCCGTTGGCCATGGCGGCGACACCGGTCATCACGACCAGGCTCATCTTCAGGCGCTTGTACAGCGGGTACATCGCCGAGACGGTGATCATGAAGGTGGTCGAGCCGTCGCCGTCCAGCGACACGATCGCGGCGAGCACGGCGGTGCCGACGACGATCCGCATCGGGTCGGCCTTACAGAATTTGAGAATGCCGCGGACGATCGGGTCGAAGAGACCGACGTCGATCATCACGCCGAAGTAGACGATCGCGAACATGAGCATCGCCGCGGTGGGGGCGAGGTCGGTCACGCCGTCGAGGACGTAGTCACCGAGCTTGGCGCCCTTGCCGACGAACACGCAGAAGAGCGCGGGAATCAGCACGAGCGCCGCGATCGGCGACATCTTCTTCATCATGATCAGGACCAGGAAGGTCGCGATCATGGCGAAGCCGAGGATGGTCAGCATGAGTGGATACCTAACGTTCGCCCTTGAACATCCCACCAGGGCCGGCGGTTCCCGAGACGTTAGGTCCCGTCAAGCAGCGTTAACAAGACGTTGACCTGCGAGCAATAAGCGCAAAACTGCTGGTCACAGCTTCGCTCAGGTCAGAGCGGTGAGCTTTTCGGTCACGGCGGAGGGTGCGGCGGAGCCCACGGGGGCGACCTCGACGGGCACTCCGTTGAGGACCGCGTTGCCCGACAGCGGGTCGAGGAGACGGCCGTCGAGGAGCTGGTTGACGTTGACGCCGGGGTCCGTGGAGGCGTGGCTCAGGCGGATGCCGGGGCGGTTGTGGCCCCAGCCGTGCGGCAGGCTCACCACACCCCGGCGGATCGCGTCCGTGACCTCGGCGGGTGCGACGACCTCTCCCCCGGCGCCCTTCACGCGCACGGCGGCCCCGTCCTCGACGCCCAGCCGCTCGGCGTCCTCGGGGTGGAGATGCAGGGTGCAGCGGTTGGAGCCGCCGGTGAGGGCGGGCACGTTGTGCATCCAGCTGTTGTTGGAGCGCAGATGTCGGCGGCCCACCAGGACGAGTTCCGCGGGGCGTTCGGCCAGGGCCGCGCGCAGGCGGGGCAGGTCGTCCGCGATCGGGCCGGGCAGCAGTTCCACCTCGCCGCTGCGGGTCTTCAGGGGTTGCGGAAGGCGGGGCCGCAGCGGGCCGAGGTCGATGCCGTGCGGGTGCGCGAGCAGCTTCTCCAGGCTGAGCCCGTCCGGTCGTACGCCGAAGCCGTCGCCGTAGGGGCCGAGGCGCAGCATCATGTCGAGCCGGCGCTCGGGGCCGGTGTCGCCGGTGAGCCGGCCGGCGAGCTCGCGCGGATCGCCGCCGTGGACCGGGGAGTGCGGTTCCTCCACCGCCTTGCCGAGGGTCTGGTCGATGACCATCTGGTCGACGGCCGCCGGGTCGGCTCCGTGCATGCCCGTGACGGCGAGGATCAGCCGCGCCAGGATCTCCGTCTCCGCCATGCGGCCCGGCTCCAGCGGGATCGCGGGGCGGGTGTAGCGGACCTGGTTGCGTACGGCGAGCGTGTTGAAGGCGAAGTCGTGGTGGGGGCTCTGGGAGGGCGGGGGCGGGGGCAGGACGACGTCGGCGTGGCGGGAGGTCTCGTTGAGGTAGGGGTCGACGCTGACCATGAAGTCGAGTGAGCCGAGCGCCTTGTCGAGCCGGTCGCCGTCGGGCGCGGACAGCACGGGGTTGGCGGCCACGACGATCAGCGCCCGCACCGGCTCGCCCTCCTCGGTGGCGGTGTCGATCTCCTCGGCGAGGGCGGACAGGGGCAGTTCGCCCTTCGCCTCGGGGTGCCGGCTCACCCGGGAGTGCCAGCGCCCCAGGGCGAAGCCGCGGCCCGGGCCGGCGGGGCGGGGGGTCTTGTCGGTGGCGGCCTGCGGGAAGAGCGCGCCGCCGGGCCGGTCGAGGTTGCCGGTGAGGATGTTCAGGACGTCGACGAGCCAGCTGGCGAGGGTGCCGTGCGGGACGGTGCAGCTGCCGATACGGCCATAGACGGCGGCGGTGGGGGCGGCGGCGAGTTCGCGGGCGAGGGTGCGGATGACGCCGGCGTCGACGTCACACGCCTCGGCGACGGCTTCGGGGGTGAACTCCGCCAGTTGCGGGGCCAGTTCCTCGACGCCCCGCACGTGCGGTGCCGGCTCGACGAGGCCCTCGTCGTAGAGCACCCGCGCCATCGCCGCCAGCAGCAGCGCGTCGGTGCCGGGCCGGACGGCGATGTGACGGTCGGCGAGCTTGGCGGTGCGGGTGCGCCGCGGGTCGATCACGACGAGGGTGCCGCCGCGGGCCTTGAGCGCCTTCAGCTTGCCGGGGAAGTCGGGGGCGGTGCACAGACTGCCGTTGGACTCCAGCGGGTTGGCGCCGATCAGGATCAGGTGGTCGGTGTGGTCGAGGTCGGGCACCGGGATGGCGTTCGCGTCGCCGAAGAGCAGGCCGCTGGAGACGTGCTTGGGCATCTGGTCGACCGTGGAGGCGGTGAAGACGCTGCGGGTGCCGAGCCCGGCGAGCAGGAGGGGCGGGTAGAGGGCGCCGGCCATGGTGTGCACGTTCGGGTTGCCGAGCACGACCCCGACGGAGTTCGGGCCGTGGCGCTCCACGACCGGGCGGACACCGGCCGCGACCGCGTCGAAGGCCTCCGCCCAGGTGGCCTCGCGCAGCTCCCCGTCGCGGCGCACGAGCGGCGTGCGCAGCCGGTCGGGGTCGGAGTCCACCGCGCCGAAGGAAGCGCCCTTGGGGCAGATGAACCCCCGGCTGAACACGTCGTCGCGGTCCCCGCGGGCGTGGGTGACGCGCGTGCCGTCGATGGTGAGAGTGAGGCCGCACGTGGCCTCGCACAGGGGGCAGATACGCAGGGCGGTGCGGGACACGGGTCCTCCCGGGGGCGGCGACTACGCTGACGCGCCGAGCATACCGACCGGTATGCATGGTGGGGAGGCCCTGACCGGATCGAGGCCGGCCAGGCATCCCGGCGAGGCCGGTGGTGAGGTCGGTCGAGTACTCGGACGAGGTCAGTCGAGCACCCTGGCGAGATAGGCCCGCAGCATCTCCCGCGCCTCGTCGATGATCCGCTGATCCCCCTCCGGGGCGACACGGAACGCCAGGTGCACGAGGGTGTCCGCGGTCTCGACCGCTATGAGGAAGACGCGCCGCAGGTCCTCGTCGGGTTCACGGCCGAGGTGACCGGAGAGGAGTTCGGTGAGGCGGTCGGCGACGCGGTGGTTGGGTTCCGCCTGGCGGGCGCCGACCGGGATCTGGTTGCCGAAGTCGACGAGGGAGAAGCCGGGCGCGGTGCGCTTCATGTCCAGGTACTCGTCGAGGACGGCGTCCATGGCCGTACGCCAGCCCCCGTCCTCACCGGCGTCCCGCAGGCGCTGCGTGACGCGCTCGGAGTACCGCTCGAGGTTGCGTTGGGCCAGGGCGTCGGCCATCTGGCGCTTGTTGCCGAAGAAGCGGTAGACCGAGCCGATCGGGACCGAGGCCCGCTGGGCGACGGCTCGCGTGCTCAGGGCGTCGTATCCGACCTCGTCGAGGAGGTCGGCGCAGGCGTCGAGGATCCTGGTCAGGCGTTCTGCGCTGCGCCGCTGCACGGGCGCGCGACGGAGCGATGTCGCGTGGGGCACGGGCTTCATGATGCCCCTCGGGCGCGGTCCGGTGAACCTCGCCCCCCGGTGAGCGGGTCCTGCGTCCGGGCCGTGCGCCGGGAGGCGGCGTCGGGGCTCGTCCCCGGTCCCGGTTCCGACGCGGTGATGTCGGCCGTGCTCTCCACGGGCTTGCCGTCCACCGCCCACACGGTGCCGTCGTCGGCGTAGAGACGGGCCGTGACACGGTGCGTGCCGCGCGGCACGAGACGGGTGTCCAGCCGGTGCCCGGGAGTGCGGAGCCGGGCCACGGGGCGGTCGTCGACGAAGAGGCGCGCGAGGCCGCGCCCGGCCACCGGGCGGGCCGCCGCGCCGGCCGGTGAGAAGCGGAAGTTGCGCAGGGTCAGGTGGACGTCCCAGCCGCCGGCCGCGTCGGGCTGCACCTCGATGCCGACGCCGGGGGCGTCCTCGCGTCCCACCTCGCGGTAGGGCCGCCCGTCCTGGTCCCGGTCAGCGAGGATCTTGCCGACCGGTGCGGGCGATGCGCCGTCCTTGCGGGCGTCGTCGGAGCCGCAGCCCGTGGAGCCGGTCACGAGCAGGACACCGGCCACGAGCGCGGCGCAGGGTCTCCGTGTCCACGACATGTTCGGGAGCGTAGAACACACGTCCGGCCCCGCGGATCATTCTCAAGTCTGGTTCCGGTCATCCGTGAAGAGGAGGGCGCGTGCCCCTCTTGCGTCGGGGAAATCGCAATCCTACGGTGTCGCATAGGAATCGGATGAGCCTGTCACGGCCGCAAGGGAGCAGCGATCATGGGCGATGGGGGTACCACCCGCGCGAGCACGTTCGAGCGCGGGGAAGCGCGGAAGACCGCCGAAGGCCTGGCCTACCTGTCCGGCTTCGGCAACGAGCACAGCTCGGAGGCGGTCCCGGGCGCGCTGCCCGAGGGCCGCAACTCGCCGCAGCGGGCCCCCCTCGGGCTGTACGCGGAGCAGCTGAGCGGTACGGCGTTCACCGAGCCGCGGGCGCACAACCGGCGCTCGTGGCTCTACCGGATCCGCCCCTCGGCCGCGCACCCGGCGTTCACCCGCACCGACAACGGCGCGGTCCGCACCGCCCCCTTCACCGAGACCGTGCCCGACCCCAACCGCCTGCGCTGGAACCCGCTGCCCGACCCGGCGCCCGGGACCGACTTCCTGGCGGGACTGTGGACCCTGGGCGGCAACGGCGACGCCACCCAGCGCACCGGCATCGCCGTGCACCTGTACGCGGCCGACACCTCCATGGACCGGGTGTTCAGCGACGCCGACGGCGAGCTGCTGATCGTCCCGGAGCGCGGCGGGCTGCTGCTGCGCACCGAGTTCGGTCTGCTCCATGTGGAGCCGGGACATGTGGCGCTGATTCCGCGTGGTGTCCGCTTCCGTGTGGAACTGCTCGACGCCTCCGCCCGAGGCTATGTGTGCGAGAACTACGGCGCACCCTTCACCCTCCCCGACCTGGGCCCGATCGGGGCCAACGGGCTCGCCAACCCCCGGGACTTCCGCGCCCCCGTCGCCGCGTACGAGGACGTGGAGGGGCCGGTGGAGGTGGTGAACAAGTTCTGCGGCAACCTGTGGACCGCCACCTACGACCACTCCCCCCTCGATGTGGTCGCCTGGCACGGCAACCATGTGCCGTACGTCTACGACCTGCACCGCTTCAATGTGCTCGGCACCATCACCTACGACCACCCGGACCCGTCGATCTTCACGGTGCTGACGTCCCCGTCGGACACCCCGGGCCTGGCCGGCGTCGACTTCGTGGTGTTCGCACCGCGCTGGCTGGTGGGCGAGGACACGTTCCGGCCGCCGTACTTCCACCGGAACGTGATGAGCGAGTACATGGGCCTGATCGAGGGCGCGTACGACGCGAAGGCGGAGGGCTTCGTGCCGGGCGGCGGCTCGCTGCACAACATGATGTCGGCGCACGGCCCGGACCGGGAGACCTTCGACCGGGCGAGCGCCGCGGAACTGAAGCCGCAGAAGATCGACGACGGCCTGGCATTCATGTTCGAGACCCGCTGGCCCCTCACCCTCACCCCGCACGCGGCCGAGGCGGACCACCTCCAGCAGCACTACGACGACGTCTGGCAGGGCCTGGAACGGCACTTCCGCCCCTTGCACTGATCATTTCCTGACGGTACGGATGGCCCCGTGACCTCCTTCGCCCCGGACTCGATCGTCCTGAACCGCAAGCTGCCGCTCTGGTACCAGGTGTCGCAGTCGCTGCGTGCCTCGATCCTCGGCCGCTCGCCGCAGGACCCGCTGCGGCTGCCCACCGAGGAGCAGCTGGCCGGGCACTACGGCGTGAGTGTGCTGACGATGCGGCAGGCGCTGAAGGAGCTGGAGGACGAGGGGCTGATCACGCGTCACCGCCGCCGGGGCACGTTCATCGAGCCGCACGCGCGCCGGGGTTCTCCGGTGCGTCTGCTCGGCTCGGTGGACGCGATCGTGGCCCAGCAGTCCGGCATGACGACCGAGCTGCTGGAGCACGGCAGCGCGCCCGTCCCCGGCGAACTCGCCGAGTACTTCCCGGAGGTGCGGGAGGTGTCGACGTACCACCGGCTGCGCAGCGACGAGAAGACCGGTGAGCCCACCAACCACGCCCGCAACTACGTCCGTCCCGAACTGGCCGCGCGCCTCGACCCGGACGACCTCGTCCGGTGGCCCATGACCAAGGTGCTGCGGGACGTGGTGGGCGCGGACATCAGCCGCATCACGGACACGGTCGAGGCACGCTTGGCCGACCCGGAGACCGCGAAGCTGCTCCGCATCCCTCTGCTGAGCCCGATCCTGCACTACACGGGCGTGACGTACGACAGCGAGGGGCGGACGCTGGACGTGGCCGTCATCCAGTACCGCGGCGACCGGTTCTCCTTCACAGTGACCCTGGATGCGTAGGGAAGGGCCCCCGGTCCCCCGGGGGCCGGCCGCGCCCGCGCGGCGGAACCGCCCAGGGCCCGGCCCCGCACCCCTCGGACGCGTCGTACGATGCCCGGCGTGACGCACGACGACGCTCCGCTGCTGGCGGACCTCATGCCGTGGTCCGTCGCACCGCCGCGGCTCGGCCGGGGCTGGCCGGCGGCGCCGGACGCGGCGTCCCTGAAAGCCCGTTGGGACGCCTTGGTGAAGGCCGAGGGACCCGACCGCGCGTCCCTGTTCGAGCCGACCCGCTCGCGCACACTCCACACGGCCGTCGGCCAGTTGCCCGGCCGGACCAGCAGCGGCACCGAGAAGCTGGTGCGTGCCTCGGGGCCCTGCCCGGAGCCGGTGCGCGTCCTGCTCGCCCCCTACGACGAGCAGTGGCTCATCCCCGACCAGCGGCTGATCGACGCGGCCCGCCCGGAACTGTGGCGGGTGGCGGACGAGCGGCAGGTCTTCGTCGTGGAGGCACCCGAGGCCGACCCGCCCCTGCTCGTCACCTCGCTGCCGCCGCTGCTGCGCCCCGGCCGGATCCGCCCGTTGTTCCGGCGCCCCGGCGGCCGCGAGCCGAACCTGGCCCCGGGCCTGCTGGAGCACCTCGGCGCCCGCCTGGGCGGCGTCCCGGCCCCGCTGGACGTCCTGGCCTGGATCGCGGCCACGGCCCGCCCGGACCTCACCGTCCCGCTCACCGGGGACGCCGCCGCGTGGGAGCGGGGCCTCGAACGGGGCCGCCGGCTGCTGTGGCTCATGCGCCGCGACGGCGACCGCCCCAAGCTCCCCGGCGGCCGCCGGCCCTACGTCCGCGCCCCGCTGCCCTCCCGCCCGGTGGCGCTGCGCTACGACCGGGACGAGGAGGCTCTGTTCCTGGACGACGGCCGCATCTCCCCGGTGCCGCCGGAGGCCTGGGACTTCGAGGCGGGAGGGGTCCGCGTCCTCCAGGAGTGGTTCGCCACCCGCGTCGCGGTCCCCGAGCCGGGCACGCTGGCGGCGATCCGCCCCGCCACCTGGCCGCAGGCCTGGACGTCGGAGCTGCTGGAGCTCATCACCGTCCTGGCGCTCCTGGCCGAGCTGCGCACGACGGAGGAGCCGGAGGTCCCCGACCCGGTCACGGCGAAGGAGCTGTCCGAGGCGGGCGTCCTCCCGGTACCGGGCGCGGCCCGCCGCCCGGCGTCGGTGCTGGAGGGGCCCGAGGAGGGCCCCGAGGGTCAACTGGCGCTGCTCTAGGCGCAGGGGCTGCCGCCTCCAGCGCAGCTGCGGGCCGCTCAGCGCAGCTCCGGGTCGAAGGCGTCCAGGACGCGTTCGAGGGCCCGCCGGAACACCGCCTCCAGATCGACGGGCCCGCTCTGCTCCATGAAGGCCGCGGCCAGCCGCGGATACGCGCCGGTGGCGATCTGGCCGCCCAGGTAGGCCATGCGGACCGCGTTCTCCTCCTCGGCCGACCACGGCATGGAGCGGGCGCGTTCGGCGGTCGCGATGTCGTTCCCGGTGTACGTCGTCACGACGCCGTTGAGCAGCGCGACCAGCTCCGTCTTCGTACCGGCCGGCACATCGAGCGGTTCGAGACAGGCCAGACAGTGCTCCAGGTAGCGCAGGGTGTTGGGGCTGAAGCCGAACACGCCCGCCATCAGGCGCGGCGCCCAGGTGTGGCGGTGCATGATGGCGCGCGTCTCCTCGGCGTTGCGCAGCATGTCGGCGCGCCAGTCGCCCGTGGGCTCGAACATCTCGTGCTCGGCACCGATGGCGTCGATCATCAGCTCGTACAGGTCCTCTTTGCGGGGGACGTAGTTGTAGAGCGACATGGTGCCGCAGCCCAGCTCCGCGGCGACGTGCCGCATGGTGACCCCGTCCAGCCCCTCGGCGTCGGCGATCCGCACGGCCGCCGCCGCGATGTCGGCGCGGGTGAACGCCGGTTTCGGCCCACGGCCGGTGCGCTCGGGGCGCGCCCAGATCACTTCGGGTACGGCAGCTCGGCCCGCCATCGGTCATCACCTCGGCCACCATCCTAGTTACGTACAACGTACGTAGTGCGCTATGGTCCTGCCATGACTTCTACGTACGCTGTACTTAGTGAAGGTCTGAAGAAGCGGTTCGGGCAGGTCCACGCCCTGCGCGGACTGGACCTCGCGGTCGCGGAGGGGACGGTCTGCGGGATCCTCGGGCCGAACGGGGCGGGGAAGACGACGGCCGTGGGGCTGTTGACCACACTGCTGCGGCCGGACGCCGGCTCCGCCCGGGTCGCGGGGCACGATCTCGTCCGCGAGGCCGCCGCCGTACGCCGGAGGATCGGCGTCACCGGGCAGGACACCTCGATCGACGGGGACCTCACCGGGCGTCAGAACCTCCGGCTGTTCGGCCGGCTGCACCGGGTACGCGGTCCGGCCGGCCGGAGCGCGGAACTGCTGGACCGCTTCGGCCTGACCGAGGCCGCCGACCGCCCCGCGTCCACCTGGTCGGGCGGGATGCGCCGCCGCCTGGACCTCGCGGCGAGCCTGATCCGCCGCCCCGACGTGCTCTTCCTGGACGAGCCGACGACCGGCCTGGACCCAGTCAGCCGCACCCTCATCTGGGACGTGGTGCGCGGCCTGACCGACGAGGGCACGACCGTGCTGCTCACCACGCAGTACCTGGAGGAGGCCGACCGACTGGCCGACGACATCGCTCTGGTGGACCGGGGACGGGTCACGCAGACCGGGTCTCCCGCGCAGCTCAAGGCGCTGGTCGGGGCGCACGCCGAGGTCGTGGTGCCGGACGCCGGGGCCCTCGCGAAGGCGGCGGCCGTGCTCGACCGGCTGACCGGCGCGCAGCCGACGCTCGACCACGAGCGCAACGCCGTCGGCGCCGTCAGCAAGGACCCGACGCTCACGATCCCGCTGCTGGTGCGCGCCCTGGACACCGCGGGCGTGCCGCTGCTCGACGTGAGCCTGCGCCCGCCGACCCTCGACGACGTGTTCCTGCGCCTCACGGAGCCCGCGC
This sequence comes from Streptomyces sp. NPDC007907, assembly GCF_042959365.1. Classification (NCBI taxonomy): domain Bacteria; kingdom Bacillati; phylum Actinomycetota; class Actinomycetes; order Kitasatosporales; family Streptomycetaceae; genus Streptomyces; species Streptomyces sp. NPDC007907. Next base: position 384,666 of record NZ_JBIBKR010000009.1, read on the forward strand.
CCGAGAAGACCGAGACGACCGAGACGACGACCGAGCAGACCGCGCAGACCGGGACGACCGGGACGGCCGGCGAGAGGGAGCGTGCCGCATGAGCATGCTGGCGTACGACGGGACCGCGATGCTGGGCCGCCAGCTGCTGCGGCTGCGCAACAACCCGGGCCTGCTGATCCTCACCCAGACGATGCCCATCAGCATGCTGCTGTTCTTCGGCTACGTCTTCGGCAGCGCGCTGGCGGTACCGGGCGAGGCGTACCGGTCCTTCCTCGTGCCGGGCCTGCTGGTGGCGACCGCTTCGGGCGGGATCATGGCCGGAATGTTCCAGGCGGCCCAGGACACGCACCGGGGGGTGACCGACCGCTTCCGCACGCTGCCGGTGAGCCGGGCGGCCGTGCCGCTGGGACAGGCCGCGGCGGACCTGGTGGCCACGGCCCTCGGCACGGTGCCGTTCGTGCTGGTTGGCCTGGCGGTGGGCTGGCGGGTCGAGGGGAGCGCGCTCGCGGCCGTGGGAGCGTTCGCGCTGCTGCTGCTGTTCCGCTTCGCGTGCACGTGGGCGGGGATCCACCTCGGCCTGCTCACCCGGAACGAGGAGGCGGCCGGCCAGCTGGGCGGGGCGACATTCCTGCTGCCGCTGCTGTCCAGCGCGTACATCCCCACGAGCGGGCTGCCGGGCTGGCTGCGGACGGTCGCCGAGTGGAATCCGATCAGCGCGGTGGCGACGGCCCTGCGGGACCTCTTCGGCAACGCGCCGGTGCCCGCGGGGGCGGCCTGGCCGGTGGCCCATCCCGTCGCGGGATCGCTCGTGTGGTGCGCCGTGCTGCTCGGGGTGTTCGTGCCGCTGGCCGTGCGTCAGTACGCGCACGGGGATCGCTGAACGGGCGGCCGCAGCCGCGGACACAGCCCCCGGTCACTGCCGGGCGGGGAGAGGCACCGACAGGGGGCGTACCGCGCTCGGGAACACACCTGGCGCCGCTGCGTGCCGCGGGGATGACGGACTGAGGGTGTCGCAGCGCCGGCGCGGGGGCGGTGTGACCGCCCGAGCGCGGGCCCCTACCTGCTGCCGAAAAGGGAGCGGCGCAGTCGTCGCAGCGGCGCGAAGAGGGAGACGCGACGGACGCGCGCACCCCTGCCACTGCGGTCGTGCGACTGACGCGCGGTCAGTTCCCGCATCAACGAGGTCGCCTCGACCGTCTCCCGCTGGGGGACGGCGGGGCCGCCCAGCACCGAGAGATGGCGGTCGAGGCGCGAACTGGTCGCGCTGCTCCCGCAAGTGATCGCAGGGACCCTGGCCCTGCTGCGCACTGTTATCTGTTCCATGTCACTCCCCACCCGTACGAGTCCACCCGGCCCGGGCAGGCTAACCCTATCGCCCCGTCCCGGCACTCGTGTATCGCGGTCACAGGATTCACCTTCCCCGTAAGGGGGTTGACGATGTATCTGCGATCACTCACCGAATCCAACAGATTTCAGGGCGAGTTGGACGAACGGCTGGGTAGTGGGCTGCGGCGATCCCCCGGCGGGCTCGACGGTCACGGCCAGTGACGTCGCGGAGGTCCCCAAACCCGTCGCGACCAGGGGCGTGTCGCCCTGGAAGAGGCCGAGGGAGCGTGGTTGCGCGCCCGGGCGCATGAGCCACAACTGGTGCACGCGGCCGCCCGCCGGGGCGCCGTATCCGCCGAGGGTGACGACCGCACTCCCCTCCGTGGCGGAAGCGATCACTCCGATCGTACGCCCCCGTCCGTCCCGGCCGGTGCTCGCACGGGCGTCCGGAGCGGCCAGAACGTGGGCGATCTCACGTGACCGATCTTGCTCCGCGGTCAGCCGGTCCTGGGTCCGGTTCGCCTGCACGGCGAACAACGAGGCGACGACGAGGGCCGCGGCGGCGGTGGCCGTCGCGAAGGGCACGAACAGCGGGATGCGACGGCGTTGCCGCTGCCGCGGCGGCGGCTGGGCGCCCCACACGTGCGGGGGCAGCTGAGCTGCCCGCGCCCGCGCCGGCTCACGCACCGCCCCCTGCGGCGCCGGGTCCTGAGGAGTCGTCCGTACGGCGAGCATGACCCGCTCGCGCAGGGCGGCCGGGGGCGGGGCGGTCGTGGACCAGGCGAGCCGCACGGCGTCCTCGGAAAGGGCGCGCACCTCGGCGCCGCAGCGGTCGCAGTCCGCGAGGTGCCGCTCGAAGCGGACCCGCTCCGGGGGCTCCAGGGCGTCGAGCGCGTAGGGCGCGGCGAGCGAGTGCAGGTCCTCGCGGCGGAAGAGGCTCATGCCACACCTCCGAGGCACTCACGCATACGGGTCAGCCCGTCCCGCATCCGGGTCTTGACGGTGCCCAGCGGCAGGGAGAGCTGCTCGGCCACCTCACGGTAGGTGTAGCCCTCGTAGTAGGCGAGCGTGACCGACTGGCGCTGCAGGACGGTGAGCCGGTCGAGGCAGCGGCGCACCCATTCCCGTTCGAGTCCGGCCTCGACCTCCTCGGTGACCTGGTCGAAGGCGGGCTGGTTCGCGCGCAGTGCCTCGCGCTGCTCGCGTTCACCGGCCGCGCGGGCGCTGCGCACCCGGTCGACGGCCCGGCGGTGGGCGAGGGTGAGGATCCACGACATCGCGCTGCCCCGGCCCGGGTCGAACTTCGCCGCCGAGCGCCACAGTTCGAGCAGCACCTCCTGAGCCACCTCCTCCGACTGGGCGGGGTCGCGCACCACACGCCGTACGAGTCCGAACACCGGACCGGACACCAGTCCGTACAACTCCTCGAAGGCCTTCTGGTCGCCCCCTGCCACGAGCAGCAGCAGCTCGTCCGCCTCCACTCGGTCCCCCTTCCCGAGGCCGCACCGGGCCTGTCCCCTCACACGAGGCATTCGCAACGCACACACCTCCGGATGGGGTTACGGATCAGCGCGCCGAAAACGCGGGTCACGCGGCGATGAAACAACTTTCCCGATGCGCCGTAAGAACGTTTGAGATTCGACCAATCCGCTTCGCCGACCGCTCCGAATGGCGTGTGTCAGGCAAGTTGGCACGGAGGACGGACGGCATGACACCTATCTCCAGGACCGGTGCGGGACGCGCGAGCATCGCGACCGTGATCTGTGGCGCGCTGGCCGCCGGCGGGCTCGCAGCCGCCGGTGTGACCGCGCTGGTACCCGAGGAGGCCTCCGCCTCCAGCCACCGCGAGGCCCCGCTGATCTCGGGGACCCCGCAGTACGACAACACCGACGTGTACGCGTTCGTCAGCCCGGACAAGCCGGACACGACGACCATTGTCGCGAACTGGATCCCCTTCGAGGAACCGGCCGGCGGGCCCAACTTCTTCACGTTCGCCGAGGACGCCCAGTACGACCTGCGCATCGACAGCAACGGTGACGCGCAGGAGGACCTGCTCTTCCGGTACACGTTCAAGACACACACGAAGAACGACAAGACGTTCCTCTACAACACGGGCCCGGTCGAGAGCCTCGACGACCCCGACCTCAACATCACGCAGACCTACGACCTCGAACTGATCAAGCTGAAGCACCTGAAGGCCGTGTCGAAGACCAAGGTCGCCGACGACGTGCCGGTCGCGCCGTCGAACGTCGGCAAGGCGTCGATGCCGGACTACAACGCCCTGCGCCAGCAGGCCGTGCACAAACTCGCCGGGGGCGCGCAGACGTTCGCCGGTCAGGCCGACGACCCGTTCTTCCTGGACCTGCGCGTCTTCGACCTGCTGTACGGCGGGAACCTCTCCGAGGTCGGCAACGACACCCTCAAGGGCTACAACGTCAACTCGATCGCCCTGCAGGTCCCCAACAGCTTCATCACCGAGTCGCACGAGCAGCCGGTCGTCGGCATCTGGTCGACGACCCAGCGCAAGAACGCCAAGGGCTACTTCACTCAGGTCTCGCGCCTCGGCAACCCGCTGGTCAACGAGGTCGTCAACCCCATCAAGGACAAGGACACGTTCAACGCGTCCACCCCGCGCGACGACGCCCAGTTCCTGAAGAACGTCACCAACCCGGAGCTGCCGAAGCTCATCGAGGCGATCTACAAGATCCCGGCCCCGGCCGAGCCCCGCAACGACCTGGTCGACGTCTTCCTCAAGGGAGTGAAGGACCTCAACCAGCCGCCGCACGTGACGCCGTCGGAGCAGCTGCGGCTCAACACGTCCATCAAGCCGGCCGCCAAGCCCAAGCGCCTGGGTGTCCTGGACGGTGACAACGCGGGCTTCCCGAACGGCCGTCGCCTCACCGACGACGTGATCGACGCGTCGCTGCAGGTCGTCGAGGGTGAGCTGCTCGGTGCGAAGAACGACCTCGGTGACGCGGTCGACAAGAACGACAAGAAGTTCGAGAAGTACTTCCCGTACGTGGCTCTGCCGACGGAGGGTTCGCGCGGCCCGCTCGCCAAGGGCGTGGACGGCGGCAACGACGTCCGCAGCCAGCTGGGCGACGCGCTCCAGCCGGCCGGTGCGCAGGGCTCGGACGACATGGGTCTGATGGCCGCCTCCGCGGGGGCCGGGGCGGGCGGCATCGTCCTGATCGGCGCGGCCCTGATGTGGTGGCGCCGCATGCGGAACCGGGCGTACTGACCCGCTCCGCTGCCACCGACTGGCGCGGCCCGTTCCACATCCCCCACGGCGCGGGCCGCGCCGCCGACTTCCGCACCCGCACATCCGACCGAGGAGTGGTCATGCCCCCGCGTACGACCGACAGCACATCGGGACGCCCCGACGACGACCGATCGCCGTCGACGTCCCCGGTGCACCCGGAGCCCCAGGGGCGGCCCGGTGATTCTGCCGCCGGGGCGGGGGCCGACTCCGGCTCGGCCGGCTCCGGCGCGGTCGGCTCCGGGGCGGTCGGCCTCGGCGCGGCCGGCTCCGACACGGTCGGCCCCGACACGGCCAACTCCGGCTCGGCCGGCTCCAACTCTGTCGACTCCTGCACGGTCGACTCCGACACGGCCGGCTCCAGCACGGTCGGTTCCCGCTCCGGCGACGGCACCGCCGGCGACCGCCCCGACGAGAGCGACTCCGGCTCCGGGCCGGACGCCGGCCGGCGGGTCGCCGCCGTGCGGCGGGCCGCCGACGGGGGGCGGCGGTGGCGGGCCCTGCACGTCGCCGGGTGCGCGGTGCTGCTGGCGGTCGCGGTGACCGGCGGGGCCATCGCCGTCGGGGGCGTGCAGGATCAAGGGGCAGGGGTCGACGCCGTGTCGGCGGCCGGGGCCCTGTCGCCCGGCGAACTCGCCCGGGGCGACCTCGACGCGGGCATCGCGTCCCTGCAGAAGCACCTGCGCGCCCAGCCGCGGGACCACGGCAGCTGGGCCACCCTCGGTCTGGCCTACGTCGAGCAGGCCCGTACGAAGGGCGACCCGTCCCGGTACCCGCAGGCCGAGCGCGCCCTGAAGCGGTCCCTCGACCTGGAACCGGGCAACGACCAGGCCCTGGCGGGCCGCGCCGCCCTCGCCGCCGCCCGGCACGACTTCCCCGGCGCCCTGTCCTACGCCGACCGGGCCCTGAAGCAGAACCCCTACAGCGAACGCGCCCTGTGCACCCGGATCGACGCCCTCGTCGAACTCGGCCGGTACGACGACGCCGCGCAGGCCGCCGACACCGCCGACGACCGGCGCCCGGGCGTCCCCGTCTTCACGCGGTACGCGTACGTGCACGAGCTGCGCGGCGACGTCCGTACGGCGCGCGCCGTACTGGAGCGCGCCCTGAGCTCGGCGAACGCGCCCGGCGACGTCGCGTACGTCGCCACGGCCCTCGGCCAGCTCGCGTGGAACCAGGGCGAGTACAGGACGGCCCTCGGCCACTACGCCCGCGCCCTCGCCGCCGACGACGCCTATCTGCCCGCCCTGGAGGGCCGCGCCCGTGCCCAGGCCGCGAGCGGTGACCGGGCGGCGGCGGTGAAGGGGCTGGAGCAGGTCGTCGCCCGCTTCCCGCTGCCCGGCCCGCTCGTCGCGCTCGGCGAGCTGTACGAGGACCGCGGCGCCGACGGCGACCGTGCGAAGGCCGGCGACCAGTACGCCCTCGTCGACGCCTGGACGGCCCTGGCCCGCGCCGGCGGCGCCAACACCGACCTCGAGACGGCCATGGCCGCCGCCGACCACGGCGACAAGAAGGAAGCCCTGCGCGCCGCCCGCGCCGAGTGGGACCGCCGCCACAGCGTGCACACCGCCGACGCCCTCGCGTGGGCCCTGCACGTCAACGGCCGTGACGAGGAGGCCCTGCCGTACGCCCGCCGGGCCACCGCCACCGGCTACCGCAACGCCGTCTTCCTCTACCACCGCGGTGTCATCGAACGCGTCACCGGCGCCGACCGGGAGGCCCGCACGCACCTGAAGGCGTCCCTGGACCTGAACCCCGGCTTCTCGCCGCTCGGCGCGCGCGAGGCCCGTACCGCACTCAAGGACCTGGAGGGGAACCGGTGACCCTGCGCCGGCTGTTCGCGTCCGGTAGCGCCGTCCTCACGGCCGCCTGCGCGCTCACCCTGCTGCCCGCCGCCACGGCCAGCGCCCACCCGCTGGGCAACTTCACCGTCAACCGTTACGACGGGCTTGTCGCCGCCCCCGGTGAACTGCGGGTCCACCACGTCGAGGACCTCGCGGAGATCCCGGCGACCCAGGCGGGTCCGGACATCGAGCGGCTCGGCATCGCCCTGTGGGCGCGCGAGCGGTGCGCCACGGCCGCCGAGGACAGCCGGGCGACGGTCGACGGCCGCCGGGTCGCCCTCACCGCCGAGCGCAGCCGCGCGCGCGTGCGGCCCGGACAGGCCGGGCTCGACACCCTCCGGGTGGAGTGCGAGCTGACCGCCGCACTCCCCTCGGCGAACAGGACCGTGGCCCTCGGCTTCCGCGGCGCGGGCACCTCCACCGGCCCGGGCTGGCGGGAGATCACGGCTCGGGGCGACCGGATGACGCTCGCCGCGTCGGACGTGCCGGAGAAGTCGGTCTCGGACGAACTGACCAGCTACCCGGAGGAGTTGCTGTCCTCCCCGGCCGACACCGCGTCGGCCGCCCTGCGGGTGCGCCCCGGCGGCGCCGCCCTCGCCGAGGAGGACGGTGAGGAGTCGGACGCGCCGGCGGCGTCCGTGCTCCCGCGCGGCGCTGACCGCTGGACACGTGCCCTGGACGACCTCGTGGCCCGGCAGGACCTCACCGCCGGCTTTGCCGCACTGGCCCTCCTCATCGCCGTCGTCCTCGGCGCGATGCACGCTCTCGCCCCGGGCCACGGCAAGACCATCATGGCCGCGACGGCGGCGGCCCGGGGCGGCAGGGCCCGGATGAAGGACGTCCTGCCCATGGCCGCCTCGGTGACCGTCACGCACACCCTCGGCGTGGTCGCCCTGGGCCTGCTGGTCACGGCCGGTTCGGCGGCGGCCCCCTCGGTGATCGCCTGGCTCGGTGTCGCCAGCGGCCTGCTGGTGACCCTGGCGGGCGCGAGCCTGGTCCGGCGCGCCCTGCGCAACCGCGCTCACACCCACCATCCGCACGGCCCGCACCTCCACGGAAACCACACCCACGACGGCGACCACCACCACGGTCACCCGCACGACCACGACCACGAGCACGACCACGCGCACAACCACAAGGATCGCGACCGCGACCACGACCACGACCACCCGCACGATCACGCCCACCCGCACTCCCACCCCCACACGGTCGAGCACACCCACGGTGGCTTCACCCACTCCCACCCCGTCGCCCCCACCCTCCGCGGCACGATCCTCATGGGCTTCGCGGGCGGCCTCGTGCCCAGCCCGTCCGCCGTCGTGGTGCTGGTCGGCGCCGCCGCGCTCGGACAGGCCTGGTTCGGTCTGCTGCTCGTCGTCGCATACGGCGTCGGGCTGGCGCTGACCCTCACGGCCGCCGGGTATGCGGTCGTCAAGGCGGGCAGTGGCATGACCCGGCTGCTGGACCGGCGCCCCCGCTGGACGGCGGGCCCGATGGCCGCCCTGGTACGCCGGACCGCACCCCTCGGCTCGGCCCTCGCCGTGCTGGTTCTCGGGGCCGGACTCGTGTTCAAGGGGGCGGCATCCGCACTCGGCTGAGTTACGTTCGTGAGGCATCGGACGTCAGGAGAAAAAGCGGACGTCGTGAGGAAATCCGACCGCGTGGGGAAGACACTCCCCATGGAGATTTCGCCCGGCTGCGAATGGGGGCGCCGTGTTCGAAGAACCGGGCCGTGAGCGTGTGATCGCGGGCCGCTACCGGCTCCTGGCGCCGCTCGGCGAGGGCGGTATGGGCACCGTGTGGCGCGCCCGCGACGAGGTGCTGCACCGCGAGGTCGCCGTCAAGGAGGTGCGTGCCCCCTCCGGGCTGGCGGGCGACGACGTGCAGCGGATGTACGCCCGGCTGGAGCGCGAGGCGTGGGCGGCGGCCCGGGTCGCCAACCGCAACGTGGTGACGGTGTACGACGTGGCGACGGACGACGGCCGGCCGTGGATCGTCATGGAACTGGTGCGTGGTCTGTCGCTGGCCGAGGTCCTGGACGCCGAGGGTCCGCTGGCACCGGAGCGTGCGGCGCACATCGGTGCGGAGGTGCTGGCCGCGCTGCGGGCCGCGCACGAGGCCGGGGTGCTGCACCGCGACGTGAAGCCGGCCAACGTGCTGATCTCGAACGACGGCCGGATCGTGCTCACCGACTTCGGCATCGCCATGGTCGAGGGCAGCTCCGCGCTGACCATGACCGGCGAGGTCATCGGCTCGCCCGAGTTCCTCGCCCCGGAGCGGGCCCTGGGCCGTACGCCGGGCCCGGAGTCGGACCTGTGGTCGCTCGGTGTGCTGCTGTACGCGGCGGTCGAGGGCCACTCCCCTTTCCGTCACGACACCCCGCTGAGCACACTGCGGGCGATCGTCGACGAGGAGCTGCCGCCGCCGTACCGGGCCGGGCCGCTCGCCCCGGTGATCGAGGGGCTGTTGCGCAAGGACCCCGAGCAGCGGCTGCCGCCCGAGCGGGCCGAGGAGGATCTGCGGGTGGTCGCCGCGGGCGGGTCGCCGCGCGCGGACACCACGCGGGCGGTGCCGTTCCCGCCGACGGTGGTGGGCCACCCCGAGCCCGCTCCCACGCCTCCCATGGCGTTCCCGGGGCAGTCGGCGGCGGCCGGTTCGGGTGCGACCACGACGGCCACGGACCAGGACCGGGACCGCCGGGCCGGCCGGGTGCTGGTCGTGGGCGTGATCGCGCTGGCGCTCGCGGTGGGCGGGCTGACGTACGCGCTGCTGAACGACGGGGACGGTTCCGGCGGCCGGGACCAGGGGGCAGGGAACAGCACGCCCGCCGCGACCAAGAGCCCGCCCCGCGACACCGCGACGGAGAAGTCCAGCCCGTCGCCGACCCCGAGCGAGTCGAAGGAGAGCAGTCCGCCGCCGCAGTCGGTGAAGGTGTCCCTCCAGGGCCGGCGCACGGACTACTCGGGCACGTGCCCGCCGCCCGCCGCGCGGGCGCCCGAGTTCACGGCGACGCTCACGGTGGGGCGGCTGCCGGCCGAGGTCAGCTACCGCTGGGTGACGCAGGACGGCCAGGTGCTCGACGGGGGCTGGAAGACCCTGTCGTTCCCGGAGGGCGGCGACCGCTCGAAGCAGGACACGGTGCGGGTGTCGACCCAGGCGCAGACCGGGACGTTCGAGAACGAGATCGGCGTCGAGGTGCGGCAGCCGGTGCGTACGACGTCCGAGTCGGTGCCCTTCTCGGTGACGTGTGAGACGGAGACCCCGACGGGCGGGGCCTCCCCTTCTCCCTCCGCCACGGATCCGGACGCGAACTCGGACTCGGGCTCGGGCTCCGGCTCGGACTCGGAGGACGGTTGAGCGGTCAGTCGTTGCTGTTGAGCACGGGCAGGTAGCCACCCGACTGGCCGGGGGCCTTCGGGTGGTACGACTCGCCGATGTTGAGCCAGCTGACGCTGTGCAGCCACGCGTCGCCGGAGCAGATCTCGTGGCCGGTGAAGGTGGTGCGTACGTCGCCGAAGGCGAAGCCGTGGTTCGCGGCCCGCTTGGCGATGGCGGTGTTGAGGTGATCGGAGGCGTCGTTGATGGCCCTGCGCTTGGTCTCGGACAGACCGAGGCAGGTGGCGCCGAGCTTGTAGAAGCGGGGGTAGCCGAGGACGACGACCCGGGCGGCGGGGGCCCTGGAGCGGATGGCCGAGTACACGCCGTCGAGCTTGCCGGGCAGCGTGGAGTCGACGTACGCGCGGGCGGTGTTGATGCGGGAGACACAGGCGCTGTCCGACTGGGTCACACAGGTCGTCATGACGTCCGCGAAACCGGCGTCGTTGCCCCCGACGCTGATCGAGACGAGGGCGGTGGAGGCGCTGAGCGGGGTGAGCTGACTCGCGAGAACATCACCCGTTCGGGCGCCCGAGCAGGCGGTGAAGTCGAAGGTCGAGGGTGCGTGGGCGGCGGCCCACAGGTAGGGGTAGGCCTTGGTGCTGCGCTTGCAGTCGCCGCTGGAGCTGATGTAGCTGCCGGCTCCGACTCCGGAGGAGTAGGAGTCACCGAGGGCCACATAGCCGCCGGTTGCGGCGAGTGAGGACGCCTGCGCCGTCGCTGCCCCCGTGAGGGCGGTGCCGACGGCGAGGAGGAGCGAGCTCACGAGGACGACAAGTCGGGAACGTCTCATGGAACCTCCCTTTAGCAGGATCTCTGCCATAACCGTCGTAGCAGCTACGCGTGTTGACAGGAAGTGTCCATGCCAAGTCCTTTTCGTTTCCTCCCCGGATTCCTGGCGCGTAGCCCACACCTCTTGTCACGCCCCGAGCCCCTCTTGTTGCGTGCTCATGACAGGTTTGTTGACTGATCCTCAACTCTCTTGTTCCACCCCGGTAGTTGGCAGACGCTTTACTCCGGCCGGGAGCGGAACTCGACGCTCCCCGGCTCGTGTGCGCGAGCACGCGCACACCCCCCACATGACGCGCGCCCCACCCAGGCGCGCGCCGCCTGGAGGAGGACTCCCTCGTAATGGCACAACAGCGCAGCAAGAGACTCGGATTCGCCGCACTCACCTCGCTGGCGACCGCCGCCCTCGTGGGCGGGCTCACCACGCTTCCCGCCCAGGCCGCACCCGCCGAGGGCCGGGTGCTCGCCGCGGGCTCTCCGACGGCGATCAAGGACAGCTACCTGGTCACGCTCAAGAAGAGCGCGGGCCTCAAGGCGTCCTCCGCCGCGGGCAAGGGCCTGGTGAAGGAGTACGGCGGCTCGGTCGACAAGACGTTCAGCAAGGCGCTGAACGGCTACTCCGCCACCCTCTCCGCCGCCGAGGCCCGGCGGCTCGCCGCCGACCCGGCGGTGGCCTCCGTCGAGCAGAACCAGCGCGTCACGCTCGCCGCCACCCAGACCAACGCCCCGTGGGGCCTGGACCGCATCGACCAGGCCTCACTGCCCCTGACCGGCACCTACTCCTACCCGGACAGCGCGGGCAGCGGTGTGACGGCCTATGTGATCGACACCGGTGTACGCATCACCCACCAGCAGATCAGCGGCCGCGCCTCGCACGGCTACGACGCCGTCGACGGCGACAACGACGCCTCGGACGGCAACGGCCACGGCACCCATGTGGCCACCACGATCGCCGGCACGACCTACGGCGTCGCCAAGAAGGCCAAGATCGTGGGCGTGCGCGTGCTGAACAACAGCGGCTCCGGCACCACCGCCGGTGTGATCGCGGGCATCGACTGGGTCACGAAGAACCACTCGGGTCCCTCGGTCGCCAACCTGTCGCTCGGCGGCGGCGCCTCCGTCACCCTGGACACGGCCGTCCGCAACTCCATAGCCAGCGGTGTCACCTACGCCGTCGCCGCGGGCAACAGCAGCACCACCGCCTCCTCGTCGTCCCCCGCACGGGTCGCCGAGGCCATCACGGTCGGCGCCACCACCAGCACCGACGCCAAGGCGAGCTACTCCAACTACGGCTCCGCCCTGGACATCTTCGCGCCCGGCTCGTCGATCACGGCCGGCTGGCACACCAGCGACACCGCCACCAACACCATCTCCGGCACCTCGATGGCGACCCCGCACGTCGCGGGCGCGGCGGCGGTCTACCTGGCCGGCCACACCTCGTCCACCCCGGCCCAGGTCGCCACGGCCCTGGTGAACGGCGCCGTCACCGGCAAGGTCACCAGCGCGGGGTCCGGCTCGCCGAACCGCCTGCTGCAGATCGTGCAGTGACCGGCATCCGCACCGGCACCTGAACATGCGTTCCCCGGAGGCCCTGATCGCCTCCGGGGAACGCATGTTTATGGGACGGGAACGTGCAACTTGCGTCGCACAACCCGCCTCTCGCAACGACCAAACCAACAAAAACGTGAGAGGCCGTTCCAGGTCTTGCCATACGGGTTCAATCGTCAATACCGTCATACATCTCACCCGCATCGGTCCGTCAGTACGCGGCTCTAGGGGAGGGCTCAAGGACCGCGACGAACCGGCGCGGGGCGCGGTAGGGGGGTGCCGTGCTCGGTGACCGCAACTGTCTCCGGGCCGTGCCGCGCGGTCGGCTGCCGTCGTGCGCGGCCGGCCAGCTTTGCCAGCTCACCCGGCGTGCCGGAGCGTCATCCCGGCATGCCTCGCCATCTCGGCGTGCCTCGGGTGAGAACCCCCCTTTCGAACCGGACTGGATCCGGACTGCCCTGGGGGGGCGGTCCACCGGACGAGAGGGACCAGACTCATGAGCTCAGTTCTGCAGCCGGCCGCGACGCAGCAGCGTCCGCCGACCGCCTCCAAGTACCGGCCCGTCTCCTCGCATCTGGCCATCGCGCCACCGGTGAGCGTGGTGATCCCGGCCATGAACGAGGCGGAGAACCTGCCGTACGTCTTCAAGACCCTGCCCGACTGGATACATGAAGTGGTCCTGGTCGACGGCAACTCCACCGACAACACCGTCGAAGTGGCCCGCGAGCTGTGGCCCGAGGTGAAGGTCGTCGAACAGCGCGGCAAGGGCAAGGGCGACGCCCTGATCACCGGCTTCCAGGCCTGCACCGGCGACATCATCGTGATGGTCGACGCGGACGGCTCGGCGGACGGCGGGGAGATCCTCAGCTACGTCTCCGCCCTGGTCTCCGGCGCGGACTTCGCCAAGGGCTCCCGCTTCGCCAACGGCGGCGGCACCGACGACATGACCTTCATCCGCAAGATGGGCAACTGGGCCCTGTGCACGGCCGTCAACCGCAAGTTCGGCGCCCGCTACACCGACCTGTGCTACGGCTACAACGCGTTCTGGCGGCACTGCCTCGACAAGATCGACCTCGACTGCACCGGCTTCGAGGTCGAGACCCTGATGAACATCCGGGTGGTCAAGGCCGGGCTCAAGGTGCAGGAGATCCCGAGCCACGAGTACCTGCGCATCCACGGCGTCAGCAACCTGCGGGCCGTGCGGGACGGGCTTCGCGTGCTGAAGGTGATTCTCCAGGAGCGCTCCACCCGCCGTGCGCTGCGGCGCCGTTCGTCCCGGTCGTCGATGCCGGCCGCGATGCGGGGAGAGGTGTCTTGAGCGGTCCCGGCATCTCCGTCGTGATCTGCGCGTACACCGAGGACCGCTGGGAGGACATCCTCGCGGCGGTCTCCTCGGTCCGCGCGCAGTCCCGGCCGGCCCTGGAGACGCTGCTGGTCGTCGATCACAACGAGACGCTGCGGGAGCGCCTGGCCAAGGAGTACAAGGAATACCGGGAGGACAGGGGGGCCGCCGGCGGTGGCGTGGTGCGGGTGCTCGCCAACGCGGGCCCCCGCGGCCTGTCCGCCGGCCGCAACACCGGCATCGCCGCGGCCCGGGGCGAGATCGTGGCCTTCCTCGACGACGATGCCGTGGCCGAGCGCGACTGGCTGCGGCACTTCGCCGAGGCGTACGCCGACCCGCGGGTGATGGCGGTCGGCGGGCGCACCGAGCCGGTCTGGGCGTCGGGGCGGCGGCCGGACTGGTTTCCCGAGGAGTTCGACTGGGTGGTGGGCTGCACCTACCGGGGCCTGCCGCGCGGCCGGGTCCGGGTGCGCAACGTGCTCGGCGGCAACGCCTCGTTCCGCCGCAGCGCCTTCGACGCGGCGGGCGGCTTCGCCACGGGCATCGGCCGGGACGGTGACAAACGCCCGCTGGGCTGCGAGGAGACGGAACTGTGCATCCGTCTGTCCCGGGCCCGGCCCGACGCGGTGCTGCTGATCGACGACCGGGCGGTGATCCACCACCGGGTGCCCGAGGCCCGTGAGCACTTCCGCTACTTCCGCACCCGCGCCTACGCCGAGGGCCTGTCCAAGGCCCTGGTGGCGCGGAGCGTCGGAGCCGAGAAGGGACTGGAGTCGGAGCGCCGGTACGCCACCCGGGTCCTGCCCGCCGGGGTGGCCCGGGGTCTGCGGGACGCCCTGCTGGCCCGGCCGGGCGGTGCGGGCCGGGCGGGGGCGATCGTGGCCGGGGTGCTGACGGCGGCGGGCGGTTACGTCGTCGGCAGCGTCCGGGCACGCCGGGGCGGGACCACGTTTCAGGTGCCCGAGGTGGAGGTGGCGGCCCGTGAGTGACGTCCGCGTCCCGATCCTCATGTACCACGCGGTCGCGACCGACCCGAACGAGGCGACCCGCGCCCTGTCCGTGACCCCGGAGGCGTTCGCAGAGCAGATGGCGGTGCTCGCCGACCGGGGCCTGACGCCGGTCACCACGGCCGGACTGGCGACGTGCTGGCGCTCCGGCCGCGCGCTGCCCGAGCGACCGGTCCTCATCACCTTCGACGACGGCTACGAGGGCGTGCACCGGCACGCCCTCCCCGCGCTCGCCAAGCACGGTTTCCCGGCCACCCTGTTCGTCTCGACCGGGTGGCTCAGGGGGCCGTACGACACCGGAGGCGGCCTGGACACCATGCTGGACTGGGACCAGGTCCGCGACCTCGCGGCGGCCGGCGTCGAGATCGGCGGGCACAGCCACAGCCACCCGCAGCTCGACCAGGTCTCCGACGCCACGCTGCGGTTCGAGCTGATCCACTGCAAGGAGATCGTCTCGGACCAACTGGGTTCGGTCCCGGCCTCGTTCGCCTACCCCTACGGCTACTCCAGCCGCCGGGTCCGGCAGGCCGTGCGCGAGACGGGCTACGCCCAGGCGCTCGCCGTCGGCAACGGTCTCGCGCGGCGCGCACAGGGCCCGTACGCGCTGCGGCGGGTGACGGTGCGCCGGGGCACGGGCATCGAGGAGTTCGAGCGGGTGGTCGAGGGCCGCGCGATCGCCCGTACGTTCGCCGCGGACCGGGCCCTGACCAAGGGGTACGCCGTGGTCCGCAGGGCACGGCAGGCACGCCGGCTGATCTCGCGCTCCGGGGGCTGACCTGCACGGGGACGACATGCCGCGGGCACGCGGAAACCGGGTGCACGCGGCGTTCCCGTGCCGGATCATGGCGGCATGTCTGGAAACCCGCACGAGGCGCTGCCGATCCGGCTCAACGTCGACGACTCCGACTCCCCGTCCGACGTCGTCGACGCGCTGTTCCTCGGCCGCTTCGCGACGGGCGAGCAGCCGTACTCCCACGCGGTGAACATCGACCGGGTGCGGTCCGGGGCGACGCTGGTGCCGCCGGGTGCCCGGGTGCTGCGCGTGGCCCGGGACGACGACCGCAGCGCGACCCTCGCCGAGGGCGACGGCTGGACGCTGCTGGTCTCCCGCTGGAACCGGGGCGCCGACGTCACCGTGACGGCGACCAGCGAGGAACTCGCGAAGAAGGTCCTCGACCAGGCCACGGACGGCGCGGCGGACGAACCCGAACCGCAGCCGGAGAACGTCACGATGGGCTTCTGGTACGTCTCCCCGCGGCGCGGCCCGCACCGCACCACCCGCCAGATCGCCGCCGGCACCTGGGACGAGGTCCGGCCCAACTACACCGCACCGGTGGCGGACGCGATGGACCGCCTGATGAAGACGACCCCGGAGGACATCGCGGGCCGGCTCCTGCTGCTGCACGGCCCGCCGGGCACCGGCAAGACCTCGGCGCTGCGCACCCTGGCCCGATCCTGGCGCGACTGGTGCCAGGTGGACTGCGTCCTGGACCCCGAGCGGCTCTTCTCCGACGTCGGCTACCTCATGGACATCGCCATCGGCGAGGAGGACGCGACGGGCAAGGGCCGCTGGCGGCTGCTGCTCCTGGAGGACTGCGACGAACTGATCCGCGGCGAGGCCAAGCACACGGCCGGCCAGGCGCTGTCGCGGCTGCTCAACCTGACGGACGGCCTGCTCGGCCAGGGCCGCAACGTGCTCGTCGGCGTCACGACCAACGAGGACCTGGAACGCCTGCACCCGGCCGTGGTCCGTCCCGGCCGTTGCCTCGCCCGCATCGAGGTCGGACCGCTGACCCGGACGGAGGCGGTGAACTGGCTGGGCCAGGAGGACGGCGTCGGCCGCGAGGGCGCGACCCTGGCGGAACTGTACGCGCTGCGCCGGGGCACGTCCCCGACGGCCCTGCCCGAGCCGCGCGGGGGCGTCGACGCGGGCCTGTATCTGTAGGAGCCCGGCACCCGGCGGTGTTTTGATGGACGTATGACCCTGTTCGTCGGCACGTCCGGATGGCAGTACAAGGACTGGCGGGACGTTCTGTACCCGTCCGGGCTGCCGATGCGGCTCTGGCTGGAGGAGTACACGGGGCACTTCGCCACCGTCGAGATCAACAACGCCTTCTACCGGCTGCCGGCCCGGGAGACGTTCGAGGACTGGCGGCGGCGGGTGCCCGGCGACTTCGTCGTCGCGGTCAAGGCGAGCCGCTATCTGACCCACATCAAACGGCTGAAGGACCCCGAGGAGCCGGTGCACCGGCTGATGAGCCACGCGGCGGGCCTCGGCGACCGGCTCGGGCCGGTGCTGCTCCAGCTCCCGCCCACCCTGCACGCCGACCCGGGGCTGCTGGACGCGTGCCTGGGCTGCTTCCCGGCCTCGACCCGGGTCGCGGTCGAGCCGCGCCACGACTCGTGGTGGACGCCGCAGGTCCGGCGCGTCCTGGAGTCCCGGCGGGCCGCCCTGTGCTGGGCCGACGTGCTGGCCCGCCCGGCGACCCCGCTGTGGCGCACCGCCGACTGGGGCTACGTCCGCTTCCACCAGGGCCGCGCCAAGCCCTGGCCCCGCTACGGCCGCCGCTCGCTGGCCACCTGGCTCGACCGCATCGCCACGACCTGGACCGGCGGTGAGGACGTCTACGCGTACTTCAACAACGACCCGGGCGGCGCGGCGGTGGAGGACGCGATGGCGTTCGCACGGACGGGCCGGGCGGCGGGGCTGGACATCACACGGACCCCGCAGCGACTGACACAGCCGTCGGGTTAGCCCGCGCTGTTACCCGTCCGCCGCAGGCCGCCGGAACGGGGCCTCCAGTGCCCCCACCCGCTGAACGCCGTCCGGTCAGGACTCCGGCGCCCCTGCCCGCCGCAGGCCCTTCCGGTCGGGGCCCGCGCTGCCCGCTAGCCGCCGTACGCCGCCCGCAGGGCGTCCCGTACCGCGGCGAGGGCGTCGTCCTCGCCCAGTCCGAGCCTTCTGGCCCGCTCCGCATAGGCCTGTGCGGCCGAGGCCAGTTCGCGGTCCGCCGCCGCGCCGGCGGCGGCGACGAACGTGCCGTTGCGGCCCCGCGTCTCGATCACCCCGTCCGCCTCCAGTGCCCGGTACGCCTTGGCGACGGTGTTCGCGGCGAGGCCCAGCGACTCGGCCAGCCCCCGGACGGTCGGCAGCCGGTAGCCCACCGGCAGCGCACCGGACCGTGCCTGCTCGGAGATCCGTGCCCGCACCTGCTCGTAGGGCGGAGCACTGTCGTCGATGTCGATCTTCAAGGTCACAGGCCCGATTGTCGCGCACCCGCCGGAAAATGAGAGGCACCCGCACGGGTCCACGCGTAGCGTGCGCCTCCATGACCGTGATCGTGCGCGACCTGCGTCCCGACGTCCGAGCCGACGCCGAGGGGTTCTCCGACACCCGTCGCCTCGCTCTGCCGTACATGCTGTCCACGCCGGAGTCCGTGCTGCACGCCCTGACGCGCAGCCACCCCGACGCCCACTTCACGCAGCTCGTCGCCGAGGAGGACGGCGAGATCATCGGTACCGCCCAGGTCGGCGTCGCCCACGACAGCCCGGAGCCCGGCCAGGGCTCCGCCAACGTCTACGTACGCCCCGACCGCAGGAACCGCGGCGCCGGATCGCTGCTGCTGCGCACCGCGGAGGATCGTCTGGGGCGGCTGGGCGTCACGAAGCTGTTCGCCTGGGTCCTGGACGAGCCGGACAACCGCGCCTTCGCCGAGCGGCACGGCTTCCGGGCCAGCCGTTCGGCCTTCTTCCTGCGCCTGGACCTGGCGGGCGGCACGCTTCCGCCCCGCGAGGAGCCGCCGGCCGGTGTGGAGCTGCGCACGGCCGCCGACTTCGCGGACGACCCGCGCCCCCTGTTCGAACTGGACGCGGCGACGGCGTCGGACGAACCGGGCGACATCGACGTGGAGTTCACGGACTACGAGGCCTGGCTCGAAGAGTACTGGAAGCATCCGCTGCTGAACCGCGAGCTCACCACCGTCGCGGTCGTCGACGGGCGCCCCGCCGCCTTCAGCGTGGCGCACACCGACGGCGCCTCCCGCTACGGCACGGCGATGACGGGCACCGCGCGGGAGTTCCGCGGCCGGGGCCTGGCGAAACTCGCCAAGAACGACTCGCTGCACCGCGCCCGCGCGGCGGGGTGCACGGAGGCGTTCACCGGCAACGACACCGGCAACGAGCCGATGATCGCCATCAACAAGTGGTTCGGTTACGAGATCTGTGCGAAGGAAGTGCGCCATGTCCGCGAACTCGGCTGACGGGGCCCCGCAGCTGGACGTCGTGCTCGTCAAGGCGGGCCGTACAAAGATCCGTTACCGGGGCGAGCTGCTGTCGGACGACGGCACGCGGGTCGCGGTCCGCGCCCCGTGGGCGGGCTCCGGCGTGCGTGACTTCGGCTTCGTCCGCTTCGAGTCGGGGGACGTCTTCACGGAGTACTACTGGCGCGACCGCTGGTACGCGGTCAAGGAGGTGCGCTCCGCCACGGGCGCGCTGAAGGGCTGGTACTGCGACGTCACCCGCCCCGCCCGGCGCTCCGGGCCGGAGCTGGTCGTGGAGGACCTCGACCTCGACCTGTGGCGCTCGGCGGACGGCACGGACGTACGCCGCCTGGACGAGGACGAGTTCGCCGAGAGCGGCCTCACCGAGTCGGATCCCGAGGCGGCGCGGGCCGCGCTGGCCGCGCTCGACGAACTGGAGTCACTCGCCCGGGGCGGCGACTTCACCGCGCTCCTGGCCTGAGCCATCGCTCGGCGCGACGACCGCGTACCGCTCGTCGGCCACCGGGCCGCCCCAGAGCAGCGGATCGTCCGAGAGCCGCTGCACCCGCACCCGCCCGGCGACCGGAGCGAGCAGCCCGGTGAGCCGCTCGGCGGGAATGCCGACCGGCTGGACGCTCCCCCACACGCCCTCGACCAGCACGAGCCGCCCACCCGGACGCAGCAGCCCGTACCAGTGGCGCAGGGCGCGGCCGGGGTCGGGCAGGGCCCACAGGACGTGCCGGACGAGCACGGCGTCGAAGCGCCGCTCCCCGACCGGCGGTGCCGCCGCGTCACCGAGGAGGAACACGGCGTCGCGCCCGGCGAGCTTCTCGCGGGCGAGCGTCACCATCGCCGGCGATGCGTCCACGCCCGTCACGCGGTGGCCCTGCTCGGACGCGAGGAGTGACAGGCTGCCCGTGCCGCAGCCGAGGTCCAGTACGTCGCCCGGCCGGCCCGGCAGCCAGTCCCGCAGCCGTCCGGCCCAGGCGCGGCGCACCCCGGGGTCGCGCAGGCCGTGGTCCGGCTCCTCGTCGAAGGAGGCGGCCTCGGCGTCCCAGTCCACGTCGGTCATGGCCCCAGGGTGACACCCACCACTGACACTCGGATCGTGACTGCCGCCACTGACAGACCAGGAGCGATGAGTAACCCTCCCCCGAAAGGTCTACCTCCGTGAGAACGCGGAACCCGGTAGACCCTTAAGGAGGCAGCCATGCGCCGTGTGACCGTGCAGAAGCCCCTGAAGAAGTCGGACGTCCGCCGGGTCCTCGAGGAGGCCGACGAGCGCCCCGCCGGGCGCCCGGAGGTCCGCAAGGACGTCGCCCGCACCTGGTGGCCGGACGCCTGAGCGGCCGGTGCCGGTCATGAGACGCAACGCTCACAGCAGCCGCTTGCGGTAGTGGACGCGGTCGTAGGGCCCGTCCACGCGGCGTTCCACGCGTTCGTAGCCGTACTTCGGATAGATCTGCTGGTTCTCCCACATCATGGCGTTCGTGCAGAGCCTGATCTCGGGCAGGCCGAGCGTCCGCGCGTGCGCGTCGACGAACCGGAGCAGTCGCCGCCCCACTCCCCGGCCGTGCGCGGCGGGGTGGACGGCGACGATGTCGAGAAAGAGGTGGTCGTCGAACGCCTCGACCACGACGAGCCCGGTCACGGGATCGCCCGTCACGAACACCTTGCCCGCGGCCACGTTCGCCGCGTGGTCCTCCGTCATGGGCTGGGGCACCTGCCCGATGCGCTCGATGTAGGGGCGGAAGGCCGCGTCGACCACTTCCGCGACGACCTGTACGTCGGCGGCCCCGGCCGGCCGGATCTCCTCGTCTGCCATGTCGTGACGGTACCTACCTGATGCCAGTCCGAACACTCCCTTAAGCGGGCCATAAGGATCTCCTCCACCCGCTCCCAACAGGCGATTTCACGGTTCTTCGGGGTTAGTTTCGAACGACCCCACGGGATCCGGCCCACTCGGGCCCGGACCTGCCCCATGCACCGTTTCGAGGAGTTCCCGCATGCCCGCACGCCGTACGGCCGCAGTCGTCACCGCCCTCGGCGGCCTCCCGCTCGCCCTGACCGCGCTGACCGCCGCCCCGGCCGCCGCGCACGGGTCGATGGGCGACCCGGTCAGCAGGGTCTCGCAGTGCTACGCCGAGGGGCCCGAGAGCCCGAAGTCGGCCGCCTGCAAGGCGGCGGTCGCGGCGGGCGGCACCCAGGCCCTCTACGACTGGAACGGCATCCGCATCGGCGACGCGGGCGGCCGGCACCGGCAGCTCATACCGGACGGCAAGCTCTGCAGCGCGAACAACGCGGAGTTCAAGGGTCTGGACCTCCCCCGCCGCGACTGGCCCGCGACCGGCGTCCGCAGCGGCTCGCACACCTTCAAGTACCGCGTGACGGCCCCGCACAAGGGCACCTTCAAGGTGTACATCACCAAGCCCGGCTACAACCCGGCCAAGCCGCTCGCCTGGAAGGACCTGGATCTCGCGAAGCCGGTCGCGACCTCCACCGACCCGGCCGCCACCGGCGGTTTCTACACCTTCTCCGGCAAGCTGCCCCAGCGCTCCGGCAAGCATGTGCTGTACGCGGTCTGGCAGCGGTCGGACAGCCCCGAGGCGTTCTACTCCTGCTCGGACGTCAGCTTCGGCGGCGCCGCGACAGGCGGCGCCGCGGCTCCTGCCCCGTCCGCCTCCGCTCCCAGCGAGAAGCAGATCAAGGACGGCAACGCCAAGTCGACCATCGAGCACCACGGGCACGGCGACGACGACCCCGCCACCTCGGCGGCACCGGCCGCGGCCCCGAAGAAGCAGGCCACGCCGGACCGGCCCAAGGCCGCCGCGCCCGCGCCCAACCGGCCCAAGGCGGCCGGTGCCACGGAGAACCTCGCCGAGACCGGCGGGGACGGCGCCACGCCGTACGTCGCGATCGGCGGCGCGGCGGCCCTGGCACTGGGGGCCTCGGCCCTGTTCCTCTCGGCCCGGCGCCGGGCGGTGAGCGGCGGCCGGCACGGCCGCTGACCCCCACCACCGCCCCATGACTCGGGGCCTGTCCGGCGGCTCAGGCCGGACAGGCCCCGAAACGTTTCCCTGACACGTGTCAACGGGCGACACGCCAAAGGGTGACACGTGTCATTCGAAGGCCGATGCGCAGGTGGTGGGTGTGGCGCGTCCCGGATCGAGGGCGTTGGCCACCTCGTGGAAGACGACCCGGTCGAGCAGCCCGGCGGCCACGTGCTCGGACAGGTCGACGGGGCACAGGTCCTGGAGCAGGACGTTGCGCACGTCCGGCCCGCTCAGGTACTGGCTTCGCCAGGGCGTGACCACCTCGTCGTACCGGGTGGCGATGACGGTGTAGCGCACGCCGGGCACGGTGTCGCCGCCCGCGTTCAGTTCGGTGAGGAAGGCGGAGCCGGTGACCTGGTCGGCGAGGGCGGGGGTGTTCTTCGAGAGCAGGTCCGCCGCGCCCGGGAAGTAGGGCAGCAGCTTGGTGAAGCCGTTCAGGTCGGTGCCGTGGTTGCTGGGCGCGATGCCGACCAGGGCGTGCACCTGGGCGGCGCCGCCCAGGAACTTGAGGTAGTAGCGGGGCATCATGCCGCCCTGCGAGTGTCCGACGACGTCGGCCTCAGGGGCGCCGGTGGCCGTGAGCACCATGCCCACGAAGTCCTTCAGCTGTGCGGCGGACTTGTCGACGGGGCCGAGGCCGTGGAAGAAGGGGACGCCCTCCAACTGGCCGTAGTCCAGGGAGAAGACGCAGTAGCCGCGGACCTTCAGGTAGGGGGCGAGGCCCAGCCAGTTGTCGACGGAGTTCCCGAGGGTGCCGTGGACCAGGACGACGGGGCGGGGGTGGGCGGCGGACGGCTTGCAGGAGTAGTCGTTCCAGCCGGAGCTCGGGGCACCGGCGGCCTGGGCGGTGGTGGCGGGGACGGTGACGGCGGCGGCGGTCAGCAGCAGCGCGGCCAGGGGTCTGAGCACTCGTTTCCAGGGCAGCATCGGGTGATCTCCTTGCGGCTCAAGGGAGGTGCGACGGCACGGGGCCCTGTGATCCGGATCACGGGATGCTGTTCATTCGTCAAGTTACGGGCGGGTAGCCAAACTGGGAAGTTACGCGTCAGTAAAAACTTGTGGCGGCAACCGGCCCGGGCCGACACCCCCTCACCAGGCGGGCCGTACGGGCCCGCGCGGGGCGATCCGCAGCAACTGCTCCGCCAGCGTCCGCACTTCCCGCTCCCCCAGCAGGTCCGTCCACTCCCGCACCGCTTCCGCCGCCACCTCCTCCGCGGCCCGTATGCAGGCCCACCCCCGCTCGGTCATCACGACCAGCCGCGCCCGCGCGTCCCGGGGGTGCGGCCGCCGCTCGGCGTACCCCTTGCGCACCAGCTCGTCGACGAGCTGGCTCGCGGCCTGCTTGGTCATCCCGAGGTGGACGGCGAGGTCGGTCACCGTCGCACCGTCCGGGGCGAGCCGGGTGAAGGCGAAACCGTGCGCGGGCCGGACCCCGTCGAAGCCGCGGGCGATCACGCCCTCGTTGATGCGTTGCGTGAGTCCGCCGGCGACGGCGAGCAGGGCGGCTGACAGGGCCATGGCCTCGGAGTTCTGCACAGGGGCATTGAAACACCCTTGACGTGATGGTCAAGCTGCTTGACTATATGGTCAAGCAGCTTGACCACTTTGGAGGCCTCATGCCCGTCGTCCGATCGTCCGAAGCCGTCATCCACGAGATCCACGGCGCCCGTTTCGTCTCGTACGCCACTCCCGGCAGCGGCAGCAAGGAGCTGTGCGCCTGGCGCGGCGAGATCCCGGCCGGCCTCAAGGCGCCCGCGCACACGGTCAGCCGGGAGGAGATCTTCCATCTGCTGGACGGTGAGCTACTGATCACCCTCGACGGCCGCACCGAGCGGATCGCGGCCGGTGACACAGTGATCATCAACCCCGGTGCCACCCTGACCGTCGAGAACCCGACCGGCCGGACCGCGGTCTCCTGGGTCACCACCTCGATCGGTCTGGAGGCGCGACTGGCCGACGGCACCCGCATCGTGCCGCCGTGGGCCAACTGACGTCAGGGCGTCCGGTCAGGCGACATGGAACGTCACCGCTCCCGCCGGCCGCACCGCCTGCGCGCCGAACCGCTCCCGGGCGCGATCGGCGGCGGCCTCGACACGGCGGGCCTTCTCGTCGGCCGGCTCGAAGAGCAGCTGACGGGAGGCCCGTTCGGCGGCGATCAGGTTCTCCGCCCGCAGAGAGACGGTACGGACACGGGCGCGCTGCAGAGCGAGTCGGTCGTGGAGGTCGTAGGCGAGTGCCGTCAGAGCGCGCGTGTGGGCGGTGGGCTCGTGCAGCGTGCGGGTGCGGGTGGTCGTGGAGCGGTCCACGTAGCGGACGGTGAGCGTGAGGGCGCAGGCCACCTGGGACTCGCCGCGCAGCCGCAGGCCGAGGCGGTCGGTGAGGGCGAGCAGGGCGGCGCGCTGCCGGTCCCGGTCCAGCTCGTCCTGGGCGAAGCGGTGTTCGACGCTCATCGAGCGGGGCGGGGCCGAGGGGACCACCGGTGTCGGGTCGAGTCCGCGGGCCGCGTCGTGGAGCCGGCGCCCGGCGGTGGTGCCCAGGATGCGCTGCAGCGTACCGAGTGGTGCGGCGGCGATCCTGCCGACACTGTCCAGGCCGTACGAGGACAGGGTGCGGGCCGTCGCCGGTCCCACGCCTTGCAGGGCGGCGGAGGGTTTCTCCGCGAGGAAGGCGGCGACCGTGCCGATGTCGTCGGGCAGGGTGCGGACCGCGGAGGGCGGGCCGCCGGCGGCGACCATGCGGGCGAGCAGGGGGTTCGCCGCGACACCGACCGTCGAACGGAGTCCGTACAGTCCGCCCGTGCGCGCTCGGATGCGCTCGGCCAGCGCCGTGGCGTCCGTGCCGAAGTAGCGCAGACTGCCGGAGACATCGGCCAGTGCGGCGTCCGGGGGCAGCGCCTGCACCAGCGGGGTGTACTCGGCCAGCAGGGCGAGAAGACGGCTGTAGAGCTGCTCGTCCGACAGGTCGTGGAAGTGGATGTAAAGGATGTTCACCCTGCGCTCCCGGGACTCTGGTGCCACAGCTTGCGGCTCTGTTTGACGGACTCGCCGGGCGGCTGCAGATCCGCCCAGGGATGCAACGCGTAACCGGTTTCCAGCCGGAGGCTCCGGCCGTTCTCGGCCCTGCCCGGTGTCGCGTCGGCTCGGGTGAGTCGTTCCGTCACCGTGGACAGACCGCCTTCGCGGCGCAGCTCGGCCAGTTCGGTGAGGTCCCAGGCGGCGGAGCCGGTCACCGACAGCGCCTTTCCGCTGCCTCCTCCCCGGCGCTGCACCACTCCGCGCACGAGCAGCAGCCAGGAATGGAAGACGGTGTGCGCGCAGGCCTCGTGGCTGTCCTCGAAGAACGCGCAGTCCACCAGGCCCGTCGCGTCGTCGAGCGTGGTGAAGATGACGCGTTTGCCGGAGCGGACCGGCGGGGTCTGAACGGCTCCCTTCGCCCCTGCGACCAGCACCACTTGGCCGTGCGGCAGGTCCTGCAGCCGCTTCGCGGAGACGACGCCGAGTTCTTCCAGCAACTCCCGGTGATCACCCATGAGATGACGGGAGGCGTCCATGCCGAGCACCCCGAGCTCGGCTCCGAGCCGCTCGGTGTCGTCCAGGTCGGGCAGACCGGCGGGGGCGACCGTGCCGTGGGTCCCACCGGCCTCCCCCAGCGTCAACTGGCCCTGCGCGGAGCTCCGCCGGCCGCGGTGCAGCTCGGCGAGGTGCAGCAGCAGGTCGCGGCGGTTGCGGCCGAAGGCGTCCAGCGCACCGACCTGCGCGAGGCGTTCGGCGACGGGCCGGGAGGGCCGGGCCCGGGAGGCGAAGTCCTGGAGCGAGCTGTAGGGGCGCCCCGCCGCGATGCGCGCCGCCTCGCCCTCACTCATCCCGCGCACGTCGCACAGAGCGAGCCGGATCCCGTGAACGGGCCCACCCCCCTGCGCATCAGACACCAGTTCGATTCGATAAGCGGCGTCCGACGCGTTCACATCCAGCGGCAGGATCGGCACACCCCGCCGCCGGGCGTCAGCGAGCAACAGCCGCTTCGGGTACATCCCCGGGTCGTGCGTGAGGAGTCCCGCGTAGAAGGCGGCCGGATGATGGGTCTTCAGCCACGCCGACTGGTACGAGGGCACCGCGAAGGCCACCGCGTGCGCCTTGCAGAAGCCGTACGCCCCGAACGCCTCGACGATCTCCCAGGTCCGCTCGACGACCTCCTCCTCGTATCCCCGTCCGCGGGCCTCCTGCGCGAACCACGCCCGCACTCGTCCGAGTTGCTCGGCGTTCGACAGCGCCCGCCGCGTGTAGTCGCCGAAGGCCGGGGTGCAGCCGGTCATGACCGACAGGATCCGGATGATCTGTTCGTGGAAGACCACCACGCCGTACGTCTCCCGCAGCGCGGGCTCCAGGTCGGGGTGGGGACAGCGGGGTGCCTGGCGCCCGTGCCGGGACTTGATGAACGGATCGACCATGTTGGCCGCGACGGGTCCCGGCCTGAACAACGAGATGTCCACGACGAGATCGTGGAAGGTCTCGGGCTGCAACCGGGCGATGAGGTCGCGCTGGCCGGGCGACTCGGTCTGGAAACACCCCAGGGTCTGTGAGGACTTGATCAGCTGGAACGTCTTCGGGTCGTCCGGCGGCACCTGGGCGCTGTCGTCCAGGTCGATGCGGTGGCCGGTGGCCCGTTCGATCTCGGCGACGGCGTGCGCCATGGCGGACTGCATGCGCACGCCGAGCACGTCGAGCTTGAGCAGCCCGAGGTCCTCCACGTCCTCCTTGTCGAACTGGGACATGGGGAACCCCTCGCCGCTGGTCGGCATGACCGGGGTGCGGTGCAGCAGCGTCGCGTCGGAGAGCAGGACACCGCACGGGTGCATGGCGATGCCGCGCGGGAGCGCGTCCAGGGCCTCGACCAGGTCCCACATCTGGGGGCCGTACGACTCCGGGTCGATGCCGCGCAGTTCCGGCAGTTCCCGCAGGGCGGCCCGGGCGTCCCGGGCCCGGATGTGAGGAAACGATTTTGCAAGCCCGTCCACGTCGGCCGGGGCCAGACCGAGGGCGAGGCCGACATCGCGTACGGCGTGCCGCACCCGGTAGGTCTCCGGCATGGACACGGTGGCCACCCGTTCCGGGCCGAAGCGGTCGAGGATCGCCCGGTAGACCTCCAGGCGCCGGGCGGATTCCACGTCGATGTCGATGTCGGGCAGTTCCGTACGCCGGTCGGACAGGAAACGCTCCATGAGCAGACCGTGCTCCACGGGGTCGGCGGTGGCGATCCCGAGGAGATGGTTGACCAGGGAACCCGCGCCGGAGCCGCGGGCGGCGACCCGGATGCCGAGGTCGCGGGTGTCGGTGACGACCTGGGCAACGGTGAGGAAGTACGAGGCGTATCCCAGTCTCTCGATCAGGCGCAGTTCGTCCTCGAGCCGCGCCCATCGGCGGCGGTCGCGGTCGTAGCCGCGCAGCACCATGGCGGCGGCGCACTTCGAACGCAGCACCCGCTCGGGGGTGCGCCGGTGACCGCCGACGAGTTCCGGCTCGGGGAAGTGCACACGGCCGAGCCCCAGGTCGTCCTCGGGGTCGACGCGGCATGCGGCGGCGGTCTCCGCGGTGACCTCGAGCAGCCGGCGGGCGGTGTCCGCGCGGTATCCGGCGGCTTCGGCGACCTGACCGGCGATACGGGCCATGTCCGCCGCCGGCTTCAGCCACCGCTCACCGCAGTCGCGCTCGCCGCGCGGATCGATCGGCACCAGGCGGCGCGCGGAGTCCAGGACGTCCGCGACCGGGCCCTGGCCGGGGTCGGCATAGCGTACGGCGTTGCTCAGGACGGGCGTGATCCTCTGGTCCGCGGCGAAGCCGAGGGCGCGGGCCGCGAGCCCGAGCGACCCGGCGCCGGTGCCGCCGCGGCCGTGGCAGACGACCTCGACGCGCAGCGCCGAGTCCTCGAACCGTTCCCGCCAGGGCGCGAGCAGCCGGGCGGCGCGGTCCGGCCGCCCGGCGGCCAGGGCACGGCCGACGTCCGAGGTGGGACCGAGCAGCACGGTGAGGTGGTCACCGCCGAGGGCCTCCCAGGGCAGCAGGGGGCGCCGGTCTCCGGCGGTGTCCGCATGCGCCGCGCTCACCAGCCGGCACAGCTCGCCCCAGCCTCGGGCCCCGTCCCGGGCCAGGAACACCACGCGCTGGGCCGACTCGTCGACGAAGGCGCCGCCGCGAGCCGGTGCGCGGCGCCGCTCCGTGCGTTCAGCCGCCTCGGGAGGCGTCGCCACCGCGAGATCCACTCCGAACAGCGGGCGGACACCGGCCTGACCTGCGGCCTTGGCAAACCGGACGGCCCCGCCGAGGGTGTCCCGGTCGGTCAGGGCGACCGCGTCCATCCCCCGCTCGACGGTCCGCTCCACAAGCCGCTCGGGGTGCGAGGCGCCGTACCGCAGGGAGAACCCGGAGACGGCGTGCAGATGCGTAAAACCGCGCATCCCGACCACCTCGCCACTGCCTGCCCCCCGTCTCCACGTCGCCACTCCGGCCCCTCCGGGGTGATGACACCACCCTAGACCAGCATCGAACGTTTATGCGATTCAGGGGAGGGTGGCCGCTCACGTCACGGAGCGTGACGGAAAAAGACCGGCGGCGAGATCTCCGCCCCCTTCACGGCAATGACGTGTGGCGAGGAGGCACGGCGGGAATGCACGATCCCGGACGAGTGACGACCCGGCCCCGGGAGTCCGCCGGCAGGAGGTGGCGACACGTGCTCGGACGCGTGGGCACCCTGCGTCGCTACCCCGTGAAATCGATGCTCGGTGAGGACGTGTCCGAGGTGCGCGTCGACGCACGCGGCCTCTCACGCGATCGCGGCTACGGCCTGGTCGACCGGAGCACGGGCAAGGTGGCCAGCGCGAAGCCAACCGTGCGCCGGCGCGTACGCGCAGGTGCTGCAGCCCGGTCGGGTCCGAGTGGGGGATCCGGTCCGCTTGCGATGAACGGCGGCTCGGCGCCCATCGCATACGCGTACGCCGGACGAACGCCCCCAAGCCCGTATCCACAGCCGCCCGCACCGGCGTACGGCGGGAAGGAGGCCCCGTGCACCCGTCGCCGCACCCACGCGAAAGCCCCGCCCCTCGCACAAGGGGCGGGACTTCACACACGCACCACGTCAGCCGATCTGCGTCCCGGTGGCCGACAGCGCCTCGGTCACCGGCTGGAAGAACGTCTCCCCGCCCGAGGTGCAGTCACCGCTGCCGCCGGACGTGAGCCCGACCGCCTTGTCCCCGGCGAACAACGACCCGCCGCTGTCACCCGGCTCCGCGCACACGTCGGTCTGGATCAGCCCGTTCACGATGTCGCCGTTGCCGTAGTTCACGGTGGCGTCCAGCCCCGTGACCTTGCCGTCGTGCACCTGCGTGGTCGACCCGCTCCGGGTGACCGCCATACCGACGGTCGCCTCCGCGGCGCCCGAGATCTTCTGGGTGGACCCGTTGTACAGGTTCACCTCACTCGGGTGGTCGACCTCCGCGGTGTACTTGACCAGCCCGTAGTCGTTCCCCGGGAACTGCGAGTCCGCGTTGGTGCCGATCTCCTTGCCGCTGGAGTCCGACCACGTGGAGATGCCCTCGGTGCAGTGACCGGCGGTCAGGAAGAACGGCTCCCCGCCCTTGACCACGTTGAAGCCCAGCGAGCAGCGCCCGCTGCCACCGGTGATCGCGTCACCACCGGCGACGAAGGGCTTGTACTCCCCCTTGGACCGCTTGAGTTCGGCCTTCGCGCCGAGCCCGTCCACGACCTTCGTCAGCGTCGCCCACTCGGCCTGGGAGACCGTGCGGTCGGCGGTCACGACGACCTTGTTCGTCGTCGGGTCCGTCACCCAGGCGGTACCCGGGATCGTCGCGTCCTGCTTCAGCGTGCTGCGGGCACTCTTGAGTTCCGCGAGCGAGTTCGCCACGACTCTCGCCTTGGCGCCGGCCTTCTCCACGGCCTGCGCGGCACTCTCGTCGAGCACGTTCACCACGAGGCTCTTGCTCTTGGTGTCGTAGTACGTCCCGGCTGCGTCGCCACCCAGGTCCTCGGCCAGCGACGAGGCGAGCTTTCCGGCCGCGGTGACCGACAGGGCCCGGGGCGCTGACGCCTCCGGGGTCTCACTGGCGTTCGCGGTCTGGAACGTCACTCCCGCGGCGACCAGCGCGGCAATGCCCGCACCGGCCATGACTGCACGCCGCTTGGGTATGCGTCGGTGCTTCAACTTTCGTCCTCCTGTGGGGGGTCGGCACGGGAGGTTGTGGGGACCTCCACGAGCCGGAAGGCTTCGTTGACGAGCGCCCACTATTCCGACGCCGCAGGGGAGCACACAAGGGTGAGTTCGAGACGCGCGTAGACAGCGTTTCGCAGGCCCCCTCATTCTGACCGTCCGCGATCAAATCGGACCCAACTCCCGTGCGTTCACACTGCAAACATTACGCGTGAGTAATGTGTGCCCACTCTGTGACGTCTGGCCGTGGCTGAATTTCGCCCCCCGCAAAGCCGGTTGAGAGGGATCCCACAGACACCCACAGACACCCACGGACACCACGAAGCCCTGCGCAACGCGGAAGCCCCCGCACGACACATGCGGGGGCTTCGAAATGCTGCGAACTGCCGCCGGGGGCCTAGTAGACGCTGAGGCCGTAGGCGCTCAGGGCCTCCGTGACGGGCTGGAAGAACGTCGTACCGCCGGAGGAGCAGTTGCCGCTGCCGCCCGAGGTCAGCCCGTACGCCGTGCCGTTGCTGCCGTAGAGCGAACCGCCGGAGTCACCGGGCTCGGCGCAGACGGTGGTCTGGATCAGGCCGGAGACGACGTCACCGCCACCGTAGTTGACAGTGGCGTTGAGGGCGGTGACACGGCCGCTGTGCGTACCGGTCGTGGAACCGTCACGGATGACGGTGGTGCCCACGCTCGGGGTGGCCGCGCGCGTGATGTCCACGCCGTTCGCGGTGCCGGGACGGCTGACGGACCCGCTGTAGCGCACGAGGCCGTAGTCGTTGCCCGGGAAGCTGGAGCCGGCGGTCGAGCCGATGACCGTGGTGCGGCCCGAGTTGGAGTACCAGGTACCCGCGCCGTCGGTGCAGTGACCGGCGGTCAGGAAGAACTGCTGACCGCTGCTGTTCTGGACGTTGAAGCCCAGGGAGCAGCGCCAGCTACTCGCATAGATGGCGTCGCCGCCCTGGATCAGCTTGCTGAACTTGCCGGGGGTGCGCTTGATCGTGAGCGCGTCGGCGTTGGCGCCGGCCTGCTGCTTGATCTTCGCGATCTCGGCCTGCGTGACCGTGCTGTCCACGGTCAGCAGCACGCGATTGGTCTTGCTGTCGACGGCCCAGGCGGTGCCCGGGATGTCGGCCTTCAGCAGCGAGCCGCCGACGCTCTTGAGCTCGGCGGCGCTGAAGGTGGTGGGGGTGTCGGAGGCGTTCGCGCTGGGGATCGCGATCGCTGCGGCGGCAACGAGGCCGGTGGAAACGGCGATCAGCCGGGTCCGTCTCGAGATGCCACTGCGGGGGGTGGTGCGCTTGATCCTCACTTTTCGTTCCTCCACAAAGGAAGTCGGGGGCCCTCGTGGGGTTTCGGGCCCGTGAGGCGCAGCCTGGGACCGGCCGTCCGGATTCCGAACACGCCGTGCCCCTGACAAGCGCTGAGGGGGAGTATTCGGCCGAACGGCCGGTCGGCGCAAGAGTGCCTTTAGGACTTCAACCTTTTGATGGATCTTTACGAAGTCGCCCCGCAGGCGCTTTTCAGCCCCAGGGGGCGCGAAGACACCACAGAACGCCCGGCGCACGTGGACGGCGGGGGAAAGCCCCCGCACACCGCACGCCCCTTCACGCACCCGCACGACCAGCGTCGCTCGCGGGACTCTGGCCGGCCATGTCCGGAAGTCGACCGTCCGGATATTCGGGCCGGTCCTCAGGGGCGGACCGGTCCTCACACGGGCGGGTCAGCCGTCGCACGGGCAGCAGCAGTCGCACCCGTCGCAGTCGCAGTCCCGGCAGACGCCCTCGCGCTTCTTACGGGACCACGGCCCCTCGTACTCCTTGGCGCAGCACAACTGGCAGGTGCAGAACAGGAGCCAGAACATCCCGCAGCCGGCCCAGAATCCACGCCTGCGCGGCGGCTGGGGCGCCGGCGCACCGAAACCGCCTCCACCGAACCCGCCACCGCCGTACGCGCCACCCCCACCGCCGTACGCCCCTCCCCCACCGGCGTACGGATTCCCGCCACCGCCCGCGTACGGATTCTGCGGGGAACCGTGGACCCCCTGCGGCTGCTGCCCGTAAGGCCCCGGTCCTTGCCCCGCCCCCTGAGGGCCGCCGCCCAGATGGGAGGCACACACCGGCACCGTGCCGAACGCCCGGTCCACCGAGCGCCGCAGTTCGTGCACGAGCAGCAGATGCACGAGCTGCTCGTCGGCGAACTCCGCGTCGCGCAGCGCGAGCCGCACCCCGTGCACCGCGTCGTCGGCGAGCCGCCGGACCTCCGCGAGGGAGGTGCCGGTCGCGGTGATCGGGTTCCAGGCGCCTGAAACGGCGTCAGCGTGCCGGTCCTCCACGGCGTCCAGGAGGTGGGCGAGGCGTCCGAAGAGCCGGCCGGCCTCGGCGAGCGGCCCGGCGTTGCCCGGCCGGCCCGCGAGGACCGCCGTGTGCGCGAAGGCCGCGGCGGTCGCGGTCTCGGTCGGCTCGGTGACCGCCAGGATCGGCGTCCCGGGCCCGGCCAGCGCCTCGATCCCGGCCTGCCGGTCCACCGCATCGACCAGCAGCGAAGTGTCGAATCCCACAGCGGTGCCGCTCCGGGCACCGGCCGAGTCCCAGCTCGCGGCGACCCGGCGCGCGGCCCGGGCCACCGGCTTGCGGGCCAACAGCCCGTCACCGTCGGTGACGTGATCGCGCACTTTCGCGGAGGCCAGAACCAGGGAGACGGCCGCCGCGAGCCGGGCTCCCTCGCCGTGCGCGACAGAGGCGGTGCGCATGCCGCGCAGCGGACAGGGCCCGGCCGTACGCCGGCCGGTCGCATCGTGCCCGGCCTGAGCCTCCGTCAGAACAGAGATGAGCAGCCCGTCATAATTCGTGACGACTCGGGCGAACTGCCCGTGGTCGCCGCGCAGTGCGAGGCAGAGCCCGCACAAATGCGCCATCCACTGGCTTGTGAGCTTCTCCCCGAGCCGGTGCCTACAGGGCCTGACGATTCCGAACACAACGCTCCCCCGAACCTCGTAACGACGTTGAGCTGCGGCATCGTATCGGCCCGCATTCACCCGTACGCGCCGCCCGTCACCCGTACGCCGAGAAGAATCATATTTCACTCACAGTCAGCAGCCGTTTGAGAAACGGCCCTTGGGACACACGGACTCTCGACGGATTCGCTGTGCACCAGTACCGTCACAAACCCCCCGTGCGGCGTCTATCCACTTGGCGCGCCATCCGCATCATGGACGACCATAGGGATGCGGAAAGCAGAAAGACCGCTGTGAGAGGAGGCGTCCATGGGATCGGTACGCAAGGCGAGTGCCTGGCTTGGCCTCGTCGACGACAACGAAGACGAGCGTTACTACGACGACGACGACTACTCCGACGGGAACGAGCCCGGGGAGGCCTGGGTCACCGATCCGCGCGTCAAGGTGGCCTCGGACGTCGCCGAGGAGAAGGGCCGCCGGATCGGCACGGTGACCCCGGACAGCTTCCGGGACGCGCGCGCCATCGGCGAGCTGTTCCGCGATGGCGTGCCGGTCATCATGAACCTCACGGCCATGGAGGCATCCGACGCCAAGCGCGTGGTCGACTTCGCGGCCGGGCTGATCTTCGGCCTGCGCGGTTCGATCGAGAGAGTGTCGACGCGGGTGTTCCTGTTGACCCCGGCCCACACGGAGATCGTCAACGGCGACCCGGCCGGGCACCGTACGGACGGCTTCTTCAACCAGAGCTGAGGCAGGGCCGCTCACCGGCCCTGCCTCCGCGCGGGGTCCCCGGACCGGCCTACCGGAAGGCGTCGAGTCCGGTGAGCGCCTTGCCCAGCACGAGCTGGTGCATCTCGACGGTGCCCTCGTAGGTGAGCACCGACTCGAGGTTCGTCGCGTGCCGCATCACGGGATATTCGAGCGAGATTCCGTTGGCGCCGAGAATGGTCCGGGCCGTACGGCAGATCTCGATCGCCTCCCGGACGTTGTTGAGTTTGCCGAAGCTGACCTGCTCGGGACGCAGGCGGCCGGCGTCCATACGCCGGCCCAGATGATGGGCGAGCAGAATCCCCTTGTGCAGTTCGACCGCCATGTCGGCGAGTTTGGCCTGGGTGAGCTGGAAGCCGCCGATGGGCCGTCCGAACTGCTCCCGCGACTTCGCGTAGTCGACCGCCGCCTCGAAACTGCTGCGGGCCGCGCCCATGGCGCCCCAGACGATCCCGTACCGGGCGTGGGACAGACAGCTGAGGGGTCCGCGCAGACCGGTGACGTCCGGCAGGACGGCGTCGGCGGGCAGCCGCACGTCGTCGAGCACGAGTTCGCTGGTGACGGAGGCCCGCAGGGACCACTTGTGCTTGATCTCGGGAGCGGAGAACCCGCCGCTGTCGGTGGGCACCGCGAAGCCTCGGATCCCTTCGTCGGTCTGCGCCCAGACCACGGCGACACCGGCGACCGACCCGTTGGTGATCCACATCTTGCGGCCGTTGAGGATCCAGTCGGAGCCGTCGCGCTTGGCGTAGGTCCGCATGGAGGCGGGGTCGGATCCGTGGTCGGGCTCGGTGAGCCCGAAGCAGCCGATGACCTCGCCGGCGGCCATGCGGGGCAGCCACTGCTGCTTCTGCTCCTCGCTGCCGAAGCGGTGGATGGCGTACATGGCGAGGGAGCCCTGCACGGAGACGAGGGAACGGATTCCGGAGTCGGCGGCCTCCAGCTCCAGGCAGGCCAGCCCGTACTGCACGGCGGACGCGCCGGCGCACCCGTAGCCCTCCAGGGACATGCCGAGGGCTCCGATGCCGCCGAGCTCCCTGGCCAGCTCGCGGATCCCGGGCAGCTCGCCCTTCTCGTACCAGTCGGCGACGTAGGGCAGCACCCGGTCCGCGGCCCAGGCCCGCACGGTGTCCCTGATCCCCAGGTCCTCCGGCTCCAGCAGGTCGTCGAGGCCGAGGGGATCGGCGGGGTCGAAAGCGGGCAGCTTGGATGAACCGGACATGATCGACACCCTCCGAAGCTCTTTAACTAGCAGTGCTAACCAAGACGCTACGACGCCGGCCCACCCGCGCACCACCCTTGGCTGCCCAGGGAAAGGGAATGCGAAGGCCTCTCACACCGAGACGCGGGAGTCCGCGGCATCCCTGGGAGCGGGCAGTTCCACCTGCTCCGGCTCACACTGCATCACCCGCGGCAGTCGCAGCGCCATCGCCGCGCCCAGCAAGAGCAACCCCGCACTGACCAGCAGCGTCACGTGCAGGCCGTGCACGAACGCGTCCCGGGCGGCATGCCGGAGGGCCGCACCGGCCGACCCGCCGAGCTGCGCGGCGACCTCGTACGCCTCCCCCAGCGAATGCCCGGCGGACGCGGACGCCGACGCCGGGACCCCGGGCACGCCCGACAGTCCGGGCGCGTACGCCGCGTTCATCACCGTGCCGAGCAGCGCGATCCCGATGCCTGCCCCGAGCTGGTACGACGTCTCCCCGATCGCCGCCGCCCCACCGGCCTGCTCCTGCGGCGCCTCGCTCAGCATCGACTCATACGCACCGAACAGCGTCGTCTCCAGCCCGAAGCCGAGCAGCACGAACCCGCTCAGCATCAGCGCGCAGTCGTCCGTCCTCCCCAGCGCGGTCAGCAGCACCACTGCGAACGCCGTGAGGCAGAACCCGGCGCACACCATCCGGCGCGGCCCGAACCGCCGCAGCATCCGCGCCCCGGCCAGCCCGGCCGCCATCGCCGCGAACGTCAGCGGCAGCAGCCGCAGCCCGGTCTCCAGGGGCGACAGCCCCAGCACCAGCTGCAGGTACTGCGCCG
The DNA here is from genome assembly GCF_042959365.1 of Streptomyces sp. NPDC007907. Lineage (NCBI taxonomy): Bacteria > Bacillati > Actinomycetota > Actinomycetes > Kitasatosporales > Streptomycetaceae > Streptomyces > Streptomyces sp. NPDC007907. The sequence goes on from NZ_JBIBKR010000009.1 coordinate 420,425, forward strand.
CGATCAGTTCCAGACCCACCAGCGCGAGCATCGCCAGCACGATGCACCCGACGGACGTGCTGAACGCCGGCCGCGCGAACATCTTGAGGTCCACCAGCGGATACGTCCGCCGCCGCTGCCGCCGTACGAAGGCGACCAGCAGCGCGGCGCCGACCACCAACGACGGCACCGTGAGCAGACTGCCCAGGGACTCCCCGCTGCCGAGCCGCTTCACTCCCAGCACGACACCGAACAGCCCGGCGGCCGCCATCAGCGCACCGACGACGTCCCAGGGACCCTTGCCGTCGCCCTTCGACTCGGGCAGCAGCACGCGTCCCACCGGGAGGCTGACCAGCATCAGCGGGATGTTGACGAGGAACACCGAGCCCCACCAGAAGTGCTCCAGCAGGAAGCCGCCGAGCAGCGGACCGATCGCCGCGCCGACCGCGGCCACGGCGCTCCAGATGCCGATCGCGAGCGCCCGCTCGCGCCGGTCCGGGAAGACCTGCCGCAGGATGGACAGGGTCGCGGGCATGATCATCGCGCCGCCCACCCCGAGCAGCGCCCGCGCCACGATCAGCACCTGGGCGCTGTCGGCCAGGGCCGCGAGCCCGGAGGCGACGCCGAACAGCGCGTACCCGAGGAGCAGGACTCTGCGGCGGCCGATGCGGTCGCCCAGCGTGCCGAACAGGATCAGCAGCGAGGCGCAGACCAGCGGGTAGACGTCGACGATCCAGAGCAGCTCCATCCCGCCGGGCTTGAGGTCCTCGGTGACGGCAGGGACCGCCACGTGCAGCACGGTGGCGTCGACGGCGACCAGCAGCAGGCTGACGCAGAGGACGACGAGGACCACCCAGCGGTTGGCACCGGCCCCGGCCGTCCGACGGCGCAGCGCAGCGGCGGCCGTGGTCGTCCCGGACATGTACGTACCTCCCAGATGTTCCCTCGCGATCGGCGGGTTCACGGGGTGGGGGACGCCCCCGCGACTCGGCCGGAGAGGAGCGGAAGGCCTCCGGCCCGCGCAAACGAAAAGCGAGTGACACGTCAGCGTACGCGAGTCCCGGGCACAGACCAGTGGCGGACCTCTCAGACCTCCGGCGGAAGGATGTGGCGTACGCCACTCCCTCCGGTGTCGTCCACGCCCTTGCCGGCCGCGCGGTTCCGGCTCCGGTCGATAATCGGGCGCGTGACCGATCTCGACACGCGCGCGGCCCCGTCCCGCGCCGGGGCGCTGCGCCGCGCGGCCCCGGCGCTCGCCGGGTACGCGGCCGTCCGCGCCCTGGGCCTGCTGACGCTGTTCCTGTGGAGCGCGGCGCGGGACAAGAGCGCGTACACGCTGCTGACCGCCCGCTGGGACGCGCTCTGGTACGTCAGGGTCGCCGAGCGCGGTTACGGCTACGAGGTGCGGCTGGCGAACGGGGACGTGCACTCGAACCTGGCGTTCTTCCCGTTGCTGCCCTGGCTGGAGCGGCTCGTGGCGGCGGTGTCGCCGCTGTCGTACGCGGACGGGGGGTTCCTCGTCGCTCTGGTCGCCTCCCTCGCGGCGGCGTGGGGGATCTTCGCGGTGGCGGACCATGTGTACGGCAGCAGGGCGGGCGTGTGCGCGGTGCTGCTGTGGGCCGTCCTGCCGGTCGGGATCGTGCAGTCGATGGCGTACAGCGAGTCCCTGTTCACGGCGCTGGCGGCCTGGTCGCTGTACGCGGTGCTGACCGGCCGGTGGGTGACGGCGGGCTCGCTGGCTCTTTTCGCGGGACTGACCCGCCCGGTGGGGCTGGCCGTGGTGGCGGCGGTGTGGACGGCGGCGGTGGTCTCCTTCGTACGGGAGGGACGCGCGACCGCTCCGGACGCCCCGGCCGACCCCACGCCCGGTCCGGACGCCCCGGGCACCACGGGCACCCCGGCCGACCCCACGGCCCGCGCCCGCCGTGCTCTCGCCATGGTCCTGGCCCCTCTCGGCACCGCCGGGTACGTGCTGTGGGTCGGCCACCACACCGGCAGGGGCCCGCTGGGCTATCTGGACGTCCAGGCCGGATGGCGCAACGGCTTCGACGGCGGTTACGCCTTCGGCCGGTTCGTCGCCGAGAAGTTCACGTCGTTCCCCGCGGCCCTGGCCGGCGTGGGGCTGATCCTGGGGGTCGCGTCAGTCGTCTGGCTGTACGTGACCGGAGTACGTCGGCGCCAGCCGCTTCCGTTGCTGGTCTACACCGGGGTCGTGACCGCGCTCGCGCTGTGCGCGTCGAGCTACTTCGGCTCGAAACCGCGTCTGCTGCTGCCCGCCTTCCCGCTGCTGCTGCCCCTCGCCGTGGCCTTGTCCCAGGCGCGTCCTCGCAGGTCAGCGGTGGTGTTGGGGTCCGTCGCGGTTGCCTCGGCGGTGTACGGGGCGTACTGGCTGAACGGTTCCGGTCCACCTTGACCCGCTGTGAGCGCCGGGGGAATTCCGCACCATCCCCGGGTGAACGAATTCAAAAGCGCAATAAAACCCCCATCCGGAATGATCAAAGGAATTGAAGGCCGCAGCGCCCGACGATTGCAGATTCGCTGGAAATAAACGTCCTCCTGAGAGGAATCCCACATCACATCGTCATCACAAAGCCGTTGATTCGCCCGGGATCCGAGCTCACTCGCTGTAACGTCGATTGGGTGCGTACCGAACCGAAGCTCACCCGTCTGGACCGGGTGTTCGCCCGGCTGGACCGTGAGCCGGAACGACCGGCCCACATCGATGTGCCGAAGATGAGCAGGCACCGCATCGTGCTCTTCGCGGCGACCCTGGCCTTCTACGGCGCGATCGTGTGGGCCGTGGTGATCACGTCCTGGCTGGTGCGGCTCGACTGGCAGGTCATGTTCTTCCGCCCGTACCAGCAGTGGTCGGAGATCCACTGGTTCGTCGACTACTACGTGGTCCTCGGCCAGCGCGGCCCGACCGCCGTCATGGTCGCGGCCTGGCTGGGCTGGCGCTCCTGGCGGCAGCACACCCTGCGCCCGCTGCTCGCGCTCGGCGTCTCGCTGCTGCTGCTGAACATCACGGTCGGCGCCGCCAAGTACGGCATGGGCCGGCTGGGGCCGCACTACGCGACCATCATCGGCTCGAACGAGATGTGGCTCGGCGGCGATATATTTCCGAGCGGTCACACCGCCAACGCCGTGGTGACCTGGGGAATCCTGGCCTACCTGGCCTCCAGCGCGAGAGCCCAGCGCTGGCTGTCCGCCGTGTCCGCGGTGACCTCGCTCGGCGTCGGCATGGCCACCGTCTACCTCGGTACGCACTGGCTCAGCGATGTGCTCCTCGGCTGGACCGCGGGCCTGCTGATCATGCTCGGCCTGCCGTGGTTCGAGCCGCTGATCGCCCGCGCCGAGGACGCCCTCTTCGACCTGCGCGACCGTGTCCGGGCCCGCAGGCGCCGCACCTCGGCCGTGCCGCTCGGAACGCCGCCCGTGGTGATCACGCCCCTGCCCGCCGACCGCGAGGACGTAGCGGCCCGCTCCTCGCGGGCGCCGGTCCATCTGGCGCCGGGCCCGCACACCGCCCGTTCGGAGCGCTCGCCGGTCACCCCGGCCGGCAGCCGCCGCCCGCCCCACCCCGAGCGCCACCCGCGCGGTTCGACACCGTCGGCCCGGCCCGTGACGGGCGGCTGACCAGGGGTGGTACGCCCCCCTCATCCGGCATGACGAAGGCCCCGGTCCCGAAGCGGACCGGGGCCTTCGGCGGGTCTCAGCCCTTCCAGGCCCGCGCCACGCGGCCGCCCTTGACCTCGAAGTTCAGCCGGCCCACGCGGTACTCCATCGTGATGACCGCCCCCGGCGGCAGTGCGCGCACCGTCGGCCAGCCGCGCTCACGCGCGAGGCGTTCGGCCCGGCCGGCCTCCAGGCCGACGTAGGTGTCCGGGCTGTCGTCGGGTTCCGCGGAAGGTGTCGGAGTCGGTGCCATACCGCCACGCTATGTCCTGCCCGGGCGACCGGGGAAGTCCGGGCCGGCGACCGGGCCCGGCGACCGAGGGAGCCCGGCCGGCGACCGGTCACCGTCCGCTTCCCGTCACGCTTCTGTCACAAGATCACGACAGGCGTTTCGGGAGCTGTCCGTCACACGGACGAGCGGTTCCGTACGCCTTCCGCAGGCATTCGGTCGTAATTCCCGCGTGTCGGATGAGCTGATGGAAAAGCCCGTCGGAAAGTTCCGGCAGAAGTGCCTTCTGAGCTCGGTTCCTTTCCCGTGCCGGGCCGGCCCGGTGAAGTCGGCGCGATACAGGAAATGCATGGCTTCTGCACCCGGAGGCCTGTTCGCCCCCTGTCGGAGCCTGCGGTGACGCGAGCATCATGGCGAGAGCTCGCGGGTACGTGAGGCGCGGGCGACGGCGGGCCCGGTACGCGATGAGCGAAGGGGCGAGCGAGCGATGGGGACGCAGACCGTACAGGCGGCGACGCCGCACGAGCCGCGCACACGGCACGGGCGGGTGGTGGTCGACTGGCTGACGACGACGGACCACAAGAAGATCGGCCACCTCTACCTGGTCACCTCGTTCGTGTTCTTCCTGATCGCCGGGGTGATGGCGCTGCTGATGCGCGCCGAGCTCGCCCGTCCGGGCCTGCAGATCATCGACAACGAACAGTTCAACCAGGCGTTCACGATGCACGGCACGATCATGCTGCTGCTGTTCGCGACGCCGAGCTTCGCGGGCTTCGCCAACGAGCTGATGCCGTTGCAGATCGGCGCGCCCGACGTCGCCTTCCCGCGGCTGAACATGTTCTCGTACTGGCTGTTCCTGTTCGGCGGGCTGATCGTGCTGGGCTCGCTGCTGGTGCCCTCCGGGCCGGCCGACTTCGGCTGGTTCGCCTACGCCCCGCTCAACAGCGCGGAGCGGTCACCGGGTCTCGGGCCCGACCTGTGGATCATGGGGCTGGCCCTGTCGGGCTTCGGCACGATCCTCGGCGCGGTCAACTTCATCACCACGATCATCGGGATGCGCGCCCCGGGCATGACGATGTTCCGGATGCCGATCTTCGTGTGGAACACCCTGTTCACGTCGATCCTGATCCTGATGGCGTTCCCGGTGCTGGCGGCGGCGCTGCAGGTGCTGGAGGCGGACCGGCGGTTCGGCGCGCAGGTCTTCGACGCGGCCAACGGCGGCGCGATCCTGTGGCAGCACCTGTTCTGGTTCTTCGGCCACCCCGAGGTGTACATCATCGCGCTGCCGTTCTTCGGCATCATCACGGAGATCATCCCGGTCTTCAGCCGCAAGCCGCTGTTCGGCTATCTGACGCTGGTCGGCGCGACGATGGCGATCACCGGTCTGTCGATGATCGTGTGGGCGCACCACATGTTCGCCACGGGTGCGGTGCTGCTGCCGTTCTTCTCCTTCATGAGCTTCCTGATCGCGGTGCCGACCGGTGTGAAGTTCTTCAACTGGGCCGGCACCATGCTGAAGGGCTCGTTGTCCTTCGAGACGCCGATGCTCTGGGCGACGGGCTTCCTGGTGACCTTCCTGTTCGGCGGGCTGACCGGGGTGATCCTGGCGTCGCCGCCGATGGACTTCCACGTGACGGACTCGTACTTCGTGGTCGCGCACTTCCACTACGTCGTCTTCGGCACGGTCGTCTTCGCGATCTTCGCCGGCTTCTACTTCTGGTGGCCGAAGTTCACCGGGAAGATGCTCGACGAGCGGCTCGGCAAGATCCAGTTCTGGACGCTGTTCGTCGGCTTCCACACCACGTTCCTGGTGCAGCACTGGCTGGGCGCCGAGGGCATGCCCCGCCGCTACGCGGACTACCTCGCGGCGGACGGCTTCACCGCGCTCAACACGGTGTCGACGATCGGCGCGTTCCTGCTCGGCATGTCGACGCTGCCGTTCCTCTACAACGTGTGGAAGACGGCGAAGTACGGCGTGAAGGTCGAGGTCGACGACCCCTGGGGCTACGGCCGCTCCCTGGAGTGGGCGACCTCGTGTCCGCCCCCGCGGCACAACTTCACGACGTTGCCGCGGATCCGCTCCGAGTCCCCGGCGTTCGACCTGCACCATCCGGAGTACGCGGCGGTGACGTCGCAGCCCGAGCCAGAGCGCCATCAAGCCGGTCCCGGGTCCTCCTGATCGCCTCGACCAGCTCGACCGGCTCCACCACCTCGAACTCGAAGCCCAGCATGACGACGTGGATGACCATCACGTCGAGGCTGCCGGCGCCGCAGCGCAGCAGGCAGGTGTCCGGGCCCTCGGCCTCCAGTACCCCGGCCGAGGGCGAGATGTGCCCGGCGGCCTCCTCCAGGGGCGCCAGGAGGCGTACGACGGCGTGGGTGGCGTACGCGCGCGTGGAGACGCCCTGGGAGACGTAGGCGGCGAGGTCCTCGGCGGGCGGCTTGCGGGGAGCGAAGCGCGGGCCGTGCGGCGGCCTGGGCGTGACGCGGTCCACGCGGAAGGTGCGCCAGTCGTCCCGGTCGAGGTCCCAGGCGACGAGGTACCAGCGGCGTTCGGTGCACACCAGCCGGTGCGGTTCGACGGTGCGGCGGGACAGGGCGCCGTCGTGGCCGCGGTACTCGAAGCGCAGCCGCTCGGCGTCCCGGCACAGATGGGCGAGTTCGGTGAGGACGGCCGGGTCGACCGAGGAGGGCAGTGTGCTGCGCAGCATCGGCACGGTGAAGGCGTTCAGGGCGCCCACGCGGCGGCGCAGCCGGTTGGGGAGCACCTGTTCCAGCTTGGCGAGGGCCCGGACGGAGGTCTCCCCGATGCCGTCGATGCCCTGCCCGGCGGCGGTGCGCAGGCCGACCGCCACGGCGACGGCCTCGTCGTCGTCCAGGAGCAGCGGCGGCAGTTCGGCGCCGGCGCCCAGCTGGTAGCCGCCGCCGGTGCCGGGGCTGGCGTTGACCGGGTAGCCGAGTTCGCGCAGCCGGTCGACGTCCCGGCGCAGGGTGCGGGCGCTGATCCCGAGCCGGTCGGCCAGGTCGGCGCCGGACCACTCGCGGTGGGCTTGGAGCAGGGACAGCAGACGCAGCAGACGGGCCGAGGTCTCCACCATGGGGGCGAGTCTGCCAGGCCTTGCGGACAACGACTGTCCTCAAGGCGTGTAGGCCAGTTGGGGGACGGTGAAGCAGGTGCGGTTCATGTCGCCCTGGCTCACCCAGCCCTTGTCGTCCTGCCAGCGGGCCACCGACAGGCAGGTCCGGTTCGTCCTGGGCGGCTCGGGCAGGCGCTCGAACCGGACGGGGAGCAGCAGTCCCCGGGCGGTGTAGCCCCGGCTGCGATTCATGTACGAGTCGACGCACGCGCGCGTGATGCCGGTCGCCGCGCAGGATGCCGCCGCGTCCGTGAACCACCGCGCGGCCGCCCACCCTTCGAGCTGCCACTGGGAGTGCGTCTTCAGCCCTTTCGTCGCCTCGCGGAACTCCCGTACGGCCGCGTCGCCGGTGTCCTCGAAGTTGCGGCTGGCGCCGGTCGCCCAGAGGGCGTTGCGGCAGCGCGGGGCGTCCTTGTAGTCGTCGGTGACGGTGGACGTCCAGTTCTGCACGTTGGTCACCTTGGCGGTGACGTCGGCGCCGGCCTCGTCCATCGCCCGGCACAGCTGGGCGTTGCCGTGCGCGTCGATGGCGTCGAAGACCAGGTCGGCGCCCTGCTCCTTGAGGTCGGCGGCGACGGCGCGGAAGTTGGGCAGGGCGAAGTCGACCTGCTCGGTGACGACCTTGTAGCCCTCGGCGCGCAGGCCGCGTTCGACGAGCCGGGCGTAGGCGGCCGAGGCGGACTGGTTGTAGGAGACGACGGCGGCGGTGCGGGCGCCGTGCTCGCGTTTGAAGTAGCGGTAGACCTCGGTGCCGCCGTACAGCCTGCCGTCCCAGCCGGGGGTGCCGTGGCGGGGTGCGAGGCTGCCGTAGATGCCGTAGAGGTGCGGGTAGGTGTCGTAGGCGGCGCCGATGGGCTGGCCGCCGATGTCGGGCACGTGCGCGCGTGCGACACGGGGCGCGCCCGCGTAGTCCAGGGCGGTGGTGGCGACCAGGGCGACGACCTCGTCCTCCTCGACGAGCTTGTGCACGCACTCGTTGTTGCCGACGCCGCTGCCGCCGTCGTCGCAGCGGCGTACCTCCACCCGGCGCCCGTCGATGCCGCCGTGCGCGTTGAGCCGTTCGAAGAAGGCCACGGCGCCGTCGCGCGGGCCGGTGAAGGCGCTGCCGCCGACGGGGCTGGTGGCGCTGGTGATGATGCCGACCCGCAGGGGTGCGGAGTCGCGGGGCGGCGGGGTGCCGCGGTCGTCGTGCCGGAAGTCGCTCTCCGGGAGCCGGCTTCCGCAGGCCGCGCTCAGGGAGAGCAACAGCACCGCGGCGAGGATCTCAGCAACCAGGGACCGGCGACCCATTGCCGCTCATCTGCACCAGCGAGCACAGCGCCTTGACGGACACCTTCCAGGTGCCCTCCTCCTCGACGGCTGTCCCGGAGGCGTTCGGCAGAACGGTGGCGCCCTTCAGGGTGAGCGTGTACGTCACGTCCGCCTCGGTCGCCGAGGTGAACTCGACCTTGGTGACCTTCGCCTGGACCTGACCGCCGCGCTCGTCACCGCTGAAGGCCTGAAGGACCGGCCCCATACGGTCGCCGTTCTGCAGGACGGCCTGCTTCTCCTCGGTCGAGGTCTGCGGGTCGAAGAACTTCTCCCAGTTCTGCTTGATCTCCGTCTCCGCCGCGGCCCGGTCCGCCGGTGCGCTGGCCGGCGCACTCGTGGTCTGCTCCGCGGTCGGTGTGGGGGGCGTGCTCGCGCTGCCGCCGCCGTTGTCGTCACTGCACGCCGCGAGGGCCGGGGCGAGGGCCAGGACCAGGGCGGCCGCGATCGCCGTGCCCCGTCCCGCGGTGCGTGGACCCCCCGTCGTGTTCCCCCGCCTGAGGTCGCTGCCGAGAACCATCTGGCTCACCACCGGGTGTCGGTCCGGGCCATGAGCGCCCGGTGCTTTCAGGGTCAGCTTCCACAGGGCATAGTGCAAGCGATCGGCGGACTTGAACAGGCAGCCCGACGCACGCACAGCCGAATCCGACGTGTGGGAGCCAGCGATGCGGACCAGCCGACTGCGGACCGTGCATCCCGTCCTGTGGGCGGGTTGGGCCGCCCTGGCCGCCGGCGCGGTGCTGTGCGTCGTGGGCTGGTACGGGATCTCCGGCGAGCGTTACGCCGAACGGCAGCTGCCCTACCTCGCCTCGTGCACGGTCCCCGGGGCCGCCCTGATCATCGCCGGGGCGGTGCTGCTGGCCCGCGGCCGGGACTCGGTCGCCGCCGCGCGCGTGGAGGAGCTGTACGGATTGCTGGTGGAGGACGGGCCGGCCGAGCCGGAGGCGACGACCGGCCGGGCCGCGCTCGCGCCGCTCGCGGTCAGCGGCGACCTGCTGATGGTGCCGGGCGGCACGCTGTGGCACCGCGCGGACTGCCCGCTGGTCGCGGGCAAGGCGGAGGCGGTTCCGGTGGACTCCAAGCTGGTGGCGGGCGGCGAACTGGACCCCTGCCCGATCTGCGAGCCGGCCCGAGAAACCGACTGATGTCGTCGCTGACGTACGACCTCACTCTCGCCGGCCTCTCGGTCGGCAGCGCGGCGGCGCTGACCGGGATCGGCCTGATCGTCACGTACCGCGCGACGGGGGTGCTGAACTTCGCGCACGGCGCGATCGCGATGGTGTGCGCGTATGTGCTGCGGCAGTGCGTGGTCGAGTGGGGTTGGCCGCTGTGGCTCGGGGCGGCGGTGACGCTGCTGGTGCTGGCCCCGGGACTGGGGGCGGTGCTGGAGCGGTTCGTCTTCCGGCCGCTGGCGGTCCTCGGCGGCGATCCGGCGCAGACGCTGGTGGCGTCCATCGGAGCGTTCGTGCTGCTGGTGGGCGGGGCGGCACTGCTGTGGGGGCAGGGGGCGCGGGACGACGCGCCGGTGCTGGTGCCCGATGAACCGTGGGGTCAGCTGGCGGTGGTGCTGGTGCTGGCCGCCGGGGTCACGGCGGTGATCCGCTGGACGCGCTTCGGCCGGGAACTGCGGGCCGTGGTCGACGACCGGCGGCTCGCCGTGCTGGGCGGTATCGACGCGGACCGGGTCGCGGCCACCGGCTGGGCGTTCGGTGCGTTCACGGCCGGGCTGACGGGGGTGCTGCTGGCGCCGTACGTGCGGCTCGACCCGTACGGTCTCCCGCTGCTCGTGATGGAGGTCGTGGCGGTCGCGGTGGCGGCGCGGATGCGGAGCCTGGCCGTCGCGGTGGTGGTGGCGCTGGGCATCGGGGTGGCGCAGAGCCAGCTGACGCGGCTGCACCCCTCGGGCTGGGCCGAACCGCTGCTCCAGGCGGCCGCCACGAACCTGTTCGTCGTCGCGCTGCTGGTCGCGGCCCTGGTGCTGCCGGGCGTCGGGGAGCGGGACGCGCTGCCCCGCACGGCCACGGCGCGCGTGCCGACCCCGCCGGGCGTCTGGATCGTGGTGCTCGTGCTGTTCCTGCTGCCGCTGGGGCTCGCGGGCCGGGACCTGCACACCTCGGTCCAGGTCCCGGCGCTGGCCGTGATCCTGCTGTCCCTGGTGGTGGTCACCGGCCGCGGCGGCCAGATCTCGCTGGGGCAGGCGGCGTACGCGGGTCTCGGTGCCCTGTTCACGGCCCTGCTGGCGGCGGGCCGTCTCCCGGGGCTGCCCGCGCTGCCGGAGCTGGCGGCCCTCGCGGTGTCGGTGGTCCTGGTGGCACCGCTCGGTCTGCTGACGGGCTGGCCCGCGATCGGCCGCCGGGGTCTGGCCCTGGCGCTGGCGACGTTCGCGGTCGGCGTGGGGGTGAGCCGCTTCGTCTTCACTCAGCCGTACGCCACCTCGGGTCTGTCACTGGGGCGCCCCGCGGGCTTCGACGGGGACCGGGCGTACTACGTCCTGGAGCTGCTCCTGCTGGCGGCCGCGCTGCTGGCGGCCCACGCGCTGCGCCGGGGGCGGACGGGCCGGGCCCTCGCCGCCATGCGGGATCACGAACGGGGCGCGCAGGCGGCGGGCATCGGCGTGCCCTCCCTCAAGCTGCTGGCCTTCGTCGCGGGCGCCGCGCTGGCCGCGCTGGGCGGCGGCATGCTCGGCATGGGCCTGCGTGCCTTCGACGCCGCGGCCTACGACCCCGTGCGGGGCCTGTTGTGGTTCGCGGCCGTGGTGGTGCTGGGCGCCGACAGCACGCTCGGGGCCCTCGCGGCCGCGGCCCTCCTGGTCGGGCTGGACGCGGGCACCCGCGGCGGTGTCGCGGCGGCCCTCATCGGCGTCCTGGCGATCCTGGTGGGCCGCTTCCCGGGCGGCCCGTACGAGGCGCTGCGCACGACGGCGCGACGTCTGCGGCCTCGCGGCACCCCGGCGCTGACGCAGACCGGCGCACGGTCCCGCGACCGGCTGCACCCGGCACGGCCGCAAGGGGCGAGAAGAGCACCGGTACCGACCGGGGCGACGCGGGTGTCGCACGGGGCGGAGGGACCGCGAACGCCGGGAGCGGGCGAGCGGCGCGAGGACGGCGGGAGTCGCCCGGAACACCACCCGGCGGGCCGGGCTGCCCCCGGCACGGTCGGCGGGCCGGGAGCGGGCGAGCGGCGTGGGCGCACGGAACACGGCCCGGCGGGCCGGGCCGTCCCCGGCCTGCCGGGCGGGGGCAGCCGCCCGCCCAGCACCGGATCCGAGATGCCCACCGGGCCCTCCCCGGGCCGCCGACCGAGCAGGGCGACACCCGGCGGGGTGGCTCCGCCACCCGCGGGCCGGGCCGCCGCCGCACCCGCCCCCTCCGCCGCTCGCCCCCTCCTCACCGCCCGTCACCTCCACGTCCGCTACGGCGGCTTCACCGCTCTCGACGGAGTGGATCTGGAGCTCTCCGCCGGCCGGATCACCGCCGTCGTGGGGCCCAACGGGGCCGGGAAGAGCACCTTGTTCCACTGTCTGGCCGGGACACTGCGGCCCGCGGGCGGGACCGTACGGCTCGGCGGGCGGGACATCACCGCGCTGCCCGCCCACACCCGCACCCGGCTCGGCGTGGCGCGGACCTTCCAGGAACTGGCCGTCTTCCCCACGCTGACCGTCGCCGAGAACATCCGGGTGGGCGCCGAGCAGGGCCGGGTGGCCGACCCGGGCGCCGTGGAGCGCACGCTCAGGCTGCTCGGGCTCGACGGGCCCGTGCGTGCCCGGCCCGCCGCCGGACTGCCCACCGGGACGCTGCGCCGCGTCGAACTGGCCCGGGTCCTCGCGGGCGGCCCCCGTGTCCTCCTCCTGGACGAGCCGGCCGCCGGGCTCGACACCGCCGAAGTGACGGCCCTGGCCCGGGTCCTGAAGGCCCTGGCCGCCGACGGCACGGCGCTCCTCGTCGTCGAGCACGACCTGGACCTGGTCGCCGGCCTCGCCGACGTCGTGCAGGTGATGGCCGCGGGCCGGATCGTCGCCACCGGTCCTCCCGGGCACGTCCTGGAAGCCCTGGAACGGGAGACCGGCCGATGACGACGCTGTCCCTGCGCCACGCGCGCGTGCGCTACGGCCCCGTGGAGGCCCTGCACGGCATCACCCTCGCCGCCCCCGGCCCGGGCCTCACCGTGCTGCTGGGCCGCAACGGCTCCGGCCGTACCACCGCCCTGCGCGCCCTGGCCGGCACGGTCCCCCTGGCGGGCGGCGCGGTGGTGTGGGACGGCCGGGACGTGACCCGTGTCCCGGCGTACGAACGGGCCCGGCGCGGGATGTGCCTGGTGCCGGAACGTCAGGCCGTGTTCGCCTCGCTCACCGTGCGCGAGAACCTGCGGCTCGCCGCGCGGGACCCCACCGCGGCCCTGGACGCCTACCCACAGCTGCGGCCTCTGCTGGAGCGGCGCGCCGGCACCCTCTCCGGCGGGGAGCAGCGCATGCTCGCCCTGTCCCGGGCGTTGCTCGCACGCGCGCGCGTGGTCCTCGTCGACGAGCCCGCCCAGGGCATGTCGCCCCCGGTGGCGGCCCGCACGTACGAGCTGCTCGCCGCGCTCGACGCGTGCGTGGTGCTCGCCGAGCAGCGGCTGCCGCCCGCCCTGCGGGGGCGGCCCGCGCTCGTCTACGAACTGCGCCGCGGGGCCGTCGTGTTCGCCGGGGAGGCGGGTGAGCTGAGGGGCTGACCGGGCGCGCCGAGGCCCCGTCCGGTCGGCCGACCGGACGGGGCCCGTGTCCCGGCGAGGGGGAGCAGCGGCTCAGAACTCGAGGCGCAGGCCGGGCACGATCACATCGGGGTCGGCCCCGATGGCGGCCTTGTTGGTGGCGTAGAGGTGCTGCCAGGTGGTCCCGTGCCGGGCGGCGACGCCGCTGAGGGTGTCGCCCCGGCGGACCGTGTAGTCGCCGCGGGAGGAGCCGCGGTCCGCGTGCTCCGTGGCCCGCGCCGGGGCCTTGGACGGCTTCGCAGGGGCCTTGGACGGCTTGGCCGGGGCCTGCCGGGTGGAGGTGGCCGGGTCGGCCGCGGGTGCGCCGCCGCTCGCTCCGGCGCGTGCCGAACAGACGGGCCAGGCGCCCCACCCCTGGGCGCGCTGGACCTTGGTGGCGACGGCGATCTGCTGGGACCTGCTCGCCCGGTCGGCGGTGGGCGCGTAGGCCGTGCCGCCGTAGGCGTTCCAGGTGGAGGGGGCGAACTGGAGTCCGCCGTAGTAGCCGTTGCCGGTGTTGATGTGCCAGTCGCCGCCGCTCTCGCACTGGGCGATGCGGTCCCACACTCCGCTGTCGGCCGCCGCTGCGTTTCCGGTCGCGGCCAGCAGTCCTAGGGGCGCGAGCAGTGCCGCGCCGGCGAGGACCGCCGTCGTACGAACCTGGTGCTTACGGGCGCTCGGGCGAGTGGTATCGGCACATTCGGACATGTAGGTCCCTCTCGAAACACCCGGGGATCCCCCAAGGCGGAACGCCACTCCCGCGCCATGGGACGCGAGGGCCGCGCTCACCCCGCCCACCGGAGCGGTGCTGTGCCCGGTTCCTGGGAACCCGGCGGCCGGTGGACGTACCCGAGCGGTGCTCGTTGCACACGGCCGAGGAATCTAAGGAGGCCGAGGGCTCGGCATCAAGGAATCTCCCGTTCGGGCAGGCCAGTTCACCGATACCTCGGGTAACGGCAGTTTCCAGACACCCACTTCATTCGTTGATTTCCGGATTTTTCGACCAACGGACCCGATGACCTGTGACCCACCTCACCCCATCAACACCCTTGCCATGTCGGTGAGTTGACGGTGAGTGTGCGATTCCGCGCCCTGCGTGACCCTGTGCGCAGGTTGGTTCGATTACGTTCGCCCTGGGGCGTGACTCCCGCCACAGATCGCCCGTTGTCTTCTGCATGAGCCGGGACCTACCCGGACCACGGGCCGGGACCCACCCGGCTTTGCCCCACCGCATCCCCGAGGGAGCCACCCGTGCCGCGCATGCTCGACGTCAGCGACGAGGTACGCGCCGAGATCGGCGACGAAGAAGCCGACCGCCTGCTCGCTGGAGAGACCGCCCCGGGCAGTTACGACTGCACGTCCTGCCGCACTCCGGGCGACTCCGAGCAGGAGCGCACCAGCACCGTCCTGTTCATCGGTGACGAGACCGCCGTCCTCGCCTTCGCCCACGCCGGCTGCCTGCCCTCACAGGTCGTGCAGGTCACCGAGGAGCAGCTGCGGGGCGCCGTGAAGTCCATCACCGGCGACACCGTCGACCTGGAGCCGGACATGGTGGTGCCCGAGCAGGCGGTGCTCGGCGTGACCAGCGGACTCGTCCTGATCGGCGGCGAACTGCACCCCGCCCTGGTGGTCGAGCCGACCGGGCCCATCGCCCGGCCCGGCACGACCGGCGGCGGCGACGACTTCCTGCCGCTGCTCATCGAGCAGGGCTTCGTGCCGCTGACAGAGCTGTCCGCCGTACCGCCGGTGCTGCACGGCTGGTCGGTGCTGCTCGCCGTGGGCCAGCTGCACGCGGTGCTCCAGCCGGGGCCGGGCGGCGGCCAGCCGGTGGCCTGGTGGCAGGCGCACCAGCCGCTGCACGTGACCGAAGGCTGGCGCGCGGCCGCCAACAAGCACCGGCAGGTGCTGATGTTCGCCGCGCCGGTCGGCTCCATCGGCCGCCAGCCGCGCGAGGACCTGCTGCGGGACGCGCTGGACAAGGCGGCGGCGAACGGAAAGCTGGTCGCCTCGGCGCTGCCGCTGGCCGGCACCTGAGCGGCGCGTCACCCGTACACGCCGTACACCTGCGAAAGCCGCACCCGGGCCGCATCCCTTGACCCGCGGGGTCGTTTGGACATACGTGCACGCATATGACGTTCCCCGCCGCCAGTCCTTCTCGCCGATCCCGTCCGCGCGGTCGGCTCAGGACTCCCAGGGCGGCCCATCGGCCACGCCGATCTACGACGCGCTCTACGCCGAGTACGTCAAGTCCTTCCGCGCACTGCCCGGGGACCGCAGCGGCGAGGAGAAGCTGGGCTTCACCGCCTTCGGGAACACCCCGCACGCCTCGGGCTCCTACGGAGGGACGTACGGCAGCTCGTACAGTGCCTACAGCGCGGGCGCCCAGAGCGCCCGCCACGCCGCCGGGCAGCAGCCGCAGTGGCAACGCATCGGGAGCATCAGCTCGCCCACCACGGGTTCGCACACCACCAGCGGGCACGACACGGGGATGCACAGCACGGGCATGCACCACGTCCCGGCCGCGCTGCCACCCGGACGGCGGGGCGGCATCTGAGCGAACACCGGACACCGGAAAGGGCGGCTCCGATCGGGGCCGCCCTTTCCGGTGCTTCGCGCTACTTCTTCTTGCCGCGCTTCTCGCGCACCCGCACGGAGATGTGGATCGGCGTCCCTTCGAAGCCGAACTCCTCGCGCAGGCGGCGCTCGATGAAGCGCCGGTAGCCGGCCTCGATGAAGCCGGAGGCGAACAGGACGAACCGCGGCGGCTTGGTGCCCGCCTGCGTGCCGAACAGGATGCGCGGCTGCTTGCCGCCCCGGACGGGGTGCGGGTGGGCGGCGACGAGCTCACCGAGGAAGGCGTTCAGCCGGCCCGTCGGGACCCGGGTCTCCCAGCCCGCCAGGGCGGTCTCGATCGCCGGGACCAGCTTCTCCATGTGCCGGCCGGTGCGCGCCGAGACGTTGACCCGCGGCGCCCAGGCCACCTGGCCGAGCTCGGTCTCGATCTCCCGCTCCAGGTAGTAGCGGCGCTCCTCGTCGAGGGTGTCCCACTTGTTGTACGCCATGACGATCGCGCGGCCCGCCTCGACGGCCATGGTGACGATCCGCTGGTCCTGCACCGAGACGGACTCGGAGCCGTCGATCAGGATGACCGCGACCTCCGCCTTCTCGACGGCGGCCGCCGTGCGCAGCGAGGCGTAGTAGTCGGCGCCCTGCTGGAGGTGGACGCGCTTGCGGATGCCGGCCGTGTCGACGAACTTCCAGGTGACACCGCCGAGTTCGATCAGCTCGTCGACCGGGTCACGGGTGGTGCCCGCCAGTTCGTTGACGACGACGCGCTCCTCGCCCGCCACCTTGTTCAGCAGGGAGGACTTGCCGACGTTCGGGCGGCCGATCAGGGCGACGCGCCGCGGGCCGCCGATGCCGCCCCCGCCGAAGGTCTGGCGCGGCGCGTCGGGGAGCACCTCCAGGACCTGGTCGAGCATGTCGCCGGTGCCCCGGCCGTGCAGCGCGGAGACCGGGTGCGGCTCCCCCAGGCCCAGCGACCACAGGTACGCCGCGTCGGCCTCGCCGCTGGGGCCGTCCACCTTGTTGGCGCACAGCACGACCGGCTTGCCGGCCTTGCGCAGCAGCCGGACGACGGCCTCGTCGGTGTCGGTGGCGCCGACCTTGGCGTCGACGACGAAGACGACCGCGTCGGCGGCCTCGATCGCGTACTCGGCCTGGGCGGCCACGGAGGCGTCGATGCCGAGGACGTCCTGCTCCCAGCCACCGGTGTCGACGACCTTGAAGCGGCGGCCCGCCCACTCGGCCTCGTAGGTCACCCGGTCGCGGGTGACGCCGGGCTTGTCCTCGACGACGGCCTCGCGGCGCCCGATGATGCGGTTCACCAGGGTCGACTTGCCGACATTGGGGCGGCCGACGACGGCGAGCACGGGGAGCGGGCCGTGACCCGCCTCCTCGATGGCGCCCTCGACGTCCTCGAGGTCGAAGCCCTCCTCCGCGGCGAGCTCCATGAACTCCGCGAACTCGGCGTCGCCGAGCGCCCCGTGGTCGTGCTCGTGGGCGCCCCCGGAGGCGTCCGAGCCGTCGGGCTGGATGTGGTCGTTCATGAAGTCCGTACCTCGTCGTTCATCGTGGTGGTCGGTGGAGTGCCCGCCGTGTGCGGGGCTGATCCACTACTCAGTGTCGCCTAGCGCCCGGTGAGACGCCTGGCGTTTTCCAGGTGGGCCGCGAGCTGCTTCTGGATGCGCCCGGTCGCCTCGTCCAGCGCCTTGCGCGTCCGGCGACCGCTGCCGTCGCCCGCCTCGAAGGGCTCCCCGAAGACGACGTCGACGCGGGAGCGCAAAGGAGGCAGCCCCTTTATCAACCGTCCCCGCCGCTCGGAACTTCCCAGCACGGCCACCGGGACGATCGGGGCACCGCTGCGCACCGCGAAGTAGGAGAGGCCGGCGCGCAGCGAGGCGAAGTCGCCCTCGCCCCGGGTGCCCTCCGGGAAGATGCCGAGCACGCCGCCGCCGTCCAGGACGCCGAGCGCCCGGGTGATCGCGGAGCGGTCGGTGGTGTCGCGGTCGACCTTCACCTGCCCGATGCCCAGCAGGAAGGGGTCCAGCGGACCGACGAAGGCTTCCTTCTTGATCAGGAAGTGCGTCGGCCGGGGCGCCACGCCCATGACCATCGGGCCGTCGATGTTGTGGGAGTGGTTGACCGCGAGGATCACCGGGCCGCTCGCGGGCACCCGCCAGGCGCCGAGCACGCGCGGCTTCCACAGCCCGTACATCAGGCCGACGCCGATGCGCCGCCCGACCTCGGCGCCCCGGGCCGAAGGCAGCTCGGTCACTTCCCGGCCCGCTTCTCCTCGACGAGGGTGACGACGCACTCGATGACCTGGGCCAGCGTGAGCTCGGTGGTGTCCACCTCGACGGCGTCGTCCGCCTTGGCGAGCGGGGAGGTCTTGCGGCTGGAGTCGGCCGCGTCCCGCTTGATCAGGGCCTCGCGGGTGGAGTGGACGTCGGAGCCCTTCAGCTCGCCGCTGCGGCGGGCGGCACGCGCCTCCGGGGAGGCGGTGAGGAAGATCTTGAGGTCGGCGTCGGGCAGCACGGTCGTGCCGATGTCGCGGCCCTCGACGACGATGCCCTGCTCCGCGGAGGCGGCGATCGAGCGCTGCAGCTCGGTGATCCGGGCACGCACCTCGGGCACCGCGCTGACCGCGCTGACCTTCGAGGAGACCTCCTGGGTGCGGATCGGGGCCGCCACGTCCACGCCGTCGACCGTGATGGTCGGGCCCTGCGGGTCGGTGCCCGAGACGATCTCGGGCTTGCCCGCGGCGGCGGCGATGGCGGACGGGTCGCCTATGTCGATGCCGTTGCTCACCATCCACCAGGTGATCGCCCGGTACTGGGCGCCGGTGTCCAGGTAGCTCAGCCCGAGCTGGGCCGCCACGGCCTTCGAGGTGCTCGACTTGCCGGTGCCGGCGGGGCCGTCGATGGCGACAATCACTGGCGTGGCGCTTTCCACAGTGGGGACCTTCCTGAACCGGGCTCTGCGGGGGGTGAGGGCGCGAGTGCCCCGCACCAGGTTACTGGGTGCGCGTCACTCGTCCGGCCGCGCGTCGGCCGGCCTCCTCCGGCCCGCTCTACTGCCGGAGCGCCCAGCCCCGTTCCCGCAGGGCGGCGCTCAGGACCGGGGCCGCCTTCGGCTCCACCATCAGCTGCACCAGACCGGCCTGCTGTCCCGTCGCGTGCTCGATGCGTACGTCCTCGATGTTGACGCCGGCCAGGCCTGCGTCGGCGAAGATCCGGGCCAGTTGTCCCGGCTGGTCGTCGATGAGCACGGCCACGACCTCGTAGGCCCGGGGCGCGGACCCGTGCTTGCCGGGGACGCGGACCTGCCCGGCGTTGCCGCGCCGCAGCACGTCCTCGATCCCGCCGGCGCCTTCTCGGCGCTTGTGGTCGTCGGAGGACTGCAGGGCGCGCAGGGCCCGCACGGTCTCCTCCAGGTCCGCGGCGACGTCCGTGAGCAGGTCGGCGACCGGCGCGGGGTTCGCGGAGAGGATGTCGATCCACATCCGGGGGTCGGAGGCGGCGATCCGCGTCACGTCCCGGATGCCCTGCCCGCACAGCCGTACGGCGGCCTCCTCCGCGTGCTCCAGACGCGCGGCGACCAGGCTGGAGACCAGGTGGGGCATGTGGGAGACGAGGGCGACGGCACGGTCGTGGGCGTCGGCGTCCATGACCACCGGCACGGCCCGGCAGTGCGAGACCAGCTCCAGGGCGAGGTTCAGCACCTCGGTGTCGGTGTCCCGGGTCGGGGTGAGCACCCAGGGGCGGCCCTCGAAGAGATCGCCGGTCGCGGCCAGCGGGCCGGACTTCTCCCGGCCGGACATGGGGTGCGAGCCGATGTAGGCGGACAGGTCGAGACCGCGCGCCTCCAGCTCGCGGCGCGGCCCGCCCTTGACGCTGGCGACGTCGAGGTAGCCGCGTCCCGCCCCGCGGCGCATGGCGTCGGCGAGGACGTCGGCCACGTGCGCGGGCGGGGCGGCGACGATCACCAGGTCGACGGGCCCGTCGGGCACCTCGTCCGTGCCGGCGCCGAGCGCGGCCGCCGTACGGGCCTGTTCGGGGTCCGGGTCGGCGAGGTGCACGGTGACACCCCGCTGGGACAGGGCCAGGGCGGCGGACGTGCCGATGAGGCCGGTGCCGATGACGAGTGCGGTCCTCACTGGGCGATGTCCTTGCGCAGGGCGGCGGCGGCGCCGAGGTAGACGTGGGCGATGTCGGCGCGGGGCCGGTCGGACTCGATGTGCGCGAGGACGCGGACGACCCGGGGCATGGCGCCCTCGATGTCCAGTTCCTGGGCGCAGATCAGCGGCACGTCGACGATGCCCAGCTTGCGGGCGGCGGCGGCCGGGAAGTCGCTGTGCAGATCGGGCGTGGCCGTGAACCAGATGCTGATCAGGTCGTCGGCGGCGAGACCGTTGCGCTCCAGGATCTCCGTGAGCAGGGCTCCGACCTGCTCGTCCATGTGTCCGGCCTCGTCCCGTTCGAGTTGGACGGCGCCCCGGACCGCTCGTACCGCCACGGCGATGCTCCTTGTTGACGTGCGTGTCGCTCTACGTCCGACCAGCCTAGTCAGCCCGCGCGGCGCGGGTGCGCGGCGCCCGCCCGGCGAGACGCCGGAAACGCAGGTTTTGGGTAAGTTCGGTGCCAAGATGACGCACATTCCGATTTACCCCTTCGGCATCTTCGGAGCGACGACATGACCCACGAGACCACGCGCCGCACGGTTCTCCTCGCGACGGGTGCGACGAGCGTGGCGGCGCTCGTCGCAGCCTGCGGCGGGGGCGGCGACGACAGCGGCTCCGAGTCGACGAGCTCCCCCACGGGCGAGGGCGCGACGAGCGGCCCCGGCGGCGGGGTCCTGGCCAACATCGACGAGATCCCGGTCGGCGGCGGCAAGATCTTCAAGGACGAGAAGGTCGTGGTGACTCAGCCGGAGCAGGGCCGGTTCAAGGCCTTCTCGGCGATCTGCACTCATCAGCACTGCCTGGTGGGCTCGGTCTCCGACGGCACGATCAACTGCCCCTGCCACGGCAGCAAGTTCAAGATCGCCGACGGTGCGGTGACCCACGGCCCGGCGACCCGGCCCTTGCCGGCCGAGCAGATCACCGTGGAGGGGAACTCGATCCGCATGACCTGACGTCCCGCGCCCGGCACCGGGCCGTCACGCGTCCCACAGCGCCCCGAGGGTGAGCAGGTCGCCCCGGTACTCGACCCGGTCGGCCCACTCGGTGGGCCAGGCCTCCGCGCCCAGGTGCGCTCCCGCGAAGGCGCCCGTCAGACAGGCGATCGAGTCCGAGTCGCCCGCGGTGCAGGCGGCGCGGCGCAGGGCGGTCACCGGCTCGTCGACGAAAAGCAGAAAGCACAGCAGCCCGGTCGCCAGGGCCTCCTCGGCGATCCAGCCCTCGCCGGTGGCCAGACAGGGGTCGGTCTCGGGCGAGACGGTGCGCACGGCGTGCCGCAGCCGCTCCAGTGCCTCCAGACACTCGTCCCAGCCGCGCGCGATGAACTGCCCGGGGCCCGGGTCGCCGGCCCGCCGCCACAGGTCGCCGAGCCAGCGCTCGTGGTAGCGGCTGCGGTTCTCCAGGGCGTAGGAGCGCAGCAGGCCGATCAGCCCGGTCGGCTCGGCGCCCTGGGCGAGCAGGCGTACGGCGTGTGCGGTGAGGTCGGACGCGGCGAGCGCGGTGGGGTGCCCGTGGGTGAGGGCGGACTGCAACTGGGCGGCGCCCGCGCGCTGTTCGTCGCTCAGGCCGGACACCAGGCCGAGTGGCGCTACGCGCATGTTGGCCCCGCAGCCCTTGGATTCGGTCTGGCTGGCGTCCTGCCAGGGGCGGGACTCGTCTTTCAGCAGGTGGCAGGCCTTCATGCAGGTGCGGCCCGGAGCCCGGTTGTTCTCCGGGGACTGGTACCAGTTCACGAACTCCTCGCGCAGGGGCCGCACCAGCCGCTGCGGGGCGAGCACTCCCCGGTCCATGGCCGTCCGCACCGCGCGGCCCAGCGCCAGCGTCATCTGGGTGTCGTCGGAGACGATGGCGCGCTTCGGCAGCTCCATCTGCCGCCACGGCCCGCACTCGGCGAGGATCGAGGGGACGTCGTCGAACTCGGTCGGAAAGCCCAGCGCATCCCCGAGCGCGAGACCCGTGAGCGCTCCGGTGGCGGCCTGCTTGTGGACGAGTGTGGTCATGCGGGGCGTCCTTCCCGGACGGGCCGGAGGAGAGGCGGGTGGAGGGCGGTGGCGATTCCGGCGCGGTACAGCGCGGCGGGCTTGCCGCGTCCGCCGGTGAGCCGGGCGGCGCCCGGGACGGCTTCGACGAAGCCGGGTGTGGCGAGCACCTTGCGCCGGAAGTTGGGCCGGTCCAGCGCGGTCCCCCACACGATCTCGTAGACCTGCTGCAACTCGCCGAGGGTGAACTCGGGCGGGCAGAAGGCGGTGGCGAGGCAGGTGTACTCGAACTTGGCGCCGACGCGTTCGTGGGCGTCGGCCAGGATGCCGTCGTGGTCGAAGGCGAGCGGCCCGGCCGTGCCGTACGGCACCCAGCGGGCCTGCGCCGCGTCGCTGCCGCCGTGCGCCTCGGGAGCGTCGGGCAGCAGGGCGGTGAAGGCGACCGACACGACCCGCATCCGGGGGTCGCGGCCGGGTTCGCTGTAGGTCCGCAGCTGCTCCAGATGCAGCCCGGAGACGTCGGACAGGCCGGTCTCCTCGGCGAGTTCACGCCGGGCGGCCGTCTCCGCCGACTCGTCCGGCTGCACGAACCCGCCGGGCAGGGCCCACCGCCCGGCATACGGCTCCTGCCCGCGCTCGACGAGCAGCACGTGCAGCGCGCCCTCCCGGATAGTGAACACCGCGAGGTCGACGGTCACGGCGAAGGGCTCATGGGCGTACTTGTCGTAGCCGTCCACGACGAACACCCCCTTTAATAGTCAGCCCGACTATAAAAGGGGGTGCCGGTCGTTCACAAGGTCTAGAGGTCGACCTCCGCCATCAGCATCCCGACCTCCGTGTTCGACAGCCGCCGCAGCCAGCCCGACTTCTGGTCGCCCAGGGTGATCGGCCCGAAGGCGACCCGGACCAGCTTGTCGACCGGGAAGCCGGCCTCCGCGAGCATCCGGCGCACGATGTGCTTGCGGCCCTCGTGCAGGGTGACCTCGACGAGGTAGTTCTTGCCGGTCTGCTGGACGACCCGGAAGTGGTCCGCGCGCGCGTAGCCGTCCTCCAGCTGGATGCCGTCCTTGAGCTGCTTGCCCAGGTCGCGCGGGATGGGTCCGACGATGTGCGCGAGGTAGGTCTTCTTCACGCCGTACTTCGGGTGCGTCAGCCGGTGGGCCAGCTCGCCGTGGTTGGTGAGCAGGATGACGCCCTCGGTCTCGGTGTCGAGCCGGCCGACGTGGAAGAGCCGCGTCTCGCGGTTGGTGACGTAGTCACCGAGGCACTGCCGGCCCTCGGGGTCCTCCATCGTCGACACGACACCGGCGGGCTTGTTCAGCGAGAAGAACTGGAAGCGCTGGGTGGCGACGGTCAGCCCGTCGACCTTGATCTCGTCCTTCTCCGGGTCGACGCGCCGCCCCTGCTCCAGGACGATCTCGCCGTTGATCTCGACCCGGGCCTCCTCGATCAGCTCCTCGCAGGCACGCCGGGAACCGAAGCCCGCGCGGGCGAGGACCTTCTGCAGCCGCTCGCCCTCCTGCTCGGCGCCGGGGAAGGTCTTCGGGAGCTTGACCTCCTTCTTCCCGGCGTACCGGTCGCGGTTGCGCTCCTCGACCTGCGCCTCGTACTCACGCGGGCGGGCCGGGGTCGTACGTCCCTGCCTCTGGGGCTGCTTGGGGCCGCCCTTGGCGCCGCCGCGCGCGGCACCGCCACGTCCGGCCTTGGGGCCGTCCTTCGTCGCCCCGGGGCCCACGTCGTAGCGCCGCTCCTCCGGGCGCGGCTTCTTCGGACGGCCGCTGCCCTGCTTGTCGTCGCGGTTGTTGCCGGCGCCGCGGAAGTTGCCGCGACCACCACCACTCCCGCCGCGGCCGCCGCTGTTGCCACCACGGCTCCCGCCGTTGTTTCCGCTGCTGTTCCTGCCGCTGCTGCTTCGCATCAAAGTTCCGTCTGGTCGTCTTCGTCGTGGGTCCCCGGGCTCCCCGGGCTGCCCGGCACGTCGTCGTCGGGCGCGTCCGGGTCGAACGACGGTACGCCCTCCTGGGTCTCGGCCTCGATCGCCTCCGCCTCCGGGAGGAAGGGCGCGAGCTCCGGGAGCTCGTCCAGACCGCGCAGGCCCATCCGCTCCAGGAAGTAGTTCGTCGTCCTGTACAGGATCGCACCTGTTTCGGGTTCCGTGCCCGCCTCCTCTATCAGTCCTCGCTGGAGGAGGGTGCGCATCACGCCGTCGCAGTTGACTCCGCGCACGGCCGAGACCCGGCCACGGCTGACCGGCTGGCGGTAGGCGACGACGGCCAGGGTCTCCAGGGCGGCCTGCGTGAGGCGGGCCTGCTGGCCGTCCAGGACGAAGCGCTCGACGGCCGGGGCGAAGGCGGCGCGCGTGTAGAAGCGCCAGCCGTTCGCGACGTACCGCAACTCGAAGCCGCGCCCCTGGACGGTGTACTCGTCGGCCAGCTCGCGCAGGGCGTCCGCGATCTGCCGCCTCGGCCGTTCCAGTATCTTCGCGAGGTGTTCCTCGGTCGCGGGCTCGTCCACGACCATGAGGACGGCCTCCAGGGCGGGCTTGAGGTCGAGGCCGGCGACGGTGGGCGTCCCGGCCGGCAGGTCGGTCGTTGACTCGCTCACGCCTTCTTCTCCTCCTTGGGCGGCTCGGGCGGCCGGTCGAACTCGTCGGTGACGGTCGGTGTCTCGTCCCCGTCGCCGCCGGTCCACCGCACGAGCAGGTCCCCGAGCGCCCTCTCCTGCTCTAGCGCGACGGCCTTCTCGCGGTACAGCTCCAGCAGGGCGAGGAACCTCGCGACGATGGTGAGGGTGTCGTCGGTGTCCGCCACGAGGTCCCGGAAGCCGGCCTCGCCGAGCTCCCTGAGCCGGGCCACGACGATCTGCGCCTGCTCCTGCACGCTGACCAGGGGGGCGTGGATGTGGTCGACGTAGACCTGCGGCTTGGGCCTGGGCTGCATCGCCTTCACGGCGAGCTTGGCGAAGCCCTCCGCGCCGATGCTGATGACCACGTCGGGCAGCAGCTCGGCGTGGTGCGCCTCGAGTCCGACGGTCCGGGGGTAGCGCCGGGCCTCGTCGTCGAGCCGCCCGCTGAAGATGTCGGCGATCTGCTTGTACGCGCGGTACTGCAACAGCCTGGCGAACAGCAGGTCGCGCGCTTCGAGGAGCGCGAGGTCGCCCTCGTCCTCCACCTCGGCGGCGGGCAGCAGCCGCGCGGCCTTCAGGTCGAGCAGGGTGGCGGCGACGACCAGGAACTCGGTCGTCTCGTCCAGGTCCCAGTCCGGCCCCATCGCCCTGATGTGGGCCATGAACTCGTCGGTCACCTTCGACAGCGCGACCTCGGTGACGTCCAGCTTGTGCCGCGAGATCAACTGCAACAGCAGATCGAAGGGCCCTTCGAAATTGGCGAGCCGGACCTTGAAGACGCCGTCGTCGGCGGACTCGACGTCGCCGGCCGGAGGCTGGGAGCCCGGGACGGCCCCGGGGGCCGCCCGGTCGTTCATGGGGTCGGCCGGCGAAGCCTCGGGCCCGGCCGTCCGCGGCGGGTGGCTCGGCTCGGCCACCGGGCCTGCGGGCAGCGCGGACGCGACCGCCGCACTCACCGGCGATGCCCCGTACGCGACCGTCTCCGGCGGCTCCTGGACCGGCTGAGCCGTCCCGTCACGCGCGGCGGGAGGCCCGGGCGGCTCGGCCTCCTCGTTCCCGGGCCACGCAGCCGCGGGACCGGCTTCCTCCACCGAAGGGGACGGCTGGACCTCCTGCGGCTGGACCTCCTGCCGCTCGGCCTCCCGCGGCCCGGCTTCCTGCCCTTCAGCCGGAGGAGCCGTTCGCGGAGCCCCCGGTCCCCTCCCCAGCGCACGCCGGCGGCCGGCCGGGCCGCCGGCGGGAGGTGGGGAAGCGTTCGAGGTCATGGCCCCCGCAGGCTACCGCTACCGCCCGCGCAGTCGTCGTACGAGGATGCTGGCGTCCCCGCGGGTCTCCAGGTCGGCGAGGACCACCGCGACCGCCTCACGGACGATGCGGCCGCGGTCCACGGCCAGACCGTGCTCGCCGCGGAGCACCAGGCGGGCGTGTTCGAGGTCCATGAGTTCCTCGGCCGACACGTAGACGGTGATCTTTTCGTCGTGGCGCTCACGGCCGCTGGGCCGGCGCGAGGGATTGCGTCCGCGCTTGCGGGGCGCTGCCCCTGCGGCAGCGGCGGCAGAACCCTCCTGCGCCCCCTGCCGACGGGCGGAACCGGAGCGCTCGGCCGTCGCGGAACGGCTGTGGGCCTCCCCGGTCTCGGCCGGCTCCGCGTCCGCCGCGACGTGCTCGGCGCCCTCGCCGTCGCCGCCCTGGGCGGGCACCGCCTGCGGCGCGTCCTCCGCGGCGGCCGCCGCGTCGCCCTCCCCCGCCGGAGCGGGCACCCGGGCGTCGCCGTTGGCCTGACGCCTGGGCTGGGACGACTGAAGCGCCATCCCCCCTGTCGTACGGAAGAGTTCGTCGGCCCCCGGCAGACTCACTCGGCGTGACACCGGGCGAGCACCTCCCTGGCGAGCTGGCGATAGGCGGCGGCACCGACGGAGTTGGAGGCGTACGTGGTGATCGGCTCACCGGCGACCGTGGTCTCCGGGAAGCGGACCGTGCGCCCGATGACCGTGTGGTAGACGTGGTCGTCGAACGCCTCCACCACACGCGCGAGCACCTCACGGCTGTGCACCGTGCGCGAGTCGTACATGGTGGCGAGGATGCCGTCGAGCTCCAGCTCCGGGTTGAGCCGCTCCTGGACCTTCTCGATGGTCTCCGTCAGCAGGGCCACACCACGCAGCGCGAAGAACTCGCACTCCAGGGGCACTATCACCTTGTGCGCGGCCGTCAGGGCGTTCACCGTGAGCAGGCCGAGCGAGGGCTGACAGTCGATGACGATGAAGTCGTAGTCGGGCAGCAGCGGCTTCAGGGCGCGCTGCAGCGTCGACTCGCGGGCGACCTCGGAGACGAGCTGGACCTCGGCCGCCGACAGGTCGATGTTGCTGGGCAGCAGGTCCATGTTGGGGACCGCGGTCTTCAGCAGCACCTCGTCGGCCGCCATCCCCCGCTCCATGAGCAGGTTGTAGACGGTGAGGTCGAGTTCCATCGGGTTGACGCCGAGTCCGACCGACAGCGCGCCCTGCGGGTCGAAGTCCACGAGCAGGACACGGCGTCCGTACTCCGCGAGCGCGGCACCCAGGTTGATGGTCGACGTGGTCTTGCCGACGCCGCCCTTCTGGTTGCACATCGCGATGATCTTCGCGGGTCCGTGCTCGGGCAGCGGGCCCGGGATCGGGAAGTACGGCAGCGGGCGCCCGGTCGGACCGACGCGCTCGCGGCGCTGTCTGGCAGCGTCGGGCGCGAGAGTGGCCGCGTACTCGGGGTCGGGCTCGTACTCGGCGTCGGGGTCGTAGAAGTGCCCCTCGGGCAGTTCGTCGTAGTCGGCGAAGTGGTTGTGGGGCGCGCCACTTCCGTCGCCGGCCATGGCGTTCACGTGATGGCCATCCATCTTCTGGTGTGCTGTGTGAGTCGCCTGCTGACTCTGGTGGGCTGCGAAGGTGCGCACAGCGACGGAGCCGACAGCCGCGAACCCCGCGGGCTCCTGGTCCCGTGCAGGCATTCCTGGTTGGCCACCCCTGGGAGTAAATGTCGACTCATTCACAAGTCGTCTTACCTCCTTGGTGACCAGGAAACTTCTAGACAGGTCAGCGTGGCACCATGCCGACGGTTGGCGACTCTATGGCGTGTCGGGCGTCCGCAGCAACACAATCCGCCGGACCCGGCCCGATGTGTCGGCAATGAAACATCCCGCTGTCAAGGGCGTACGGCCGTCGCACGGCAGGTTTCACCGGTGTGCGAATCGGTTGAAGGGTTACGTTCGAGGCGAGTTGCTCGAGAATCGCGAAGTGACCATACACACATCCGGCCGGACCTTGTCGGGCAAGGTCCGGCCGGGTGCGAGGCGTTGACGACCCGTGTTGACGTATCGCTATTGCCGGTTGGTCACTTGGCCGACTTACCGGCCACCGAGGGCAGGTGGGCGGTTCAGCCGAGCAGCGAGGACAGCTCCACGTGCTCCACGCCGTGCGCCTCGGCGACCTCGCGGTAAACGACCTTGCCGTCATGCGTGTTGAGGCCCTTGGCCAGCGCCGGGTCGCGGCGCAGCGCGTCCGCCCAGCCGTGGTTGGCCAGCTCGACGATGTAGGGCAGCGTGGCGTTGGTCAGCGCGTAGGTGGAGGTGTTGGGCACCGCGCCGGGCATGTTGGCGACGCAGTAGAAGACCGAGTTGTGCACCGGGAAGGTCGGCTCGGCGTGGGTGGTCGGACGGGAGTCCTCGAAGCAGCCGCCCTGGTCGATCGCGATGTCGACAAGGACACTTCCGGGCTTCATCCGCGAGACGAGCTCGTTGGTGACCAGCTTGGGGGCCTTGGCGCCGGGGATCAGCACCGCGCCGATGACGAGGTCGGCCTCCAGGCAGGCCTTCTCCAGTTCGAAGGCGTTGGAGACGACGGTCTGGATCTTCGTACCGAAGATCTTGTCGGCCTCGCGGAGCTTGTTGATGTCCTTGTCGAGCAGGGTCACGTGGAAGCCCATGCCGATGGCGATCTGCGCGGCGTTCCAGCCGGAGACGCCGCCGCCGATCACGACGGCGCGGCCGGCCAGCACGCCGGGGACGCCGCCGGGCAGGACACCGCGGCCGCCGTTGGCGCGCATCAGGTGGTAGGCGCCGACCTGCGGGGCCAGCCGGCCCGCGACCTCGGACATCGGGGCGAGCAGCGGCAGCGCGCGGTTCGGCAGCTCGACGGTCTCGTAGGCGATGGCCGTGGTGCCGGACTCCAGCAGGGCGTCCGTGCACTCCTTGGAGGCGGCCAGGTGCAGGTAGGTGAAGAGCGTCTGGTCCTTGCGGAGGCGGTGGTACTCCTCGGCGATGGGCTCCTTGACCTTCAGCAGCAGGTCGGCGGCGGCCCACACCTCGTCGGCGGTGTCCAGGATCTGCGCACCGGCGGCGACGTACTCGGTGTCGGGGATCGAGGAGCCGACGCCGGCGCCGCGCTCGATGACGACCTGGTGGCCGTGGCGCACCAGCTCGTGCACTCCGGCGGGGGTGATGGCCACCCGGAACTCGTTGTTCTTGACCTCGCGGGGGATGCCGACCTTCACGTCGATCACGGTCCTTGGCTCAGAGGGTATGGGGGTATTTCTTAGACATACCCGGGCACGCACGGGCACACCGGGAGAGACCGCAGGAGAACGTGCGGCAGAGCCAGTCTAATGAAGGTGTTCTCGCTGTCTAGCCTTTCATTGCATCAATCTTCAGCTGATGCGGTACGGATTTCGCAGGCGTCAGGGTCATTTTGAAGGTTTGAGTCGTCGAGAATCCGCTCGGCGGCGCCCCGGTGCAACCCGGCGGACGCGGGATCCCCCAGGTGTTCGAGGGTGTCGGCGACCCGCAGGTGCAGGGCGGCCTGCAGCCGGGGGTCCTCCGCGCGCCGCGCCCATTCCACGGCCTCCCGGCAGGTGCGCAGCGACTCCTCGGGACGGCCCGCGTACTCCTGGACCCGCGCCAGCTCGCTCAGGGCCCGGGCCTGGGCGGCCACGTCGCCGTTCTTGCGATGGCCGGCGATCGCCGCGCGCCAGTTCCGCAGGGCCTCGCCGTAGCGGCCCGCGAAGGTGTGGGCGGCGGCGATCCGCCCGTAGAGCCGGGCGGCCTCGGCCCGCTCGCCCCGGGCGAGCCGCTCGACCAGGGCGCGCCCGAACCAGTCGGCGGCCCGGTCGAAGTCGTCCAGGTCCAGATACGCGCCGCCTACGGATTCCATCGCGCGGCCGGTCGCGTACGGGTCGTTCACCTCACGTCCGGCGTCCAGCGCGGCCCGGTAGCGCGCCAGGGCGTCGGCCGTGCGGCCGGTGCGGGCGTCGAGGTCGCCGAGGTTGAGCAGGGCGGCGGCACGCTCCCGGGGCAGGTGGCGGCGCTCCGCGACGTCGAGGACCATGCCGTGGATCTCGTACAGGTCGGGCGCGGCGGCCTTGGTGCCGATGTGCGCCGCCATCGCCCGGACCAGCTGGGACATCAGCCGCCGGGCCAGGGTGTCCAGCTCCCCGTCGGCGACCGCGAGCCGGGCCGAGGCCAGCAGCGCGGGCCGCGTCAGGTGCAGCCAGTCGGCGGCGGCCCGCGGCGTGGGGAAGCGCAGCGCACGGGGCATGTCGAGCAGCTTCTGGCGGGCCGTCGCACTGTCGGTCTCGGTGATCGCCCGGCAGGCCTGGAGCAGCCGGACGGTGCGCTCCAGCATGCGGGCGCGGGCCAGCTGGAGATCGGCGGGGCGCTCGTGGTGCTCGGCGAGGATCCGCAGCTGCGGGTGCAGGCAGCCGGGCACCTCGTACTGCGGCAGCGGGGAGTCCACCGCGTGCAGGAAGCCCAGGGCGACGAAGTCGTCGAGGGTGGTGCGGGCGCTGTCGACCGAGCAGCCGGCCAGCGCGGAGGCGGTCTGCGGGTCGACGAGGCCGGCCGGGGCGAGGGCGAGCAGGCGCAGCATCCTGGCGGCGTTGGCGGGCAGGGCGGCGTGGGCGAGCCGGAAGACGCGGGTCAGGGCGGTGCCTTCGCTGTCGTCGGCGCGCAGCTGCTTGGCCAGGTCGGAGACGGCGGCCTTGGGGCGTGCCGCGAGCCAGCCGCCCGCCAGCATCAGCGCGGCGGGCTGCCCTTGGCACTCCTCGGCGAGGCCCTCGGCGGCCCGGGGGTCGACGGTGATGCGGACCGAGCCGGTGTGCCGGGTCAGCAGCTCCACCCCGGACTTGGCGTCCAGGCCGCCCAGGGTGCAGGGGCGGACGTCGGAGATCCCGGTCAGCGGGCCTTCGGAGACGGCGACGACGAGGCAGTCGGGGGTGTCCGGCAGCAGGGCGTCGACCTGCTCGGCGTCGGCCGCGTCGTCCAGCAGGAGCAGGGCTCGGCGATCGGCCAGGGCGCTGCGCAGGGCGTCGATGAGGTCGTCCTCGCAGGCCCCGGCCGGTGCCTGTCGGTCCAGGGCGGCCAGGAGGTCACGGGCGGCGCGTCCGACGGGGACGGGGGTGCCGTCGGGGTCGGTCAGACCGGCGCGCAGCACCCCGTCGGGGTAACCGTCCGCGACCTGCCGGACGAGTTCCTCGGCGAGCGCGGTGCGGCCCGAACCGGGTCGGCCGGCGATGAGCAGCACGCGCGCGCGGGGCGTCTTGCGGCCGGCCAGGGTGTCCAGTCCGGCGCGCTCGATGTCGGCGCGCAGTTCCTTCAACTCCCTTGTGCGGCCCAGGAACTCGCTCGCTCCGGTGACGCGCCCGGCCGACCGCGCGTCGCCTGTCTCCACGACCTGATCCGTCACGGGCCACACTCCCGTCCCACCGCACACGCAAGCCCGCCGGGACTCCGGCTCGGGCGTGCCACAGAGCCTAGTTCACGCTCTGCAACGTTCCGGGTGGCACGGGGCGGGCACGACGCACGCATCCCCCGATCGGATCAACAGATCGTAGGACCCCATCCCTGAGACGCGCCCCAAAGGGGGCGCGGGGAACTGCGCAACAAACCACGACGGCGCCGCACGTGAAAGGGGCGCGGGGAACCGCGCAACAAACCACGACGGCGCCGCACCCGAAGGGGGCGCGGGGAACCGCGCGACAAACCACGACGGCGCCGCACCCGACCGACGACCTCCGCGGCACCCCCAGGGCACGGCACCCGCGCAGCGCTACGCCTCGAACGGACGCGCCGGCCACGGCGCCTGAGCCGGACGCAGCGCGTCCAGACCGTCTCCGTCGCGCGCGGCGACCAGGGACAGCACGCCCACGACGAGGCAATTGTTGTGGAGCTCACCGGCCAGCACACCCCGCACGAGGTCCTGGACCGGCACCCGGTCGAGCTCCATGTCGGCCTCTTCCTCGGCGACCGCGAAGCGCTCGCCCTCGGCCTCGGACAGGTCCCGCGCGAGGAAGATCCGCACGGCCTCGTCGCAGCCACCGGGCGTGGTGTAGACGTCGGTCAGCACCCGCCAGTCCTCGGCCTTGACGTGCGCCTCCTCGTACAGCTCCCGCTGCGCGGCGTGCAGCGGATTCTCGCCGGGGACGTCGAGCAGCCCGGCCGGGATCTCCCACAGCTTGTGGCGCACCGGATGGCGGTACTGGCGCAGCACCAGCACGCGGTCGGACTCGTCGAGGGCGAGGACGGCCACGGAGCCGGGGTGGACCTGGTAGTCACGGCCGACCACGGTGCCGTCGGGCATGACCACCTCGTCGGTGCGCACGGAGGTCTTGTTGCCCGTGAAGGGGGTCTCCGTCGCCCGGATCTCCCACTCCTCCGGGATGTCCTTGATCGTCATGCCTGTCCTTCCACGTGCCGTGCGACCTGCTGAAACGAAACCGGGGTGCACACCCTTTGAAGGGATGCACCCCGGCCACCGTACAACTGGTGTGTTACTTCGAAGTCTTCCGCTCGACCGAGGCCTTGACGAGCCCGGCGAACAGCGGGTGCGGACGCGTCGGGCGCGAGCGCAGCTCCGGGTGGGCCTGCGTGGCGACCAGGTACGGGTGGACGTCGCGCGGGTACTCGACGTACTCGACGAGCTTGCCGTCCGGAGAGGTGCCGGAGAACAGGATGCCCGCCTTCTTCTCCAGCTCGGCGCGGTAGGCGTTGTTCACCTCGTAGCGATGCCGGTGCCGCTCCTCGACGTACTCCTTGCCGTCGTACACCTCGCGCACGATCGAGCCCTCGGCCAGCTTCGCCGGGTACATGCCGAGCCGCATGGTGCCGCCCATGTCACCCTCGCCGGCGACGATGTCGAGCTGCTCGGCCATGGTGGAGATGACCGGGTGGCCGGTGGCCGGGTCGAACTCGGTGGAGTTGGCGTCGGTGATGTCGGCCAGGTTGCGCGCGGCCTCGATCACGATGCACTGCAGGCCGAGGCAGAGGCCGAGCAGCGGGATCTTGTTCTCGCGGGCGTACTTGATCGCGCCGACCTTGCCGAGCACACCGCGGTCGCCGAAGCCGCCGGGGATGCAGATGCCGTCGACGTCGCCGAGCTGCTGGGCCGCGCCCGCGGGGGTCTTGCAGTCGTCGGAGGTGACCCACTTGATCTTGACGCGGGCCCGGTTGGCGAAGCCGCCGGCGCGCAGGGCCTCGGTGACCGACAGGTAGGCGTCGGGCAGGTCGATGTACTTGCCGACCAGCGCGAGGGTGATCTCGTGGTCCGGGTTGTGGACGCGGTCGAGCAGGTCGTCCCAGGTCGTCCAGTCGACGTCGCGGAACGGCAGGTCCAGCTTGCGGACGACGTAGGCGTCCAGCCCCTCGCCGTGCACGGTCTTCGGGATGTCGTAGATCGAACGGGCGTCGGGACAGGCCACGACGGCGGCCTCGTCGACGTCGCACATCAGCGAGATCTTCCGCTTGATCGCGGTGGGCACCTCGCGGTCGCAGCGCAGCACGATCGCGTCCGGCTGGATACCGATGTTGCGCAGGGCCGCAACCGAGTGCTGGGTGGGCTTCGTCTTCAGTTCACCCGACGGGCCGATGTACGGCAGGAGCGAGATGTGGACGACGAAGACGTTGTCACGACCGACCTCGTGACGGACCTGGCGGACGGTCTCCAGGAACGGCAGCGACTCGATGTCGCCGACGGTGCCGCCGACCTCGGTGATCACCACGTCGACCTCGTCCGTCGCCATGCGGCGGATGCGGTGCTTGATCTCGTTGGTGATGTGCGGGATGACCTGCACGGTGTCACCCAGGTACTCGCCGCGCCGCTCCTTGGCGATCACGGTGTTGTACACCTGGCCGGTGGTGACGTTGGCGGAGCCGTCGAGGTCACGGTCGAGGAATCGCTCGTAGTGGCCGATGTCCAGGTCGGTCTCGGCGCCGTCGTTGGTGACGAACACCTCACCGTGCTGGAAGGGGTTCATCGTGCCCGGGTCGACGTTGAGGTACGGGTCGAGCTTCTGCATCACGACGCGCAGACCGCGGGCCTTGAGCAGCATGCCGAGGCTGGAGGCCGTCAGGCCCTTGCCGAGCGAGGAGGCGACACCCCCGGTGACGAAGATGTGCTTGGTCGTCGAATTACGAAATGCGGCGGGCGGCATGGCCAAGACGGGGCTCCCGTGGTCGCGGTCTGGGGGTGCGGTGCGGCTGCCCGCCGGAATGCTCCGGGGTGCCGTCGCTGCGGTTCGGGGGTTTCCTGTCGGGAAGGGGCCCACCGGTCCACGGGCTACCAGCGTATCAGCGCCGCGGGGCGACGGCTTCCGGCCACGCTCCGCACACATCCCGACACGGAGGCGGTCCCGGTCACCGGTCCCTCACCCGTTGCTCACTCGTTCGGCGTACCCGCCTTGCCGCCACGGGCACGCGGATCATCGGCGTGCGTCGTATCCTGCTCGGACACTCGCTGCCGAGCCCGTCCGGCCCCACGGCACCACCCCCCGCCCGTAAGCACCGGAACAACGTGAGCTCGTCAGTTCGTTGAGCAAGAATTGGCGCTTTGCATCACGGCTGGGCGACCTGTTTTGCTTCATCGCTGAATGACGCATTGCAAGACCTGCTGAAACCCCCCTTGACCGCACTAGCGACAGCCCCCTCGTGGGGTGACGTGGCCGTTCGACTGGAGTTGCACGTGGCCGGGCGCATCGAAGACTACGCACTCATCGGAGACATGCAGACCGCTGCCCTGGTCTGCCGGGACGGCACAGTCGACTGGCTGTGCCTGCCCCGCTTCGACTCGCACGCCATCTTCGCCGGCCTGCTGGGCAACGAGGAGCACGGCTTCTGGCGGCTCGGGCCCGCGTACGCCTCCGACCAGCAGCCCCCCACCGCGGCGCGGCGCAGCTACCGGGGCGACTCGCTGATCCTTGAGTCCGAGTGGGACACCCAGCGGGGCACGGTCCGGGTGACCGATTTCATGCCGCCGCGTGACGGCGCCCCGCAGCTGATCCGGATCGTGGAGGGCGTCTCGGGCCGCGTGCCGATGCGTTCGGCGCTCAGGATGCGGTTCTCCTACGGACGGGTGGTGCCGTGGGTGCACAAGCACGAGGGGCGCACGGTGGCCGTCGCGGGTCCCGACTCCGTGTGGTTCGACACATCCGCGGAGACCTACGGCAAGTCGCTGACGACCTACGCGGACTTCACGGTCGCCCCGGGTGACCGGATCGCGTTCACGATCTCCTGGCAGCCCTCGCACAAGGAGCCGCCGCCGCTGCCCGAGCCGGAGCAGTCCCTGGAGGCGACGGAGGACTTCTGGCGCGAGTGGGTCGACCACTGTACGTACCACGGCCCCTACCGGGAGGCCGTGGTCCGCTCGCTGATCACGCTGAAGGCCCTGACGTACGCCCCGACCGGCGGCATCGTCGCCGCGCCGACCACCTCCCTGCCGGAGGACATCGGCGGCGTCCGCAACTGGGACTACCGCTACACCTGGCTGCGCGACGCGGCCATCACCCTGTCCTCGCTGCTGCGCACCGGCTACCGCGAGGAGGCCCGCGCCTGGCGCGAGTGGCTGCTGCGGGCGGTGGCCGGCGACCCGGAGAACCTGCAGATCATGTACGGCATCGCCGGTGAGCGCGAGCTCGGCGAGGCGGAGCTGGACTGGCTGCCGGGCTACGAGAACTCCACCCCGGTCCGGGTCGGCAACGGCGCCGCGCACCAGCTCCAGCTGGACGTCTACGGCGAGGTCACCGAAGCCCTGCACCTGGCCCACATGACGGGTCTCGCCCGCAACGACTACGCCTCCCTCCTCCAGCTGAAGCTGATCCGCTACCTGGAGGACCACTGGCAGGAACCGGACGAGGGCATCTGGGAGGTGCGGGGCCCGCGCCGCCACTTCGTGCACTCCAAGGTGATGGCCTGGGTCGCGGTCGACCGCACGATCAAGCTGATCGAGTCCGGCGACGCGGACGGACCGCTGGAGCGCTGGAAGGAACTGCGCGAGGACATCCACCGCGACGTGTGCGAGAAGGGGTACGACAAGGAGCGCAACACCTTCACGCAGTCGTACGGCTCGAAGGAGCTGGACGCCTCCCTGCTGCTGATCCCGCAGGTGGGCTTCCTGCCGCCGGACGACAAGCGGGTCATCGGCACGATCGAGGCGATCCAGCGTGAGCTGTCCACGTCGGACGGGTTCATCCTGCGCTACCCGACCACCAGCGGCGACGAGAACGTCGACGGTCTGCCCGGCGACGAGGGCGCGTTCCTGGCCTGCTCGTTCTGGATGGCCGACGACCTGGCGATGATCGGCCGCGTGGACGAGGCCCGCAAGCTGTTCGAGAAGCTGCTGTCCCTGCGCAACGACCTCGGTCTGCTGGCCGAGGAGTGGGACCCGCGCCTGCAGCGCCAGGTCGGCAACTTCCCGCAGGCGTTCAGCCACGTGCCGCTGATCGACACGGCGCTGCGTCTGACCGCTTCGGGCGCCTACGGCGGCTGAGCGGGCCCGTCGTGCCGCTCCCGCCCAGGCTGGATGGCACGAGATTGCCCCTTTGTGAAAGGGGGCGGTCATGGCTTCCCTCTCAAAGGCGGGCGCGGCCCTCACCGCGCTCCACGAGGAACTGACCGGGGACGTCCTCGTCCCCGGGGATCCGGGCTAGGACGAAGCCCGGGCTGTCTTCTCGGCAACGGCGTCGACCGCCCGGACGGCTTCCGCTCGGCTCGCGTCACGCGGGCCTGAGAGGTCGCTCCGACGATGGCACCACCTCTGCCCGACGGGTCCGTTCCGCCCTGACATGACACGGGCCGAGGGCCCTTTCGGCTCGGGCGCCTCACGTCGGGCCTGAGGGCTCTCTTCGGCCCCTCACGCAATGTCGGCCAGTCATGCCGGCCTGAGCGCCGTCAGCGTGCGTTCTCCCGCCGGGTCGCCCGCCGTGGCCGGGACGAGGGCTATCTCGTCGAGTCCGGCCTCGGCGTAGGCGGCTGTGCGGGCGCGGACGGTGTCCGGGTCGCCGACCAGGGCGACCGTGCCGGCGGCCTCGGGCGGCAGGGCCCGTAGCAGGGTGTCCGGGTCGGCGCCCTTGGCGGCCAGCTCGACTACCTCGGCGAACCCCGCGTCGATGAACATGTCGCTGTAGCCCGGCACGGCGAGGTAGCCGACGACGCTGCGCAGGACCTGGGTGAGCGACTCCGGCTCCGGGTCCACGGCGGCGGGCAGCCAGGCGGCCAGCCGGGGCGGGGTACGGCCTGCCTTCTCGGCCGCGGCGAGCATCCGGGCCCGCAACATCCGGACCTGCTCGGGCGAGACGATGTCGAGCAGCATCCGGTCGGCGTGCGCGACGGCCGTGGCGACCGCGCGCTCCCCGAACGCGGCGACCGTGACCGGGCCGCCGGGCGGCGGCAGCCGGCGCGGGAAGCCGCTGCCGGGCACGATCGGCTCCCCCGGCACACTGTGCATCAGCGCCCGCACGGCCGCCGCCGACTCCTCCAGTGCGGCGGCGGGCCGCGTGCGCGGCCGGCCGTGCACGCCCTCGACGACGCGCTTGCTGGAGGTGCCCAGGGCCACGCCCACGGGCCGGCCGGTCACGGCCGCCGTGGACGCGGCGCCCCGGACGATGGTCAGAGGGTCGCGCACCGACACCGGCACGGGCCCGGCGGTCAGCGCGACCTGCTCGGTGGCCGCACCGATCGCCGCCGCCAGGACGAACGAGTCCCACGTGGGTCCCTCGCCCGCCCACACCTCCCGGTACCCGAGCCGGTCGGCGAGCACCGCGACCCGCAACGGCTCCTCGACCGGACCGTCGTCCTCCCGCCCCACGGCGACCACGCTCATGTCCATGACCGCGCCCGTACCCGGTCGATCACGCCGTAATCCGGGAGATCCCGGGCGTGATGCGGGCGATGATCGTCCCGGTGCCCCTCCGGAGATGTCCGGGAGGCACCCTCACGGGTAGCGTCCGGCACATGGACAGCGGGACGGACAGCGCGCACGACACCCAGGGCGCCGGGATCACCGTGCGGCGGGCGCTGGAGCTGCCGGGGCTGCGCAGCGGGCTCCCCGAGGTGCTGGCGGGCGGCGAGCGGCTCGGGCGGACCGTGCGCTGGGTGCACGCCGGAGAGGTGCCGCACATCGCCTCGCTGCTCAAGGGCGGTGAACTGCTGCTGACCACGGGCTATGGCCTGGGCACGCGCCCCGCCGAACAGCGGGCGTTCGTCCGCACCCTGGCCGAGCGTGGCATCGCGGCCCTGGTCGTGGAGCTCGGCCCGCGCTTCGCCCGGCTGCCCGCGGCCCTCGTCGACACGGCGCGCGCGGCCGGGCTGCCGCTGGTCCAACTGCACCGCGAGGTGGCGTTCGTCACGGTCACGGAGGAGGTGCACACCGAGATCGTCAACGGCCACTACGCGCTGCTGCAGCGGGCGGAGGAGGTGCACCGGCGGTGCACGCAGGCCGTGCTGGGCGGCGGCGGGGTGCCCCAGGTGCTCGGCATCCTGTCCGACTTCGCCGCCAACCCCGTGTTCCTGGAGACGGCGGACGGCCAGTTGCTGTACGCAGCGGGGGCCGGTCCCGAGGGCGCGGACCCGCTCCAGGTGTGGGAGGGGCTGCGCGGCCAGCACAAGGACGAGCCGCCGCTCGCGGGGTCGGTCCTGGTGGACGTGCCGGGCGGCGGGCCCGGCAGTGGGGGCGTCCGGGCGCGTCTGGTCCTGCTTCCGGTGCGCACGTCCATGGCGCCGGTGCACCGGATGGCGGCCGAGCGGGCCGCGGGCATCCTGGCCGTGGTGCTGATGCAGGCCCGCCAGGAGGAGGAGCTGGCGGCGCGCGGGCGGGGCGACTTCCTCACCGACCTGGCCGAGGGCCGCATCACGCCCGAGGACGCCCCGGCGCAGGCCCGGGTGCTGGGTTTCCGGCCGGGCGAGGGGCCGCTGCTGCCGGTGGTCATGCGGCTCGGGGAAGCCCTGGCACCGAGCGGGGGCGGCTGGAGCGTGCCGGCCCGGTCCATCTCGGAGGAGCTGGCGGCGGTCGGCGTGCCGGTCCTGCTCGGCGTACGGCCGGTGGAGGGCCGGGTGCTGGTGCTGCTGGGCCTGCGAGCGGAGTCGGATCGGGCTGCGGTCGCGGACCGGGTCGCGGCGGCCCTGCGCGCCGGTGTGGAACGGGCCGGGATGCCGCGGCCGGGCGGGCAGCCGCCCGTGGTGGTCGTGGGGATGGCCGGTGGCTGGCAGGCCGCCGCCTCGGGCCTGCGGCACGCGGCCGAGACGGCCACGGCGGCCCAGGGCCTCGCGGACCGGCCCTGGTACGACGCCCGCCGTCTCGACATCGACCTGCTGCTGTGGCGGCTGCGCGACCACCCGGACCTGGCGGCGTTCGTGGACCGGGCCGTCGGCCCGCTGCTGGAGCACGACCGGCGTTCCCGGCCGCCGCTGCTGCCCACGTTGACGACCTACCTCGCCCATGCGGGGCGCAAGGCGGAGACGGCCCGGGAGCTGCACCTGAACCGGCAGACCCTGTACAACCGCCTGGCGCGCATCGGGGAGTTGCTGGGCACGGACCTCGACGACCCACAGACGGTGCTGGCGCTGAGCCTGGCCCTGCGGGCGCGCAGGCACGTCCCGTAGAGCTCTAGACGAGGGGGCGGGGCTGGGTCAGCTCGTCGTACACGCTCAGCACTTGGGCGACCGTCTCGTCCTCGGTCGGCCAGGTGGCGGCCTGCCGGGTGCCCCGGGCCGTCAGCAGGTCCCGGCGCGCCCGGTCGCCGAGCAGCCCTACGACGGCGTCGGCGAGGGCCTTCGTGTCGCCGTACGGGACGAGTTCGGCCGCGTCGCCGACGAGTTCGGGGATGCCGCCGACGTCGGTCGCGACGAGCGGCACGCGCGCGTGGAGGGCCTCCTGGGCGAGGACGGAGCGAGCCTCCCAGCGGCTCGGCAGCAGGGCCAGGTCGGCGGCGGCGAGCAGGTCGGTGACATCGTCGCGCCGCCCGATGAGCCGGACGGGCAGGCCCTCCTCCTCGATACGGACCTGGAGTTCACCGCGCAGCGGTCCCTCCCCGGCGATCACAACCAGGGGTACGGGATCGAGCCGGCGCCAGGTGCGCGCGGCGTCCAGCAGGACGTCGTAACCACGGTGTCGTTCCAGGGAGCCGACGGCCATCAGCAACGGCCGTCCTATGGCGCCGAGTTCGGCGCGCACCTTGGCCCGGAGCCGGTCGGGGTCGTCGGGTTCGACGGGCCTCGTGGGGCCGGGCAGCGCGACGGCGGCGAGCCGGGCGTCCCGCGCGCCGGTGAGCCGTGCGCGGTCGACGAGCGGCGAGGTCGTCCCGAGCACCACGGTGGCCGCCTTCACGACCCTGCGTTCCAGCACCCGCAGCATGTGGGCACGGGCCCCGTCGGCGTGTGCCCGGTCGTGCCAGGTCACGACCAGCGGTGTGCGCATGCGCCGGCCGCTGAGGGCGAGCACGGCGCGGAAGGAGGCGTGCAGTCCGTGCGCGTGCACCAGGTCGGCGTGGGCGCAGGCCGCGCGCAGAGCCGCCACCGACACCGGGTCACTGCTGCGCGGCACGTGCACGTGATCGGCGCCGACACCGCTGAAGTCATAGGCGCGGTCGGCCTCGTAGGGGGCGCACACCGTGACTTTCACGCCCCGCGCGACGAGCCCCGCGGCCAGCGAGCGCACATGCGCACTGCTGGCGGCATTGCCTCCGCCCAGCACCTGCACGGTGCGCAGCGGCGACTGGCCATGCGGTGAGTGGCTGCTCACGGGGGTCACGTGGCCGGGCTCCTGGTTCGGGTCGGGCGGTCACGACACGGTTCTCGCACACGTACTCCGCCAAGGATGCCAGGACATAGGGGGGTTCCGGGAACACCGGAAGGGCGGGGGCGCCGGGGCGCACGGGGGCCCGACAGAAGCAGGTCACCCACACGAGTGAACAAGACCTTGCAGTGAAGTCATCGCACATCCGACGCCCGCTTCACCCCGAAGAAGCCGTTCCCATCCACCGATCCCCGCCGGTCTCAGTGGCGTGCGCCGGGATGCGCGGCGCTGCCGGAGGGCGAGTGCCGCGACGGCACCCGCCCTTCCGGGCGCGTCAGCCGTCCGCGCGGGCCGCTGCCAGCAGCTCCTCCGCGTGTGCGCGGGCCGTCTCGGAGTCCTCCTGGCCGGCGAGCATGCGGGACAGCTCACGGACCCGGTCCTCGCCCTCGAGGACCTTGACGCCGGAGCGGGTCACGGACCCGTCGTTGGTCTTCTCGACCAGCAGCTGGCGGTCGGCGAAGGCGGCGACCTGCGGCAGGTGCGTCACGACCACCACCTGGGCGGACTTGGCCAGGCGGGCGAGCCGACGGCCGATCTCGACGGCCGCTTTGCCGCCGACGCCCGCGTCGACCTCGTCGAACAGGTACGTCGGCACCGGGTCCGTCCCCGCGAAGACGACCTCCACGGCCAGCATCACCCGTGACAGCTCACCGCCGGACGCGCCCTTGGCGATCGGCCGGGGCGGCGCGCCCGGGTGCGGGGCCAGCAGCAGCTCGACCTCGTCGGCGCCCGCGGGACCGTAGGCGACCGGACGGCCGCCGACCTCGACGCCGTCGGGGTCCTCGGTCTGCCGGATGTCGAAGGACACGCGCGCGTGCGGCATGGCGAGCGAGGCCAGCTCGGCGGTCACGGCGGCGGCGAACCGCTCGGCGGCCTCCGTCCGGGCGTCCGTCAGGGCCTGCGCCAGCCCGCCCAGTTCGGACCGCAGGGCGTCCCGCTCGGCCGTCAGCTCCCCGATCCGCTCGTCGTCGCCCTCGAGTTCGGTGAGCCGCGCGGCGCTCTGCTCGGCCCAGGCCAGCACGGCGGCGATGTCCTCGCCGTACTTGCGCGTCAGCCCGGTGAGCGCGGCGCGCCGCTCCTCGACGGCCGCGAGCCGCAGCGGGTCGGCGTCCAAGTCGTCGGCGTACCCGGCCAGGTCGCCCGCCGCGTCCCGCAGCAGGATCCCGATCTCCCCGACGCGGTCGGCGAGCGCGGCCAGCGCCGAGTCGTGCGACCGTACGGCGTCCAGGGCCCGCTGGGCGCCCGCGACGAGCGTCCCGGCGTCGACGCCCTCCGGGTCCTCCGGATTGCCCGCGAGGGCGGCGTGCGCGGCCGCTGCGGCCGATGCCAGCGCCTCGGCGTGCCCGAGCCGCTCGGCCTCCTCGGCCAGTTCCGCGTCCTCACCGGCGCGGGGTTCGACGGCGGCGATCTCGTCGAGCCCGAAGCGCAGCAGGTCGGCCTCCTGGGCCCGTTCCCGCGCCCGGGTGGTGATCTCGTCCAGCTCGGCGGCCACGGCCCGCAGCCGCTTGTACGCCTCGCCGTACTTGGCCAGCGGCCCGGCGACCGCGTCGCCCGCGTACCGGTCGAGCGCCTGCCGCTGCCGGGACAGCTTGAGCAACCCCTGCTGGTCGGTCTGACCGTGCACGGCCACCAGTTCGTCGGCGAGCTCGGCCAGGACACCCACGGGCACGCTGCGTCCGCCCAGGTGCGCCCGGGAGCGCCCCTCGGCGGAGACGGTACGGCTGATCAGCAGGGCCCCGTCGTCGAGCTCGGCCCCGGCCTCCTCGGCGCGTACGGCGACCGAGGCGTCCCGGGGGACGGTGATGCGCCCCTCCACGACGGCCTTGCCGGCGCCGATCCGCACGAGCGCCGGGTCGGCCCGCCCGCCCAGCAGCAACCCCAGGCTGGTGACCACCATGGTCTTGCCCGCACCCGTCTCACCGGTGACCGCGGTGAACCCGGGCGACAGCTCGACGACAGCGTCGTCGATCACGCCCAGCGACCGTATCCGCATCTCCTCCAACACGGACACGACCTTACGAGGTCGGGGCGAGCAATTGCGACCGGCCTGCCCCTGTCACCCACGAGTGTGGTGATCGCCCCCTTGGGGGCGCGGGGAACTGCGCGACGATCCACAGCAGACCCGCACCCGCCGAACGGCGAACACCACACTAGTGAGGAGCC
This sequence comes from Streptomyces sp. NPDC007907, assembly GCF_042959365.1. Classification (NCBI taxonomy): domain Bacteria; kingdom Bacillati; phylum Actinomycetota; class Actinomycetes; order Kitasatosporales; family Streptomycetaceae; genus Streptomyces; species Streptomyces sp. NPDC007907. The sequence goes on from NZ_JBIBKR010000009.1 coordinate 463,069, forward strand.
CCCCGCCACCCGGAAACGGGCAGCGCGAACTTCGCCACCAAACGGTCCGTGAAGGACGCGTGGTGCAACCGGGCCAGCCGCACCGGCACCGCTCCCCGCCGCACCTCCACCCGAGCCCCGGCCGGCAACTCCACCGTCCGCCGCCCGTCACACCACAGCACCCCGGGCGGAATGTGCGGCAGAACCTCCACGGCCAACACGGAATCCGGCGAGGTCACGAGCGGCTTGGCGAACAGCGCGTGCGCGGAGATCGGCACCATCAGCAGCGCCTCGACCTCCGGCCACACCACCGGCCCGCCCGCCGAGAAGGCGTACGCCGTCGACCCCGTGGGCGTGGCGCACACGATCCCGTCGCAGCCGAAGCCCGTGACCGGCCGGCCGTCGATCTCCAGGACGATCTCCAGCATCCGCTCGGCGGACACCTTCTGCACGGCCGCCTCGTTCAGCGCCCAGTCCGTGTGCACGATGTCGCCGTTCTGGTGCACGACGACGTCGACGGTCATCCGTTCCTCGACCTCGTACGCCTTGGTCACCACCCGGTCGACGACCTTGTCGAGGTCGTCCCGCTCGGCCTCCGCGAGGAACCCGACACGCCCGAGGTTGACGCCGAGCATCGGCACGCCCGAGGCCCGGGCGAACTCGGCGCCGCGCAGCAGCGTGCCGTCGCCGCCCAGCACGATCAGCAGCTCACATCCGTCGAGGCACTGCGGGGTGGCCTCCTTGACCAGCTCCACCTCCGACGGCAACGGCAGGTCGCGCGCCTCGGCCTCCAGGACGCGCACGCCCAGCCCGGAGCGCAACAGCCCCTTCACCACCAGCTCGGCACTGCGCACGGCGGCGGGCCGCCCCGTGTGGGCGAGCAGGAAAACAGTACGAGCTCGGTTCTCGGTCAACGCGGCCCCTCCGCCACTGCACGGTCTGCCTCGGCCGGGTCCAGTTCCGGAGCCCCGGACCGCAGCCACAAGAAGTATTCGACATTCCCCGACGGCCCGGGCAGCGGACTGGCCGTCACGCCCCGCACCCCGAGCCCCAGCCCCCAGGCCTTCTCGGCCACCCCGCGGACCGCTTCGGCCCGCAGCCGGGTGCTGCGTACCACTCCCCCGCTGCCGAGGCGCTCCTTGCCCACCTCGAACTGTGGCTTGACCATCATCACCAGATCGGCGTCCGGCTTCACGCACCGCACCAGGGCGGGCAGGACCAGCCCGAGCGGGATGAAGGACAGATCCCCCACGACAAGATCCACTGGCTCCCCATCGATCGCTTCAAGCGTCAACTCGCGTACGTTCGTACGGTCCTTGACGGTGACGCGTTCATCCTTCTGCAGGGACCACGCGAGTTGTCCGTATCCGACGTCCACGGCGACGACGTGGGCCGCGCCCGCGCGCAGCAGCACGTCGGTGAAACCGCCGGTGGAGGCGCCCGCGTCGAGCGCCCTGCGCCCTTCGACGGCCAGCCCCTGCGGCCCGAAGACGGCGAGCGCGCCGGCCAGCTTGTGGCCGCCGCGCGAGACGTAGTCGGGGTCGTCGTCGTCCTGGGCGACCACGATCGCGGCCGCGGTCTCCACCTGCGTGGCGGGTTTGGTCGCGACGGTCCTGCCGACGGAGACCCGACCGGCGGCGATCAGCTGCGCGGCGTGCTCACGCGAGCGCGCGAGCTTGCGGCGGACCAGCTCCGCGTCCAGACGGCGACGTGCGACTCCTGCCACGTTCGGTTCAGCTCCTAGGTGCGTGCGGCATCGGGGGCACCGGAGGTCCCGGGCGTACGTCGAGCGCGGTGAGCGCGTCACGCAGCCCCCGGTGTACATCCTCGTACACCTCGACATGCCCGTCCGTGGCGAGGTGGTCGGCGTCGCCGAGCCGGTCCAGGGCGGCGTCCACACCGGCGTCGCCGGTGGGTGTGCGGGGCACGTTCAGGGGCGCGGGGGCGGCGGGGTCGTACGCTGGCTCCTCCTCCGCCGCCGGAGGGGCCTCGGGAACTGCGTCGTCCATGCCCCGACGCTACCGCGAACCGCTGCGGTACCGTCGACCGCGATGGCCACGATCGAGGAGTGCCGCAGCGCACTCGACAAGCTCTCGGACAACATGCAGCGCGCCGAAGGGGACGTCCGCGACGCCGCGGCTCTGGACCGCTCGGTGAGCTGCCACATCACGGACCTCGACGTCACCTTCGTCGGCCGCATGCGGGGCGGGCGGATCGAGGTGCACGACACCGTGCAGGGACCGCCGCCCGGAAGGGCCGAGATCAGACTCGCCATGACCGGCGACGACCTGGTCGCCCTGGTGGGCGGCGAGCTGAACTTCGCCAAGGCCTGGGGCTCGGGCCGGGTCAAGCTGCACGCCGGTGTGCGGGACCTGTTCCAGCTCAGGAAGCTCCTGTAGCCGCGGCCTTCCCGGCCGTGCCCTGCCCTGCCGTGCCCTGCCCTGCCGTGCTGGGGACGCGGGTCTTGCGGGCCGCCGGCACGACCAGCGGTGTGCCCGTCTCCGGGTCGTCGATGACCTGACAGCGCAGCCCGAAGACCTCCTCGACCAGCTCCGCCGTGACGACGTCCTTCGGAGCGCCCTCGGCGACGACCCGGCCCTCGCGCAGCGCGATGAGGTGGGTGGCGTAGCGGGCGGCGTGGTTCAGGTCGTGCAGCACGGCGACGAGCGTGCGGCCCTGCTCCTCGTGCAGCTCCGCGCACAGGTCCAGCACGTCGATCTGGTGCTGGATGTCCAGGTACGTCGTCGGCTCGTCGAGCAGCAGCAGCGGCGTCTGCTGGGCGAGGGCCATGGCGATCCACACGCGCTGGCGCTGGCCGCCGGAGAGCTCGTCCACGTAGCGGTCGCCGAGCTCGGCGACGCCGGTCTGCCGCATGGACTCCTGGACGACCCGCTCGTCGTAGGCCGACCACTGGCGCAGGAGGCCCTGGTGCGGGTAGCGGCCGCGGCCGACCAGGTCGGCGACGGTGATGCCGTCGGGCGCGATGGATGACTGGGGCAGCAGCCCGAGGGTCCTCGCGACCTTCTTCGCGGGCATCGACTGGATGACGTTCCCGTCGAGCAGGACCCGGCCCTCGCTCGGCTTGAGCATCCGCGACAGCGCCCGCAGCAGCGTCGACTTGCCACAGGCGTTGGGACCGACGATCACCGTGAACGACCGGTCGGGAATCTCCACCGACAGCTGCTCGGCGATGACCCGCTGGTCGTAGGCGAGGGTGACGTTCTCGGCGGACAGGCGGTTCACGGTGCTCCCTTGGTTGTTCAGTCCGCTGCTGGTGCTGTTCTCGGGGTTCCGGGCCGCCCTCATATCCGGCCCGCCCTGCGCTCGCTGACCAGCAGCCACAGCAGGTAGACCCCGCCGAGCACACCGGTCACCACGCCCACGGGCAACTGTTCGGCACCGAACGCCCGCTGCGAGACCCAGTCGGCGACGACCAGCAGGGCGGCGCCCATGCACAGCGAGGCCAGCAGGTTCGGCCCGGGCGAGCGGGTCAGACGCCGGGCCAACTGCGGCGCGGTGAGCGCCACGAAGCTCACCGGCCCGGCCGCGGCGGTGGCCGATGCGGTGAGCAGCACGGCCGCGACCATGAGCAGCAGACGTACCCGCTCCACCCGCACCCCGAGGGCGTACGACACGTCGTCGCCCATCTCCATCATCCGCAGCCCGCGTGCGTTGGCCAGGACGAGCGGCACCAGCACGGCGGTCAGTGCGAGCAGCGGCCACACCTGGGCCCAGTCGCGGCCGTCGAGGGACCCGGTCATCCACACCACCGCGCGGGCCGCATCCACGATGTCGGACTTGGTCAGCAGAAAGCCGTTGACCGCCGTGACGATCGCGGAGACACCGATGCCGACCAGGACCAGCCGGTAGCCGTGCACGCCGCGCTTCCAGGCCAGCACGTAGATGGCGAGCCCGGTCACCAGGCCGCCCACCAGCGCCCCGGCGGCGACCTGGTTCGCACTGCCGGAGGTCAGCACGATCACCGCGAGCGCGCCGGCCGTCGCCCCCTGCCCGAGGCCGAGCACGTCCGGACTGCCCAGCGGATTACGGGAGATGGCCTGGAACAGCGCGCCGCCGAGTCCGAGCGAGGCGCCGACCAGCAGCCCGACCAGGACCCGCGGCAGCCGCAGCTCGTTGACGATGAACTCCTGGCCCGGATTGCCCTCGCCGGCCAGCGTCCGCAGCACGTCGGCGGCCGGGATCGGGAAGTCGCCGGTGCCGATGAGCACGACACTCGCCACGAGCGCCGCGACGAGCAGCAGAAGCACGACGGTGACGGCCCGCACGTCCAGGCGTATCGAGAACCCGCCGGTCCGCACGGCACGGTTGGTGGTCCTCACAGCTGTGCCGTCCTCCGCCGTCGTACGAGAAAGATGAACACCGGTCCGCCGAGGATCGCGGTGACGATGCCCACCTGAAGCTCCGAGGGCCGGGCCACGATCCGGCCGAGGACGTCGGCGCCGAGCAGCAGCACGGGCGACAGGATCGCCGCGTACGGCAGGATCCAGCGCAGGTCGGGCCCGGTGAACGAACGCACCACGTGCGGCACCATCAGCCCCACGAACACGATCGGCCCGCAGGCGGCGGTCGCGGCCCCGCACAGCACGGTCGCGGCCAGCATGGACAGCGCCCGCGTGCGGTTGAGGTCGGCGCCAAGGGCCTTGGCGGTGTCGTCGCCCATGGCCATGGCGTTGAGCGGCCGCGCCAGGGCGAGGGCCAGAAGCGTGCCGGCCAGCAGGAAAGGCAAGACCTGCGTGATGGTCGAGTTCGTGGCCGAGGACAGCGAACCGACCGTCCAGAAGCGCATCTTGCCGAGCGCCGCCTCGTCCATGATCATCACGGCCTGGAGGTAGCCGTACAGCGCGGCGCTGATGGCCGTGCCGGCGAGCGCGAGCCGCACCGGCGTGGCGCCCCTGCTGCCGCCGAGGAACCAGACCAGCGCCCCGACCGCGGCCGCGCCGAAGAACGCGAACCAGACGTAGCCGCTGAGCGAGGTGACCCCGAAGTACGTGATGGCCGTGACGACCGCGGCGGACGCTCCCGCGTTGATGCCGAGCAGTCCGGGGTCGGCCAGCGGGTTGCGGGTGAGGGCCTGCAGCACCGCCCCGGCCAGACCGAGAGCGGCGCCGGCGAGCAGCCCGAGCAGCGTCCGCGACACCCGCTCCGCCACGACGACGTCGCCGTAGGTCCCCGAGTCCTCGAACAGGCCGTGCCAGACCTGCCCGAAGGTCAGCTCTTTCGCCCCGATCGCGATACTCGCCAGCGCGACGAGCACCAGGATCGCCACGGACAGGAGCAGCCCGAAGGCGCGCACCGCCCGTCGGCTGGGGGGCGCGGGGGCGGTCTCCGCGCTCGGTTCGGGGGGACTCTCGACCAACACGCAGTTAGGTTAGCCTACCCTCGCATTCGAGCACGATGCGGATGCCCGCCCCGGCCCGGCCCCGCCCGGGCACTGACGGGGGCTCAGATGCCCAGCCGCGCCAGTGCCTTCTCCCCGTCCAGCTCGCACACACCCTCACCGGCCGCCGTCCACGCCACGGCACACAGCGCGCGCAGCCCGTCCAGGGCCTCACCCTCCCCGTCGAGCTCCAGCCGGTCCGCACCGGCCGTCGCCGTCCAGCCACCGCACCGGAACGCGCCCTCGCCCGCGTCGGCGACCTCCGGCTGGCTCCCGAGCATCCCGCGCAGATCGGCGTCCACATACGTCGGCCGGTGCTGCGGCGGCGCGGCCAGCAGCTGCGGACCGTCGGTCACGCCGGTCAGGACGAGCAGCGAGTCGACCTCGCCGTTGAACGCGCCCTCGATGTCCGTGTCCAGCCGGTCCCCGACCACCAGCGGCCGCCGCGCCCCGGTCCGCAGGATGGTCTCGCGGTGCATCGGCGGCAGCGGCTTGCCCGCGACCTGCGGCTCGGCACCCGTGGCGATCCGGACGACCTCCACCGCGGCCCCGTTGCCCGGCGCGATCCCCCGCCCGCTCGGAATCGTCAGGTCGGTGTTGGACGCGAACCACGGCACGCCCCGCGCCACCGCGTAGGACGCCTCGGCGAACCGGCCCCACGGCAGATCGGGCCCGCCGAATCCCTGCACCACCGCCGCCGGATCGTCGTCCGCCGACTCCACGGGCACCAGCCCGCGCTCGCGCAGCGCGACCCGCAGCCCCTCACCGCCGATCACCAGCACCCGGGCGCCCTGTGGCACCTGCTCGCTGATCAGCCGCGCGACGGCCTGCGCCGAGGTGATCACGTCCTCCGCGCCCGTCGGTATCCCCAGCTCGGTCAGATGCGCCGCCACGGTGTCCGGGGTCCGCAGCGCGTTGTTCGTCACGTACGCCAGGTGCATCCCGCCCTCCCGGGCCGTGGCCAGCGACTCGACCGCGTGCGCGATCGCGCTCCCGCCCGCGTACACGACACCGTCGAGATCGAGCAGCGCCGTGTCGTACGCCTCGCTCAGGGCCTGCCCACTGCCCTCGGGCCTCGTCCTGACGCTTCGGCTCATCGCGCATCGCTCCTCGTTCGACGACTTTCCCCCGATCATCCCCCATGCCACCGACAGCCGTACGATGCCGGGATGAACTCAGCAGGTCACTCGGAGGCAACGACGCACCGAGGCCTGGAACTCACCCCGTTCCGAGGCCTTCGTTACGACCCCGACCGGGTCGGCAGCCTTGCCGCCGTCACATCTCCCCCGTACGACGTCGTGGTGCGCCCCGACGGCCTGCACCACCTCGAATCGGCCGATCCGTACAACATCGTCCGTCTGATCCTCCCCCAGGCCGCCACACCCAGCGCCCGCAACGAGCGGGCCGCCGACACCCTGCGCCGCTGGCTGTCCGAGGGCATCCTGGCCACCGACCCGGAACCGGGCCTCTACGTCTATGAGCAGCAGGACGGCGACGGCATGCTGCAACGGGGCATCATCGGCGCCCTGCGCGTGTCGGATCCGGCCGAGCAACTGGTGCTGCCGCACGAGGACGTCATGCCGCACGTCGTCGCCGACCGCGCGGCCCTCATGCGTGCCACTTCGGCCAATCTCGAACCCCTCCTGCTCACCTACCGCGGCGACGAGGCGACGACCGCCACCGCCGATCTGATCGAGCGCACCGCGACCCTGCCGCCCCTCCTGGCCACCACCACGGAGGACGGTTTCCGCCACCGCCTGTGGTCGGTCACCGCCCCCGAGGACCTGGCGACGATCCAGACGGACCTCGGCCGGCACCAGGCCCTGATCGCGGACGGCCACCACCGCTGGGCGACCTACCGCCGCCTGCGCGCGGAGCACCCCTCCCCCAGCCCGTGGGACCACGGCCTGGTTCTCCTCGTCGACACGGCCCGCTACCCCCTGCGCGTCCGCGCCATCCACCGCCTCCTGCACGGCCTGCCGGTCGCCGACGCCGTGGCCGCCCTGGAGGGCCACTTCCGCGTGCGCCGCCTCGACGTCCCGCTGTCCGAGGCCCTGGAGGCACTGGCCGACGCGGCCTGCGCCGGCAACGCCTTCCTGCTGGCCGGCGACGGCGCGTTCCACCTCGTCGACCACCCGGACCCGGATCTGCTGGCCCGTACGGTGCCCGCCGACCGCCCCACGGTCTGGCGCACCCTCGACGCGACGGTCCTGCACGCCACGCTCCTCGACCACGTCTGGCGCATCCCCGAGGACTCCCCGGCCCACATCGCCTACATCCACGACACGGCAGCGACGGTCGAGAAGGCGGAACGCGACGGCGGAACGGCCGTCCTGATGCACCCGGTCCGCGAGGAGGTCGTGCGCGAGCTGGCCCGCCAGGGCGTGACGATGCCCCGCAAGTCGACGTCGTTCGGTCCGAAACCGGCGACGGGCCTGGTCCTGCGGGCACTGGAGCTCTGACGCGTTCCGGGCCGCCCCGGACATGCAGAAGGGGCGGGACCCCGAGCGCCTCACGGCCGGGATCCCGCCCCTTCGTTCTGTCCTGCTGTCTTCTGTTGCTCAGACGCTCTGTTGCTCTGCTACTCAGATGCCGTGTTGCTCTGTGCGGACGGACGTCAGTCCTGGGGGTTCTCGTCCTCGTCCGCCTTGGGCGCGGCCGGAGCCTCGTCGTTGTCGTCCTCGTCGTTGTCGTCCTCGTCGTCCTCGACCAGGGCGTCCATGAACTCCACACCGTCCAGCTCGGCGAGCCGGTCCGAGGCGTCGGTGCTGCCGTCGCGGTCGGCCTCGACGGCCTTCGCGAACCACTCCCGCGCCTCGCTCTCCCGCCCGGCGGCGAGCAGCGCGTCGGCGTAGGCATACCTGAGGCGCGCCGTCCACGGCTGCACGGAGTTCGCGGCCAGCTCCGGGCTCTGCAGCGTCACGATGGCCGCGTCCAGCTGCCCCATGTCCCGCCGCGCACCGGCTGCGACGAGCCGCATCTCGACCTGACCGGCCTTGTCGAGCTTGTGCACCTCGGGCGCGCCGGCCATGTCCAGCGCCTTCTCCGGCCGGCCGAGGCCACGCTCGCAGTCGGCCATGACGGGCCACAGGTCGATGTTCCCGGTCATCCGCTTGGCGGCCCGGAACTCGGCCAGTGCCTCGCCGTACTTCTGGCTGGCGTAGGCGGCGAACCCGGCGGCTTCCCTTACTGCGGCGACACGCGACGCCAGCCGCAGCGCCACCCTGGAGTAGCCGTACGCGCCCTCGGGGTCCTCGTCGAGGAGCCGCGCCACCATCACCAGGTTCCTGGCGACGTCGTCAGCGAGCGTCTTGGGCAGGCTCTGCAGCTCCTGCCGTACGTCCTTGTCGATCTCGTCGCCCGTGACGTCCTCCGGGATCGGCAGCCGCTTGATCGGCTCCCTGTCACGGTCGCGCTCCTCACGGAACCGGCCGGGGCCGCGCCGGTCGTCCCGGCCGCGGAAATCGCCCCGGTCACCGTCACGACGATCACCGTCACGACGGAAGCCGCGGTCGCCCCGATCGTCACGCCGGGGACCGCGTCCACCACGGTCGTCACGGCCACGGAAGCCACCGCGGTCGCCGCGGTCGCCCCTACTGTCACGGTTGTCGCGGTTGTCGTCCCGACGGAAGTCGCCACGGTCGCTGCGGGGGCCGTCCTCGCGCCGGAAACCGGGACGCCCGCCTCGGCCGCCCTCGTCACGACGGAAGCCGCCGCGCTCACCGCGGTCGTCCCCACGACGCTCGTCGCGCCGGTCGTCACGGCCCCGGAAGCCACCGCGGTCGTCACGGCGGAAGCCGCCGCGCTCGCCGCGGTCGCGGTCATCGCTGCGGAAGCCACGATCGCGGTTGTCGTCGCGCCGGAAACCTCCACGGTCCCGGTCGTCGCGGCGGGGGAAGCCTCCACGCTCGCCCTCGCGCCGCTCGCCACGCCGATCATCGCGTCGGTCGTCCCGCCTGTCGTCACGGCGGTCATCGCGGCGGAAGGAAGGACGGTCTCCACGGTCGTCACGGCGGTCGTCCCGTCGGAAGGCGGGACGGTCACCGCGGTCGTCACGGCGGTCGTCGCGGCGGAATCCGCCCCGGTCACCACGGTCGTCCCTGCGCGGGCCGCGGTCACGGTCGTCACGCCGTCCGTACCCACCGCCACGGCTTTCGTCCCGCCGGTCGTCACGGCGGAAGGCGGGGCGCTCGCCGCGGTCGTCCCGGTCATCGCGGCGGAAGGAAGGACGGTCTCCACGGTCGTCACGGCGGTCGTCGCGGCGGAATCCGCCCCGGTCACCACGGTCGTCCCTGCGGGGACCGCGGTCACGGTCGTCACGCCGTCCGTACCCACCGCGGTCGTTGCCGCCACGGTTGTCGTCGCGCCGGAAACCGCCACGCTCACCGCGGTCGGGACGGTCACCGCGGTCACCCTCACGCCGGCCGTACCCACCGCGGTCGTTGCCGCCACGGTCGTTGCCGCCACGGAAGCCTCCACGGTCTCCGCGGCCCCCGTGCTGACCGCCGCGGTCGTGCCGGTCGCTCCGGTCCCCCTCCCGTCGCCGCTGGTCGCGCTCCGGTCGGTCCTCGGGAGAGTTGGTGGACATGGTGACTCCTGTCTTTGGTACCGCAAGCCATTCTCGCGCAGCCGGAAGCCCGGCGCGCACGCACTGCAAAACAAAAAGGACCCTTGGTCCCAGCTGAACGCTGGGACCAAGGGTCCTTCCAAAGATTGTTCGGCGGCGTCCTACTCTCCCACAGGGTCCCCCCTGCAGTACCATCGGCGCTGTAAGGCTTAGCTTCCGGGTTCGGAATGTAACCGGGCG
>NZ_JBIBKR010000010.1:0-253416 GCF_042959365.1 Streptomyces sp. NPDC007907
GTCACCACCGGCCGGACATCACCCAGCACAAACTCCACCCGCTCCGCCGGATACTCCGGATCCACCGGCACATACGCCGCACCCGACTTCAACACCGCCAACACCGCAACCACCAACTCCACCGACCGCGGCAACACCAACGCCACAAACCGCTCCGGCCCCGCCCCCCGCTCCACCAACCACCACGCCAGACGATTCGCCCACGCATTCAACTCCCCATACGACAACGACCGCCCCTCACACACCACCGCCACCGCACCCGGATCACGCACCACCTGCGCCTCGAACAACTCCACCACCGACACACCCTCAACCCGCGGCACCTCCCCACCCACACCAGCCCACCCCAACACCAACCCACGCTCACCCTCACCAACAAACTCCACACCCCCCACCCGCACATCAGGATCCGCAACCAAACCCTCCAGCAAACGACCGAACCAACCCACCAAACGCTCAGCCGTCCCCGCATCAAACACATCAACGGCAGCGATCAGAACACCCCGCAAACCAGCCGGAGCGCCGTCGGCGTCGAATACCTCATTGGCCACGACATCCAGGTCGAACTTGGCCGTCGCCGCCCCGGGCGACCCCCCTGCCCCCATCCGACGGGTCGGCACTCCGGAGGTCTGCAATCCGGGCAGGTCGACGATCGCCTGGGTGTTGTTCTGCACGGTCAGCATCACCTGGAACAGCGGGTGCCGGGCCAATGACCGAGCCGGCGCCAGTTCCTCCACCAGCCGCTCGAACGGCACATCCTGATGCCCGAAACCGGCCAGGCTCGTCTCCCGGACCCGCTCCAGCACCTCACCGAACGTCGGATCACCCGACAGATCCGTGCGCACCACCAGCGTGTTCACGAAGAACCCGACGAGGTCGTCAAGCGCCTCGTCCGTGCGCCCGGCGACCGCCGAACCGATCGGGATGTCGGTGCCCGCACCCACCCGCGACAACGTCACCGCAAGGGCGGCCTGCAACACCATGAACACCGTTACGCCACGCTCACGCGCCACCTCACGCAACCGCGCATGCACCCCAGCCGGCACCTCCAGCCCGACCGCATGCCCCTCATGCGAGGCGACAGCCGGACGCGACCGGTCATAGGGCAACGCCAGCTCCTCCGGGGCGCCGGCCAGGGCCTCACGCCAGAACGCCACCTGACGCGACAACACACTCTCCGGATCCTCCTCGGACCCGAGCATCTCCCGCTGCCACAACGCATAGTCGGCGTACTGCACCGGCAACGGACCCCACTCAGGCGCCCGCCCCTCACACCGCGCCGCATAAGCAGACGTCAGATCCCGCTCCAGCGGAGCAGACGACCACCCATCACTGGCGATGTGATGCACCACAAGGCTCAGCACATGATCGTCCGAACCGACCCTGAACAGGCGTGCCTGGACGGGGATCTCCGCACTCAGGTCGAAGGCATACCGCGCCGCCTCCGCCACAGCCCCGTCGAGCTCCTCCGCACGCACATCGGTGACCGTCAGTGCGAAGCCGCTTTCCTCGACCGGCAGGATCCGCTGGTACGGCTCTCCGTCGGCCACCGCGAAGACCGTCCGCAGCACCTCATGCCGTTCCAGGACGTCGCGCAGCGCGTCTTCCAACGCGTGCTGGTCCAGCGCCCCCGTCAGCCGCACGCCGATCGGGATGTTGTACGTCGCGCTCGGCCCTTCCAACTGCCCTATGAACCACAGCCGACGCTGCGCGTAGGACAACGGCACTCGCTCCGGGCGCTCCCCCGCGACCAGAGCCGGACGCGCCCCGTCCGCCTGGCCCAGCCGTGCCGCAAGCCCGGCCGGAGTTGACGCCTCGAACAGCGTCCGCAGCGCCACCTCCACACCCAGCACCGCACGCACGCGACTCACCAGCCGCGTCGCCAGCAGCGAATGTCCACCCAGGGCGAAGAAGTCGTCGTCCACACCGATCGCGGGCAGGCCCAAGACTTGGGCGAAGGCCTGGCACAGGATCTCCTCCTGCACCGACATCGCACCGCGGCCCCCGCCACTCACATACTCCGGAGTGGGCAGGGCCTTGCGGTCCAGCTTGCCGTTCACCGTCAACGGCAACGCATCCAGGACCACGACCGCCGAGGGCACCATGTACTCCGGCAACCGCTCACCGGCGAAGGCCCGCAGCTCGGACTCCGACGCCTCCCCCACCACATACGCCACCAGGCGTTTGTCTCCGGGAACGTCTTCACGGGCGACCACCGCAGCCTGCGCCACCCCCGGATGCGCGGCCAGCACGGCCTGGACCTCACCCGGCTCGATCCGGAAACCACGGATCTTCACCTGCTCATCCGCACGCCCCGCGAACACCAGCCGGCCCTCGGCCGACCACCGCACCCGGTCACCCGTCCGATACATCCGCCCACCCGCCGCACCGAACGGACAGGCCACAAACCGCTCACCCGTCAGCCCCGGGCGCCCCACATACCCCCGCGCCACCTGCGCACCCGCCACATACAACTCCCCCACCACACCCACCGGCACCGGACGCAAACCCGCATCCAGCACATACACCCGCGAATGCGCAACCGGAGCACCCATCGACACCACCGGCCCCGACCCATCCACCTCCCCCGCCGTCACCATCACCGTCGTCTCCGTCGGACCATACGTATTCACCAACGTCCGACCCGCCGACCACACCCCCGCCAACCCCACCCCGATCGGCTCCGCCCCCACCACCAGCCTCGACACACCCGCAAACGCCCCCGGATCCAACACCCCCAACAACGACGGCACCACACTCGCCGCCACCACACCCCGCCGGCGCACCAACCCCGCCAACAACGACCCATCCGACCGCTCCGCCGCCGACGCCACCACCAACGTCCCACCCGACGACAACGTCACCGCAACATCCAAAACCGACGCATCAAAACTGAACGACGCGAACTGCAACACCCCCACACCCGGCCCCGCACCCAACACCGGACCCAACGCACCCACCAAATGCGCCAACCCACCCTGCGTAACCGCCACACCCTTCGGCCGCCCCGTCGAACCCGACGTATAAATCACATACGCCAAACTCTCGGCATGCAGCGCCACCCCGGATATTCCGTCTCCCGGCAAGCCGGCCCATTCCTCGACCACAGCCCGATCGGCCAAATCGACGCCCTCCGCCCCGGCCGCCGACAATGCCCCCACCAGGCCGCCCCGGCCCACCACAAGCTCAGCCCCGCTGTCCTCCACCATGAAGTGCAAACGCTCCGCCGGGTATTCGGGGTCCAGCGGCACATAGGCAGCCCCCGCCCGCCACACACCCACAAGCGCCACCACCATCTCCACACCCCGCGGCAGACACAGACCCACCACCGACTCCGCACCCACACCCCGCGCCCTCAACAACCCCGCAAACCGATCGGCCCACGCATCCAACTCCCCATACGACAACTCCACCCCCTCACACACCACCGCCACCGCACCCGGATCAACCACCGCCCACTCCGCAATCCGCCCAGGAACCAACCCCTCCACCACACCCGCACCCGCAGAAGTCGCATTCCACGCCTCGACCACCAACGCCCGCTCATCCGCACCCAGCACATCCACCGCACCCACCCGGGTGTCCGGCGCCCCCACCACCACCTCGACCACCCGCACCAACCACTCCGCGAACCGCTCAGCCGCCCCCACCCCGAACACATCCGCAGCCACGGTCACGACACCCCGCATACCGGCGGGAGCGCCCTCGGCGTCGAACACCTCGGAAGCAGTGACGTCCAGATCGAACTTGGCCGTGACCGTTCTGACGGACTCCGCCGGCCCAGTCGGCACTCCGGAGGTCTGCAATCCGGGCAGGTCGACGACCGCCTGGGCGTTGTTCTGCACGGTCAGCATCACCTGGAACAGCGGGTGCCGGGCCAATGACCGAGCCGGCGCCAGTTCCTCCACCAGCCGCTCGAACGGCACATCCTGATGCCCGAAACCGGCCAGGCTCGTCTCCCGGACCCGCTCCAGCACCTCACCGAACGTCGGATCACCCGACAGATCCGTGCGCACCACCAGCGTGTTCACGAAGAACCCGACGAGGTCGTCAAGCGCCTCGTCCGTACGGCCCGCGACCGCCGAACCGATCGGGATGTCGGTGCCCGCACCCACCCGCGACAATGTCACCGCAAGGGCGGCCTGCAACACCATGAACACCGTCACGCCACGCTCACGCGCCACCTCACGCAACCGCGCATGCACCCCAGCCGGCACCTCCAGCCCCACCGCATACCCCTCATGCGACGCAACCGCAGGACGCAGCCGGTCATACGGCAACGCCAACTCCTCCGGCACCCCGGCCAGCGCCTCACGCCAGAACCCCACCTGACGCGACAACACACTCTCCGGATCCTCCTCGGACCCGAACACCTCCCGCTGCCACAACACGTAATCCGCATACTGCACCGGCAACGGCGCCCACCCCGGCCCCCGCCCCTCACACCGCGCCCCGTACGCCACCGACACATCCCGTGCCAACGGCCCCATCGACCAGCCGTCACCCGCGATGTGATGCACCACCAGCACCAGCACATGCTCATCCGGGCCGACCTGGAACAACCGGGCCCGGACAGGGATCTCCTCCGCGAGGTCGAAGGCGTATCGTGCCGCCTCCGCCACAGCCCCGCCGAGCTCCTCCGCGCGCACATCGGTGACGGTCAGCGCGAAGCCGCTCTCCTCGACCGGCAGGATCCGCTGATAAGGCTCCCCGTCCACCACCGCGAAGACAGTGCGCAGCACCTCATGGCGCTCCAGCACGTCCCGCAGCGCACTCCCGAGCGCATCCCGATCCAGCGCCCCGGTCAGCCGCACCGCGATCGGCATGTTGTAGAGCGCGCTCGGACCTTCGAGCTGCGTCAAGAACCACAGCCGACGCTGCGCGTAGGACAACGGCACTCGCTCCGGGCGCTCCCCCGCGACCAGAGCCGGACGCGCCCCGTCCGCTTGGCCCAGCCGTGCCGCAAGCCCCGCAGGAGTGGACGCCTCGAACAGCGTCCGCAGCGCTACCTCTACGCCGAGCACCGCACGCACGCGACTCACCAGCCGCGTCGCCAGCAGCGAGTGACCACCGAGAGCGAAGAAGTCGTCGTCCACACCGACCGCGGGCAGGCCCAAGACTTGGGCGAAGGCCTGGCACAGGATCTCTTCCTGCACCGACATCGCACCGCGCCCCCCGCCACTCACATACTCCGGAGCGGGCAGGGCCTTGCGGTCCAGCTTGCCGTTCACCGTCAACGGCAACGTCTCCAGCGTCACCACCGCCGACGGCACCATGTACTCCGGCAACCGCTCCGCCGAGAAAGCGCGCACCTGCCGGGCCAGCCCTTCGGGCACCGTGCCCTCACCGGGAACCGGAACGACATACGCCACCAGGCGTTTGTCTCCGGGAACGTCTTCACGGGCGACCACCGCAGCCTGCGCCACCCCCGGATGCGCGGCCAGCACGGCCTGGACCTCACCCGGCTCGATCCGGAAACCACGGATCTTCACCTGCTCATCCGCACGCCCCGCGAACACCAGCCGGCCCTCGGCCGACCACCGCACCCGGTCACCCGTCCGATACATCCGCCCACCCGCCGCACCGAACGGACAGGCCACAAACCGCTCACCCGTCAGCCCCGGGCGCCCCACATACCCCCGCGCCACCTGCGCACCCGCCACATACAACTCCCCCACCACACCCACCGGCACCGGACGCAGACCCTCATCCAGCACATACACCCGCGAATGAGCAACCGGAGCACCCATCGACACCACCGGCCCCGACCCATCCACCTCCCCCGCCGTCACCATCACCGTCGTCTCCGTCGGACCATACGTATTCACCAACGTCCGACCCGCCGACCACACCCCCGCCAACCCCACCCCGATCGGCTCCGCCCCCACCACCAGCCTCGACACACCCGCAAACGCCCCCGGATCCAACACCCCCAACAACGACGGCACCACACTCGCCGCCACCACACCCCGCCGGCGCACCAACCCCGCCAACAACGACCCATCCGACCGCTCCGCCGCCGACGCCACCACCAACGTCCCACCCGACGACAACGTCACCGCAACATCCAAAACCGACGCATCAAAACTGAACGACGCGAACTGCAACACCCCCACACCCGGCCCCGCACCCAAAACCGGACCCAACGCACCCACCAAATGCGCCAACCCACCCTGCGTAACCGCCACACCCTTCGGCCGCCCCGTCGAACCCGACGTATAAATCACATACGCCAAACTCTCGGCATGAAGGTCGACTTCGAGCGGGGTGGCCGGCGCAGCCGCCAGTTCACGTGCCACGTGCGTGTCGTCCAGGTTCACCATGTGCGCAGCCGAGTCGGACAGTTCGGCCGCCTTGTCGCCGCGTCCGACCACGATCCGGGCGCCGCTGTCGGCGAGCATGAACTCCAGTCGCTCCGCCGGGTATTCGGGGTCCAGCGGCACATAGGCAGCCCCCGCCCGCCACACACCCACAAGCGCCGCCACCATCTCCACACCCCGCGGCAGACACAGACCCACCACCGACTCCGCACCCACACCCCGCGCCCTCAACAACCCCGCAAACCGATCGGCCCACGCATCCAACTCCCCATACGACAACTCCACCCCCTCACACACCACCGCCACCGCACCCGGATCAACCACCGCCCACTCCGCAATCCGCCCAGGAACCAACCCCTCCACCACACCCGCACCCGCAGAAGTCGCATTCCACGCCTCGACCACCAACGCCCGCTCATCCGCACCCAGCACATCCACCGCACCCACCCGGATGTCCGGCGCCCCCACCACCACCTCGACCACCCGCACCAACCACTCCGCGAACCGCTCAGCCGCCCCCACCCCGAACACATCCGCAGCCACGGCAAGCCGGCCGGTGAGGCCGGCCGGGGTGCCGTCCGTGTCGAGGGTCTCGGTGAGCATGACGTCCAGGTCGAACTTCGTTTTCCTCGAGCCCGTCAGTGGCTGAGTCGCGAGTCCTTCGACGTCGACGCCTGGCAGGTCGACGACCGCCTGGGCGTTGTTCTGCAAGGTCAGCATCACCTGGAACAGCGGGTGCCGGGCCAGTGACCGAGCCGGCGCCAGTTCTTCCACCAGCCGCTCGAACGGCACATCCTGATGCCCGAAACCGGCCAGGCTCGTCTCCCGGACCCGCTCCAGCACCTCACCGAACGTCGGATCACCCGACAGATCCGTGCGCACCACCAGCGTGTTCACGAAGAACCCGACGAGGTCGTCCAGCGCTTCGTCCGTGCGGCCCGCGACCGCCGAACCGATCGGGATGTCCGTGCCCGCACCCACCCGCGACAACGTCACCGCCAACGCCGCCTGCAACACCATGAACACCGTCACGCCACGCTCACGCGCCACCTCACGCAACCGCGCATGCACCCCAGCCGGCACCTCCAGCCCCACCGCATACCCCTCATGCGACGCAACCGCGGGACGCAGCCGGTCATACGGCAACGCCAACTCCTCCGGCACCCCGGCCAGCGCCTCACGCCAGAACCCCACCTGACGCGACAACACACTCTCCGGATCCTCCTCGGACCCGAACACCTCCCGCTGCCACAACACGTAGTCCGCGTACTGCACCGGCAACGGCGCCCACCCCGGCGCCCGCCCCACACACCGCGCCCCGTACGCCACCGACACATCCCGTGCCAACGGCCCCATCGACCAGCCGTCACCCGCGATGTGATGCACCACCAGCACCAGCACATGCTCGTCGCGGCCCACCCCGAACAGCCACGCACGCAGCGGAACGTCGGCGCTCAGCTCGAAGACGTGGCGCACCGCGTCCGCCACCGCGGTGTCCAGTTCCTCCGGTCGCACGTCTGCGACGGTCAGCTCGAAGCCGCTCTCCTCGACCGACAGGATCCGCTGGTACGGCTCGCCATCCGTCTCCGCGAACACCGTGCGCAGCACCTCGTGGCGCTCCAGCACGTCCCGCAGTGCGCTTTCCAGGGCGTCCCGGTCCAGTCGGCCCGACAGCCGCAGGGCCATCGGGATGTTGTACGTCGCGCTCGGACCTTCCAGCTGCGTCAAGAACCACAGCCGGCGCTGCGCGTACGACAACGGGATCATCGGGATTCCTCCTGTTTACGCGTAACCGCGGCGGGGATCACGTTCCCCATTCGAAGGTGTCGCACCTGAGGGGCATGCCTTCGCAGCCTCCTCTTGAGCGGAGGCGTGTTATTCAACTGCCGGTTTCGTCAGGGGCGGCAGCTGTTTTGGTCGTCGAGCGGGTCGGTCGTCCGTCATCCCTTACAAGACGTGCCCCACGGGCGGCCGTGGACGGAGCCAGTTCACTATGGTCCAGGCCGCATGTCTGATCAATGCCGGTGATCGCTTTCGCTGACCGTTCAACTGCGCCCCGACCGCACTTGAACAGGCGTGGCCGGCGCTCGCGGAGCATTGCCCGCTTGCGGTCGGGGCGTCACCGCTTGGGATTCCGGGCTTTTCCGGGATGCGTGCGCCGGACATGAGCGCAGCGCCCGTTTTGGGGCACTAGCATCCCTTTCGCGGGTCTCATCCCCTCGCTGTTTTCACTCAGGATGCCCGCATACTCACGTCTCGTAGCGGGGGCAATGCGGAATCTTTGACTCCGAAAAAACCCGCCTGTCGTCGCGTAGATGTGAATGTAGGGTGGATGCCGAAGAGCGTCCGACAATCGTCATACGATCGCGTGTCGGCCACCGGCGGCCGTTGACGGCCGCACTGACACCGGTGCGGCTCACCCCGTTGCTCCAAGTTCTCGTAAACGTACGTGGCACGACCCGGCTCATGCACGGCACGACCCACGAACAGCAGTTCCGAGATACTGATTATTCTGGGGGTTGATCTTGACGCAATCCGGAAGTGAAAGGGCCATATCCAGACCGGAGTACGGCTCCAGGACTTCGGACAGCCGGATCACAACCGTACCCACCGCGTCGCTGCTGCCGGGCGACTCGCCTCGTGCCGAGGGCGTGAACGCCCAGCACATCGCACGGCTCGCCGAAATCGAAGGACCCTTACCCCCCGTGCTGGTGCACCGACCGACGATGCGGGTCATCGACGGAATGCACCGCTATCTGGCGGCACTCTCGAACGGCCAGAAGACTATCGAGGTCGAGTTCTTCGACGGAACCACCGAAGAGGCGTACCTGCGGGCCGTGCAGGCGAACTCGGTCCACGGGCTCCCGCTCTCCCCGGCCGAACGCAAAGCCGCGGCAGCCCGGATCATCGCCTCCCTGCCCCACATGTCGGACCGCGCGATCGCGAAGGCGGCGGGGCTGGGTGCCAAGGCCGTGGCCACCATCCGCCGCCGGATGGACGAGACGCCCCGACTGAACGCCCGTGTCGGCCAGGACGGCAAGGTCCGTCCCCTCAACAGCGCCGAGGCGCGGTACCGGGTCGCCGAGCTGCTGGCCGAGCGTCCCGACGCCTCCCTGCGGGAACTGGCGCGGCTCGCCTGCGTCTCGCCGGCCACCGTCAGCGACGTCCGAAGACGTCTCGCCTCCGGCGAACCGCCCGCCCCGGAGCGCCCGGGGGTCAGGGGCCAGGCGGACAAGGGCCCGGCCGCGAGCCGGCCAGCCGCCGCACCTCCCCAGCCGGCCGGGCGTAAGCCGCACCGCCGGATGCGTCTGGTGGCGCAGGATCCCGGAGTGGTGCTCGACAAGCTGTCACGTGACCCGTCGCTGCGTCACAGGGAGGAAGGGCGGCGGCTGCTGCGGCTGCTCCAGCAGCACGCGATCGCCACGCAGGAATGGCCCGCGCTGAGCACCTCCCTGTCGGGCCACTCCAGGGAAACGGTGGCGAGCCTCGCACGGGAGTACGCCAAGACATGGCTCGGTTTCGCGCAGGAGCTGGACGAGCGTCTCCGGGCCGGGCTGCTCGCCAGCGGGTGAAGCCGGCCGCCCGGGCGGGAGCAGGAGGCAGACGCCTGCGGACGCGGACATGCTCCGCTCGCCGCACCGATGAGGAGCCTGGACCCCGGGTGATCCGGCTGTCTCCGTCACGGTAATCGGCCCGGGACCGGCTGCGGCCGGAACAGGAACCCGCCCCATCCGGGCATGGCGTCCGTCACCGGCCGCCAGGTGCCCTCCTGCCAGCCGTGCATCGTGTACGACAGGGAGACGGTGAGGCTGCGGACGGTGTCGGCCGTGCGCCGCCGGTCGGGGCGTCGGCGCCCCCACCGCAGGAGCAGGGCGGGGCGATCGCGCAGCAGTGTCGCGAACGCCCCCAGCAGGACGTCCAGTTCGTCCTCACCGAACTGGATCCGGATGAAGTCGACCCGTGTCAGGTCCTTCCGCCGGCAGAGATCGTCCACGGTGGCCGCCCGTGGGCCACCCGGGCGTCCCGGCACCAGACGGTGCACCTGCCCGTCCGGGCCCGCGAGGTTCCTCAAGGTCGCGGTGCACCGCGCGCAGCCGGCCCCGACGTCCACGCAGACGGCGCCGGGTGCCACGAGCTGGTCCAGTCCCGGGGCCTCCGGATGGGGCACCGGGCGGTGTGGCCGACCCTGGACGACCGGGGAGGCGGGTCCCGGTGCCCCGGAGTGCCGGAGCCCTGGCAGCGCGACGACGGAACCGCGCGGGTCATCCGTTGTGGGAAGCTCGGATGCCTCGGTCGGCGGCCCGTCGGCGCCCTCGCGCCCCGGTCCTCCGTGGTCTGCCACTGCGCATCAGTCCTTCCGGGTCGTGTCACCGCGCCGGCGCCGTGACCGGGCGGCCCGTTGACGGTACGAGGCTAGGTTCCTCACCCGCCGGACCGCGTCCCCCGCGGTAACGACCCCGTGTCCTTCGCGGCGCCACGTCCTCCCGTCCGGGACCGTCGGAGGGTGTCCTCCCCTGGGTGTGTCATCCCCGGGGCGTACGCCTCGGGGCGGGGCCCTGGTGCCGGTGCCACAGAAGCGGGAGCCTGCCAGGGGCGGGTGGGTGCGGTGCGTGGCTCACCGGGCGGCCAGTCCGTGCCGGCCGACCGTCTCGTACAGGGCCTGGAGGTCCTTGCCGCCGAGAGCGCCGGGGCCGTCTCCGTGTGGCACGAGTTCGATGAGCAGGGTGTCGCCCAAGTGCGCCGAGGTACCCACGAGGTGGGCTCGCCCGTGGCCTCCTGCGGGCTGTTCAGCAGGTGCCGGTGTGCGGAACTCGACGCCCGCATGCAGGAGTTCGCGGGCCGCGCGGACGATGTCGTCCGTGCGGAAGGTGAGTCGCTGCTCCGCGCGGTGCGTGGGGGTCGGTTGCGGCGTCGTCCCGCGGCGGAGGCCGGTACCGGGCTCCGGGGCCGCGAGGGTGAGGGTCATGCCGCCCTGGAGTCCGGTGAGTTCCACGGCGCGGGGCGTCAGGTCCGCTGCGCTGTTCTCTCGCGGTCGGCGCGGGGTCAGCCCGAAGCCTTCCTCGTACAGGCGGACGCAGTCATGGAGGTCGGTCGCTCCGACACCGGTCGTCACGCCTGCGAGTCGCGCGACGGGGGCCGCGGGCATCGCGGGGGCTGGGCTCTGCGGGAGCCGCGCCCAGCGGTGGCCGCCCGGCCGGCCCGTCCGGGTGTGTCCGGCGGGCAGCAGGGTGTGGGTCATGCCGCCGGCGCCCGCGAGGATCGGGTTGCCGCGTGCGGAGCCGACGTCACGGGCGCCGGCCCGCTGCGCCCGTTCCGCTGTCGCGGTGACGTCCGTGCAGTGCAGTGCGATGTCGGCGATGCCGTCGCCGTATGCGTCGAGGAAGCACCAGGTGGCGGGTCCGGAGGTGACGACGAGGGAGGCGGTGCCCTGCCGCAGCAGCAGGGAGCTGCGGTCGGGGGCGACGGAGTCTGCGACGCAGTCGAACCCCAGGGCCGAGACGAGGTACTGGGCGGTTCGCTGCTTGTCCTTGGCGTACAACTCGACGTACGCGATGCCGTGCCCTGCCATAGGTCTTCCTTCCTGCGCGAGGTGGTCCGGAGGGCCGTGCCGCCCTCTCCGGGTGCCGACGTTCGAGGTGCGCGTCGTGACCGCGTGCGCGTCGTGGCCGCGTGCGCTGCGGTCGGGCGTACGGCGCGCGCGGTCCCGGCCCGCGGCTGTCGTGTCCGTGGGCCGTGGACGGTGCCGCGTGGTCAGTACTTGTCGAGGAACTCGATCAAGGCCGCGTTGACCTCGTCAGGGCGTTCCAGATAGCCGAGGTGACCGCAGTCCGCGATCTCCACGAGGTCACAGCCGGGGATGGCGTCGGCCACCTCGGCGACCAGGTGGGGCGGGCAGACGAGGTCGTGGCTGAAGGCGATGGCCCGGCACGGCACCGTGATGCCGCGCAGTGACGCGCGCCGGTCGCCGAGACCGTCGACGGCGGCGGCCTGGCCGGCGGAGGAGTGGCCGCCGCCGGTGAGTTCGAACAGCTCCAGCAGGGGGGTGACGGCGGTGTCGTCGTTGAGGGTCGTCGGGGAGAACATCTCGGTGACCGTCTTCACCGCGTCGTAGCCGGCCGGCAGCCGTATGCCGCTCTCCCGCAGCGCGCGGTCGGCGGCGCTCTGGGCGCGCCGGAAGGCGTCGGAGCGGGCCCGGGACGCGATCAGGATCGCGGAGCGGACCAGTTCGGGTGCGGCGAGGGCGAGTTCCTGGGCGATCATGGAGCCGAGGGACGTTCCCACGATGTGGCAGGGGCCCAGTCCCAGCTGCTCGATGAGGCCGCGGGTGTCGGCCACCATGTCGGCGAGGCGGTAGTCGCCCGCGGGGGCGTCCGACGGTGCGATGCCCCGGTTGTCGAAGGTGACGGTCTGGTAGCCGGCGCGGTTCAGTGCCGGTGTCTGGTGCATCGTCCATACCCGGCCCGACGCGGACGAGCCCATGATCAGCAGGACCGGCGTGCCGCTGCCGGAGCGCTGGTAGGAGAGCCTCACACCGTTGGTGTTCACGAATGGCATGTCGAGCCCGTTCTCGTAGGGGGCAACAGGCGCTCTCCGTGCGGTCACCACGGAGAGGTCCGGGTGGCCGCCCCGCCCTCGGCCCCCGTCGGTCCCGGCGCACGGGCCGGGTGTCGTGCTCGGTGGAGCGCGCGGGCTCCGTCACGGCTCACGATGGCATCGCACCTCGGCGGCGATCAAGCGGTGCCGAGTGGGCCGGGGCGGGGCCGGGGCGGTGTTCAACCGCTGCGCCCGCGCGGTTGAACGACGGCCCGGCCGCAGCGCTTGCGGCGCTGTGGCCGGGTCCGGCTCGAACACCCTGGGCAGGGGAGGTCCGCGGGAGCGGGTGTGCCGGTGTGGGCGTCGTGTCAGGCACCGCGCCAGACGGGAGCGCGTTTCTCGGCGAAGGCGCGCGGGCCCTCGACGGCGTCATGGCTGCGGCGTCGTTTCTCCTCCCACGGGTAGGTCGCCGTGAAGGCCTCTTCCAGCGGCAGGTGCAGGGACCGCTGCACCGCTTCCTTGAGGGCCCGGACGGAGAGCGGGGCGCTGCGCCGCAGGGCGTCCGTCCAGGTGTCCACGGCGGCGTCCAGGTCGCGCAGCGGGACGACCTCGTTGACGAGGCCGAAGCGCAGTGCCTCGGCGGCGCTCATGCGGCGTCCCGTGAGCAGGTATCCCATGGCCTGTTTGAGCGGCATCTGCCGGGCCAGGCGGAAGGCGCCGCCCGCGCCGGGGACCAGGCCGAGCGTGGCCTCGGGCAGCGCGAACACGGCGTGGTCGGCGGCGACTACGAGGTCGCAGGCCAGGGCGAGTTCGAAGCCGCCGCCGAGGGCGTAGCCGTTGACGCGGGCGATCACGGGCTTGGACAGGTCGAACCGGTCGGTCAGCCGGGGTGATCCGGGCTGGCCGCGGCTGCCGAAACTGGTGGGCGGGGTGCCCTCCCGGTCCAGCCGGGCCCGCTCGCGCAGGTCCTGGCCGACGGTGAACGCACGCTCGCCGGCGCCGGTCAGCACCGCGGCGCGGATGTCGTCGTCGGCCTCGATGTCGTCCCAGACGAGGGCGAGTTCGCGGTGCATGCGCTGGTTCATCGCGTTGAGCACCTCGGGCCGGTCGAGGGTGACCCGGGCGATCCGGTCGTCCTTCTCGTACCGTATGCCCGAGTCCCCGCCGCCGATCACGGTGTGCGCCCGGCTGCGGGTGCTGAGGCCGTGGTGAAGCGGCCGACCTTGTCGATCACGTCGGAGCTGTAGAGGCGGAGGGCCTGTTGCAGCGCGAACTCGGACATGTAGCGGCGGAAGTCGTCGGGTGACTCCTCGGACAGGTTCAGCATCCGCCGGTTGGCGAGGACCGCGCTGCCGCGCAGGCGTTCCACGCTGCGTTCCACCGCGAGGTCGAGGTCGGTGCGGTCGTGGACCTCGTCGACGAGGAACCGGGCGTCGGGTTCGGTGGCGAATATCCGCCTTCCTTCGAGGATCACCTGCCGTGCCAGGCGAGGCCCCGCGGAGCGGGTCAGCCGGAAGTTGGCGGCGCCGGGGACGATGCCCTCCTGTGCGGCGGGGAGGCTGACGTAGGCGTCGGCAGCCGCGATGACGTGGTCGAAGACGAGCAGCAGCTGGGCTCCGCCGCCGATCGCGAAGGAGTCGACGACGGCCATCCAGGGTTTTTCGGTGGTTCCCGACCGCCAGCCCGGTGCGTCGGTGCGGATGCCGCGCAGCAGCTTGTGGATGTAGCCGAGTTCGCGGCGGAGCAGGAAGTCGACGAGGGAGATGTCCCCGCTGTGCAGGGCTTTGAGGTTGATGCCCGCGCTGAAGACGCGGCGTCCGCGGTAGCGGGGGTGGGTCATCTCGCCGCCGCGCAGGAGTCCGACCTCGACGGCCGGGTCGAGCAGGGCGAGGTCGACCGCGGTCTCCATGTCGTCGACCTGGGCGTTGTCCTCGGCGTTGAGGGCGTCGTCGCGGCACATGGTCAGCCGGGCCACGGCTCCGGTGCGTTCGAGGCGGACGGATCCCAGGTCGGCGCGGCCGGTGCGGGTGAACTCGGGCAGCAGCGCGGCGGCGCGCGGGGTCGGGCGGAGCATGGCGTCGAGGAGGTGGGCGCCGGCCAGGGGTGAGCGCAGGATACGGCTGAAGAAGATGCCCTGGTCTATTTCGTGGCCCTCTTTGCGGGCCTGTGGCCGGCCGCGTTCGGTGGCGAGCTGGTCGTCGGTGGGGACGAGGCCGGGGAAGGCGGTCGCGGCGGCCCTGGCCAGTTCGTCGATGCGCAGGGGGCGGGTGCGCCGGTCGGTGAGTTCGTCGTAGACGGCGTCGATGTGCGTGTCCAGGAACACTGCGCGCAAGTCGCGGACGGTGTCGGCGGCCGTGGCGGCGAGGGTCTGCTGCCGTACGGAGCGTTCGCCGTGCGGGGGCAGGCCGTCCAGCAGGGTCTGGTGGTGCCGTGCCGCCTGTTCGAGGGCCTGTCTGGCCCGGGGCAGGGGTGCGCGGACGTCGTCCGGGTCGGTGTGCGGTGCGGTGGGTTCCGCGGTGGCGGTCATGCCTCGGCTCCTGTCGTGGCGCGGCGCAGGACGCGGTCGCAGGCCGCGAGGTGGGCTCCGAGCGCCTCTTCGAAGCTGGTGCCGGATGCTTCGTGCAGCAGTTGGCGGCGGATGGCCAGTTCGGTGCCCGAGACGGCACGTGTGCGGTCCGCGGCGAGCCGGAGGGCCTCGGGCACGTCGTCGGTCAGCTCGTCGACCAGATGCAGGGCCAGGGCGTCGGCTGCGCCGACGGGGGTGCCGTAGAGGACGGCGTGGCGGACGGGGGTCGCGTGGGGGCCGTGTCCGGCGAGCCGGTACAGGGCCATGCCCGGCCAGGTCCCGCCGCCCTCGACGGGGACGACCAGGCGCACCGTGGTGGTGGCGATGCGGTGGTCGGTGGCCAGGAGCACGTCCAGGGCGGGGCCTCCGCAGTCGCCGTCGGCGACGGCGACGGTGGGGGCGGGCAGGCGTTCCAGGCGGCGCAGGACGCGCTCCCACTTGCTGACGAGGGAGACGGTCAGGCCGTCCGGCAGGGGTCCGCTCGGGGCGCCGGAGACGTGTACGACGACGCTGGCGCGTCCGTCGAGGTCCTCGGCTGCCTCGCAGGCCGCGGTGACGGCGGCGACGGTGTGGGCGGACAGGGGCTGCTGCCCGTCGATCCGCAGGGGGATCTCCTCGGACGCGGGGGGTGCCGCGGCCGTCGGGGTGCTCTTCATCGCTTCTCTCACCTGTTCCGTGGTCACCACTGCACCAGTGCGGTCTCGATGGTCGAGCCGGGGCCCATCGTCATCAGCACGCCGTAGTCGCCGGCGTGGGCGGCTTCCTCGCGGAGCAGTCGTTCGTAGGAGAACAGGAAGGACCCGCTGGAGAGGTTGCCGTAGTCGCGCAGGACGCCGGTGGTGTGCCGTACGTCGTGGCGGGTGAGGCCGAGGTTGACGCGTACGGCGTCGATCACCTTCTTGCCGCCGGAGTGCACGAGCCAGTGGGCGATGTCGCGTCGGCGCAGTCCGGCGCCGGTGAGCAGCCGGTCCACGAGCTGCTCGGCGTTGGCGCCGACGACGTAGGGGACGAGCGGGTCGAGGTAGAAGCTGAACTTGTTCTGGTCGTCGTCCCAGTCGTAGCGCATCGCGTCGATGGCGTCGGTGATCAGGTGGCTGGCGAAGGCGAGGATGCGGGGGCCGTCCTGCGCCGGCGGGGTGCCGGCCGGGCCGTAGGCGGCGTCGGGTGGGTCGGCGGTGAGGGCGACGGCCGCTGCGCCGTCCCCGAAGAGGCTGTTGACGACGGCGGTGCGCATGCTGCCGTCGATGACGTAGGCGGCGGAGCAGGCTTCCGCGCAGAGCATCACGGCGACCTTGCCGGGGTTGGCGGTGACCCAGCCGGCGGTGGCGTTGAGGGCGTTCAGGCCTGCGTTGCAGCCCATGCCGACGACGTCGACGCGGCTGGTGCGGGGCAGGAGGCCCATGTCCTTGATGAGGTGGGCGCTGAGGCCGGGAGTGAGGAATCCGGTGGTGGTAGTGCAGCACAGGTAGTCGATGTCGGCGAGGTCGAGGCCGGTGTTCTCCAGGCAGGCGCGGATGGCCCGGGCGCCCATGTCGAGGGCGGTCCGCTTGTGCTTCGCGAGGAGTTCGCCCTGGGCCTCGGAGAGGACGGCGCCGTCGGTGTCCCGGGGCGGGAGGGTGAGGTGGCGGCGTTCGATGGCGCTGTTGAGGAAGACCGAGCGGACCTTGGGGTCGGTGATGCCGAAGAGGTCGAGGACTTCCCGCTGGGAGTACGCGTGGTCGGTGACGGCGGTACCGACCCCCATGATCCGTGGGCTGCCGAGGCCTTTGGACGGTGTGGTGACGGGGGTTTCGAGGAGGGCGGTGCCGTGGAGATCTGCGTCGGCGGTCATCGGAAGGTCCACCCCCACATGCGTGGCTTGCTGCGAATGAGACGTCGTGCTGTCGACACGGGGCTTCGCTTTCTGTGAGTGACGGGAGGGAACGGCGGTGCTTCAGCGGGCCCGGGCCGCTTCGGCCGTGATGAACCGGGCGAGCCGGGCTGTGCCTTCGGTGATGTCGGCCTGGGTCAGGTAGCTGACGGACAGGCGCAGGCTGCGCTCGCCGCCGCCTTGGGGATAGAAGTAGGACATGGGCGTCCAGATGACGCCGTGGTCCTCCGCCGAGCGCACCAGGGCGGCGTTGTCGGCGGGGAAGGGGACGTCCAGGGTGAGGAAGAATCCGCCGTCCGGCTCGTTCCAGCGAACGCCGAGTGCGCTGCGCTCGGGTTCGGGGAAGCATGCGTCGAGCCGTTTCAGGACGGCCCGCATCGCCTCCCCGTAGTACGCCGCGGTGTCGGTGTTGAGTTCGGAGGTGCGTCCGCCGGCGGCGAGGAGCATGCCCGCCACGGCGGCCTGACTCAGGGGCGAGGTGTTGACCGTGACCATGCTCTTGATCTTGACGAGTTCGTCGGCGAGGAGGCCCTGCCCGCCGTCCTCGTCCACGACGACCTGGTCGGCGACGGCGAAGCCGACCCGGGCGCCGGGGAAGAGGGTCTTGGAGTACGAGCCGAGGTGGACGACGCGCCGGTCGTGGTCGAGGGACTTCAGGGTGGGCAGTTGCCGGCCGGGGCTGACCAGCCGGTAGGGGCTGTCCTCCAGGATCAGGAAGTCCTCGCGGCGCGCCAGGTCGAGCAGGGCGTGCCGCTCCCGCAACGGCATCGTGAATCCGGAGGGGTTGGAGTGGTCGGGGACGACGTAGAAGGCGCGGGGGCGGCGGCCGCGCGCCTTCTCGGCGACGACCGCGGCCTCCAGGCCGGCGCTGCGGAAGCCGTCGGGGCCCTCCGCCACGGGGGTCGGTTCGACGCCGAGCAGCCGGGCGGCCCCGATGATGCCGACGTAGCACGGGCTGGAGACCAGCAGGGTGTCGCGCGGCCCCGCCAGCAGGGCGCGCAAGGTCAGGAAGATGGCCTCCTGGCAGCCCACGGTCACCACGACGGCCTCGGGTGGCACGTCGATGTCCTCGTCCTCGCGCAGTGACCGCGTGACCAGTTCGCGGATCTGCCCGCCGGTCGGTCCGTACTGAAAGAGCGCGTCGCGGATCTCCCCGGGTGTGGCGCCGCTCTCCTCCAGGTGGTCGAGGTAGCGGCGGATGTGCCGGAAGACCTCCTCGACGTCGAAGAAACCGTCGTACGGGCGGCCCGGTGCGAACGAGACCGCCCGGGGGTAGCGGTGGGTGATCTCGTTCAGGAAGTTCATCGTGTCGAGGACCGGGTCGCTGACGCCGGCGTGCAGTTGGGCTCTCCGGAGGGTGGCGTGTGCCATGTCTACCAGCGCCATTCCTGCTGGCCGTAGAGGTGGCCGGCCTTGATGCCGCGGTCGGTGCACCAGGTCATGAACTCCTCGATCTGCTTGATCTGGTACGTGTCGGGGGTGTACGTCGTCGCCATGACGTGGCCGAGCCAGGGCTCCTCGCCCATGGCGTACACGTACGCCTCCTTGGCGCCCAGTTCGGTCATGATCGCGGCGGCCTGCTCGGCGTTGGAGCCGGACAGCTTGCGGGAGTTGCTCATCTTCTTGGTGATCGGGATGGTGAGCAGGGCCTGGTAGAGCCAGGTGAGGGGGGCGCCGTCGCACTCCATGCCGAGGAAGGCGTAGTCGGCGGTGCCCAGTTCCTGCTTGATGTAGCGGTAGAGGGAGGGCTCGATGCCGGAGGAGTCGGCGCCGGCGAAGACGTTCTTGTCGGCGAGGCGCACCCAGTACGTGGACTTGGCGCGGATGTCGAGGTCGCAGTGCTCTCCGAGGAACGGGGTGGCGGTGACCTTGCCGCCGGGGAACTCGATCTCGTCGAAGTCGTCGACCTCGATCACCGGGAAGCCCTGGCTCTTGAGCATCAGTGCCATGTTCGGGTCGGCCAGGTTGCCGCGGGAGGACCGGGGCACGACGATCGCGCCGACGCGGCCGCGCAGTTGCAGCAGGGTCTCCAGCACGATGTGGTCCTGGTGCCCATGGGTGATCAGCACGAGGTCGATGAAGTCGGGCAGGTCGTCGAGGGTGTAGCGGTCGCCGGCCGTGCTGTCGGCGCTGATGAAGGGGTCCGTGACGATGGCCGCCTGCGGGGTCTGCATCACCAGACAGGCGTGGCCGAAGTAGCGGATGCGGCCGCCTGACTCGATGTGGCGGTCCTCGGCGAGGGAGGGCTCTTCGCTGAGCATGTGCGACAGCTGTCCCGCCTGGGTGTCGTCGAGGCCGAGGGCCTCGCGCAGGTGGCCGAGGGTGGTGGGCCGCACGCGGGTGCGGAACAGCTCGGCGAGACCCTCGTGGCGGAAGGGGATGTCGAGCTCCAGGACGTCCGGGGAGGGCAGGCGCGGGGTGCTGAGGACGAAGGGGCGCTCGATGCCGGTCTCGAAGGACAGCTGCACCGACTGCCGCGACTCCTGGTAGATGTCGCTCTTGTAGACGACCGGCTCCATGAAGCGCAGCTGCGCCTGGTTGTCGGTGTCGTAGGCGAGTTCGATCAGGCCGCCGAGCTCCGGCGGCAGCTTCGGGTACAGCGGGGTGAGGTCGAAACCGGTGGCGTTGGCGCGCAGCAGTTCCTGGCCGGCGACGATCGCGTCGGCGAAGCGCAGGATGTGCGCGCGGTCCCGCTTGATCGCGGCGAGCAGATCGCGTACCTCGTCGGCACGCTCCTCCGGGATGTTGATGAAGTAGCCGCCGCGAAGGTCGGGGTTGTTGCTGGCCGCCACGTGTACCTGGGGGGACTGCAGGTAGGACTCGAGCAGCGGTACCTGGAGGAATGCGAGGTTCATCGCCGACTGCACCGGTGCCGTGGTGTACGGCCACGCGAAGAATCTGTCGATCAGCGGTTCGACGATCACTTTCGAGCGCAGGAACAGCTGCTGATCAGCCATGGGTTTCCCATCTCTTGGAGCTTTTGAACAGGCAGGGGTGCGGCCTCAAGCTAGGCGTGACGGGGCTGGCCGATCAATGTCCAACAGATTTCACGGCGTTGTGTTCAACTGCTTCCACGCAGCAGTTGAACATGCGGAAAGCCCGCTGCAATTCGGGCAGAAAAACGCTGGCTGTTCAACCGTGTACCAGCGGCAGTTGAACACCCCAGGACCATTGTTACGGTTGTCCCATTCTTCGCCGACTCCTCCGCCGCCGCCCCGTGAATTGCCGCCGAATTCCTTATGCAGAAAGGGTCGATCACGTGGTCCTCGACGAACTGGTGGTGGCTCCGGTGACGATCACGCCGACGAAACCGCTGACGCCGACGCATGTCAAAGGCCTGCTGTGGACGGACATCCTGGTCAAGGCGAGCGCGACGGCCGGGCGGGTGCGGCTGCTGTGGAACGACCGCATGGCGACGCTGACGACCCAGTCGACGGCGTTCTGGCGGTATCTGGACCGGGTCGAGCCGGACACGGACTGGAGCCTGGAGTCGGCGGCCGCGATCGGTGAGCGTTACGTCCGCTTCCACTCCGAGGGCGGCAGGAGCGACCCCCGGGGAGTGGGCGCCTACCTGGAGCGGGTCGATGCGTCCGGGTGGATCCACCCGGCCGGCCGGCGGGTGCTGGATGCATGGCGTGCCGAGCTGGACCTGCTGGGTGTCGGCGATCTCGGCCTCGGGGAGGACCGTCCGCTGGCCGCGGCGGCGGACACGACGCTGCAAACGCTGGCGGAGCGGGGCCTGTTGGTCGACCACCGCCGCTTCGGCGGCCCCGTCCACCTGGACGGCACGCGCTGGGGCCTGCCGCTGCGGCAGCTGGTCGGGAGCGACGGGCATCCCAACTACCTGCTGCCCATCCTGCGCGAGCTGATCCCGGCGATCGGCCCGGGCCGGGTGTTCCTGCTGGTCTTCGACGACGGCCTGGCCGCCGACTATCTGCTGCTCGACCGGGTGCTGACCGCGTTCGGGGGCCGCTCGGTACGGCTCGCGTTCAGTAGGGTGCCCGTCGACGGGGCGGTGCGCTCCAGCCGGTACGGCGGCTGGCGCGGCTGCACCCTCTCCGACCTGTCGGCGGTCTCCGGTTCGGCCGACCGGGCCGCCTACCGGCTGGGGATGCGGCTGTACTTCACGGGGGTGCTGCCCCGCCGCTCCGAGCAGCCGTTCCGGATGCCGGTGCTGCGCCGGTGCGTGGGACGCGCCGCCCGGCTGCTCACCCGCACCGCGGCCGACATCGACGGGGGCGTGCCGCCGAAGACGCTTGCCCGCTCCCGTCACCCGAACGGCTTCGTCGACCCGTACCGGCTGACGACGTCACTGCTCGGCCAGCCGCCGGTGGACCCGCGGCTGCTGAGGATCTACACGTGAGCGGGTTACCGGCCGGAGCACCGGCGGGCGCGGCGGCCCTGCGGGCCGCGGCGCTGTCCCGGGTGGCGGCGGTCCGTGCGGGGCTGGGCGCCGGACCGGTTCCCAGGGGGCTGGGGGTGGCCGTGGTCGTGGCCGACCTCGACATCGCGGCGTTCGTCCGCGGCGCCGCGCAGTTCGCCGTGGGAGTCCCGGCCGACCTGCGGGAAGGCTGGTACCGGACCTTCACCAGAACGGTGTTCCTGGCGGGCCGGCCGGAGGCCGTGGCGGTCCGGCACCCGCACCGGCTCGTCACGCCGGACGGGAACCTCGCGTGGTACGGCCCGGCCGCACGCGGGGCGCTGCTGCCGCTGTCCCGGCTGCTGCGCTCGTTCAAGGGCCCCCGGCCGGTCGAGGTGCCGACCGGGCCCCTGACCGTGACGGTGCCGGGGCCGCCGTCCGGCCGCACCGCGCAGGTGTCGGTCGCGGTCGGCGGCGTCAGCACCGGCGCCTACCTCGTCCATGTGCACCATCTGATCGCGGAGGCCGTGCTGCGCGGACTGGTCGGCCCGGGCGACACCCTGCGGGTGGGCCACCGGAGGTCCCTCGACCCCGCTCAGTTCCACGACGCCCTCGACCCCGCCCGTGCCGGTGCGGTCCAGACCCGGATCGCCGGCAGCGGCTCCGACCCCGACCGACTGGCCCTGTTCGGCGTGCTGACGCCGGACCGCAGCGAAGGAGACCACTGACGTGCAGGCCGAACGGGTGCTCGCGGAGCACCGCCGGTTCCTGGAGTGCCTGGAGCGCCCCGAGGAAGTGCAACACGACCTGCTCCGGGACATGCTGGAGCGCAACGCGGACACGTCGTTCGGGCGTGAGCACGGGCTGGCCTCGGTCCGCACCCTGGACGAGCTGCGCCGGGCCGTGCCGATCCGCACCCACGAGGCGATGATGCCGTGGATCGAGCGGGCCATGGCCGGTGAGCCGAAGGTGCTGACCACCGACGACCCGGTCGTGTACTTCTCGTCCAGCGGGAGCACGGGCCGCGAGAAGCACATCCCCATCACCCGCACCTACATGCAGCGGACGTTCCTGCCCTTCTACCACGCGAGTTTCGCGCCGCTGCTGCGGGCGCTGCCACAGGCGCCGGCCTCGCCCGGTGGTGTGCTGAACCTCTGGCAGGACCCGACCTCGCCGATCACCCGCACCCCGCAGGGCCGGCCGCACATCGGCGCCAGTCAGGTCGACTACCGCAAGTTCGGTGAGGTCTCCGCCGTGGGTCTCGGCAACAACGCCGAGTGGAGCCGCATCCCCGAGGCGCTGGCCGGTGACGACCCCTGGGAGCGCAGCTACTACAAGCTGCGCCTGGCCGCCGAGCAGGACATCCGGGTGGTGATCGGCGTCAATCCCGCGATGGTGGCCGGGCTGCCGTACCAACTGCGGCGGATGTGGCCGCGGTTGGTGGACGACATCCGGGCCGGGACCCTCGGCGGGCACCGGCACTCGACGCCGAACCCGGAGCGCGCCGAGCAGATCGAGGAGTACGCGAAGACGTTCGGCACGGTCCACCCCTACCATCTGTGGCCGCACCTGGCCGCCGTGTTCGTGTGGAACAGCGGCCTCGCCCGGTCCTATCTCCCCCGGGTGCGGGAGACGTACGGGCCGGGGGTGCGGCTGTTCCCGGCGCCGATCGCGTCCTGCGAGGGGCCGGCGGCCGTTCCCGTCGACGGGCACCCCCACGGGGCGCCGCTGTATCTGCCGGGCTGTGTCTACGAGTTCGCGCCCGCCGAGCGGCCGGTCACCGCCGGCAGTGAGACGCTGTCGGCCACTGAGGTGGAGGAGGGACGCGACTACCACCTGGTGCTCAGCCACGTCGGCGGGCTGTACCGGTGTGCCGTCACGGACGTGGTGACGGTGGTCGGGCGGGTGGGCCGTACCCCGCGCATCGAGTACGCCGGGCGGGACGTCGCCCGGTCCGCGGCCGGGGAGCGGCTGACGGAGGCCGTCGCGCTGCGCGCCCTGCGGGCCGCCTGTGACGACACCGGCGCGGAGCTGCGCAACGCGACGTTCCGCCTGCGCCCCGAGGACGAGGGGACCGGCCCCCGCTACCAGACTGCCGTCGCCTTCGCGGGGCCACCGGTTCCCGAACTGGGCGCCGCGCTCGACCGGCGGCTGTCGCGGGAGTGTCCCGGCTACGCCCCCGGCCGAGAGTCCGGAGCGATCGGTCCGGTCGAGGTGATCACCGTGCACCCGGACGCGTTCCTGCGGGAGTGGGAGCGCGCCGCACGCTCCGGGCAGCGACCGCCGCGCATCAAGGACCGTGTCTTCCTGCCCGACGAGGAGAGATGGGCGAGGATCGTCGCCACCGCGCAGGAGGTGGCGGCGTGACGCGGGAGCGGGCAGCGGGGCCGGGGGCGGCCGACGTGGTCCCGGGCCGGGGCCAGTACACCGAGGACGCCCGCAGACAGCGGCTTCAGTGGCTGCGCGGGCACAGCGGCGCCGCGCTCACGTCGCTGGAGCGGACCGGCCTGGACGCGTACAACCTGGTCGGCAACGTGGAGAACTTCATCGGTTCGGTCGAGGTGCCGGTGGGTCTGGCGGGGCCGCTGCTGTTCGTCGGGGACGCGGCGCGCGGGGAGGTGGTGGCCCCGCTGGCGACCACCGAGGGCGCCCTGGTCGCGTCGGCGTCCCGGGGTGCCCGGGCCGTGACCGCGTCCGGCGGGGTGTCGACGAGGGTGCTGTCGCAGCGGATGACGCGGGCGCCCGTGCTCGAGTGCGCCGACATCGCCGCCGCCCACCGCCTCACCGAGTGGTTACGGGAGCGGCGGCCCGCGCTGGAGGCTCAGGTCGGGCTGGTGTCCCGGCACACCCGTCTGGTGGACGTCGAGCCGCACCAGATCGGCCGGTACCTGCACGTGCGGTTCGTCTTCGAGACCGCCGACGCGGCCGGGCAGAACATGACGACGGCGGCGACCTGGCAGATCTGTCGCTGGCTGACCGACACGCTCGCCGCCGAGGACGGGCTGAGGCCCAGGAACCTGCTGCTGGAGGGCAATCTCAGCGGCGACAAGAAGGCGACCGTCGGCTCCATGCTGGCCGGCCGCGGCACCCGGGTGACCGCCGAGTGCCGCCTGAGCCGCGCCACCATGGCCTCGGTGCTGAAGACCACGCCCGAAGCCATGGTCAAGAACCACGTCTCCACGGTTCTCGGCGCCCAGCAGATCGGCATGCCGGGGCACGGTGTCAACGCGGCGAACATCGTCGCGGCCCTGTTCGTCGCCACGGGCCAGGACGTGGCCTGCG
Organism: Streptomyces sp. NPDC007907; assembly: GCF_042959365.1. Taxonomy (NCBI): domain Bacteria; kingdom Bacillati; phylum Actinomycetota; class Actinomycetes; order Kitasatosporales; family Streptomycetaceae; genus Streptomyces; species Streptomyces sp. NPDC007907. The sequence continues at coordinate 24,933 of NZ_JBIBKR010000010.1, forward strand.
TCCACGAGTCGGGGGTGTCGATCTTCTCCATGGAGCAGGACGGTGACGACCTGGTCGCCACGATCCTGCTGCCCAACCTCGTCGTGGGCACGGTCGGCGGGGGCACCGGGCTGCCGCACCAGCGTGAACTGCTGACCCTGCTCGGCTGCGCGGGTGAGGGCGGCGGCCGCCGGTTCGCCGAGATCGTCGCCGGGTTCGCGCTGGCCCTGGACCTGTCGACCATGGCGGCGCTGGTCAGCGGCCAGTTCGCCCAGGCGCACCAGCGGCTGGGGCGGGCCCGGCGGGTGGACTGGCTGCGGGAAGGCGATCTCGACGCGGCCCTGTTGCAGCCGATGCTTTCGCGCGGGCTGGACGACCCCGGCCTGCACGTCACGCGGGTGGAGCCGTCGCCGCCCCTGCGCGGGGACGGGATCGCCGGGGAACTCGGAGCGCTCGCCGAACGGCGCAGACTGAGCGGGCTGCACCCGCTGCGGGTCGAGTGGGCCTCCGGCGACGGGACCCCCACCGCGGCCGACCTCGTCGCCAAGGTCAAACCCCGGGGCGAGGAGATCGTCGCCGGGATCGCGATGGTGCTGTCCCTGTGCGGCCCGGAACCGGCCGCGGCGTGGGAGCGCTGGAGCCCGGTCACCGGGTTCGACGACGCGCACCGGCGTGAACTCGCGGTGTACCGGCGGACGGAGAGCGCGCTGACGGGGCTGCTCCCGCGCTGCTACGGGGTGCTGGAGGACGACGAGCGGGAGGCGTACGTCGTCCTCATGGAGCGGGTGTCCGACGACGGCGGGCCGTGGACGCGTGACCGGATCGACGGAGTGCTGCGCGGCGTCGGACGGGTCCACGGCCACTGGCTCGGCCGGGACGAGGAACTGCTCGCCGAGGGCTGGCTGCAGCGGGTGCCGGAGCCGGCGGACCTGGCCAAGGCGCACGAGCTGTGGGGGGCGCTGGTCCGGCACGCCGCGCAGGAGCAGCCGGACCTGCTGGGCCCCGCCCGGGCGGATGTGCTCACGGGGCTGGTGGAGGATGCCGGGCAGTGGGCGCCCGCCGTGCACGCCCTGCCCCGGACGCTGGTGCACAACGACCTCAATCCCCGCAACATCGCGGTGCGGGGAACACGTGTCGTCGTGTACGACTGGGAACTCGCCACGGTCGACGTGCCGCAGCGCGACGTCGTGGAGCTGCTCGCGTCCACCCTCGGTCCCGACGCCACGGCGGACGACGTCGAGCACGCCCTCGCGGTGCACGCGGACGCCGTGGCCGCGGTGTCGCCTCAGGCGGCGGCGCTGGTGGCCGGATGCGACTGGCGCCGTGGCTACCGGCTGGCGCTGCGCACGTTCATGACGACCCGGCTGGCGCTGTACCTGGCCGGGCACAGCCAGCGCGAGTTCGGCTTCCTGCCGCGCCTCGTGCAGACCTCGTTCCGGCTGTGGCAGCTCGAAGAGGCCCGGGGGGAGGACTGAGGTGCGGGCCGCTGTCGTGGGGATCGACGGCACGGGCAAGACCACGGTGCTGCGCCGGATGCGCGAGCGGGGCGACGTCGCGGTCGTGCACGCCACCCGGGCCCACGACGACCCGCACAGTCCGTACGCCGCGCTGTCCAGGGCACTGGCCGGGGCATCGGCCGCGGCGGACGCCCTGGGCCGGGTACAGCTGAAGCTGGCCGTGCTGTACCTGCAGCTGTGCCTGTACGGCCCCACGGAGCGGCGCGCCTTACGCCAGGGCCGGATCCTCGTCTCCGACCGGCATCCGCTGATCGACCCGCTGGCGTACCTGCCGATGTTCGTCCGGGCCGACCGTGAGGACGCTCCCGACGCCGACGTCGAGGCCTTCTGGCGCGGGCAGGAGCCCCGGGCCGCCGGGGCGGTACGCGACTGGCTCGTGGCTCGTACCGGACGTGCCGACCCGAGGCCGCTGGGCACGGGTCTCCTGCGCCGGGCGACGGGTCCGCCGCAGGACGTCCTCGACCACTTCAGCCGGTCCTGCGGTGTGTCGCTGCCCCACGCGGTGGTGCTGCTCGACCTGCCCGTCGAAGACGCCCTGGCACGCACCCGGGACCGGCGCGGCGGGGGCGAACTGCACGAGACGGCGGACCTGCTGTCGCTGGTACGGCAGCACTACGAGACCGCTCTGGCCTGGCTGGCGCGCGCCCGGCCGGAGGTCGCCGTCCACCGTGTCGACTGCCGTGGCCGCACCGCGGCGGAGGTGACCGAGGCGGTCCGCGAGGCGGTGGGCTCCACCGCGGTACGCATCCGGACGCGCGGAAACGACGACCGGTGCTGAAGGGGGCCCGGCGGACCGGTCGGCCTGGCGGATCGCGGGTGTTGCGCGAGAGCGCAGGGCGGGGCGGTTCGGCCCATGTGCACGAACACGTGGGCGAGGGTGCTGACGGACGACGAGCGCGCGGCGGGCGACACCATGATGATCTGTGTGTCCCGCTGTCGCGGGAAGCGGCTCGTGCTGGATCTGTGAGGTCCCGTTCCGTCAGTCCTCCCGGTCCGTTCGGGGCGCGGCCCACAGGCCGCGGACGTGTCCGAGGTGCCGGGTCATCACGGCGCGGACGGCCTTCTCGTCGCGGGCGAGCAGGGCGTCCAGGACCTCCAGGTGCTCCTCCGCCGACGCCTCCAGCCTTCCCTGCTCGACCAGTGCCGTCAGGCCGTAGAGGCGGGAGCGGCGTCGGAGGTCGCGGACGACGTCGACGAGGTGGCCGTTGCCGGCGAGGGCCAGCAGGCCGAGGTGGAAGCGCAGGTCGGCCTCGACGTAGGCGATGAGGTCCCCGGCGGCGGCGGAGGTGACGATCTCCCGGGCGACCGGGCGGAGCGCCTCCAGGGCCACGGGGTCGGCGGTGCGGGCCAGTTCGGCCGTGGTGGGGATCTCGATCAGCGCCCGGATGTGGGTGTACTCGTCGAGCTGTTGCTCGGAGACGGCCGTGACCCGGAAGCCCTTGTTGGGCACGGTGTCGACCAGGCCCTCCTTGGCCAGGTCGAGCATGGCCTCGCGCACGGGTGTGGCGGAGACGCCGAAGCGGGCGGCGAGCCCGGGGGCCGAGTAGACCTCGCCGGGCCGCAGTTCACCGGCGATCAGCGCGGCCCGCAGCGCGTCCGCGACCCGCTCCCGGTGGCTGGGCTTCCTGCTGCCCAGCACGGGCAGGGCGGGGGTGTGCTGCGGGGCCATGGCGGTTCGGGTTTCCTCTCGTGGTCTGCTCGGGTGCGCTCTACAGGACGAAGCCCGCGGGGAACGGGTCCTCGGGGTCCAGCAGGTACTGGGCGGTGCCGGTGATCCAGGCGCGGCCCGTGAAGCTGGGCAGCACGGCCGGGCGGTCGGCGACCTCGGTGGTGCCGAGCAGCCGGCCGGTGAAGCGGGTGCCGATGAAGGACTCGTTCACGAACTCGGTGTGCAGCGGGAGTTCGCCGCGCGCATGCAACTGTGCCATGCGGGCGCTGGTGCCGGTGCCGCAGGGCGAGCGGTCGAACCAGCCGGGGTGGATGGCCATGGCGTGCCGGGAGTGGCGGGCCGTCGAGCCGGGGGCGGCCAGGTAGACGTGGTGGAGCCCGTGGATGGACGCGTCCTCCGGGTGCACGGGCGGGTCCTCTGCGTTGACGGCGGACATGAGGGACAGGCCCGCGGCGAGGATCTCGTCCTTGCGGGACCGGTCGAAGGGCAGACCGAACCGCTCCAGCGGCAGGATGGCGTAGAAGTTGCCGCCGAACGCGAGGTCGTACGTCACCGTCCGGCCGTCGGTGAGGGTGGCCTTGCGGTCGAGGCCGACGGCGAAGGAGGGCACGTTCCGGAGGGTGACCGCCTGTGCGGCCCCGTCCTTCACCGCGACCTCGGCGACGACCGGGCCGGCCGGGGTGTCGAGCCGGATTGTGGTGACCGGCTCGACGACGTCGACCATGCCGGTCTCGACCAGGACGGTCGCCACGCCGATGGTGCCGTGCCCGCACATGGGCAGGTAGCCGGAGACCTCGATGTAGAGGACGCCCCAGTCGCAGTCGGGCCGGGTCGGCGGCTGGAGGATCGCGCCGCTCATCGCGGAGTGTCCGCGTGGCTCGTTCATCAGCAACTGCTTGATGTCGTCGCGGTGTTCGCGGAACCACAGCCGCCGTTCGTTCATGGTGGCGCCCGGGACGGTGCCGACGCCGCCGGTGATGACGCGGGTCGGCATGCCCTCGGTGTGCGAGTCGACGGCGTGCAGGACGAGTCTGCTGCGCATGGTCCTCAGCTCAATCCGGCCGCGAGGGCCTTCTCGGTGGCGGCTCGGACGGCCGCCTCCTGCTCGGGCGGCAGCGGCACCCGCGGCGGGCGGCAGGGGCCGCCGTGGCGGCCGACGAGGTCCATGGACAGCTTGATGGCCTGGACGAACTCCACGCGGGAGTCCCAGCGCAGCAGCGGGTGCAGCTGCCGGTACAGGGGCAGCGCGGTGTCCAGGTCGCCGCCGACCGCGGCGCGGTACAGCTCGACGCAGGCGCGGGGCAGCGCGTTCGGGTAGCCCGCGACCCAGCCCTTGGCTCCGGCGACGGCCAGCTCCAGCAGGACGTCGTCCGCGCCGATCAGCAGGTCCAGTTCGGGGGCGAGTTCGGCGATCCGGTAGGCCCGGCGGACGTCGCCGGAGAACTCCTTCACCCCGTGGATGTGTCCTTCGCCGTGCAGCCGGGCGAGGAGTTCGGGGACGAGGTCGACCTTGGTGTCGATCGGGTTGTTGTAGGCGACGACCGGCAGGCCCGACCGGGCTACCTCGGCGTAGTGGGCGACGACGGAACGCTCGTCGGCGCGGTAGGCGTTCGGGGGCAGCAGCATCACCGCGCGGCAGCCGGCCTCCGCGGCCTGCTCGGCCCAGCGCCGCGCCTCGGCCGACCCGTAGGCGGCTACGCCGGGCATCACGCGCTCCCCGCCGATCGCGGCGACGGCCGTCTCGACGACCCGGGCCCGTTCCTCGGGCGTGAGCACCTGGTACTCGCCGAGGGAGCCGTTCGGTACGACGCCGTCGCAGCCGTTCGCGACCAGCCAGGCGCAGTGCTCGGCGTACCGGTCGTGGTTCACCGAGAGGTCGTCGTTCAGTGGGAGCGCGGTGGCGACGAGGACGCCGCGCCAGGGGCGGGGTGCGGTCATGACGGTCCCTCCTGGGGGTGTTGCCGGGCGAGGACGCCGAGCGGCACGGGGCGGGCGAACGGGCGCTTGCCCGGGGCGGGCGGGCAGCCGGCGAGACCGGCGACCGCGGTGCCGCACATCCGGCCCTGGCACCAGCCCATCCCGGCGCGGGTGAGCAGCTTCACGGTGCGTTCGTCGCCCGCGCCGAGGTCCAGGGCCTCGCGCACGGCCCCGGCGGTGACCTCCTCGCAGCGGCAGACCACGGTGTCGTCGGTGATCTGCTCGGGCCAGTGCGCGGGCGGCGCGTAGGCGGAGTCGAGGGCGGCGGCGGACCGTCTGAGCTTCGCCCGGGCCTTCAGGGCGGCGGGCGCCGGGCCGGGGGCGGTACCGCGCAGGTGGGCGGCGGCGGAACAGCCGGCGATGTGTCCCTCGACGAGGGCGAGGTCGGCGCCGCCGACACCGGTGGCCTCGCCGGCCGCCCACACGCCGGGCACGTCCGTGCGCTGCTCGGGGTCGACGGCCACGGTGAGCCCGTCCAGGCGGCAGCCGAGGCTCTCGGCGAGGTCGGTGTGCGGGAGCATGCCGTGTCCGACGGCGAGGGCGTCGCAGTCCAGGTGCCGCTCGGTGCCGGGCCGGACCCGGCCCTCGGCGTCGAGGGAGGCGACCGTGACGCCGGTCAGCCGGTCGTCGCCGTGGGCACGGACGACGGTGTGGCGGGTGAGGACCGGGACGCGGTGGCGCAGCAGCCGGGCGGCGTATCCGGCGCCCTCCGGGAGCTTGCCGGCCAGGGCCCGGCCGTGGCGGGCGAGACGGCCCGGGCCGGCCGACTCGACGAGCGCGGCGACCTCGACGCCGGCGGCCGCGAGCCCGGTCGCCACGGGCAGCAGCAGCGGCCCGGTCCCGGCCACGACCGCTCGCCGCCCCGGCACGGCCAGCCCGCCCTTGAGCATGGCCTGGGCGCCGCCGGCCGTGACGACGCCGGGGAGGGTCCAGCCGGGGAACGGCAGCACCTTCTCGTAGCCGCCGGTGGCCAGGAGCACGGCGCGGGCGCGCACCTCGACGGGCTGGTCCTGCTCCGGGCCGAGCAGCGCGTGCACGGTGAAGCCGTCCGGAGTGCGCTCCGCACTCCAGACGTGGTGGTCCGTCAGCACGTGTACGGCATGTGCGGCCAGTCCGTCCCGCAGCCGCTTCCAGATCCGCCACCGGTGGTGCAGCGCCTCGGGCCGCGCGGCGCCCAGTCCGGCGGCGGGCTGCCGGTAGAACTGACCGCCGGGCTGTGCGGCGGCGTCGACGAGCGTGACGCGCACGCCGCGCGCGCAGGCGGCGAGGGCGGCGGCGAGCCCGGCCGGTCCGGCGCCGACCACGGCGAGGTCAGTCCGCATGGCACACCTCCTCCTGGCCCGTCCCGTCCTGCGTGGCGATCACGTCCCCGGGCCGCACCGGCACCAGGCAGGCCCGCCGGTTGGGGAGGCCGTTGACGGTCACCAGGCAGTCGAAGCAGACGCCGATCCCGCAGAACACCCCGCGCGGACGGCCCTGTGACCGGGTGGAGCGCCAGGAGGTGACGCCCGCCGCCCACAGCGCGGCGGCGACCGTCTGCCCGGGCAGCGCCTCGACGGGCCGCCCGTCGAACGTGACCGTGAAGGCGGGGCCGGGCCTGGCCCCCGCGAGCTCCAGCGGATTCACTCGGCCTCCTCGGTGAAACGGTCGGGCCGGAAGGGGACGAGGTCCAGATCGGGCGTCCGGCCGCTCAGCACCTGTGCGAGGAGATGCCCGGTGCCGGTGGCCAGACCGATACCCGCGCCCTCGTGCCCGCAGGCGTGGAACAGCCCGGGCGCCCTCGGATCCGGCCCGATCGCGGGCAGATGGTCCGGCAGATACGGCCGGAAGCCGGCGTACGTCCGCAGGGCCCGGACTCCGGCGAGGAAGGGGAAGAGCCCGGTCGCCCCGGCTGCGAGTGCGCGCAGCGCGGGGAGGGACAGCGACCGGTCGAAGCCGACGCGTTCGCGGCTGGCGCCGATGAGGACCGGTCCGGCCGGGGTGCCCTCAACCACCGGTGAGGTATGCAGCGCCGCCGAGTCGCTGGCGACGTCGGCCACGTAGTCGGCGGCGTACACCTTGTGCCGGATGCGGGGCGGCAGGGGTTCGGTGACCAGGACGAAGCCCCGCCGGGGCAGGACCGGCAGGGACACCCCGGCGCGGGCCGCGACCTCGCGGCCCCAGGTGCCGGCCGCGTTGACGACCGCGGGCGCGTGCAGGACGCCCCGGTCGGTCCGCACCCCGCGCACCGCACCGTCCGGTCCGCGCAGGACCCCGGTCACCTCCCGCCCGGTGAGGACCCGGGCCTTCGAGGCGCGCAGCAGGTGCGCCGCCGCGAGGGCGGGCATCACCTGCGCGTCCTGCGGGTAGTGCATGCCGCCCGCGAGGCCGGGGGCCAGATACGGCTCCAGGTCGGTGAGTGCGTCGGGCGGCACCGGGACGGCCTCCACCCCCGCCGCGCGTTGCTCCGCGGCGAGTTTCTCCAGCCCGGCCAGGGCCCGGTCGGTGCCGGCGACGACGACACCGCCCTTGGCCTCGTACTCGACGGCCCGGCCCAGCCCCTCACGGGCCAGGGCGGCCCACAGCCGGGAGGACAGCAGGGCGAGTTCGAGCTCGGGTCCGGGTTCCTTGTCGGAGACGAGGAGGTTCCCCTCCCCCGCTCCGGTCGTGCCGCCGGCCACCGGGCCCCGGTCCACCACGACGGTGTCCAGGCCCGCCCGGCCCGCGTACAGGGCGGTGGCGGCGCCGACCACTCCGGCCCCGACCACCACGACATCGCAGGTCAGCGACTCGCTCACACCAGTACTATGTCACACACCACAGGGCGGGGAAAAGGGTGCCGACCAAGTGGGCTGGCCACCTGGTCGAGCAAGGGTGCCGACACGCCGGGGGGTCACCCGGTGACGGTCAGTCGGCCGTGGGGACGACCCTCAGGTGGGAGGCGGTACGGCGGGTGCGGCGCTCGCGGTACGTGGAGCGGCGGGCCTCGCGCAGAACGAACGTGACCCGGGCGCAGCCCAGTTCCTCGAGCGCCCTGGACGTCTCTACGACGATCCGGCACTCGGTGGCGCCCCGGTGCGGATCCGGATGCACGAGGGGCCGGACGGCTCCGTCCTGCTCGACGGCGCCCTCCCCGACCGCGCGGATCCAGTGCGGCAGGCCGTGCCGGTAGGCGGCCTCCATGATCGGGTCCTGGGCTATGTCGCGGCGGATGGCCTGCAGACCGTGGTCGGCGCCGTGGCCGTCCACGGTCCGCGCGAAGTGCGCGAGCATCGGCAGGCACCAGCTCGCCTCGTGGTCGCCGAGCACCGTGGGCGCGTCGGGATGGAAGAGGACGAACCTGAGGAAGTTGTCATCCGGCATCGCGGTCGGATGCGGGCCGACCTCACGGAAAAGTGACCGGAAGGCGCCGTTGGCCAGCACCACGTCCCAGCAGTGGTCGACCACGAGCGAGGGGAAGGAGAAACCCTCCAGGAGCTCGGCGTAGTCCTCCAGGTAGGCCTGGGCCTCGGGAGTCTCGGGGACGGGCCGCGGTGCCGGCCGCTGCCCTCCTGCCTGATATGCCATCGGGAGGTCACCCCTCTTGCCTGTGCGGCCTTGACGCGGCGCCCCGATCCTGCTGCTCCGAGCTGAGGTGTGTCAACTATCGTGGCATTCCGTGGCTGTTGACGGCTGAAATTGGCCACAGTTGTGGCGAGACCTGGATGTGAGTTCGAAGCACCGGCTACGCTCCGGGAAGTTAACGCCGGGGTAGGTCACGGCATCCACGTGTGAGAAGCCTGTGAGATACGTAGGAGATCTGTCGGTGACGGGTGGCTTCGTCGAAGGTCCGGGCGTCACGCCTACGGCCGTGCTGCCGGCGGTCGTCTCCCGGGTCGGCGCGCTCGCCGACCGGCTCGGCGTGCCGCACGCCGAGGTCTTCGACGTCGGCAGGCTGTCCGTCGCCTCCGGAGTCCCGGACCCCGTCATCAAGGCCCTGCTCAGTGGCCGTCCTGCGGGTGAGCCCGACGTCCAGGCCCGGTTCCTGCAGCGGCTGGACCTGCTGCGCCGGACCCGGCTCAAGCCCAACGGCCGCAAGTACACCCAGCAGGAGATCGCCGACGGCGCCGGGATGTCCCGCCAGCAGGCCGGCGCCCTCATCAACGGCGACCGGCGGCCGACCATGGAGCACTGCGACGCCCTCCAGCGGTTCTTCCGGGTGCACGCCGGTTTCCTGACCGCCGAGGACCCCGAGGCACTCGTGAGCGCCCTCCAGCACACCGAGCAGGAGCTGCTGCAGAAGCTCGCCGACCGTGAGCGGCAGGCGGCCGCGGCGGCGGACGACCCGCTGGAACGGCTGCTGCAGGACCACGGCGTGCGCGGCATCGCCTGGCGTGCCGCGCAACTGCCCACCGACCAGCACCGCGACAAGGTCGCGGAGTGGCTGGACATGCTCCTGGAGAGCGTCAAGCGGCCCGAGTCGTGACCGTGGGGAGAACTGTGGGCATCGGTAGGGAAATGCGCCGCCTGTGCGGCGAGCTGGTCGCGGAGCTGACCCTCCCCGCGCCGGCCCGGCCCGACGAGCTGTACGCCGCCCTGTGCGACGGCATGAGCAGACGCCGCGGCCGCCCCGTCCGCTTCCGCACCGCCGCGTTCCCGCCCGGGACGGCCAGCGGGCTGTGGCTGGACATGGCCGAGCAGGACCTCGTGGTCATCGAGGAACGCACCGCCCCCGAGCACCAGTTGGTGATCCTGGGCCATGAGCTGTGGCACATGAAGGCGGGGCACTGCTCCCACCACGTCGAGGGCGCTGCCGTGGCGGCCCGGCTCCTCGACGACGGGGCCGATCTCCAGGCGACCGTGCTGAAGGTCGCCGCCCGTACCCGTTTCGACCTCGACGACGAGAAGGAGGCCGAGAGCTTCGGCCTGCTGCTCGCCAGCAAGTGCCGTGCATGGCTCGCCGGTTCGTCGTCGCGGGGGCCGGTGCAGCGGGACCATCTGGCGGGGCGGATCGAGGCGTCTCTGGGGTATCGCGGACCGCAGGGCTGAGGGGCCCCCGGCGCGGTGACGTGCTGCGTCCTGCGCCGAGCGGGCGAACCGGAAGGCAGCGGGACCGGATTGTCAGTGGTGGGCGGCAAGCTGGAGGTGCGCCACCGCTGTGCGGAGGCGTACGCGCCGCGAGGCGCGGGACCGACGACGCCGACACGGGGAGAGCCGATCGATGCCCACCGCCGTTCTGACCGATCGTGAACGCACCGCCGTCCAGGCCTATCTGCGGCTGCTGCACACCGTCCGGGCCGCCTTCGACCGGGAGGGCGGACCGCCGCTCGTCCCGCCGGCGGTGCTCGCCGAGGCGGAGCAGGCCCTGGAGCGCGCAGGCCTGACCGGCAACGAGGAGGAGTTCTTCCGCCTCCTGGAGCAGTGGTGCCCGGAGCCGGGCAGCTGAACGGGGCCCGCCCCGGGGGCGGGTCCCGCGCGGCGGGTTCAGGCGTGCGGTACCGCGATCGCCGTCGCGATCAGGCCCCGCCCCGCCGTCCAGCGGCCGTCGAAGTGGTCCAGGCGGCGGGTGCCCACCCGGGGTCCGGGGACGAGCAGGTCCGCGCGGAAGGTGCCGTCGGGGGTGAGCTCGATGTCGGCCTCCATGAAGTCCAGCCACTTCCCGGTGAGGGGGAACCACGCCTTGTAGACGGACTCCTTCGCGCTGAACAGCAGGCGGTCCCAGTGGATGTCGGGGTGTCCGGCCGCGAGCCGCCGCAGTCGGTCGGCCTCGGCCGGCAGGGACACCGACGGCAGGACGCCTTCGGGCAGCGGTCCGTGGACCTCGGCGTCGATGCCGAGGGACGCCAGGTCGGTGGCGCGGACCAGCGCGGCGGCGCAGTAGCCGTCGCAGTGGGTCATGCTGCCGGCCAGCCCGGCTGGCCAACCGGGGGCACCGCGCTCCCCGGGCAGGATCGGCTGCGGCGGCACACCGAGCTTCTCCATGGCCCTGCGGGCGCAGGAGCGCACGACGGCGAACTCCCTGCGCCGCTTGGCGACCGCCCGTGTCAGGAGCGCCTCCTCCTCGGGGTACAGCGGGGTGTCCGCCTCCGCGTTGCCGTACGTCTCGACGGTGACCACCGTCTGCGGCAGCAGCTCCTCGATCACCGCTCCTCGCCCTCCTCCGGCAGGATGCGCCGCAGCCGCCCCGGCGGCTGGGACCGTTTGCTCCACTCACGCGGATAGCCCACCGACACCTCCTCGAAGCGCACGCCGTCGTGGAAGGTGGTACGGGGGATGTGCAGATGGCCGTAGACCATGGCGGGCACGCGGAACCTGCGGTGCCAGTCGGCGGTCAGGTCCGTGCCGCACCACATGGCGAACTCGGGGTGCCACAGCACGTCCATCGGATGCCGGTGCAGCGGGTAGTGGTTGACCGGGATCACCGGCAGGTCGCCGGGCAGGCCGGCGAGTCTGCGTTCGGTCTCGGCGACCCGTGCCCGGCACCAGGCCTCCCGGCTCGGGTAGGGGTCGGGGTGCAGCAGGTACTCGTCGGTGCACACGATCCCGGTGCCCTGCGCGTACTCCAGGCCCTGTTCCTTGGTGGTGCAGCCGGCCGGCAGGAACGAGTAGTCGTACAACAGGAACAGCGGGGCGACGACCACCGGGCCGCCGGGGCCCTCCCAGACGGGGTAGGGGTCCTCGGGTGTCGTCACACCGAGGTCGCGGCACATCTCGACGAGGTGGGTGTAGCGGGCGACACCGCGCAGGGGGACGGCGTCGCTCGGACGGGTCCACAGCTCGTGGTTTCCGGGCACCCAGACGACCTTGCGGAAACGGCCCGCGAGCGTCTTCAGGGCCCAGCGGATGTCCGCCACGGTCTCGGCGACGTCCCCGGCCACCAGCAGCCAGTCGTCGTCCGTGCCGGGCCGCATGCCCTCGACCAGGGCGCGGTTCTCCGGGTAACCGATGTGCAGATCGCTGATGGCCAGCAGTTGTGCGGCGCCACCGGCCGTCGATGTCACCTCTCGCCCCCTCCGTCCATGCGGACGCCACCAAGAGATCACATCCGTGTGACCGGGACAAGGGCGGCCCGGGGGCGGCGGGCGGAGAATTCCTTCACACGCGCGTTGCACGAGGGAGCTCACCGAAGCCGTATGATCTGGCCCAACACCACCGCTACGAACGTCCCTTTCAGGGGCGGTTTGGTGTCCCTCCCTTCTCCTGCCCGGGCACGGGCTGCTCAGCCCTGCCCGCGAACCGTGAAAGGCGGCCTGCATGGTCTCTCGCGTACGCGTCTGGCTCAACCGCACGTACGCGGAGAACGTGTTCTTCATGGATCAGCTGCGGAGGAATCCCAGCGACCGGGCGGTCGAGATCCATGCCACGCACGGCGACCCCGACTCGCCGGTGCTGGCCGCCGCCGACACCGCCGAGCTGGAGCCCGAGAACCTCTCCCCCGCCGGGTACGTCGAGTACGCGCTGGACCAGTGCGCGCGGCGGGGCATCGACGTGTTCGTGCCCCGGCTGCACCAGTCGGCGGTCGTGGCGCACCGCGCCGAGTTCGAGGCGGCCGGCACGGCGGTTCTGGCGCCGCCGCCCGAGGCCGTGGCCGTCTTCCACGACAAGGTGATCGCCTACGAGGCGGTCCAGGCGATCGGTGTGCCGGTGCCGCCGTGGTACCGGGTCCGCTCGGAGGAGGAACTGGTCGCCGCGGTGGAGGAGCTGGAGGCGGGCGGGCACAAGGCGTGCTTCAAGCCGGCGTCCGGGGCCGGCGGGGTGGGCTTCCGCGTGATCACGCGTACGCCCTTCTCCCTGATGCATCTGAGCGGTTTCCCGAGCCCGTACGTGCCGCTCGATCTGGTGCTGGAGGCGCTGCGGCGGGACGGGGAGCCGGTGGACTGGCTGGTGATGCCGCGCCTGGAGCAGCCCGAGGTGTCGGTGGACTGCCTGACCGGCCCGGACAACCGGGTCCGGCTGGCGGTGGGCCGCACCAAGAACGGCCGCCGCCGCGGCTTCACGCTGCACGAGCAGTGGCTGGAGCCGGCCCGGCGGATCGCGGAGGGTTTCGGTCTGCACTACCTGTCCAACATCCAGTTCCGGATGTTCGGCGACCGGGCGGTGCTGATGGACGTCAACACCCGCCCGGCCGGCGGCCTGCACCAGCTGTCCCAGTGCGGTGTCAATGCGCCGTGGGCGGCTGTGCAGTTGGCCCTCGGCGAGGACCCGGGCGATATGGAGCCGCCGTTCCTGGGCCAGGACTACACGGTGGTGTCGGGGCCGCGCCCGCTGCGGCCGGTGTCGCTGCCCCAGCAGCGGCCTGAGGTGGCCGAGCCGCTGCCGGCGGTGCCCTCGCCCGCTGCACCCGAGCAGGCCGGCGCCGTCGGGTCGGCGGTTCAGGCGGCGCCGCTCCCGGGCCTGGCCGCGAGCGCCTCGCGCCGCACCGGGCTGTCGACGTAGTGGTGGTCGAAGCGTTCCGAGGAGTCCTTGATCTCCTGCGGGTCGGCCTCGCCGCGCATCACCCGGCCCGGTAGCCGCAGACAGTGGAGGCGTCCCGCACCCGGGGTGAAGACGAACAGCACGTCGGCTGTCACCCCCGGCGGTCAGCCCCTTCGCAGGCGCAGGGTGAGGATCTGGAAGGGGCGCAGCGCGACGGCGACGGCCCCGTCGGTGATCTCCGCGTCCTCCAGCGGGCGTTCCAGCAGGTCGGTGATCCGGGCGCCGGCGAGCGGGAACCCGGTGCGCAGGGTGCCGGTGGCGCGGCCGCCGCGGGACTCGTAGAGCCGTACGACGACATCGCCGGAGGCGTCGTCGGCGAGCTTGACCGCTTCCACGGTGATGCCCTCGCCCTCGGTGGAGACGACCGGTTCGGGGGCACCGGCCGCGTCGGCCACCCGCAGCGGCAGGTTGAGGGCGTAGCCCTCGGCGACGGCGTCCTCGATGGTCGCGCCAGGCAGCAGGGCGTAGGTGAAGCGGTGGCGGCCCTGGTCGGCCTCCGGGTCCGGGATGCGCGGGGCGCGGACCAGGGACAGGCGGACGGTGGTCGTGGTGCCGCCGTCCTCCCGGACCGTGCGGGAGACGTCGTGCCCGTACGTCGAGTCGTTGATGACGGCGACACCGTAGCCGGGTTCGCCGAGGTGCACCCAGCGGTGGCCGGAGACCTCGAAGCGGGCCGCCTCCCAGCTGGTGTTGGTGTGGGTGGGGCGCTGGATGTGGCCGAACTGGATCTCGGCGCAGGAGTGCGGGGCGCGGATGTCGACCGGGAAGGCCGCCTTGAGGATCTTCTCGGTCTCGTGCCAGTCGATGTCCGTCTCGAAGTCGATGCGGGGGCTGCCGGCGCGGACGGTGATCGTCTGGATGATCGTGGAGCCCTTGCCGAAGGACCGTTCGACGCGGATGGCGCCGATCAGCGGGTCCTGCTCGACGACGGTGACGGACGAGGCGTCCAGGAGGTCGGTGTAGCGGTTCTTGTAGTGCTTGTCGATGTCCCAGGCGTCCCAGTAGTTGGGCAGGTCGGTGTGCAGGCGGAGCAGGTTGCCCGGCTCGGCGAGGACCTCGCGGCCGGTGCGCAGGTCGCGGACGGAGGACAGCGTGCCGTCCTCGGCGACCTCCACCCGGACCAGTCCGTTGTCGAGGAGCCGGCCGTCCACGGTCACCGGCTGCGGGGGCGCGGTGTCGGCCAGGGGCGCGGAGCCGCTCGCCGGCACCTGCACGTACACCGGTGTGCCGTCGGCGGTGCGGACCACTTCGGCACGGTCGTAGGGGCCGGTGTTGAAAACGCGGGTCCCGCCGGTGCCCAGTGCGGCGAGCGCCTCCGCGGTCAGCGCGTGCAGCTCCCGGGCGACGCGGGCGTACTCGGCCTCGGCCTCGCGGTGCACCCAGGCGATGGAGGAGCCGGGCAGGATGTCGTGGAACTGGTGCAGCAGCACCGTCTTCCACAGCCGGTCCAGCTTCTCGTGCGGATAGGTGTAGCCGGGGGCGTGCAGGGCGGCCGTGGTCGCCCAGAGTTCGGCCTCGCGCAGGAGGTGCTCGGAGCGGCGGTTGCCCTGCTTGGTGCGGGCCTGGGAGGTGTAGGTGGCGCGGTGCAGCTCCAGGTAGAGCTCGCCGACCCACACGGGGGCGTCCGGGTACTCCTCGCGGGCCTTGGCGAAGAACTCGTCGGGGTGTTCGACGACGACCTTCGGGGAGCCCTCCAGGTTCGCCAGCCGGCGGGCGCGTTCCATGATCTCGCGGGTGGGGCCGCCACCGCCGTCGCCCCAGCCGAAGGGCGCGAGGGAGCGGGAGGCGCCGCCCTTCTCCTGGTAGTTGCGGACCGCGCGGGACATCTCCTCGCCGCTGAAGCGGGCGTTGTAGGTGTCGACGGGCGGGAAGTGCGTGAAGATGCGGGTGCCGTCGATGCCTTCCCACCAGAAGGTGTGGTGGGGGAACCTGTTGGTCTGGTTCCAGGAGATCTTCTGGGTGAGGAACCACTCGTTGCCGGCGAGCTTGGCGATCTGCGGGTAGGCCGCGTTGTAGCCGAAGGAGTCCGGCAGCCACACGCCCTTGGTCTCGATGCCGAAGTGCTCGATGAAGAACCGCTTGCCGTGGACGAACTGGCGGGCGACGGCCTCGCCGCCGGGCAGGTTGCCGTCCGACTCGACCCACATGCCGCCGACCGGCGCCCACTGGCCGTTCTTGACCGACTCCTGGATGCGGGCCCAGACCTTGGGGTGGTTGTCGCGCACCCACTCGTACTGCTGGGCCTGGGAGCAGGCGAAGATGAAGTCGTCGTACTCGTCGGCGAGCGAGGTGACGTTGGAGAAGGTGCGGGACGTCTTGCGCTTGGTCTCGCGGATCGGCCAGAGCCAGGCGGAGTCGATGTGGGCGTGGCCGACGCCGGAGATCGTGTGCGCGCTGGCGTGCGCGGGCTTGGACAGTGCCGGCTTCAGCGCCTCGCGGACGGCCGGGGCGGAACCGGAGACGTCGTCCAGGTCGAGCAGGTCCATCGCCCGGTCCAGGGCGTGCGCGATCTCGTGCCGGCGCGGGTCGTGCTCGCCGAGCTCCAGCATCAGCTCGCGCAGCACCTGCACGTCGAGGTCGAGGTGCCACACCTCCTCGTCGAGGATCGCGATGCCGGCGCTGCGGAAGGTGTAGAGGGGCTTGTCTCCCGCGGTCAGCTTGTCGCCGAGCGGGGTGACCCTGGAGAAGTTGTCCGCCAGGATGTCCGGGTTGGAGGCGGCTTCGACCAGGTAGTCGACCGTCTCGCCGCCCCGGGCGGGGTTGGCGATCGCCACGTACTGGTTGAGCGGGTTGACGGCCTTCAGGGGGGTGCCGTCGGTGCGGTGGACCAGGGCCTCGGCCTGGTTGCCGGGCCAGCCGCCGACGAAGCCGAGGTCGATGACGGCCTCGACGCGGCGGCCCGCCCATTCCTCGGGGACCCTTCCGCGCATGCGGAACCAGGTGGTGCCCCAGGGCGGACCCCACGGGGTGCCCATCGTGAAGGGCTCGTAGGAGGCGGCGGCGGCCTCCTCGAACGGGACCGGCTCCCCCGGGGCCTGCCAGGCCGCCACCTCGAAGGGGACGGTGGCGGCGTAGACCGCGGTCTTGATGCGCTGGTCGTGAAGGCGCTGCACGCGCTCCTCGATGCGGCGGCTTTCGTCGTGCATGGGATGTCTCCAGGAAGCGGGAAGAGCGAGCAGACGGGAAGCGGTGGGGGAAAGCGCTTACCGAGTAGCGTTCACCTAAGGTACGCCAACCCGGGATGGACCTCGGTGTAGCCCTCGACCAGCCTGCGGGCCACGTTGACGGAGTCGACGAGCGGATGCAGCGCGAAGGCCTTCACGGCGGTGGCGCGGGAGCCGGAGTCGGCCGCGGCCAGCACCTCGCGCTCGACGGCCTTGACCGCGCAGACCAGGCCGGTGGCGTGGTCGGGCAGCGGGTCGACGGCGACGGGGTGGGCGCCGTTGGCGTCGACCAGGCAGGGGACCTCGATGACGGCCTCCGCGTCCAGGACGGACAGCGTGCGCCGGTTGCGCACGTTGAGGATCAGGGTGGTGCGCTCGTCCCGGGCGATGGCCCGCATCAGGGCGAGGGCCACCTTCTCGTAGCCGCCGGACAGGTCGTCCTCGTCGCGTTCCCCGGCGCCCGCGCTCTCGCGGTTCTCGGCCATGTACGTGGCCTCGCGCTCGGCGCGGGTGCGGTCCCAGACGGCGAGGGCGGGGGCGTCCGGGTCGCGCATCTCGGCGTAGAAGCGGGCCTGCTGGTCGCGCAGGAAGGCGCCGCGGGTCTTCTCGGCCTGCTGGTAGGCGCGGACGGCCTCGCGGTTGAAGTAGTAGTAGTGCAGGTATTCGTTGGGGATCGCGCCCAGGGAGCGCAGCCAGTCGGCGCCGAAGAGCTTGCCCTCCTCGAACGAGCCGAGCAGGTCGGGGTCGGCGAGCAGGCGCGGGAGCTCGTCCCGGCCGGCGACGCGCAGGCCGCGCACCCAGCCGAGGTGGTTGAGCCCGACGTAGTCGATCCACGCCTCCGCCGGGTTCTTCACGCCGAGCACCCGGGCGATGCGGCGGCCGAGGCCGACCGGGGAGTCGCAGATGCCGATGACACGGTCGCCGAGGTGGCGGGACATGGCCTCGGTGACCAGACCGGCGGGGTTGGTGAAGTTGATGACCCAGGCGTCGGGCGCGAGCCGGGCGACCCGTCGCGCGATGTCGAGGGCGACCGGGGCCGTGCGCAGGCCGTAGGCGATGCCGCCCGCGCCCACCGTCTCCTGGCCGAGCACGCCTTCGGCCAGGGCGACGCGTTCGTCGTTCGCGCGTCCCTCCAGGCCGCCGACGCGGATCGCGGAGAACACGAAGTCGGCACCGCGCAGGGCGTCGTCGAGGTCGGTGGTGGCGCTCACCCCGGGGGCGTCGGGGACGCCGGCCGCCTGTTCGGCGAGGACGCGTGTCACCGCCGACAGCCGTCCGGCGTCCGGATCGTGCAGGACGACATGGGTCACCCGGCCCTCGGCGTGGTCCTGGAGGAGCGCTCCGTACACCAGGGGTACGCGGAATCCTCCGCCGCCCAGAATCGTCAGTCTCACGCTTGCACCTTTCCCGCCACGACGACCTCGACGCCCGCCTCCTGGAAGGAAGCCTGTGTCGCCGCGTCGACCGGCGCGTTCGTCACCACCGCGTCCAGGTCCTCGGGACCGCAGACCTTCGCCATCCCGTGCCCGGGGAACTTCGCCGCGTCGGCGAGCAGCACCACCTTCTCGCCGGCCTTGATCATGGCCCGCTTGACCGGCACCTCCACGACGGTCGTGTCCATGACCTGTCCGCCGGGCCGCACCCCGCTGGTGCCGAGGAAGAGCCAGTCGGCGTGCAGCTGGCGCAGGTTGTCCTCGGTGAGGAAACCGACCAGGGAGCGGTACTCGCGGCGGACCATGCCGCCGAGCAGGACCAGTTCGATGCCCTCGTCGTCGGCGAGCTCCTCGTAGACCACCAGGTTGCTGGTGATCACGGTGAGCCGCCGTCCGTGCAGCTGCCGGGCCAGGCGGTAGGCCGTGGTCCCGATGTCGAGCAGCACCGACTGGCCGTCCCTGATCATCGCGGCGGCGCGTTCGGCTATGGCGTCCTTCTCGGACACGCGCACCTCGGCGACCTCGGCGAAGGGCTGGTCGCCCTCCTCCACGACGGCGCCGCCGTGCACCCGCGTGAGCAGTCCGTCCTCTTCGAGTTTCACCAGGTCACGCCTGATGGTGGCGGGGCTCACGCCCAGCTGCTCCGAAAGGTCGGTCACGGCTGCGGGGCCACCGGCCCGCAGGGCCCGAAGGATGAGTTGGTGTCGTCGTTCAGCCAGCACGGCGTGCACATTACTCGTCATCTCCAATCATCGCCATGCTTATTTCTGCTCGGGTATTGACCAATCTCGCGAAGCAGCGCACGATTTCGGTCACCGAAATGAAGAGTTCTGACGATCTCCGTCGAAGCAGCGAGTGAGAGGACACATCCGTGGACGACGACCGGCCCGATGTGCTGCTGACCGGGCTGCTCTTCTACGACCTCGTCCTCACCGGGCTCGGCAGGCCGCCCGCCCCGGGCGAGGAGATCTGGACCCGGGGCATGGGCTGCGGCCCGGGCGGCATCGCGAACCTCGCGGTCGCCGCGTCCCGCTTCGGCCTGCGCACCAGCCCGGCCACGGTGTTCGGAGACGACTTCTACGGCGAGCACTGCCGGGATCTCCTGAGCGACCAGGAACACGTCGACCTCTCGCTCTCCCGGACGGCGGACGGCTGGCCCACGCCGGTCACGGTCTCCGTCGCCTGCGGTCACGACCGGGCCCTGCTCACCCACGGCCAGCAGCCCCCTTACACGCAGGACGTACTGATGGGCGGCCCGCCCGACGCGCGGACCGCCCTGGTGCACCTCGAGGCCGAGCCGCGCGAGTGGCTCGCGAAGGCCGCCGCCAACGGCACCCGGACCTACGCCGACGTCGGCTGGGATCCCACCCAGGAGTGGCCGACGGCCCTGCTGGAGCAACTGGCCCTGTGCCACGCGTTCCCCCCGAACGAGACCGAGGCGATGGCCTACACCCGCACCGACAGCGCGATGGCCGCGCTCGGCACCCTGTCCGAGCTGGTGCCGGTCGCCGTGGTGACCCGCGGCGGGGACGGCGCCCTCGCCGTCGACCAGATCACCGGCGAGTACGCCGAGGTCCCGGCCCTGGACACCGAGGTCCTGGACGCGACGGGTGCCGGAGACGTCTTCGGCGCGAGCTTCCTCGCGGCGTCCCTCGGCGGCTGGCCGCTGGCGGAGCGCGCCGTACTCGACGGAGGGAGCGGTACAGGGCAGTTGACGCCCTGAAGGGCCGCGCCCTTCAGGGGCGCGGGGAACTGCGCGACCAGCCACAGCGGGCGCGCGGTCAGAATCCGGCGGCCGGTCCCGAGCTCTTCTGGCAGCCATTCAAGAGAGGCACCCTGTGACGGACGTCAACACCGAGGCCCGACGCCCCAAGGTCCTCGTCATCGGCATGGACGGCCTGCGCTACGACCGCCTGACCCGCTCGCCCGCCAATGCCCCGGTACTGCACGCCCTGATGGCGGCGGGTGCCGTCGGCACGAGCCTGCTGCCCTACGGCCGGCCCGACGGCGAGCCGTCGAGCACCGCGGCCTTCACCGACTCCGGCCCCGGCTGGTCGAGCATCCTCACCGGGGTGTGGCCCGACCGCCACGGGGTCACCGGCAACGATTTCAAAGGCGCCGACTACACCCGCTACCCCGACTTCCTGACCCGTGCCGCCCGCACCCGGCCCGGTCTGCGCACGGCCGTCGCGGTGTCCTGGCCGGCCCTGGTCCGCCGCGGCACCCTGGGCCGGACCATCGGCCGACGGGTGCGCCACAACGGCGAGTTCCGGGGCTACGAGAGGGCGGACCGCCGCGTCGCCCGCACCGCCCTGCGCTGGCTCACCCGGGGCGACCCGGACGCCCTGTTCGTGTACTTCGGCGCCACCGACGAGGCCGGCCACGCCACCGGGCCCCTCTCCCCCGCCTACGACCGGGCCCTTCTCGCACAGGACGCCCACCTCGGGCGGCTGCTGGCGGCGATCGACGCGCGGCGATCGGATCCGGGGCGCGCCGGGGAGCGGTGGACCGTGCTGGTCACCACGGACCAC
Source organism: Streptomyces sp. NPDC007907 (assembly GCF_042959365.1). Classification (NCBI taxonomy): domain Bacteria; kingdom Bacillati; phylum Actinomycetota; class Actinomycetes; order Kitasatosporales; family Streptomycetaceae; genus Streptomyces; species Streptomyces sp. NPDC007907. Next base: position 45,636 of record NZ_JBIBKR010000010.1, read on the forward strand.
GGTCACCTCGACTCCGGTGGCCACGGCGGCGACTCGCGTGCCGAGCGGGAGGTCTTCGTCGTCCTCGCCGAGCGCGGAGCCCACGGATGCCCAGGAGGCACCCCGCTCGACACCCCCCGCCAACTCTCAGGCACCCCGCTCGACAACCCCCTCCTCATCGACATCGCCCCCACCGTCCTGGACCGTCTCGGCATCCCCGTCGACCCCGCATGGGGCCTGCAGGGCCGTGTCCTGCCCGGGCCCCCCGGACCCAGCGCACCGACTTCGGAATGGTCATGACCGACGCACCGCTCGATCCCCTGATCGCCCTCCGCCCCTGGGAAGCCCCCCACGAGGTCACCTCGGATCACCGCCGAGGCGGCGACTCCGGCCTGGCGCCCCGATCCGCCGCTTCACGCTCGCGGTGATGCCGGACAGGCAGTACCTGTTCGACGGGCCGAGCATCGACAAGGCGCCCGTCGAGGCCGCGCTGCACCATCTGCTGGAGCACGGCCGGGAGAAGAACATCGTGCCCACGGCGGCGTGACCGCCGCCGTGTGGATCGTGGTGCCCCACGCCGACGCCCGGGTGCCGGTCCTGGGCCCGGCGGTGCGGGTGGCGGCGCGCGGGATCTCGCGGGCGCTGGGGTGGCGGCCCTGAGCGGATGCGCCGCGTGGCGGAGCGTCAGATCTGTTCCCGGGCCGGTGTCATGGCCCAGCGGATGGTCCGGGTCAGGGCCCGGCCGGTGGGGCGCACGGCGAGGTCCTCGACGACCGGTACCCGGGGGAGCCACAGCAGGCCGCGCGCCCAGGGCGGGAGCAGGGTGACGGCGTTCGCGGCCAGCCCGCCGTAGAAGGGCCGGACGGCCAGGGGCAGCGGAGGGCGGAGCAGCAGGAAGCGGGCGGCCGCCCGGGCCTCGGGCGTGGCCCGCAGTTCGGGCCGGTACGCGGCCAGGCGCTCGGCCAGTTCGCCGCGGTCGCGGGGCGGGTCGACCACCCCCAGCGCCTCGGCGACGCGCGCGGTGTCGGCGACGTAGGCGTCGTAGCCGGCGGCGTCCAGGGGCCGGGCCCCGTAGCGTTCGTGGGCGCGCAGGAAGCTGTCCGTCTCGGCGGCGTGCACCCAGCCGAGCAGGTGAGGGTCGCCCGCGTGGTACGGCACGCCGTCGCCCGTGGTGCCGCGGATCCGCTCGTGGATGCCGCGCACGTGGTCGACCGCCTGCTGCGCGTCGGCGGCCGTGCCGTACGTCGTCACGGCCAGGAAGGTGCTGGTGCGCTGCAGCCGGCCCCACGGGTCGCCGCGAAAGCCGGAGTGGCCGGCGACCGCCGCCATCGCCAGGGGGTGCAGGGACTGCAGGAGCAGGGCGGTCAGCCCGCCGATGAACATCGAGGCGTCGCCGTGGACCGTGCGGATGGGCCGGTCCGGCCCGAACCACCGGGGCCCGGGCGTGTGGTGGATGCGGGCCCGGGTCGCGGGCCCGCCGGGCCCGGCGACCCGGCGGAACAGGGCCTGGCCCAGCTGTTCACGCACTCCGGTCAGCACGGTCGGCCTCCCTTCTCCTGCTGCCCAGTGTCCGGCATGGCAGTGCCGACCGGGGGGCGTGCCCGCCCGGGCCGCGCCGTCCCGGACCACCGGGCGCGGCCGGGCCCCCGCCTTGCCGTGCCGCCGGAGTCAGGAGGCTTGGCCCGATGCCGCGCGGTCGGCCTGGCCGCCGGCGCCGAGGGGGCCGGTGTAGCGGACCGGGCCCTCGGCCTCCAGGCGGGGCAGGGCGCGGCGCGCCACGCGCAGGACCACCGGGGGCATGGCGGGGCGTATCGGCTGGGACAGCCGCAACCAGGCCGGGGCGTAGACCGCCGTACGCCGCCGTTCCATGCCTCTGACCAGGCGGGCGGCGACGACCTCCACCGGGTACACGCGGCGGGCCGGCGCAGGCATGTGCAGGCGCAGCTCGCGCAGGACCGCGTACCGGTCGGCGTCGCGGATCATGTCGGTGTCCGTCCAGTTGAGGTAGGCGATACCGACCCCGACCCCGCGGTGCGCCACCTCCGCCCGCAGGGAGTGCGCGAAGGCCTCGGCCCCTGCCTTGGAGGCGCAGTAGGCGCTCATCAAGGGTGCGGCGCCGATCGAGGCCAGGGAGGCGACCTGGAGGAAGTAGCCCGCGGTGTCGAGCAGGTCCGGCAGGAACGCCCGGGCTGTCCGGGCGCTGCCGGTGAGGTTGACGTCGATCACGCGGCTCCAGGCGTCCGGGTCCGAGGCGAGCAGCGAGCCGCCCTCGGCGATCCCGGCGTTGGCCACCACGGCCGACGGGCGGCCGAGACCGTCCCGCACGGCTTGCGCCGCGGCTTCCAGCGCCGACAGGTCGGTGACGTCGGCCTCCAGGGCGAGGGCCGGGCTCGGCAGTGAGGCGGCCACCGTCTCCAGGGCGGCCTTCTCGTGGCCGACGAGCGCCACCCGGGCGCCGCGCCGGGCGACTTCGCGGGCCAGGGCCGCGCCCACGCCGCGGGCGGCTCCGGTGACGACGATCGTGCGCTCGGCGAGCGGGCTGCTGCGCATGGGCTGCCCTTCCTTCCGGCGTCGGTCCCGTCCCCCGCGGGCCGGGATCAGCGCCTGGCTCCGGTGCGGTCGCGGTGGGCGAGGAGCCGCTGGGCCCGGGCCAGGCCGGGGGGCCGGTTGCGGCGCAGGGCGGCCCGGGCGGCGTTGGCCCCGGGCGCTCCGTGCACTCCGCCGCCCGGATGGGCTCCGGAGGAGGCGAGGTACAGGCCCCGTACCGGGGTCTCCGGGCGGCCGGTGCCGGGCAAGGGCCGGAAGACGAGCTGCTGGTGTATGGCGGTGGTGCCGCCGTTGATGGCGCCGCCCGCGAGATTGCCGTCGAGCGCCTCCAGCGTCGGGGGCGCCAGGATGCGGCGGCTGCGGATCAGCGAACGGAAGCCGGGCGCGAAGCGTTCCACCTGGCGTTCCATGCGGTCGGCCATGAGCTCCTGGTCCTTGGTGCCCCAGCGGCCGGTGATGCCCTCGTCGGCGGCGTCGGCGCGGATCTCGTGGGGGATGTGGGTGTAGGCCCACGCCGATTCGGTGCCCAGGGGCGAACGAGTGGTGTCGGAGGTGGTCATCTGGCCGAAGATCAGGAACGGCCGGTCGGGGACCTCCCGCATGGCGATCTGCGCGGCGAAGCGGGTGAGCTCGTCCATGCCGTCGGCGAGGTGCACGGTTCCGGCCCGCGACGCCTGCTCGGCCTGCCAGGGCACCGGGCCGTCGAGTGCCCAGTCGACCTTGAACGTGGCGAAGTCCCACTGGAAGCGCCGCAGGTCGTCGAGGACCTGCGCGGGCAGGTGCTGCGGGTCGAGGAGCTCGCCGTACAGGGCGGGCGCGGACACGTCCGCCAGCACCGCCCGGCGGGCCCGGACCGCGTCACCGGTGGCCGTGCGGACACCGACGGCCCGGCCGCCCCGGACGACGACGTGCTCCACACGTTGCCCGCAGCGCACCCGGCCGCCCCGGGACTCCAGGCGGTGCACCAGGGCCGAGGTCAGCGCGCCGGAGCCGCCGGCCGGGACGGGGAAGCCGTAGGTCTGGCCCAGCATGGCCATCAGCCAGCCGAAGCCGCCGCTGCCCGTCGACTCGGGGGCGAGGTCGGCGTGCAGGGCGTTGCCCGCCAGCAGCAGGCGCCCGCCCTGGCCGCGGAACTCCTCCTCGCCCAGGCGGCGCACCGGCAGCATCAGGGAGCGGGCCATGCGCAGTCCGCCCGCGGCCCGCAGCCGCAGCGCCAGCCGCGCCGAGGCCCGGACGGGCGGGAACGGGGTGAACAGGGCGTCCAGGAGGTCGGGGCGCAGGCTCTGCCACACCTCGTGCAGTCGCCGCCAGGCGGCTCCGTCGCCCGCCTCGAAGGTGTCCAGGGACGCGGCGGTGGTGTCGACGTTGCGGTCCAGGAGGGCGCAGCTGCCGTCGGTGAGGGGGTGGGCCAGCACGCTGGGCGCGTGGCTCCAGCGCAGCCCGTGCTCCTCGGGGTGCAGCGCGGCCAGGACGGGCGATGCCGCGGCGAGGGGGTAGAAGGAGCTGAAGAGGTCGTTGACGAACGCGGGGTCGACCCCCCGGTCGTGGCGCACGGCGCCGCCCGGTTCGGGCTGCTCCTCCAGCACTTCCACGCTCCACCCGGCGTCCGCGAGGACGTTGGCGGCGACCAGGCCGTTGGGGCCCGCGCCGATCACCACCGCGTCAGGCATCGCGGGCTCCGCCGGTGTCGGGTCCGACGGTCACCTGGCCCAGCGGGCGGCGGGCACCGCCCGGGATCCGTGCCTCGTCCTCGCAGAGCCTGGCCAGGCGGGCCAGCATGGCGCGGTGGCGCAGCTGGATCAGCGCCTCGAATCCGATGTTGTGCAGCCGGCCGCCGGCGCCCCGCAGGGGGTGCTCGTCCACGATCACCAGGCAGTGCTCGCCCCAGGGCCGCAGCTCGATGGCGATGCGGGCCGTGCCGAGGGGACCTGCATGGGCCTCCAGCTCCAGCCGGGTGCCTTCCTCGCAAGAGCGGACGGTGGTCTCGTTGGTGAGCCGCACCGGGCCGAGCCGGACTTCGTAGCGGATCGCCGCGTCCTTGCGGGGCCAGTGCCCGCGTACCGGGTGGGACTCGGAGGTGCCCACCACCCACTCCGCGTAGCGGTGGCCGTCGGCCAGGACGTCCCACACGGCGCCCGGGCCGACCCGGATCAGGTGATGGCGTACGGCCACGGATGCCTCCTGCTGCCTCGACCGGTAGTCGTCGCCACCCCGAGTGCCCCGGAACCCCTTGTTCAACAGCGCCGAGCCCGGCGGGACCGGGCCGGGCTCGGCGCGGAGCCCAGCCGGACCGGGCCGGACCCCGGCGGGCAGTCCGGCGGGAGGCCGTCGCCGGGGCGTGCAGAAGACCGGCGAAGGCCGCCGCGTCGAGGTGCAGAGCGGCCGGGGGGCCGTCCCGTTCAAGGAGTGCACTCATGCTCCGCCCCGCACCAATCCCGGCTTTACCTCTTGACGCCCCGGACCGCGGGGAGCACATTGACCGCACTTTGAGAGCGCTCTCATCCTTCTCCCCGCACGAGAGGCATCCCCACATGAGCGACACCACCGGCACCTCCCCCGCACGGCGTCCGCTGCGGCGGGCGTTCATCGCCGTGGTCAGCACCCTCGGGCTCGCGGCAGCCGCCTCCGCGATCGCCACCCCCGCCGCCAACGCCTCCGCACCCCCGCCCCCCGCGGGCTGGACGCAGCTCTTCGTGGACGACTTCAGCGGCGCCGCCGGCTCCGGCGTCAACACCTCCGACTGGAGGTACGCGACCGGCAAGGGCTACCCGGGCGGCCCCGCCAACTGGGGCACCGGCGAGATCGAGACGATGACGAACAGCACGGACAACGTCTCACTCGACGGCAACGGCAACCTCCGCATCACGCCGCGGCGGGACGCCGCCGGCAACTGGACCTCCGGCCGGATCGAGACCAACCGCACCGACTTCCAGCCCCCGGCGGGAGGCACACTGCGCGTCGAGTCGCGTATCCAGGTGCCGAACGTCACCGGGGCCGCCGCCAAGGGCTACTGGCCGGCGTTCTGGATGCTGGGCGGCCCCTACCGCGGCAACCACTGGAACTGGCCGGCGGTCGGCGAGCTGGACATCATGGAGAACACCCAGGGCATGAACACGGTGTTCGCCACGATGCACTGCGGCACCTCACCCGGCGGTCCCTGCAACGAGACCAGCGGCATCGGCGGCTCGACCACCTGTCAGGGCACGTCCTGCCAAGCAGGCTTCCACACCTACCGGTTGGAGTGGGATCGCTCCACGAGCGTCGAGGAGATCCGTTTCTACCTCGACGGCGTCAACTACCACACGGTGCGCGCCGACCGGGTCGACGCGACGACCTGGAAGAACGCCACCGACCACGGTTTCTTCGTCATCCTGAACGTCGCGATGGGCGGCGGCTTCCCCGACGCGTTCGGCGGCGGCCCGGACGCAGGGACGCAGCCGGGTCACGCGATGGTCGTCGACTTCGTACAGGTCCTGTCGTCCGGGGGCGGCACCACGCCTCCCCCGACCGGCGGCCGCGACGCCTACGGGACCATCCAGGCCGAGTCCTACGACGGCCAGTCCGGTGTGATCACCGAGACGACGGCCGACTCCGGCGGCGGACAGAACGTCGGCGCGCTCGCCGGCGGGGACTGGCTGCACTTCAAGGGCGTGAACTTCGGCTCGACCGCGGCGCGCCAGTTCAGTGCCCGGGTCGCCGGCGGAGCGGCGGGCGGCGTCAGCGGGCTGGTCGAGGTGCGGCTGGACAGCCGCAGCAACGCGCCCGTCGGCAGCTTCGCGGTGGGCAACACCGGGGGCTGGCAGTCGTGGCGGACCGTCCCGGCGAACATCAGCGCCGTGACGGGCACCCACGACGTGTATCTGACCTTCACCAGCGGTCAGCCGGCCGACTTCGTGAACGTCAACTGGTTCACCTTCGGGCACTGACGGCATGTGAGAAGGGGCTCCACGCATGCGTGGAGCCCCTTCGCCCTGTTCAGCGCAACTCCGCGCGGAAGGCCGCCGGGGTTTGCTCCGTGTGCTGGTGGAAGAACTTGGAGAAGTTCGCGGCGTCGGGGAAGCCGACCGCCACGCCGATCCGGCCGATGGGCAGTTCGGTGTGGGCGAGGAGCCGTTTGGCCTCCAGGATCACGCGCTTGTCGATGAAGGACTTGGGGGTCTCACCCGTCGCGGCCCGCACCGCACGCACCAGGGTCCGGCGGGAGTAACCGAGCGCGTCGGCGTAGGCGCTGACACTGTGGTTGGTGGCGAAGTCCTGCTCCACGGCGTCCCGGAAGAGGGTGAACGTGGAATCGGACTGCTGCCGCGGAGTCTTCGCCGAACTCGCCGCGAGGTGGGCGAGGCGCAGCAGGAACGCCGTCAGCGTGTGGCGCAGGACGGCGGCGTGCAGGCCCGGCGGGAGCGTGGCCGTGTCCTCGTACTCGCGCCGCAGCTGCGCCAACGCGGCTTCCAGGGCGGCGAGTTGCGCCGGACCGGGGTGCAGCAGGGGCGGCAGGTCGTAGCGGTAGAGGCCGGTGGCCTCCACGGTCGAACGGGGCAGGAAGCCGGGTTGCATGGTCAGCACGGTTCCGCGGTACTCGCTGGTGCGCGAGAAGCGGTGGACCTGTCCCGGGCGGATCCACAGCAGGTCCCCGGCGGTGGCCTCGTGCTCGGTGAAGTCGACCATGTGCCGGACCGGGCCCGCCCCGAAGAGCAGGACGGTGTGGAAGTCGATGCGGTGCACGCGCTCCAGCGGCACGCCGGACGGCCAGGTGTCGCCCATGGGCGCGATCTGCATGCCGACGCCGCCGACGCTGAGCTCGACCGGGAAGGGGAAGGTATCGATCCCGTCGCCGTCTTGAAGGGTTCTGTCCGCCATGTCCGCCTCGTACCGCACCGTTCGCGTGTCCTGCTGCCCGTGGGTGTCCCACTTTCACCACAGGCTGGCACACGCCGACCTTCCGCCATAAAAGTCAGACTTTTAATTTTGAACGCGCCAGACCAGCAACATCGCCCCCATCGAGGACTTCTTGAAGATGAGCACGCAGACAGCGGACCGCTTCGTCTGGACCGAACTCGACCGGCGTGCCGTCGACACCGCCCGTCTGCTGGCGGCCGACGCCGTCCAGCTGGTGGGCAACGGCCACCCCGGTACCGCGATGAGTCTGGCGCCGGCCGCCTACACGATCTTTCAGAAGGTGATGAAGCACGATCCCGCCGATCCCGAGTGGGCCGGCCGTGACCGCTTCGTCCTCTCCCCCGGCCACACCTCGCTGACCCTGTACACGCAGCTCCACCTCGCGGGCTACGAGCTGGAACTGGAGGACCTGAAGGCGTTCCGCACCCACGGCTCCAAGACGCCCGGCCACCCCGAGTACGGGCACACCGCGGGCGTGGAGACCACCACGGGCCCGCTCGGCCAGGGCGTGGCGAACGCGGTCGGCATGGCGATGGCCGCCCGGTACGAGCGCGGCCTGTTCGACCCGGACGGCCCCGAGGGAGACTCCCCCTTCGACCACACGATCTGGGCGATCGTCTCCGACGGCGACCTCCAGGAGGGCGTCTCCGCCGAGGCCTCCTCGCTCGCCGGCCACCAGAGGCTCGGCAACCTGGTCTTCCTCTACGACGACAACCACATCTCCATCGAGGGCGACACCGCCACCGCCTTCTCCGAGGACGTGCTGAAGCGTTACCAGGCCTACGGCTGTCACGTGCAGCGGATCGAGCCGCGGGAGGACGGCGACGTCGACGTGCACGCGCTGTACGCGGCGCTGAGGGCGGCTCAGGCCGAGACGGAGCGCCCGTCGATCATCGCGATGCGCACGATCATCGCCTGGCCCGCCCCGAACGCGCGCAACACCGAGGCCTCCCACGGCTCGGCGCTCGGCGAGGACGAGGTCGCCGCAACCAAGCGCCTCCTCGGCTTCGACCCGCAGGAGAGCTTCGCGGTCGCCGACGAGGTGCTGGCCCACACCCGCCGGGCTCTGGACCGGGGCGCGGAGGAGCACACCGCCTGGGACAAGCGGATCGCCGCCTGGCGGTCCGAGAACCCGGAGCGCGCCGCCACGTTCGACCGCGTCAGCAAGGGCGAGCTGCCCGAGGGCTGGCAGGACGCCCTGCCGGTGTTCGAGCCGGGCCGGGCGGTCGCCACCCGCGCCGCCTCCGGCAAGGTCCTCCAGGCGCTGGGCCCGGTCGTGCCCGAGCTGTGGGGCGGTTCGGCAGACCTCGCCGGCTCGAACAACACCACCATCGACAAAACCAGCTCGTTCCTCCCGAAGGGCAACCCGCTGCCCGAGGCCGACCCCTACGGCCGCACCGTGCACTTCGGCATCCGTGAGTTCTCCATGGCCGCGGAGATGAACGGCGTCGCCCTGCACGGCAACACCCGGATCTACGGGGGCACCTTCCTGGTCTTCTCCGACTACATGCGCAACGCCGTGCGGATGTCGGCCCTGATGCAGCTGCCCGTGACGTACGTGTGGACGCACGACTCGATCGGCCTGGGCGAGGACGGCCCGACCCACCAGCCGGTGGAGCATCTGGCGGCGCTGCGGGCCATCCCCGGCCTGAACGTCGTACGCCCGGCCGACGCCAACGAGACCGCGGTCGTCTGGGCCGAGATCCTCAAACGGCACAGCACCGCCCCGGCCCCGCACGGCCTCGCGCTCACCCGCCAGGGCGTGCCCGCCTACGAGCCGGACCCCGACGCGGCGCGCGGCGGTTACGTCCGGTTCGAGGCGGAGGGCGGCACGCCCCAGGTGATCCTGATCGCCACTGGCTCCGAGGTGCACGTCGCCGCCGGGGCGCGCGAGATCCTCCAGGCCGCCGGCGTGCCCACCCGCGTCGTGTCGATGCCGTCCGTGGAGTGGTTCGAGGAACAGCCCCGCTCCTACCGCGAGAGTGTCCTGTCGCCGTCCGTGACGGCCCGGGTCGCCGTCGAGGCCGGAATCGGCCTGACCTGGCACCGGTTCGTCGGAGACGCGGGACGCATCGTCTCCCTGGAGCACTTCGGCGCCTCCGCCGACGCGAAGACCCTGTTCGCCGAGTACGGCTTCACCCCCGAGAACGTCGTCGCCGCCGCGCGGGAATCCCTCACCGCCGCCCGCGGCTGATCCGACCGCCCGAAAGAAGATGATCACTGTGACCGAAGCGACCGCGCACGCGGGAGCACTCAAGCGCCTGTCCGGCCAGGGCGTGTCGATCTGGCTCGACGACCTGTCGCGCCGGCGCATCGAGTCCGGCAACCTGGCCGAGCTCGTCGCTACGAGGAACGTCGTCGGCGTCACCACCAACCCGTCCATCTTCCAGGCCGCCATCGGCTCCGGCGCTGGCTACGAGGAACAGCTCACCGACCTGGCGGTGCGCGGGGTGACCGCGGACGAGGCCGTACGGATGATGACGACCGCCGACGTCCGGGCCGCCGCCGACGTGCTGCGCCCGGTGTACGAGGCCACCGGCGGCCGGGACGGCCGGGTGTCCGTCGAGGTCGACCCGCGGCTGGCCCATGACACGCGGGCCACCGTGGCCGAGGCCCGGCAGCTGGCCTGGCTGGTGGACCGCCCCAACGTGATGATCAAGATTCCGGCGACGCGGGCGGGCCTGCCGGCGATCATGGAAGTGATCGGGGCGGGTATCAGTGTCAATGTGACGCTGATCTTCTCGCTGGTGCGGTACCGCGAGGTGATGGACGCCTATCTCGCCGGCCTGGAGAGGGCGCAGGCGGCCGGCCTCGACCTGGCGTCGATTCACTCGGTCGCGTCGTTCTTCGTCTCCCGGGTGGACGCCGAGATCGACAAGCGGCTGACGCTGCTGGGCACGCCTCGGGCCCTCGCCCTGAAGGGCCGGGCCGCCCTGGCCAACGCCCGACTGGCTTACGAGGCGTACGAGCAGGTCTTCGCCGGACCGCGCTGGCAGGCGCTGGGCGGGGCCCGCGCGAACCGGCAGCGCCCCCTTTGGGCCTCCACCGGTGTGAAGGACCCGGCCTACAAGGACACCCTGTACGTGGAGGAGCTGGTCGCCCCCGGCACGGTGAACACCCTGCCGGAGGCCACGCTGAACGCCGTCGCCGACCACGGTGACGTCGTGGGCGACACCGTCACCGGCGGTTACGCCCAGGCACGCGCGGACCTGGCGGCCGTCGAACGGCTCGGCATTGCATACGACGAGGTGGTGCGGCAACTGGAGGACGAGGGCGTGGCCACGTTCGGGGTGGCCTGGCAGGAGCTGCTGGACGCGGTCACCAAGTCCTTGAACAGCAAGGGAGTTGACGCGGAATGAGCGAGGGCATCGAGGGCATCCCCCAGACGGCCGAACAGGAGACGAAGGGGACCAAGGAGGAGAAGGAGGCCCTGGCCGCGCAGGAGGCGGCCGGGGTGGAGCAGACCGGGGTGAGCGGTCACGCCCCCCGTACGGAGCACATCGACACCTACTTCGAGAACCCCCTGCGCGATCCGCGCGACCGCCGTCTGCCCAGGATCGCGGGGCCCTCCGGGCTCGTCATCTTCGGCGTCACCGGCGACCTGTCCCGCAAGAAGCTGATGCCCGCCGTGTACGACCTGGCCAACCGCGGTCTGCTGCCGCCGGGCTTCTCCCTGGTGGGTTTCGCCCGCCGGGACTGGGAGGACCAGGACTTCGCGCAGGTCGTGCACGACGCGGTCCGCGAGCACGCCCGGACCCCGTTCCGGGAGGAGGTCTGGCAGCAACTCGCCGAGGGTATGCGGTTCATCCCGGGCGATTTCGACGACGACACGGCGTTCAAGCAACTGCGCTCCGCCGTGGAGGAGCTGGACGCCTCCCGGGGCACCAGCGGCAACTACGCCTTCTACCTGTCGGTACCGCCGAAGTTCTTCCCGAAGGTCGTCCAGCAGCTGAAGAAGCACAAGCTGGCGACCGCCCCCGAGGGTTCCTGGCGCCGGGCGGTCATCGAGAAGCCGTTCGGCCACGACCTGAAGTCGGCCGAGGAGCTCAACCGCATCGTGCACGAGGTGTTCGATCCGGAGCAGGTCTTCCGTATTGACCACTACCTGGGCAAGGAGACCGTCCAGAACCTCCTGGCCCTGCGTTTCGCCAACCAGATGTTCGAGCCGGTCTGGAACCGGTCGTACGTCGACCATGTGCAGATCACCATGGCCGAGGACATCGGCATCGGCGGCCGGGCCGGCTACTACGACGGCATCGGCGCCGCCCGCGACGTCATCCAGAACCACCTGCTGCAGCTGATGGCGCTCACCGCGATGGAGGAACCGGCCGCCTTCGACGCCGCCTCGCTGCTCACGGAGAAGCTGAAGGTCCTCAAGGCGGTGCGGCTGCCGCAGGAACTGGGGCAGGGCACCGTGCGCGGCCAGTACGCGGCGGGCTGGCAGGGCGGCACGAAGGTGCGCGGCTATCTGGAGGAGGACGGCATCGACCCGTCCTCCACGACCGACACCTACGCCGCGGTCCGGCTCCAAGTGGACAACCGCCGCTGGGCGGGCGTCCCGTTCTACCTGCGCACCGGCAAGCGGCTCGGCCGCCGGGTGACGGAGATCGCGGTGGTCTTCCAGCGGGCCCCGCACTCCCCCTTCGACTCCACCGCGACCGAGGAGCTGGGCTCCAACGCGATCGTCATCCGCGTCCAGCCGGACGAGGGCATGACGGTCCGCTTCGGTTCCAAGGTGCCGGGTACGTCGATGGAGATCCGGGACGTCACCATGGACTTCGCCTACGGCGAGTCGTTCACCGAGTCGAGCCCGGAGGCGTACGAACGGCTGATCCTCGACGTCCTCCTGGGCGACGCCAACCTGTTCCCCCGTCACCAGGAAGTGGAAGAGTCCTGGAAGATCCTCGACCCGATCGAGCAGTACTGGGCCACGCACGGCCGGCCCGCGCAGTACGCCTCGGGCAGCTGGGGACCCGAGGAAGCCGACGAGATGCTCGCACGAGACGGACGGAGCTGGCGCAGGCCATGAAGATCGACCTGACCGACACCACGGCAAGCAAGATCAACAAGGCGCTGGTGCAGGGTCGCCGCGCCATCGGCACACCCGCCGTGGGCATGGTCCTGACGATGGTGATCGTCACGGACGAGGAGAACGCCTACGACGCGATCAAGGCGGCCGAGGAGGCCTCGCACGAGCACCCCTCGCGCACCCTGGTCGTCATCAAGCGGCACGCCCGCACCCCGCGCGACCGCCAGTCCTCGCGGCTGGACGCCGAGGTCCGGGTGGGCGCCGACGCGGGTACCGGCGAGACGGTGATCCTGCGGACCTACGGCGAGGTGTCCGAGCACGCCGACTCGGTGGTGCTGCCGCTGCTGCTGCCCGACGCCCCGGTGGTGGTGTGGTGGCCGGTGGACGCCCCCGAGGTCCCCTCCAAGGATCCGCTCGGGGCGCTGGCCCAGCGGCGGATCACCGACCTGTACGCCGTCGAGAACCCGCTGGAGACGCTGCAGACGCGGGTCCGCTCCTACGCCCCCGGTGACACCGACCTCGCCTGGACCCGGCTCACGCCCTGGCGTTCGATGCTGGCGGCCGCGCTGGACCAGGCCCGGGCGCGGGTCGTCTCGGCGGCGGTGGAGGCCGAGGCCGAGAACCCGGCCGCGGAGCTGCTGGCCCGCTGGCTCGAGGCGCGGCTGCACGTCCGGGTGGACCGTGTCGTGACGGCCGGGCCGGTCGTGACGGCCGTGCGCCTGGGCACCGCGAACGGGGAGATCGTCATCGACCGGCCCGAGGGGCCGCTGGCCACGCTGACCCTGCCGGGCCAGCCGCCGCGCACCCTCGCGCTGAAGGTCCGTGCGACCTCCGAACTGATCGCCGAGGAGCTGCGGCGCCTCGACGCGGACGAGATGTACGCCATCGCCCTGAACGGCGAGGCGACCGAGGAGACCCCTGCCCATGTCTGACTCCCCCTCCCCCTCCCCCGCGCTCACCCGGCGCCCCGAGTGGACCGCCCTGGAGGACCACCGCGCGGACGCCATGTCGCAGCCGGACCTGCGTGAGCTGTTCGCCGCGGACCCGGGACGCGCCGAGCGCTACGTCGTGCACATGGGCGACCTGCGCATCGACTACTCCAAGCACCTGGTCACCGACGAGACGCTGGCCCTGCTCCAGGAGCTGGCCGCGGCGACCGGCGTGTTCGAGCTGCGCGACGCCATGTTCGCCGGCGAGAAGATCAACGTCACCGAGAACCGGGCCGTGCTGCACACCGCCCTGCGCGCGCCGCGGGACGCCGTCGTCGAGGTCGACGGGCAGAACGTCGTCCCGGCCGTGCACGCGGTGCTCGACAAGATGGCCGCCTTCGCCGACCGGGTGCGCTCCGGGGAGTGGACCGGCCACACCGGCAGGCGCATCCGCAACGTCGTCAACATCGGCATCGGCGGCTCGGACCTCGGCCCCGCGATGGCCTACGAGGCACTGCGCCCGTTCAGCAACCGGGATCTGACGTTCCGCTTCGTGTCGAACGTGGACGGTTCGGACCTGCACGAGGCCACCCGCGACCTGGACCCGGCGGAGACGCTGTTCATCGTCGCGTCCAAGACCTTCACCACGATCGAGACGATCACCAACGCGACCTCGGCGCGGTCCTGGCTGCTGAGAGGTCTCGGGGGCGACGAGAAGGCGGTTGCCCAGCACTTCGTCGCGCTGTCGACCAACGCGGAGAAGGTCGCCGAGTTCGGCATCGACGTCGACAACATGTTCGAGTTCTGGGACTGGGTCGGCGGCCGCTACTCCTACGACTCCGCGATCGGCCTGTCCCTGATGATCGCGATCGGCCCGGACCGCTTCCGGGAGATGCTCGACGGCTTCCGCATCGTCGACGAGCACTTCCGCAACGCCCCCGCCGAGTCCAACGCCCCGCTGCTGCTGGGCCTGCTGGGCATCTGGTACGGCAACTTCCACGACGCCCAGTCGCACGCCGTCCTGCCCTACAGCCACTACCTGTCGAAGTTCACCGCCTACCTCCAGCAGCTCGACATGGAGTCCAACGGCAAGTCGGTGGACCGCGAGGGCGACCCGGTGGAGTGGCAGACGGGCCCGGTGGTGTGGGGCACACCCGGCACCAACGGGCAGCACGCCTACTACCAGTTGATCCACCAGGGCACCAAGCTCATCCCCGCCGACCTGATCGGCTTCGCCCGGCCCGTCGCGGAGCTGAGCGACGAACTGAAGGCGCAGCACGACCTGCTGATGGCCAACCTGTTCGCGCAGGGGCAGGCGCTCGCCTTCGGCAAGACCGCCGAGGAGGTGCGGGCCGAGGGCGTGCCCGAGGAGCAGGTGCCGCACCGCACCTTCCGGGGCAACCACCCCACCACGACGATCCTGGCCACCGAACTGACCCCGTCGGTCCTCGGCCAGCTGATCGCCCTCTACGAGCACAAGGTGTTCGTACAGGGCGCCGTCTGGAACATCGACTCCTTCGACCAGTGGGGCGTCGAACTCGGCAAGGTGCTCGCCAAGCGCGTCGAGCCCGCCCTGACCGAGGGCGCGGACGTCCCCGGTCTCGACCCGTCCACGGCCGCGCTGGTGGCCGCCTACCGCAAACTTCGGGAAGTGAACTGACATGCAGATCGGTCTTGTGGGTCTCGGCAAGATGGGCGGCAACATGCGCGAGCGCCTGCGCAACGCCGGCCACACCGTCATCGGCTACGACACCAACCCCGAGAAGTCCGACGTCGCCAGCCTGGCCGACCTCGTCAACGAGCTGGAGGCGCCGCGCACGGTCTGGGTCATGGTCCCGGCCGGCGCCCCCACCCAGCACGTCATCGATCGTCTGGGGGACCTCCTCAAGCCGTACGACACGGTGGTCGACGGCGGCAACTCGCGCTGGACGGACGACGAGAAGCACGCCGAGGAGCTGGGCAAGCGCGGCATCGGCTTCGTCGACGCGGGCGTCTCCGGCGGCGTGTGGGGCCTGAAGAACGGCTACGCCCTGATGGTCGGCGGCGAGAAGGAGACCGTCGACCGGCTGCTGCCGATCTTCGAGGCACTCAAGCCGGAGGGCCCGTACGGCTACGTCCACGCGGGCAAGGTCGGCGCCGGGCACTTCGCGAAGATGGTCCACAACGGCATCGAGTACGCCATGATGCAGGCCTACGCCGAGGGCTGGGAGCTGCTGGAGGCCGTGGACTCGGTGGACAACGTCCGCGAGGTGTTCCGCTCCTGGCAGCAGGGCACCGTCATCCGCTCCTGGCTGCTCGACCTGGCCGTGGACGCCCTGGACGAGGACGAGCACCTGCACGAGCTGCGGGGCTACGCCCAGGACTCGGGTGAGGGACGATGGACCGTGGAGGCGGCCATCGACAACTCGGTGCCGCTGCCCGCGATCACCGCCTCCCTGTTCGCCCGGTTCGCCTCCCGGCAGGACGACTCGCCGCAGATGAAGATGATCGCGGCGCTGCGCAACCAGTTCGGCGGCCACGCCGTCGAATCCGCGAAGAAGGCGTAGCACGTGGGTGATCTGCTGCTGGTCCGCCACGGCGAGACGGAGTGGAGCCGGAGCGGACAGCACACCAGCTTCACCGACCTGCCCCTCACCCGGCGTGGTGAGGAGCAGGCCACGTCGCTCGGCCCGCTCCTCGCGGACCGCTCCTTCTCCCTGGTTCTCACCAGCCCGCTCGCCCGCGCGGTGCACACCGCCGAACTCGCGGGTCTGACGGGGACCGTGCGGGACGCGGACCTGCACGAGTGGTACTACGGCGCCTACGAGGGCGTCACCACCGAGGAGATCCACCGCACCCGTCCCGACTGGGACCTGTGGACCGACGGGGGCCCGCCCGGCCGCGACGGCGAGCCGGGCGAGTCGCCCGAGGAGGTCGGCGAGCGGGCCGACCGGGTGCTGGCCCGGGCGGCGCGTGCGCTGCCCGGGGGCGACGTGCTGCTGGTGGCGCACGGCCACTTCCTGCGCGTGCTGACGGCCCGCCGTCTGGGTCTGTCCCCGGCGGAGGGACGGCTGTTCCGGCTGGAGACCGGGACGGTCTGCCGGCTGTCGACCGAGCACGGCCGGCCCGTGATCGCGGAGTGGAACACCCGGGCCTAACGAGCCCCGGCCGGAGGCGAGTTGACACCTCCGGCCGGGCACGTCAGAGTCCCCGCTGATGGAGATCGACACCATGACGCCCGCCGAGGAGCGGGTGTGGCGCGCCTTCGCCCGCGGGGAGGACGTGGACTTCCGCGGGCCGGCGGACGAGGACCCGGCCCAGGGCGCGGACTGGGGCCCCGAACGGACCGTGCGGGCGGCCGTGGTGCGAGCCCTGCTGCTGAGCGCCCCGCAGGAGGACGGGGAGACCGCCGCCCTCCGGCTGGCCGGGGCGCGGATCACCGGGGTGCTGAATCTCCAGTACGGCGACATCGACCACGCCGTGCGCCTCAGCGACTGCTTCTTCGAGAGCGTGCCCGTGCTGTACGCGGCGCGGCTGCGCCAGCTGAACCTGCGCCGCTCGGTGCTGCCCGGTCTCGACGCCGCCACCCTGCGCGTGGACGGCGTGCTGCGCTTGTCGGAGTGCCGGTTCGACCTGCCCGTACGGCTCGGCGGGGCACAGATCTCCGGCGCGCTGTTCCTGGACGGGGCCGACATCGGCGAACCCCCCGCCGGGCAGCCGGCACTCCAGCTCAACCATGTGACCGTCGGGGACGGCCTGTCGGCGCCAGGTCTGCGCACCCGCGGCGAGGTGCGGCTCACGGGCGCGTCGGTGGGCGGCACGATCGATCTCAACGAGGCGCGGCTGCGGGCCGGCGCCGGTCAGGTCGCCCTCGACGCGGAGACGCTCACGGTCGAGGGCGACGCCCTGCTGCGCGAAGCGGACGTGCTGGGCTGGATCGGGCTGCGGGGCGCGCGGATCGCCGGCCGGCTCGACCTGTCGCACGCGCGGCTGGCGAACCCGGGTGACGCGGCGCTGCGCGCCAGCAGCTGCACCATCGGCGAGCTCTGGCTGCGCAAGGGCCCCCGCATGGTGGGCACCCTCAATCTGCGCCGCGCCCACATGGACGTGCTGTTCCTGGAGCCCGAGGTGGTCCCCGACGAGGTCCTGCTCAACAGTCTCGTCTACACCTCCCTCACCCCGCACGAACCCGCCGAGCGGCGGCTGGCGATGCTGGAGCGGGACGGCGAGGGCTATGTCCCGCACGCCTACGAGCAGTTGACCGCCGCCTACCGCACGATCGGCGACGACCACGCCGCCCGCCTCGTCCAGCTCGCCAAGCAGCGCCGCCGGCGCGCCACCCTGCCCTGGTACGGCCGGCTGTGGGGTCATGTGCAGGACGCCACCGTCGGCTACGGCTTCCGCCCCCTGCGGGCCGCCGGCTGGCTGGTGTCGCTGCTCGCGGTCGGCTCCCTCGCCTACGCGCTGCACCATCCCGCGCCGCTGAAGCCCGACGAGGCACCGCAGTTCAACCCCGTCTTCTACACCCTCGACCTGCTGCTGCCGGTGATCTCCTTCGGCCAGGAGGCCGCGTTCGCCCCCACCGGCGGCTACCAGTGGCTGTCCTACGCCCTGGTGCTCACCGGCTGGATCCTCGCCACCACCGTCCTCACCGGCATCACCCGAACGGTCAGCCGCCAGTGAGCGCGCGGTCCGTGCACTGCGCGGCCAGCCGCACCGGGGCGTCTGAAGATCTTCTCGCCGGGGATGCCGTCGAGGGCCTCGGGGCCGGAGCCGCGCGGGAGGATGTGGAAGCTGTCCAGGCAGATGCCGAGCGCCGGTTGCCCGGCGGCCTCGACGATGCGCCAGGCGTGGTCGTAGGTGCAGTTGTGGCCGACCGCACGGCCGTCCTCGGACACGACCGTGTTCACCGCGCCCAGCCCCTCGGCCTGCGGGGCGAGCGCGTCCGGGTGCTCGATGACGAGCTGCTTGCAGGGGTGCGTGATGTCGAGTCCGTCGTAGCCCAGGTCCCGGGCGGCCCGCAGCGGATCGCCCACCGCCTCGGGCGGCAGGCCGAGGGTGTCGATGGCGATCCGCCGGTACACCAGGCGCAGGCCCTGGCGGTCGGCCTCCCGCTCGTGCAGCGCCGGACTGAGTGACGGGCCGATGCCCGAACCGATCAGTCCGACGAAAAGGGACTCCTTGGGCACGCGCGCCTCCCGGGCGGCTCACTGATGTACGAACCAGTACGTTAGCTGTATCAGCCGAGGGCGGGCCCGGGAAGACCCGGCGGGTGACCGGGCCCCGCCTTCTAGAATCACCGGCACCGGCCCCTCCGCCCGAAGGAACCTGATGACCAGCGTCGAAGAACCGGCACGATCCGGCGAGCGCATCCGTGACGCCGCCCGCACCCGGGCCGAGATCCTCGACGTCGCCACCCAGGAGTTCGCCCGGGCCGGCTACGACGGCGCCCGGGTCGACGAGATCGCCGCCCGCACCCGCACCACGAAGCGGATGATCTACTACTACTTCGGCGGCAAGGAGCAGTTGTTCACCTCGGTGCTGGAGCGCGCGTACGGCGTGATCCGGGAGGCCGAGCAGCAGCTCGACCTCGACCACCTGGACCCGGTGGCGGCCATCCGGCGGCTGGCCGAGCTGACCCTCGACCACCACGAGCAGCACCCCGACTTCATCCGCCTGGTCAGCATCGAGAACATCCACGAGGCGCAGCACATCGCCGCCTCCGAGAAGCTCGGGAAGATCGGTTCCCCGGCCCTGGACGTGATCCGCCGGATCCTGGCTTCGGGCCGGGAGTCGGGCCTGTTCACGGCCGACGTCGACGCCGTCGACCTGCACGCGATGATCTCCTCCTTCTGTTTCTTCCGGGTCGCCAACCGGCACACCTTCGGGGCCCTGTTCGGCCGCGACCTGCTCGACGAGGCGCAGCGGGCGCACTACCGCGCGATGCTGGGCGACATGGTGATCGCGTACCTGACGGCGGAGCGCACTCCCCGCTGAACACCCGGCGCGGGACCCCTCGACACCGGCTTCACGCGGGCGCAGCATCTCTGCCCCTCCCCTACTAACTATCCAGTAGGTTAATTAGCCGCGTTCCGGCACGTCCCTCTGCTCGTTTGTCGCCCCGCTCCCCCTTGGCGTGGAGCCCCCCAAGGAGCCGCCGTGTCCGTCCCCGCCATGCCCGAGGGGTCCGCAGCCCCGCCCGGTCAGCTCAGGAAACCCGCGACCGCCGCCTGGATCGGCAGTGCCCTGGGGCCCCGCTCACGGGTTCCCCCGCGATCACGAACCGTTCCCCACCATGGGGTCTGAGGCGGTCCGTGCGGGGTATGCCGGATCTCACCTCGACCAGTGCGACGGGAGAAGAGCCATGGCACAGCTGCGACAGGAAGTCGATCCGGGTGAGGCCGGGCTGGATCCGCAGGTGCTGAGCCGGCTGGACCGGACCTTCGTCCGGCTGGTCGACGAGGGGCGTCTGCCGGGCTTCCTCGTGTCCGTCGCCCGGTCCGGGCGCGTCGCCCACCTCACGACACACGGCCTGCGCGACATCGCGGCCGGGCTGCCGGTCGAGCCCGACACGCTGTGGCGGGTCTACTCCATGACGAAGCCGGTCACCGCGGTCGCCGCGCTGCTGCTGGTACAGGAGGGCCGGCTGTCACTGGACGACCCGGTCGCCGACCACCTGCCGGCCTTCGCCGACCCGCGGGTCTACGTCGACGGCTCCGGGGCCGACGTGGAGACCCGCCCGGCCGACGGCCCGATACTCGTCCGGCACCTGATGACCCACACCTCGGGTCTGACCTTCGGCTTTTACCACACCCACCCCGTCGACGCCCTCTACCGCGCGGCCGGTCTGGAGTCGTCGGTGCCGCCCGGCGCGGACCTGGCCGAGACCATCGACGTGTACGCGAGCCTGCCGCTGCAGTTCGAGCCGGGCACCGAGTGGAACTACTCGGTCGCCAGCAACGTCCTGGGCCGGATCATCGAGGTCGTCTCCGGGCAGCCGCTCGACGTGTTCTGCGCCGAGCGGATCTTCGGGCCGCTCGGCATGACGGACGCGGGCTTCCACGTCACGGACGCCCAGGCGCCCCGGCTCTCCGAGATGTACGGGGAGAAGGAGGGCGGCGGCATCGAGCCGATCGCGGGGCTGCCGCTGCGCGGCCGGCCGCGGTTCCTGTCGGGCAGCGGCGGCCTGGTGTGCTCGGCCCACGACTACCACCGCTTCATGGAGCTGCTGCGCCGCCGGGGCGAGCTCGACGGCGTGCGGCTGCTCGCCCCGGAGACGGTGGACCTGATGACCCGCAACCACCTGCCCGGCGGCGCCGACCTGCGGGCCTTCGGCAGCCGCCCCGCCCACGACGAGCCCGGCAACGAGGGAGTCGGCTTCGGCCTCAACTGCTCCGTCGTCATCGATCCGTCCCGCACCCAGGTCCCCTCCGGGCTCGGCGCCTTCGGCTGGAGCGGGGTGGCCACGACGACGTTCTGGGTCGATCCGGGCCGCGACCTGACGGTGCAGTTCATGACCCAGGTACGGCCCAGGACGTCCCACACGGTCTTCAAGGACCTCAAGCGGCTGGTCCACGAGGCCCTGACGCACTGAATTTCCGCTACCGGTCCACGCGCAGGGTGAACTCCACCCCCTCCTGGGCGAGTTCACGCAGCCACTGCTCGGACCGGGCGGCCGTCTCCGCCGCGCGGTTCAGGCCGGGCGGCAGCGAGCCGTCCAGGATGTGACGGACCCCGAGGGCGAGGGTCCGTGAGACGCACCGGGCCATCGCGCTCTCCTCGGCGTCGCCCACCAGGTCGAGGAGGTAACCGCCCCGCCACGACGGCCCCGACTCGGCGCGCACGTCCAGCGACACGGCCAGGACGACCCGGTCGCGGTCGTCGTCCGTGGTGGGGTAGGCGGCGGCCAGCTCTCGGGCCAGGGCGGCGATCCGGGTGTCGTCGCCGGTCTTCAGCTCCTCGAAGACGCCGTCCCAGGCGCGCAGCCAGCCCTCCAGACGCAGGGTGCCCCGCACGAACGTCCGCGGTGTCCAGGCGTCCGGCACCCGGTACTGGGCGACGAACGGGACACTGTCCCGGTTGGGGTAGACCTCGAAGGTCTCCCCGTCGACGACATGCCGCCGGGTCGCCTCCCAGGGCCGCTCGGCGACCGTCTCCGCACCGTCCCGCAGGTAACGGGCCGGGGAACGCAGGGCGTTGAGGACACCGGAGGGCGCCCAGCTGAAGCGGTACGTGAAGTCGTTCGGCACGGCAGGGACACCGCCGCAGTACGACGTGAAGGTGTACGACGCGGGCGTCCCGTCGCCGATGGACTCCCGGGCCCGGGCGACCAGGGCGTGCGCGAACAGGTGGTCGATGCCGGGGTCGAGACCGGCCTCGGTGAGGACGACCAGCCCCGCTTTCCCGGCGGCGGACACGTGCTCCAGCACCGCCTCCGACACATAGCTGGAGCACGCGAAGTGCGCCCCCTGACGCACGCACTCGGCGAGCAGCGGGGCGTGCTCCGGCGCGGGCAGCATCGACACGACGACGTCGCCCGGGGCGAGTTCGGCGGCGAGCGCGGACCGCGTGTACGCCCGGGGCTCAGCCCGTCCGGAGAGCCCCAGACCGCCGAGGGCCTCGGCGGCACGGCTCTCGGTGCGGTGCCAGAGCCGTACGCGCTCGGCGGTGTCGCACAGCGCGGCGAGACCGCTGCCTGTGGACAGGCCGGCGCCGATCCAGTGGACGGTGCCGCTCGCCGGTGCCGGTTCAGTGGTCACGGGACTCCCCCGCGTCGACGCCGTGGGCGCGGGACGCCGCACGGAACCGGTCCAGGCAGCGACCCCAGGGGCCGGAGACGCCGAAGTCGCGCAGGTGGGGCAGCAGCGCGGCCGAGAAGTCGGTGCTGGACTTCAGCGGCAGCAGGGAGGGCAGGTTGTCGATGGCGATCAGGTCCAGCGGGGGTTCGTCGCGCAGCCGCCGCACCGGCTCGTCCCAGGAGGTGGTGTCGTCGTACACCGGCAGGACGTTGAGCGGGGAGCCGACGTCGCAGGTCACGTCGCACAGGGTGCGCAGCCGGCGGTCGGGGCTGTCGAGGTCCTGCTCGCGCAGGAAGGGCGGGACGGGGCTGGTGGCGAGCACCGCGTTGACCATCACGTCGTGCCGCAGCAGGGCGGTGCGGTCGAGGTCGCGCGTCTCGGCGAGGTCCCAGCAGGTCGGGTCGGCGCCGGCGGTGGCGAAGGCGGCGCGGGCGCCGCGGCCGCTGCGGCCCAGGGCGCCGACGACGAGGCCGGTGAACTCAACGTCGTCGGCGGCGGGCTTCAGCGTCTCGTCCAGGTCTTCCTTGGTGGTGGGGGTCAGGGGCGCCCGAAGCCGGCCGCGGTGCCGGAGCACGGCGAGGGCGGCTCCCAGGTAACCGGCCCAGAAACCGAAGGCGGCCAGGCGCCGCCCCGTGTCGTCGACCAGGTACTCCAGGTCGAACAGCGCCCCGCCGCCGGCGGCGAAGCGGCCCAGCAGGTCCGCCGCTCCCGGCTGGCCCTTGTAGGCGTGGCCGAAGAAGACGTGCCGGTGCGTCAGCTCGGCCGGCTCGTCGGGCAGTTCCTTCAGCCCGAGCACGACGGCGTCCCGCGGTGCCGTCACCCAGGAGCCCGCGGGTGCGATCCGGCAGCCGGCCGCCTCGTACTCCTCGATCGGGAAGACCCGCTGGGGGGACTCCTCGACGGTCAGTTCCACTCCGTCCCCGACGAGCCGCCGGGCGTCGTCGGGGACGATCGGAGTGCGTCGCTCGGTCGTTCGGGCCTCGTGGCGCAGCCACAGATGGAGCTCGGTCATACCAGGTGGGCCTCCGGCGTGAGGCGTCGGCCGCTGGGGCCGACGCTCAAGGGGCGGACGTCCACGAAGCGTACGGCCCGTCTCCGGGTCGCGCACCGATGCGCCCGGGTCACGTCGGGGAGCCGGAGCCGGACGGGGTGATCAGGAGGAGCTGACCACCGCGTCCAGGTGGGGCAGGTGGTGGTCGAGGCGTTCCCGCTTGGTGCGCAGATAGGTGATGTTGTTCTCGCACGGCGGGATCAGCAGCGGCACCTGCTCGGCGACCGTGATGCCGTGGTCCACCAGGGCCTCGCGCTTGCGCGGGTTGTTGGACATCAGGCGCACCGACCGCACGCCGAGGTCCTCCAGGATCCGGGCGGCGACACCGTAGTCGCGGGCGTCGACGGGCAGGCCGAGGGCGAGGTTCGCCTCGACGGTGTCCAGGCCCTCCGCCTGCAGGGCCATCGCGCGCAGCTTGCCGAGCAGGCCGATGCCACGGCCTTCATGCCCTCTGAGGTAGACCACGACGCCCGCGCCCTCGGAGACGACCGCGCGCAGGGCGGCGTCGAGCTGGTCGCCGCACTCGCAGTGCTGGGAGCCGAAGGCGTCACCCGTCAGGCACTCCGAGTGCAGCCGGATGAGGACGTCGTCCGGGCCGATCTCGCCGTAGACCAGCGCGACCTGTTCGTCGCCGCGGTCGTGGTCCATGTAGCCGATCGCCTGGAATTTCCCGTACACGGTGGGCAAGGGGGCATTCACGACGCGTTCCACGCCGGTCCGCTGCGGTGCCTTCTTGCCGAGTACGCCAATGTTGTCTGTCATGATTCTCGAGTTCCTAAGCAGAGACGAAAGGCCGTGACGATATGAGTGATCTGGTGCCGGCGGACACCACGGAAGACGTACGGACGCGGGGCGCCGGTGTCTCACGGCAGGTCGCGGTGCTTCCCGTGGGGAGCTTCGAGCAGCACGGTCCGTACCTCCCGCTGGCGACCGACACCCTCGTCGCCTGTGCCGTCGCGCGGGAGATAGCCGGCGCGTACCCGGTGCACCTCCTTCCTCCGGTGACGATCTCGTGCTCGCACGAGCACGCGGCCTGGCCGGGCACCGTCAGCATCTCCTCGGTGACCCTTCATGCGGTGGTACGGGACATTGCGGCTTCGCTGCGCCGGTCCGGCGTCGACGCCCTGGTGGTGGTCAACGGACACGGCGGCAACTACGTGCTGGGCAACGTGGTTCAGGAGTCCTCCGCGCGCGGCGAGCGGATGGCGCTCTTCCCGGCCGCCGAGGACTGGGAGGCGGCGCTTGAGCGGGCGGGTGTGGAAACCTCGCTGCTCACCGACATGCATGCGGGGGAAATCGAGACCTCCATCCTTCTGCACGCTCATCCGGAAATGCTCCGCCCCGGATATGAGACTTCCGATTTCGTCGCTGACGACCGGCGTCATCTGCTCACCCTCGGCATGTCCGGCTATACCGATTCCGGTGTCATCGGCCGTCCTTCACTGGGTTCGGCGGAAAAGGGGAAGGAACTGCTGGCGAGCCTCGCGGATTCCTTCGGTGCGTATTTCTCGATGCTGACCTCCGACGCGTAGTCACCCTGCGGCGCCGGGGACCCGGGTGTCGTCCGGGTCCCGGCGCGCAGGCCCGCGTACCAGCGGGCGACGAGCACGATCAGGCCGGGCAGGCTGGCGACGAGGCTGAGCACGCCGTAGACGACCGCGACGGCGAGCCCCCGGCCGGCGCCCAGGCCGGCGGCGCCGAACGCCCAGGCGGTGACGCCCTCCCGGGGGCCCCAGCCGCCGACGTTCAGCGGCAGGCCCATCGCCAGCAGGGCGAGGACGGCGAGGGGCAGCAGGACGGCCACGGAGGCGGCGGTCCCGGCGACCCGGGCGGCGAGTACGAACATCGCGACGTAACCTGCCAGCACCACCACGGAGGAGACAACCGCTCCGGGCCCGTTCCGTCGCGACAGCAACCCTTCGCGGGCCTCGGCGAGGAACGCGCGCAGCTTGCGGCTCCGGCGGGAGGGTGCCGAACGGTTCATGCGCAGGGCGAGGACGACGGCGAGGGCGCCCAGGGCCGCCAGGGCCGCGGGCGCCGCGATGTGCCGGGCCTCGGCCAGCACCGGGGACGGCATGGTCAGCAGGACGACGGCGCCGGCGGCGAACAACACGATCTGGCCGGCCGTCCGTTCGAGGACGACGGCCTTCACGCCCCGCCGTAGGTCCCCCTCGCTCTGCCCGTGCCGCACGGCCCGGTGCACGTCGCCGAGGACGCCGCCGGGCAGGGCCGCGTTCAGGAACAGCGCGCGGTAGTAGTCGGCGACAGCCGCGCCGAAGGGCAGGCGGATCCTGAGCCCCCGGGCCACGAGCGCCCACCGCCAGGCGCTGAACACGGTGGTGACGAGTCCGATGCCGAGCGCGAGCAGCAGCGACACCGCGTCGATCCGCCGCAGGCCGTCCAGGAAGACGCCGGTTCCCAGTCGCCAGAACAGCACGCCCAGGATGACGATTCCGGCGCACGTGCCGAGGTGCGTGCGGACCTTCGGGGAGCCGAGACGGGCCAGGGCCGTCCGGACACGGTGCGGCGGGGCTTGGGTCGTCCGGGTGGGGCCGGACGGAGTCGAGGCGGCGGGCGCGCTGCTGTCGCGCACGGCCGGGCGCGGCACGGCCACGCCCGCCCGGGCCGTGTCCGCCGGGCCGGAGGGCGCGGGCACACGGGTGCCGCCGGCGGTCGCGGGCGGCCCCGACTGCTCCGTGAGCGTGGTGTGCGGGCGCGTTCCCGTCGCCTGGGGGCTCATGACGCTCCGCCCGCCGGGCGGGACAGGGCCAGCAGGTCGACGTGGTGGACGGTGACGCGCAGCTCGCCCGCGGCACAGGCCGCCAGCCGGTTGGTGAGGTAGACGTCGGCCTCGGCCCGCAGTTCGGGGCGCTCCTCGACGGCGGCACCGACCCAGCCGCGCAGCCACTGCTCGGTGAGTGCGGCCTGCTCGGGTCCGAGCCGCCAGGGGCTCGGGTGCAGCCGTACGGTCGCGCCGTGCTCGGAGAACGCCTCGGCCGCCACGGTGACCGCGTCGGGTCCGAGCAGACCGTCGCGGCGCTGGTGGTCGTTGAACGCCTGGGCGATCTCCGCGTCCAGCGGGTGGGACGGCGTCAGTTCCACGCGCCCGGCGACGGACAGCGTCAGCAGGGCGGGGCAGCCGGCTCCGGTGCACGCGGCGGCGAGCGTGTCGATCTCCTCGCGCGTGAGGACGTCCAGCAGGGCGGACGCCGTCACCAGGGACGCCCCCTGCAGGGCGTCCGGGGTGAGGCGGGCGACGTCGCCGCGTCGCGTCTCCACGGTGACCCGGGTGCCGTCGGCGGCCGAGCGCGGGGACGAGACGGCGGCGAAGTGCAGCAAGTAGGGGTCGCGGTCGTGCAGGATCCAGTGCTGGGCGCCGTCCAGGCGGGGCGCGAGCCAGCGGCCCATCGAGCCGGTGCCGCAGCCCAGGTCGTGGATGACGACGCCCGACTTGCCCGGCAGGTTGGCGAGCCGGATACGCAGCGGGTCGAGCAGGTCGTGCGCCCGTGCGGAGGCGTCGGCCGGCTCCCGCAGCTCCAGCCATTCCGGCGCGTACCGGGGCGGGTCCTCCGGGTTGGCCTCACGCAGCTTGACGGTCGGCCGCGTGCCGGGCCTGCCGCTGGGTCCGGCGCCGGGGATCACGGCGTCCGGGGCGTACCCCGGGACGAACTCCACACTGGAGCCCAGGCCCGCGGTTCCCGCGTTCCCACCGGCCACCGCGCTCGCGATGCCCGCCGCGGCGTTCTGCCCCGGGCCGGGCTTCCCGCCCGGCGCCACGCCGTCCGTCACGCTCGTGACCTCCCTCGGCCCGGGCTGTGCCGGGATCGCCCCGCTCTGCTGGGTCGTGGTCGGGTTCGTCATGCGGCCCTCCGGGGTTCGGTGGGGAGCCGGCGCAGTACCGCCGCCAGGCTCTGTGCGGTCGTCGCCCAGCCGTCGAGGGCGGCACGGCGGCTGCGGGCGGCGGCCTTCAGGCGGCGTCGTACGTCCGCCTCGCCGAACCAGCCGCGCAGTTCGACGGCGATCGCGGCGGGGTTCTCCGGCGGGACGAGGATGCCGGGCATCCCGCCGTCGGGTGCGCGGCCGACCGCCTCGGGCAGCCCGCCCACGTCCGTGGCCAGCACCGGGATGCCCCGGGCCAGGGCCTCGGTCACCGCCATGCCGTACGTCTCGGCGTAGGAGGTGAGGACCATCAGGTCGGCGGTGGCGTAGGCGGCGTCGAGCGCTGGGCCGGACTTGGGGCCGGCCAGCTCCAGCCGGTCCTGAAGGCCGTGCTCCGCAATGAGGGAC
This sequence comes from Streptomyces sp. NPDC007907, assembly GCF_042959365.1. Lineage (NCBI taxonomy): Bacteria > Bacillati > Actinomycetota > Actinomycetes > Kitasatosporales > Streptomycetaceae > Streptomyces > Streptomyces sp. NPDC007907. Next base: position 73,131 of record NZ_JBIBKR010000010.1, read on the forward strand.
CGCAGGTGGTCGACGTACTCCGGCTCCTGGGTGAGGGAGCCGACGCACACGCAGCTCCACGGCAGGTCGCTCACCGCGGCCAGTGCCTCCACCAGCCGGTGCTGGCCCTTGCGCGGGGTCACGGCGGCCACGCACAGCAGGCGCGACACCCCGTCGGTGCCGGGCGCGAGCGGCGCGATGTCGGCGCCGGGGGCGGCGACGTGGACCCGCTCGGGGGGAAGGCCGTGGTGGGAGACCAGGCGGCGGACGGCCCAGTCGCTGGTGGCGATCACCGCGGGCACCGCCCGCAGCACGGTCCGCTCCTTGGCGTCCAGTTCGGCGGCGACCCCCGCGTCCAGGCCCGTCTCGTCGCCGAGCGGGAGGTGGACGAGGACGGCCATGCGCAGGCGTTCCACCTCGGGGCCCACGATCTCCGGTACGCCGCAGGCCACCAGTCCGTCGAGGAGTACGACGGAGCCGTCGGGCAACGCGGCCAGGGTGCGGGCCAGTTCCGTACGGGCGCCGGCCCCCGGCCGCGGCCAGTCACCGGACACGGCGTGCTTGGTCACCTGCCAGCCGAAGCCGGGCAGATCCAGGCACACGCGCCGGTCGTAGGCGTTGCCGCCGCTGGGTGCCGTCGGGTCGTCGATGCCGCCCGGTAGTACGAAGTGCACGGTGCGCAGGGACATGGGGATGATCTCGGCGTTCTTCAGGGAAGCGTGCTGCACGGGAACATAATTCAGCCGTGCCGGTGCCGGACCCCTGTGCTCGGGCCGTTCGACGGTCGTGTCGGTCACAGCGCACGCTCGTAACTCGCCCAGGCGATGTGCGACTCGTGCAGGGTGACGGTGAGGCCCGCGATGCCCTTGGCGCCCTCGCCCAGCGCCCCCTTGTGGATGCGCTCGGCGAGCCGGTCGGCGATGACCTTGGCGAGGAACTCCGTGGAGGTGTTGACTCCGGCGAAGTCGGGCTCGTTGTCGAGATTGCGGTAGTTCAGCTCGCTGACGACCGCGCCCAGTTCCTGGGTGGCGAGCCCGATGTCGACGACGATGTTGTCCTCGTCCAGCTGTTCGCGCCGGAACGTGGCGTCCACGAGGAACGTGGCCCCGTGCAGGCGCTGCGCCGGTCCGAAGACGTCGCCACGGAAGCTGTGGGCGATCATGATGTGATCGCGGACGGTGATGCTGAACAACGGACGACCCTCCAGGTGCGGCGCGTCTGCTCCCCCGCTCTCGGTGCCGGGGATGCCGAGTAGTACGGCCCGTTGTCTTCCCTTGTTCAGCCTGTCGTACGTCTTTTCTCAGGTCAGGCGCTCTTGTCGTGGCCGACTCGTACCGGATGGAACGAATCGTCAGCCGATGCGTCCATCGTTCTCGTCGTAACGGACGCGGTGGCACAGCGCGGGAACCTCGCCGGACGCCAGCCGCGGCAGCACGTCCGGCAGGTCCTCGAAGGGGGATTCGCCGGTGATCAGGGCGTCGAGCGCGGGGTCGGCGAGCAGGTCGAGGGCGACGGCGAGCCGGTCGGCGTAGGTGCGGTTCGGGCGGGCCGGGGAGACGGTGCCGACCTGGCTGCTGCGGATGACGAGCCTGCGGGAGTGGAAGGCCTCACCGAGCGGGAGGCTGACCTGCCGGTCGCCGTACCAGCTGAGTTCGAGGACGGTTCCCTCGGCGGTGAGGAGTTCCAGGGACCGGGCGAGGCCCGCTTCCGTGGCGCTGGCGTGCACGACCAGGTCGCGTTCCCCGTCGGCGTCCTCGGGGGTGGCGAAACCGACACCGAGCGCCTCGGCGATCTTCGCGCGGGACGGGTCGGCGTCGACCAGCTGGACGCGCACCCCGGGGAACCGGGCGAGGAGGGCCGCCACCGAGCAGCCGACCATGCCGCCGCCGACCACGGCGATCCGGTCGCCGACCAGGGGAGCCGCGTCCCACAGGGCGTTGACGGCGGTCTCCACGGTCCCCGCGAGCACGGCTCGTTCGGCGGGGACGGTGTCCGGGACCGGGGTGACCGCCGAGGCCGGGACGACGTACCGCGTCTGGTGCGGGTAGAGGCAGAACACCGTGCGGCCGGCGAGCTCTTCGGGCCCCTCCTCCACCACGCCGACGTTGAGGTAGCCGTACTTCACCGGGCCAGGGAAGTCGCCCTCCTGGAAGGGCGCGCGCATGGCCGTGTGCTGGCTGACGGGGACACCGCCGCGGAAGACGAGCGTCTCGGTGCCGCGGCTGACGCCGGAGAACAGCGTGCGGACCAGCACCTCTCCCTCGCCGGGCGCCGGCAGGGCGACGTCCCGGATCGCACCTCGCCCAGGCGAGTCGATCCAGAACGCGCGTCCGGTGTGCTTCATCGAAGTCCTCCTGAACGATCGGGAAGCTGAGTGCGTACCGAGGGGTGCACAGGCCGCGCACAACGTAGCGGCGATGATCGACTCTGTCACACGGCCGGAGGGTGTTCGGTGGCCCTGAACAACACTTACGACGCGAGGCTCGTACAGCAGGAGACCGCCCTGGGGGCGGGCGTGCAGGTCCTGCTGCTGGCCCTGATCGGCACGGCGATCGGGATGGGGCCGGCGGGCTGGCTGAGCGGCCTCGCGTTCGCGATCGCCACCTGGGCGGTGCTCTCCCGGGCCCTGCACCGCTCCCGGCTGCGCTCGTTCGGCGCGGCCAACCGGGTCACCTTGGGGCGGGCCACCCTCGTCGGCGGGGTCACGGCCCTGGTCGCCGACTCCTTCCAGAGCTCACCGCCGGTGTCGCTGTTCGTCGGCCTGACGGCGGTGGCGCTGATCCTCGACGGCGTCGACGGCAAGGTCGCCCGCCGCACCGGCACGTCGACCCCGCTGGGCGCGCGCTTCGACATGGAGGTCGACGCCTTTCTGATCCTGGTGCTCAGCGTGTACGTGTCGATGCAACTGGGCCCGTGGGTGCTGCTGATCGGCGGCATGCGCTACGTCTTCGTCGCCGCAGCCAAGGTGTGGCCCTGGCTGACCGCCGCACTCCCGCCGAGCACCGCCCGCAAGACCGTCGCCGCGCTCCAGGGCGTGCTGCTGCTCCTGGCGGGCGCCGATCTGCTGCCGTACGCGGCCAACTTCGCGGTCGCGGCCCTGGCGCTGGGCCTGCTGGTCTGGTCGTTCGGCCGGGACGTGCTGTGGCTGTACCGGACGCACCGGACCTCGCGGGCAGAGGAGCCGGCGACCGTCCCCCAGGTGCGGGAACTGATCGCGGGCTGACACCCAGCCCGGTCAGGGGCCGAAACGCCCTCGGGCCGCCTCGATGTGCCCGAGGTATTGATGGGTCCAGCCACAGATCGCGTCGACCGTGGCGCGCAGCGCACGGCCCGGCTCGGTGAGCGTGTACTCGACCTTGGGCGGCACGGTGGGGTGCACCTTCCGGTCGACCAGGCCGTTGCGCTCCAGCATCCGCAGGTTCTGCGTGAGCATCTTGTGGCTGACGCCCTCGACCTCGTCGCGCAACTCGCTGAAGCGCAGGGTGCGTTCCCCGAGCGCCTCGATGATCAGCAGGGCCCACTTGTTCGCCACGTCGGAGAAGATCTCCCGGGCCAGGGAGTCCGCCCGGCGCAGGTCCGCGTTCTCGGGCAGGTCTCTGATCTGCTTGGTCACCATCTGGTTCCCCAGTCACCGAAAAGTGCGTTCTTCCAGGTCGGCGGTCACTCTCCTACGGTTTCCGAGTAACCGCAAGAGAGCGCGGGCCCGTTGCCCGCGGTCCGTGCCCGACGGAAGGAACTCACGCCATGACCACGCTCGACGTCTACGACCACGGCATCCCGGCCGAGGGCCACTTCGGCTACGCCCAGGCGATCAGGTCCGGTGACCTGGTCCACGTCTCCGGGCAGCTCTCGTTCGACGAGGCGGGCGCCTTCCACCCCGAGGACGACCTCGCCGCCCAGCTCGAGGGGACCTACCTCAACCTCGACAAGGTCCTGGCCCACTACGGCGCCACCCGCAACCAGATCGTCTCCCAGACGCTGTACGCGGTGGACCTCGTGCGGAACGCCGAGGTGATCGCGAAGGGCAACCGGGCGTACTTCGGCACCCACCGTCCGGTCAGCACGGCCCTCGGCGTCACCGAACTGACCTTCCCCGGACAGCTCGTCGAGATCAGCTGCGTGATCGACATGGGACTGCCCGGCTGAACCCTCCGGTCAGCGACGCATACCGGCACCCACGAGGGCCCGCTCGCAGGGGTCGAGCAGCACCCGCCCCGGACCCCCCGATCGGCTCAAGCGATTTGACAGGGACGACGAGGCTTCCCTAAACCTAGCCACATGACATCCATTTTCAAAAAGAGGGGGTCGTCGTGAGGATCGCGTTCGTCGGCAAGGGCGGCAGCGGCAAGACCACGCTCTCCGCGCTCTTCTCCCGCCACCTGGCACGCTCCGGCGCCCCGGTCCTGGCCGTCGACGGCGACATCAACCAGCATCTGGCCGAGGCGCTGGGCGGCGAGGAGGAGTCCGCCCCTCCGCTGGGCGCTCATCTGCCCGAGATCAAGGACTACCTACGGGGGGACAACCCTCGTATCCCCTCCCCCGAGGCGATGATCAAGACGACCCCGCCGGGCCGCGGATCCCGCCTCCTGCGTCCGCTGGGCGACGACGAACTGCACGCACGGCACGTCGGCCGGGCGGGCGGCGTCCCCTTCATGGCGACGGGCGAGTTCGACGAGTCCGACCTGGGCGTGGCCTGCTACCACTCCAAGCTGGGTGCGGTGGAGCTGTACCTCGGGCATTTGCTGGACGGTCCCGGCGAGTACGTGGTGGTCGACATGACGGCCGGAGCCGATGCCTTCGCCTCAGGCCTGTTCGCCCGTTTCGACCTCACTTTCCTGGTGGCGGAGCCCACCCGCAAGGGTGTCTCGGTGTACCGCCAGTACCGCGACCACGCGGAACAGTTCGGCATCCGGATCGCCGTCGTCGGCAACAAGGTGACCGGCGAGGACGACCTGCTCTTCCTCAAGGAGCAGGTGGGCGACGACCTGTTGACCCACCTGGTCCACTCCCCCTGGATCCGCGCGGCGGAACAGGGCCGGGCCGGCTCCGGCCCCGAGGCACTGGCGTCGCTGGAACCGCACAACCGCCACGCCCTCGAGGTGATGCGCGAGGCGGTCGACGCCGAAGTCCGCGACTGGGAACGCCTCCACCGCCACGCGGTCGAGTTCCACCTGCGCAACGTCCACGCCTGGGCGGACGCGCGTACAGGCGAGGACCTCGCGGCGCAGGTGGACCCTGAGTTCGTGCCGGGGCCGGCCGCCCGCTCCTGAGGCGCGGGGCGCTCTCCGCGTCCGCCGCAGTCCGGGCATCACCGCCCCGGGTCGAGCAGCCGCCCGGGACCGAACCACCGGGACCGGCCGCGGCCTCCGTCGGCTACTCGATACCGGTGGCGTCGAGTAGCCGGACCACGTCCTTGCGCCCGTACCCGAGCAGTCGGGCGCGGTCGGCGGCCATGAGCACCAGGTGCGCGGCGATCTTCGCGGCGTATCCGTTCTTGCTGTCCGCGTCGAACCATTCCTGGGGCTTGTCGACACCCAGGCTGTTCATCACCAGGCCGTGCTCTCGGCGGACCTCCGCGACGGTGCCGGCGACGGCGTCCAGGAGCGTCTTCCCCGGCCGCTCGCATTCCAGGGCGAACCACCCCTGGTCGACCGGCATGCACCCCTCCGGCGGACGCTCCCGCAGCCCCGCGTACCTCTCGTCCTCGAAGCCGGAGGCCCGGAACTCGTCGTGCACCAAGGAGAACCGGTGGAACCCGGGCCGGACCGGCGGGGGTGGAGGTGTGTACTCCCATCCGGCGTCCTCGTACAACTGCCGTTTCACCTCCTCTTCGTCGGCGTGCGTCACGGTGAAGCCGTTGGCTTCGTTGCGCCCCGTCGTCGTGCCATCGGCATTGCGGTGGAAGTGCAGGCCCATCATGTGCTCCCGTCGTCGTGCTGAGAATGGACGGCAAGTCCCGTCACCAGCTCGAACGGCCCGCGGGCCGGGCAGGTGCCCGTTCCGCGGGGCACCATCCGATCGTGTGAAAAGGACCGCCACGGGAACTCCCCGGCCCGGCCGGGCGAGCGGTTGTTACGCTCCCCGAGTGAGAATTCCGGACCCCGCAGAGATCCGGGCGCTGCACGAGAAGTACGCGCCCACCGCCGAGGCGTTCGCCCTCGTCCACAGGCACTGCGAGATCGTCTGGGGAATCGCCGAGCAGCTCCTTGCCGCGCCCCGCCTCGCCCATCTCGACGCCGAACTGGTCCGCGCCGGCTGTCTCCTCCACGACATCGGTGTCTACCGCCTCTACGGGGAGGACGGACGGCTGGACCACCGGAACTACATCCGGCACGGTCTGCTCGGCCACGAGATCCTCGAAGCGGAGGGCTTCCCCGAACCCCTGAGCCGCTTCTGCTCCCACCACACCGGGGTGGGACTCACCCGCCACGACATCGTCAGCCAGGCACTGCCCCTCCCTCCCGGCGACTATGTGGCGGTGACGGAGGAGGAGAGGCTGGTGATGTACGCGGACAAGTTCCACAGCAAGTCCCGGCCGACGGCGTTCCTCTCCCCCGACGAATTCGCCGCCCGCATCCTCCGCTTCGGCACGGACAAGGTGACGGCGTTCGAGGCACTGCGCGCGGAGTTCGGCGACCCCTCTCTGGACGGGTCTGTGCCGTGCGGCAGCCCGGCCGCAGACGTGAGGACAACTCACGTCCAGGCATAGACGTCGAAGGTCGGCCCCGGATCGTTCTTCGCTCCCGGCCACGACGAAGTGGCGGAAGCCGCACTGCTCGGGGCCGAGTACGGTTCCTCCGTCGCCCAGCTGCTGCACGGCCACGGATACGGGCCGGGACACTCGGTGAGTGCGCGTGCCGTTTTCGCGGGCGTGTGGCAGAAGTGCTCCACGTGCGACTACGTCGGCGCACCGGGCAGTATCGCCCATCACACTCGGAGCGACGACCCGCCGGACGCTCCCGGACCATGCGCAGTTGGACTTCATGGCTTTGGGCTGCTGCACAAGTTCGAGAGGTCTTCGGACAAAGGCATGTGACCCATACAGTCGCTGGTATGACGGACGATCAGCAGCAGGAGCGGGCCGTGGCGGGCGCCTGGGCGAGGATCGAGAAGTGGCTGGAGCAGCACGCTCCGCGCTCCTACCGGATGCTTTCTCCGCCCGCCCCGGAGGCCGACATCCGTGGGGTCGAGCAAGAACTCGACCTCACCGTTCCGTCGGACCTCAAGGCTTTCTACCGCCTCCGCAACGGCACGGGTCATCCCGGTGACTTCGGCTGGACGCCCGGACCCGAGACCGGACTCCCCCTACAAGGACAGGAGACGGCCTGGCTATTGCCGAGGAAGCATGGGATTCCTCCCGTGCAGCATCTGCCGTACTGGGACGAAGGCCCTCACACGATCGGTATGCCGAGCGACCCCATGGTGCGATACCTGGCGTTCGCCGCCACCGACCGCAGCGGTCTGTACGGGCTGTTCACGGACTGCATGCCAGGACCGGGTTACGGACGGATCGGCACCTTCGAAGAGGCCGGCATTCCCCAGCTGGGCGTGTGGCCGTCGTTTGCCGACTACCTCATCGAAGTCGCCGACGCCCTGTACGAGAACCGCGGTGTGGAGTACCCGGACGGACATCAGGACAACAAGGTGCCCGGTCTCGTCGATCAGACCCTGGTGTGGGACGGTCCGGCACATCCGAGGGACCCGGACTGGACGCGCTTCGCATAGCACCGGCGCCCGCATTCTCAAGCCGCCTCGCGTGCCCGCCCCCGGTGCTCCCGCACGACCTCCGCGTACCGATACCCCGCCCCCTTGATCGTCCGCCGCTGCGTCTCGTAATCCACGTGAACGAGACCGAACCGCTTCTCATACCCGTACGCCCACTCGAAGTTGTCCAGCAGGGACCAGGCGAAGTAGCCGGCCAGGGGGGCTCCCTTGCGGGCGGCCGAGGCGCAGGCGGCGAGGTGGCTCAGCAGGTATTCCTGCCGTTCGGGGTCGTCGACCGTGCCGTCGGGGCGGACGACGTCGGGGTAGGCCGAGCCGTTCTCCGTGACGTACAGCCGACGGGCCCCGTAGTCGTCGGTGAGCCTCAGCAGCAGCGACTCGATGCCGCTCGCGTCGACCTCCCAGTCCATGCCGGTGCGCGGCACGCCGTCACGGCGTACGGCCCGGGCGTACGGTGCCGGGCCCGCGGGGTCGTCGGCGACGGTCTGCGGGAAGTAGTAGTTGAGGCCCAGCCAGTCCAGCGGGGCGGCGATGGCCGCCGAGTCACCGGGGCGTTCCGGGAGGTCGACGCCGTAGAGCTCGCGCATGTCCGCCGGGAAGCCCCTGCCGTGCACCGGCTCGAGCCACCAGCGGTTGGTGTGGCCGTCCATGCGGCGGGCCGCGGCCCGGTCCTCCGGTGTGTCGGTGGCGGGATGGATCGTCGAGAGGTTGTTGACGATGCCGATCTGCGCCCCGGGGGCCGCCGCACGGACGGCCCGGCTCGCCAGTCCGTGGCCGAGCAGCAAGTGATAGGAGGCACGGACGGCGGCCGTGAGATCCGTCAGGCCGGGCGCCATCTTGCCTTCGAGATGGCCGATCCACGCCGAGCACAGGGGCTCGTTGAGCGTGGCCCAGTGGGTGACGCGGTCGCCGAGGCGCTCGGCGACGACCGAGGCGTACCGCGCGAACGCGTGCGCCGTGTCGCGCTCCGGCCAGCCGCCCCGGTCCTGGAGCGCCTGCGGCAGGTCCCAGTGGTACAGGGTCACGGACGGGGTGATGCCCGCCTCCAGCAGGCCGTCGATCAACTCGTCGTAGAAGGCCAGGCCCTTGGCGTTCACGGGGCCGTCGCCGCCGGGGACGACCCTCGGCCAGGCGATCGAGAGACGGTAGGCGTTCACGCCGAGCCGGCGCATCAGGGCGATGTCCTCGCGCCAGCGGTGGTAGTGGTCGCAGGCGACATCGCCGTGGTCGCCCCCGGCGGTCCTGCCGGGGGTGTGCGAGAACGTGTCCCAGATCGAGGGCGAGCGGCCGTCCTCCGCCACGGCTCCCTCGATCTGGTACGCCGAGGTGGCCGTGCCCCACAGGAAGTCGTGCGGGAGTGCGGCGAGGTCGATGGTCACGTAAGTCCCTTCGGGAACGGGCGAGTCGGTCACTTGACGGCTCCCGCCGTCAGGCCGGCCACGAGATAGCGCTGGAGCAGCAGGAAACCCGCGACCACGGGCACGCTGACGACCAGCGAGGCGGCCATGATCTGGTTCCAGTACACGTCGTTGAGGGTCGAGTAGCCCTGGAGGCCGACGGCGAGGGTGCGGGTGGTGTCGTTGGTCATCACCGAGGCGAACAGGACCTCGCCCCAGGCCGTCATGAAGGCGTACACCGCCACCGCGATGATGCCGGGCACGGCCGCCGGCACGACCACCCGGAACAGCGCGCCGAGCGGGCCGCAGCCGTCGACCAGCGCCGCCTCGTCCAGGTCGCGCGGCACCGAGTCGAAGTAGCCGATCAGCATCCAGATCGAGAACGGCAGGGAGAACGTGAGGTACGTGAGGATCAGGCCGCCGCGCGAGCCGAACAGGGCGATGCCGGTCGCGTTGCCGATGTTGACGTAAATCAGGAACAGCGGCAGCAGGAAAAGGATGCCGGGGAACATCTGCGTGGACAGGACGGTGAGGGTGAAGACGCGTTTGCCGCGGAAGTCGTAGCGGCTGACGGCGTAGGCGGAGAAGACCGCGATGACCACCGAGCAGACCGTGGCCGCGCCCGCCACCACCAGGGAGTTGACGAAGTAGCGCGCCAGCGGGACCGTCGACCAGATGTCGATGTACGGGCGGATCGTCAGCTCGGTCGGCAGCCACCGGAACGTGCCCGTGACGTCCGCCAGCGGCTTCAGCGAGCTGGAGACCATGACGTAGACGGGCACGAGCACGAAGCCCGTCAGCAGGGTGAGGAAGATGCGCCGGGACCACTGGAAGGACCGCGGCGGGGCCAGGGGTGTCCTCATGGGGCGGCCCTCCGTCCGCGCGAGGTGAGCCTGAGGTAGCCGCCCGTGACCAGCAGCAGGAACAGCAGGAGCAGAACGGACATCGCGGAGCCGGTGCCGAAGTTCCAGGTGACGAACGATGCCTGGTAGATGTGCACCGAGACGAGGTCGGCTGCCTCCGGCGCGGTCCTGCCGAACAGGACGAACGGCGTGTTGAAGTCGTTGAACGTCCACAGGAACAGGACGAGGACCAGGACCTGGTTGACCGGGCGCAGGGACGGCAGCGTGATGCGGCGGATCTGCTGCCAGACGCCGGCTCCGTCCAGGGCGGCCGCCTCGTACAGCTCACGCGGGATGTTCTGCAGGCCCGCCATGACGATGAGGAAGGCGAACGGCCAGCCCTTCCACACGGACACCGTCAGCAGCGCGATGAAGCTGTTGTCGCCGATGAGCCAGAACGACCGCTTGTCGGTGAGGCCGAGCTGGTCGTGCAGGACGTGGTTCACCAGGCCGTTGTCGTGCTGGAACATGAAGACCCAGGTGATGACGGCCGCGTAGACCGGAAGGGCGTACGGGACGAGGAACAGCGCCCTGAGCAGGCCGCGGCCCCGGAAGGTGTCCTGCATGAAGACCGCGGCGGCCGTGCCGATCAGCCAGCACAGGCCCACCGACAGCAGGGTGAAGGCGACGGTCACGAGGAAGGAGTGCAGCAGCGCCTCGCCGACGGGGGCGTCGAAGTCCACCGACACCTTGTAGTTGGCGAGGGCGGACCAGGGGGCGGCGCCCCAGTCGCGGATGTAGAACTGGGTGAGCTCCTTGAAGCTCATGACGATACCGATCACCATCGGCACCAGGTGGACGAGGAGTTCGAGGAGCAGGGCGGGCAGGAGCAGCAGGTAGGGCAGGCCCACGCGGTGGATCCGCCCGGTGCGGTGGCGGGCGCCGCGCGCCGATCCGGACGGGCTCTTGCCGACCGGCGGTGTGCCGGCTTCAACCGTGGTGGTCATGTCGTTCACGCCGTCGGCATCTGCTGCTGGGCCTTCTCCAGGGCCGCCTTGACCGAGCCGGTGGTGACCGGGCGTCCGGCGGCCGCGTCGGCGAAGAGGCCCTTGATGGCGGTGCCGACGGCCGTCTCGAACTGGGACTCGTCGGCGACCTGGGGCAGTGCGGCGGCGCTCTTGGCGAGGGTGTCCTTCAGGACGGCGTTGGCGGCGGAGCCGAAGGCGCTGTCGGTCTGCGCGGTCTTCACCGGCGGTATGGAGCTGTAGGCCTTGTTGAGGATCTTCTGCTCGTCGTCGCTGGTCATGAACTTCACGAACTTCGTGGCGCCGTCGAGGTTGTCGGTGTTCTTGAAGACGGCCAGGTTGATGCCGGCGACCATCGAGTTGACCTGCTTGCCGGTGCCGGGGGTGCCGGACTGGACGGGGACAGGCGCGATGCCGTAGTCGTCCTCGCTCATGCCCTGGGAGGTGAGGTTGGCGGAGGCGGACTGCCACAGCAGCATCGCGGTCTTGCCCTTGGCGAAGTCGCTGACCGACTGGTTCTGCGCGTACTCGGCGTTGCCGGGCGCGATGACCTTGTCCTCGGCCATCAGGTCGACGTACTGCTTGACGGCGCTGACCACACCGTCGTTCGTGAAGTCGGCCTTGCCTGCGGGGGTGAAGAAGTCCGCGCCGTGCTGCTTGGCGAAGACGAACGCGTGGTGGATGTTCTCCGAGGGGTTGGAACCTTCCGCGCCCAGGCCCCACTTGCCGTCCTTGGAGAGTTTCCTGCCGGCGGCGACCAGTTCGTCCCAGGTGGCCGGCGGCTCGGCGATGCCGGCGTCGGCGAACATCTTCTTGTTGTAGTAGAGCGCGTACGACATCGAGTACAGGGGCACCGCCGCGGGGTCCTTGCCCTCTGCGCCCGTGGATCCGAGGGCCGAGTCGACGAAGCGGTCCCGGCCGCCGATCCTGTCGAAGTTCTTCGCGTCCCAGGGCAGCAGGGCGCCGGTGGCCTGGAGCGAAGCGCTCCAGGTGTTGCCGATGTTCAGCACGTCCGGGCCCTGGCCGGAGGTGGTGGCGGTGAGGATCCGGTTGAGCAGGTCGGACCAGGGGACGACCTCCAGCTTCACCTTGATGCCGGTCTGCTTCTCGAACTTGGCGAGTTCGGGCTGGAGGACCTTCTTGTCGATCTCGATGCCGGCGCCCTGGTTGGACGCCCAGTACGTGAGCGTCTTGGGCGAGTCGTTCGACCCGCCGCCCGTGGCGGAGCCGCCTCCGCAGGCCGTGGCCGCGAGGACGAGTGACAGTGTGACGGCGCCTGCGGCCGCGGCTCGGATGCTGCGCATGGCTGCTCCTGGCCCTTCCGGGAGTACGGGACCACGGCCCCCCGGCACGAGGGGGCCGTCATGGCTTAATTTAGGACGTGAGTTAATCCCTGGAAGGCAGTCCCGTCAAGGGTTTGGACACACTCTCGGAACTCTCGCGGCACCCCTTGACGCATCTGTTCCACGGATGAACCATTCAGCGGCGAGAGAGCGCTCCCCGCACCCCACTCCGTTCACTTCATGAACCAGGAGAGCCGCCCCATGCACCCTGACTCCCCGTCACCACGCCCCGCCGCGCCCGGCCGCCGGACCGTCCTCGGCGCCGCCGCGGCCGCCACCGCGCTCGCGGCGCTGCCCGGCACGGCCGCAGCCGCCCCGGACCTGCGCGGGAAGCCCGTACGCAGGAAGCCGCGCGCCCTGCCCGGCGGTGGCGATCTCGGCCCGAACGTGCTGGTCTTCGACCCCTCCACGCCGGGCATCCAGGCCAGACTGGACGAGGTCTTCCGGCGGCAGGAATCGGCCCAGTTCGGCACCGGCCGCTACCAGTTGCTGTTCAAGCCGGGCACCTACCACGGGCTCAACGCGCAGATCGGCTTCTACACCTCGATCTCCGGTCTCGGCCTCTCCCCCGACGACACCACCATCAACGGCGACATCACCGTCGACGCCGGCTGGTTCGGCGGCAACGCCACGCAGAACTTCTGGCGTTCCGCGGAGAACCTCGCGGTCGTGCCCGTGAACGGCACCAACCGCTGGGCGGTCTCGCAGGCGGCCCCCTTCCGCCGGATGCACGTCCGAGGCAACCTCAACCTCGCCCCGAGCGGCTACGGCTGGTCCAGCGGCGGCTACATCGCCGACAGCCGGATCGACGGCCAGGTGCAGCCGTACTCCCAGCAGCAGTGGTACACCCGGGACAGCGCGATCGGCGGCTGGCTCAACGGCGTCTGGAACATGGTGTTCTCCGGCGTCGAGGGCGCTCCCGCCCAGGGCTTCCCGAACCCGCCGTACACCACCCTGGCCACGACACCGGTTTCCCGCGAGAAGCCGTTCCTGTACCTCAGCGGCAGTGAGTACCGGGTCTTCCTGCCCGAGAAGCGGACCGACGCCCGCGGCGTCACCTGGGGCAACGGCACGCCTCGGGGCACCTCACTGCCGCTGTCGCGCTTCTACGTCGCCCGGCCCGGCGTCCCGGCGGCCACCCTCAACCAGGCCCTGGCCGAGGGACTCCACCTGCTGCTCACGCCGGGGATCTACCACCTCGACCAGCCGGTGCGGGTCGACCGGGCCGGGACGGTGGTGCTGGGCCTGGGATACGCCACCCTCATCCCCGACAACGGCGTCACGGCGCTCAAGGTCGCCGACGTCGACGGCGTACGCCTCGCCGGGTTCCTCGTCGACGCCGGGCCGGTCAACTCCGCGACCCTGCTGGAGATCGGCCCGCGCGGCGCCTCCCGCGACCACTCCGCCAACCCGACCACCGTCCAGGACGTCTTCGTCCGCATCGGCGGGGCGGGCCCGGGCAAGGCCACGACCAGCATGGTCGTCAACAGCCGCCACACCATCGTCGACCACACCTGGGTCTGGCGCGCCGACCACGGCGACGGCGTGGGCTGGGAGACCAACCGTGCCGACTACGGCGTGGTCGTCAACGGGCACGACGTGCTGGCGACCGGGCTGTTCGTGGAGCACTTCAACAAGTACGACGTGCAGTGGTTCGGCGAGCGCGGGCGCACGATCTTCTACCAGAACGAGAAGGCGTACGACGCCCCGAACCAGGCCGCGATCCAGAACGGCCCGGTCAAGGGCTACGCCGCCTACCGGGTCGGAGACGCGGTGACCACCCACGAGGGCTGGGGCCTGGGCAGCTACTGCTACTACAACGTCGACCCGAGCATCGTGCAGCACCACGGCTTCGCGGCGCCGAACCGTCCCGGGGTGCGCTTCCACGACCTCCTCGTGGTCTCGCTCGGCGGCAACGGGCAGTACGAGCGCGTCATCAACGACACGGGGTCGCCGACGTCGGGGACGTCCACGGTGCCGTCGACGGTGGTGTCGTACCCGTAGGCCGCAGGTCAGGGGCCGACCCCTCCCCTCCCCCGGATCGGGGAAGGGCAGGGGCCGGTTCTGTACCTACCGCGCCGGTGTCGCGACCGGTGCCGGCGCGTAGCCGGTGGGACGGGCCGTGAAGGTGCCGCGGCCCTGGGTCCGGCTGCGCAACCGGGTCGCGTAGCCGAACAGTTCGGCCAGCGGCACGGTGGCGCTGACGACCGCCGCACCCGCCCGGGTGACCGAGCCGGTCACCCGCCCGCGCCGGGCGGCGAGGTCACCGAGCACACCGCCGACCGCCTCCTCGGGCACGGTGACCGTGACCTCGACGACCGGCTCCAGCAGGACCATGGCGCAGGCGCGCAGGGCCTCGCGGAGACCGAGGCGGCCGGCCGTGCGGAACGCCGTGTCCGAGGAGTCCTTCACATGGGTCGCCCCGTCGGTCAGCGTGACGCGCAGCCCCGTCACCGGATGCCCGCCCAGCGGGCCCTCGGCAAGGGCGTCCCGGCAACCCGCCTCGACCGCCCGGACGTACTCCTGCGGCACCCGCCCGCCGACGACGGTCGAGCGGAACTCGAACGCTCCCTCCTCGTACGGCTCCACGTCCAGGACGACGTGGGCGAACTGCCCGGCGCCACCGTCCTGTTTGACGTGCCGGAACACCAGGCCGGACACGCCCCGGCCGACCGTCTCGCGGTGACTGACCTGCGGGCAGCCGACGTTGACCTCCAGTCCCAGCTCGCGCCGGAGCTTCTCCACCGCCACCTCCAGGTGCAGTTCGCCCATGCCGGACAGCACCGTCTGCCCGGTCTCCGGGTCGGTCCGCACGACCAGCGAGGGGTCCTCCTCGGTCAGCCGTGCCAGCCCCGACGCCAGCCGGTCGGTGTCACCGGCCCGGCGGGACTCGACCGCGGCCGACACCACCGGCTCGGCCACGCCGGGCGGTTCGAGGACGAGCGGGGCGTGCTGCGCGCACAGGGTCGAGCCGGCGCGGGCGGACTTCAGCCCGACCACGGCGACGATGTCCCCGGCGACCGCCCGGTCCAGCGGGGCGTGCCGGTCGGCCTGGACCCGCAGGATCCGCCCGATCCGCTCGGTGCGCCGCGCACGCGCGTCCCACAGGGTGTCTCCCTTCTCGATCGTGCCCGAGTACAGGCGCAGACAGGTCAGCCGACCCGTCGAGGTGGCGTGTACCTTGAACGCGAGGGCGGCCACCGGTGCCGCCGGGTCGGCGGCCCGTTCCTGTTCCTCTCCCTCGTGCGTGCCGGTGACCGGGGGCACGTCGAGCGGCGAGGGCAGATAGGCCACGACGGCGTCCAGCAGTGGTTCGACACCGCGGTTGCGGTACGCGGATCCGCACAGCACGACCACGCCGTCGCCGTCCCGGGTCACCTGACGCAACGCCGAGACGAGGGTCCGCTCGCCCAGCGCGCCCGTGTCGCAGAACTCCTCCAGCGCGCCCGGGTGCAGTTCCGCCACGGCCTCCTCCAGCGCCCGGCGGCGCGCGAGGGCCTCGCCCCGAAGCTCCTCGGGCACCTCCACGTCCTCGACGGTGCCGTCATCGGCCCACAGCAGGGCACGCATGCGCACCAGGTCGACGACGCCGCTGAAGGTGTCCTCCGCTCCGATCGGCAGCTGCACGACCAGGGGCGCCGGATGCAGCCGCGTCCGGATCGACGCCACGGCCGCGTCGAGGTCGGCCCCGGGGCGGTCCATCTTGTTGACGAACGCGATCCGCGGCACGCCGTACCGGTCGGCCTGCCGCCACACGGACTCGCTCTGCGGCTCCACGCCGGCCACCGCGTCGAACACGGCCACCGCCCCGTCGAGCACCCGCAGGGCACGCTCCACCTCGTCGGCGAAGTCGACGTGCCCCGGGGTGTCGATGAGGTTGATGCGGTGACCGTCCCAGTCGCAGCTGACCGCCGCGGCGAAGATGGTGATGCCGCGGTCGCGTTCCTGCGGGTCGAAGTCGGTGACGGTGGTGCCGTCGTGGACCTCGCCGCGCTTGTGGGTGGTGCCGGTGGCGAACAGGATCCGTTCGGTGACGGTGGTCTTGCCGGCGTCGACGTGGGCGAGGATGCCGAGGTTGCGGACGACGGCGAGCGGGTTGAGGTGGGTGCGCACGGCCCGGGGCCTTTCGATGCGATGAGAAAGGGGCAGCGCGATTCCAGGCCGAACAGGCGGGGGCACCGGGACCTGACGTCGCGTCAAGGTCGCGGGTGGTCGCCGGGCGTTCGTCCCGGTCAGCCGGTGCCGCCGCGCAGCGGACACCGGGGCGACGAAGACACGAGGATCACCTCGTGCTGCGGCAGGGAGACGGCGACAGCGGTGTGGTCACGCATGGCCGTCTCCCTTCGTTCGTCACCTCGGCGCACCGCCGGGATCGTGGGCGGCGCGGGTATGGGGGTGAGTGTAGGGAGGCCGGTGGGACGGGGCCAGCGAATATCGGCGGTGTGCGTCGGCCGCGCGGGCCGGTCGCGGTTTCGTCGCATCCCGGCCGCCGCCGACCCGGCGCGTGTGGCCGGCCGCACCAGCCGGGTCTCACCGCGTCTCGCTGATGCCGGAGCACCTCGGGCGCATCGTCCGGTCAGCGCTCTGGTCGCCGCGCCGGTGACTGCGGATTCTGGGCTATGGGGGCTGTGGATGAAGGGCTGCGCCGACGCGGAGCATGGCCCGGGCCTCTTCGAAAGGCCCAGGCCGGACCACTACTCCGGCGGGGTGGGCGTGTCGTGGGTGCGGTACATCGCCTGCACGTCGAGCTCCAGTTGGACCGTCGGGCCGACGACGGCGATGCCCCGGGCCAGCATGGAACGCCAGTTTAGGGTGTAGTCCTCGCGGTGCAGCTCCGCCGTCGCCAGGGCGGCGCAGCGCAACTCCTGGCCGTAGCCGCCGTTCACCGTGCCGAGGTACGTCGTGTCCAGGGCCACCGAGCGGCTGACGCCGTGCATGGTGAGGGAGCCCTGCAGCGTCCACTTGGTGCCGCCGCGGTAGGCGAAGCGCGTGCTCGTGAAGTCGATGTACGGGAAGTGCTCGACGTCGAGGAAGTCGGCGGACCGCAGGTGGTTGTCGCGGGTGGTGTTGCCGGTGGTGATGCTGGACGCGTCGATACGGACGTGTACCCGGGAGTCGGCCATGTCCGGGGCCACCTGGATGCCGCCCTGGAACCGTTCGAAGCGGCCGTGCACATGGGCCATGCCGACGTGCTTGGCGATGAACCGGATCGCCGTGTGCGGCGGGTCGAAGAGCCAGGTGCCGGGCGTCGGCAACTGGAGCGCCTCGGCGGGCTGCAGCCAGACGCGTTCGGTGGCCGTGGAGGCCCCGGGGCCCGTCTCGATCGTCTCGCGGTGCGGCCGCAGTCCCTCCGCCGAGATGATCAGGCTGTAGCGGCCGGGCGGCAGCGCCGCGAGAAAGTAGCCGTAGGGGTCGGTCGTGCCGCGGGTGGCGACGCGGTGAGTGTCCAGGGCGGTGACGGTGACGTCCGCGGCGGCCAGGGGCGAGCCCATCGGGTCGACGACCTCGCGGGCCACGGCGCCCGCGCCGGCGGGGAGCGGAAGGGCGAGATCCGCCGCCTCGGCGGAGGGACTTTTGAGCCACCGGCGCCGGAGCAGTGCGAGGGCCATGGTGGTCACCTTTCTTCGGGTGTGCGGCCGTACGAGCGGCGGTTCAGCGCACGCCGACGGCCGCACCTTGCTGCGGTCACACCCCCTTGTCGATCTTGACGCGCCGGGCTGGGGCGCGGGTGTCTCAATACGAGACAGTCAGGACCGTCCCTCGAAGAGCTCCGCGTGCTCGGCGGCCCACCCGGCGAAGGTCCGCGCCGGGCGGACCGTGATCTTCTCGACGGTGCCCGAGACCGTGCGGCCCTCCTCCGGCGTGTTCCCGTACACCATGAGCAGGAAGCCGATGACGTCCTCCGGCAGGCCCGCCGCCCGCCACTGTGCGACGGCCTCCTCCTCGGTGAGCTCGACCAGGGTGATCTCCCGGCCGACGGCCGCGGCGATCATCCTCACCTTGTCGGCGACGGTGAGCACTTCGGGCCCGGTGATCACGTACTCCTGGCCGCCGTGCCCCTCCCGCGTGAGCGCGACCGCGGCGACGGCGCCGATGTCGCCCTCGTGGACCATGGCACTCAGCCGGTCGACGAACGGCTCCCGCACCTCGCCGTTGGTCACGATCCCGTCCGCCCATTCCAGGGCGTTGGCCATGAACTCGACCGGCATGAGCACCGTCCAGTCCACACCGTCGGCGGCGCGCACCGCGTCCTCCAGCGGGGTGGGGCCCCCGCCGTGCAGCACGGTGACCCGGCGGACACCGGCGGAGCGCGCGATCTCCAGGATCCGCGGGCCGGTCTCCAGCGGGCTGGAGGCGGCGCCCCCGAAGGTGATCAGGTGGAGACCGGTAACGCCCGCCAGGGCCGGGGCCAGGCCGTCGGGTTCGGTCAGGTCGCCCTCGACGACCTCGACACCGGCCGGGAAGGAGGCCTTCGCTGCGTCCCGCGTCAGGGCACGCACCTCGTGACCCCGGTCGAGCAGTTCGGCGACGACCTGACGGCCGACGGTTCCGGTGGCGCCGGTGACAAGGATCTTCTGCGTCTGCGTCATGCCTCGACCCTAGGAAGGCTTGAGGTCACCTTCTGTCCGCAAGACGCAGGCGGTGGGGCGCCGGTCTGTTGGAACCGCTGACAGGCCCCGTACGGCCGGCGGCGCCTATGCCGTGGTCGGCGGGCCGCCCTCGTACGCCGCGAGCAGTACGGCCCGGACCCCCTCGGCCGTCACCTCGCGCGGGTTGGCGTACGGCTCGCCCGCCGCCCGTGTCGCCGCCGGGGTGAGGTCGGCCTGTACGAAGCCGAGTTGGGCGAGGGAGCGCGGTGCGCCGAGGCGGCCTGCCAGGTCCCACAGCGCGCGGGGCACGTCGTCGGTGCCGAGAGCGCGGCGCAGGACGGCCAACGCCTGCGGCGCGGCGGGGGCGTTGTGGGCGAGGGCGTAGGGCAGGACGACGGTGTGGGTCTCGGCGTGGGGCAGGCCGTACGTGCCGCCGAGGACGTGGCACAGCTTGTGGTGCAGCCCCATCGTCGTCGCGCCGAGGCACGCGCCGCACAGCCACGCCGCGTACAGGGCCCGGCTGCGCGCGTCGAGGTCCGCCGGGTCGGTGGCCAGCCGGGGCAGGGCCCCGGTCATCGCCCGGACGCCCTCCTCGGCCATGACCGAGACCAGCGGTGAGACGTCCGGTGCGTACAGCGCCTCGACGGCGTGCGCGAGTGCGTTGATGCCGCTGGTGACGGTCAGCGGTACGGGCAGGGAGAGGGTGAGCCGCGGGTCGTAGACGACGGCGCGGGGCTGGACGACGGGGTCGCGGCCGGTGCGTTTCGTGCCGTGCTCGGTCAGGCCCCACACCGGGGTCATCTCGGAGCCCGAGTAGGTGGACGGTACGGCGATCAGCGGCAGTCCGGTGCGCAGGGCGATCGCCTTGCCGAGCCCGATCGCGGAGCCGCCGCCGACCGCGACACAGCCGTCGGCGCCCGCCGCCCGGGCGGCCGCGACGGCCCGGTGGGCGTCCTCCACGGGCACGTGCATCCGTGCCTCGGCGTGCAGCCCGGCGCAGCTGTCGCCGAGCGCGTCCGCGACCGCCCGCGCAACGGGCTCGCCCCGGCTGCCGGACACCAGGAGCAGCCGCCGCAGGCCCAGGCGCGCCGCCTCTCCCGGGGTCGCGGTGACGGCCGCCCCGGGCCGGAAGACGACCCGCACGGGCCGGGTCTCGTACGTGAACTGCTCCTGGAAGGTCATGCGGTCCGCTCCAGTACGAGGTCGAAGCGGGCGCGCCGGAAGGGGTTGTCCACGCCGAACTCCCGGGCCAGCGCCGGGTCGTCCGTTTCCGTGAAGTCCTCGACGAGGCTCTGCTTCACGGCGAACACCGCGTCGGAGTCGAGGTAGTCACCGCCGGCCACGAAGATGTGCGTGGTGACGGGTCGGTGGCCTTCGGCCGCGGCGATGAAGTGGATGTGTGCGGGACGGTAGGGGTGGCGTCCGGTCGCGCGCAGCAGCCCGCCCACGGGGCCGTCGGTGGGGATCGGGTACGCCGCCGGGACGCAGGTCCGGAACCAGAAGCGGCCCTCGGCGTCGGTCGTGAACAGTCCGCGTCCGTTGCCGGCGGGCTGGACACCGGGCTGCTGGACGTCGTAGTAGCCCTTGTCGTCGGCCTGCCACACGTCGACGGCGGCGCCGGGCAGCGGCGTGCCGTCCGCGGACCGGACCCGGCCGCTGACCACGCACCTCTCACCGCCGCCCACCAGGTCGATGTCGTCCCCGAGTGCGCGCACCGGCGACTCGGTCAGGTGGAAGGGGCCCAGCACGGTCGATTCGGTGGCCCCTGCCGCGCGGTCGCCGTTCAAGGTCTCGACCAGCATGGACAGGCCCAGGACGTCCGACAGCAGGATGAACTCCTGCCGGGTGTCGGTGCAGGTTCGGCCGGTGGCCGTCAGGAAGGCGATGGCGTGCTCCCACTCCTCCTGGGTGAGACGGGTCTCGCGCGCGAAGTCGTGCAGATGGCGGACGAGGCCAGTGAGCAGTTCACGCAGCCGCGGGTCCGCGGTCCCGCGCAGGCTGGCGAGGGCCTGCTCGGTGACGTCGGCCCTGGTCGCATCGGTGGTCATTCCGGCTCCTCGTCGTCGACGTCCGCTCGTTCCATCATGGCGCGCGCCCGCCCGGATCAGGCGTGCCCGAGGATCCGCCGCAGAGCGTCGGCGAGCAGTTCCCCGGCGTCCGGGGCGGCGAAGGCGTGGCGGAAGGCGACGAAGCCGTCCGGACGGACGAGGAGGGCGCCGGCGTCGGGGATCTCGCGCAGGCGTGCCCAGTCGCCGTAGGGGTCCTCGTACTCCTGGCCGGGGCCGATGACCACGGTGGCGACCGGGATGTCCTGGGCCGAGGCCGCCCGCACCCAGTTCTCTCCCCCGATGCCGGTCAGCAGGGTGAAGCGGCCCCGGCCGACGGTGTCGAGGGTGGACAGCGTGCGGGTGCCGCGGGTGATCCAGGCGTGCGGGAGCCTTGCACCCGGCCGGGTGGTCGGCTGGTGGTGCAGTTCGGGGTCCCGGGTGAAACCGGGGTCGGGTGTGCCGTCCGGGACGATCGCGGCTGAGCCCTCCGCGGGGTAGCGCTGGTTCAGGTCGACGCCGTGCGCGTTGAACTCGTAGACCTTGAAGGCGATCGCCTCACGCAGCCTGGCCCGCTGCTTCTCGGCCGCTTCGGTGGCGTCCTTGCGGGCGGCGATGTTGGCCCACAGTTGGTCGGGGGTCTGCGGGGAGAGACCGTCGAGGGCCTCGAAGACGGGCGCGGTCTCGCGGATGGACCGGTTGGCCCGGGTGACGACCTGCCGCCCGATCGGGGCGCGCTCGGCGGTGTAGCTGTCGAGCAGCCGGGGGTGGGCGGTGCCGTCGAGGACCAGCTTGAGCTTCCAGGCAAGGTTGTAGGCGTCCTGGATCGAGGTGTTGGAGCCGAGGCCGTTGGACGGCGGATGCCGGTGCACGGCGTCTCCGGCGCAGAAGACCCGGCCGTTGGCGTAGGTCTGCGCGTACATCTCGTTGACGGTCCACGCCGAGGACGACTTCCCGGTCACGGGGACGTCGTCGTCACCGATGAGCCGCCGGATGACCGACTCGGCGTACTCGGTGGTCAGATCAGGGGCGCCGGCGTCCACGTCGTAGCCCCAGACGATGAGCCACTCGTTCCAGGGGCGCACGCAGCGCACCAGACCCGCGCCGATGCCGCCGACCGTCGCGCCCGGGGCGAGGACCCAGTAGAGGGTGGAGGGACGGTGGGCGGTGTACGCGCTCAGGTCCGCCTCGAAGACGATGTTGACGCTGCCGGCCACGCCCATCCGACCGCTCATCGGCAGCCCGGCGTCCGCGGCGACCCTGGACCGTCCGCCGTCGGCGCCGATCAGGTACTTGGCTCGGATCTCGTAGGTGTCCCCGCGCAGCCGGTCGCGGACGGTGGCGGTCACCCCGTCGGCGTCCTGGGTGTGGGAGAGGTACTCGTTCTCGAAGCGGAGCCGGGTGCCGCGGGCGACGGCGGCGTCGACGAGGACCGGTTCCATGAGGTGCTGCGGCATGTCGCACATGCGGGTGGGGCTGGCGAGTTCGTGTGCGGCCTGCACGAGCGGATCGTTGCCCCAGGAGCGCACCCGGCCCAGTTCCTCGCCCGCCAGGCTGGTGCAGAACGTGGTGTTGCCCATGAGGTGCTGCGGGGTCGCCCGCGCGACGACCTCCTGCTCCACGCCGAGGTCACGCAGGACCTCCATGGTGCGCTGGTTGGTGATGTGCGCGCGGGGTGTGTCGGCGAGGTGCGCATAGCGGGTCACCACGATGTTGGGGACGCCGTAGGTGCTCAGGGCCAGCGCGGCCGAGGCACCGGCCGGGCCGCTGCCCACGATCAGGACGTCGGCCTCGACGACGGTGGCCACGGGGCACTCCTGTGAAGGGGGTCGGGCGGCGGGATGCGGAACCTGCATGATCATGCGGTGCTCCGGGCGGGCGCGGGTGTCTCATTACGAGACACCCGGGTGCCGACGAAGTGCGGTGACAGAAAAGGCAGTTGTTCTGTGATGGACCCGCGGTTGTTCGGGGGCGGGACCGTGCGATTACTCGGGGACGGGACCCGACGTTGTTTCTCGTTCAACTGAACCCGCTACGGTGGGGCGTGCCGTGACCACCACAGACCCCTCCCCCACAGCCACCGCCCGGCCCTCGCTGCGCCTGGCTCGCGAGCGCTTCCTGTCGGGGCGTCCGCTGCCACCGGGCGTGCCGGAGGAGGTCGTCGCGGCGTGGCGGCGGGCGCGGTTCTTCGGCGTGCCGCACGACTTGGCGCAGCCTCCGGCGCCTCCCTCACTCCCCCGGGAGTCGACGCTGCTCGACGCCGCCCGGCCGGTGCTCGACCGGATCGTCCCCGCGCTGGACGGGGGCGGGATGCGGCTCGTCCTGACCGACGAGCGGCTGCGCGTGGTGTGGACGGCGGGCGACGTACCGGGGCTCGGCACCTGGACGGTCCTGTCGGAGCAGGTGGTCGGCAACAACGGCGCGGCTCTCGCCGTGCGCACCCGTGCCCGGGCCGAGGTGCACGGCACCGAGCACTTCCTCGACCGGTGGCAGGACATCTGCGCCGTCGGCGTCCCGGTGTTCGGACCGGAGGGCGGTCAGGTGCTGGGCACCCTGACGGCCGTGACACGGCTGTGCGCCGCCGGGCCGCCGCATCCTCAGGCGGCGTTCACCGAGGCGGCGGTCACGGCGGTCGAGACGGAGCTGCGGGCACGGGCCGGACGGGCCGAGCGGGTACTGCTGGATGCCTTCGTACGGGCGACGAGCGGGCCGGACCGGGCCGTGGCCGCACTCGACGGCCGCAACCGGCTGGTCAGTGAGGCCGCCCAGCGGTTGCTCACACCCGAGGTGCTCGGGGCGCTGGAGCACGAGGCGGCCGGCGCCCGGGACACGAACCTTCCGGACATCGGGGATCACACCGAGCTGCCGGAGGGAGCCGGGTGCACGGCCCACGTCACGCCGGTACGTCTGGACGGCAGGACGATCGGGATCCTGGCCGCGCTGGAGCCGCTCGACGACCCGGCACCCCCGGTGGCGTCCTCACCTCCGGCCGTCACCCTGACCGGCTCCTCGGTCCCCTGGCGGCACACCGTAGGTCAGGCCGTGCGACTGGCCCGCTCCCCGGAGCCCCTGCTGCTCACCGGTGAGCGCGGCACAGGAAAGGCCGCGTTGGCACGGGAACTGTGCGGGCCCGGCTCCCCCCAGGTCGTCGACGCGGCCCGGGACCCCGGCCTCGACCAGGTCCCGCCCGTCCGGCGGCCCGGGCGCCCGCTCCTGCTCCGGCACGCCGAGCGCCTCGCGCAACCCGGCGTGGCCGCGCTCAACTCCCTGCTCGACCAGCACCCGGACATCCCACTGCTGATCACCTACACACCCGGCGCGCCGGCGGGTCCCTGCCTCCAGCGTCTGCTGGACAAACTGTCCGCCCGCACGGTGCCCCTGCCACCACTGCGGGAGCGCGCCGAGGACATACGGGAACTCCTGCCGGCCCTCACCCCCCGCCCGGCACCCGGGCAGCCGCCACTGACCTGGACCCTCGACGCCCTGCGCGCGCTGGAGGCGTACCCGTGGCCCGGCAACGTCACCGAGCTGGCCCATGTCGTCCGGTCCCTCGCGGAGCAGCGGCGGAGGTCCGGGCCGGTCCGCCGGGCGGAGCTGCCGGACGCCGTCCGGGAGGGGCCGGCCGCGCGCCCGCTCAGCCCGATGGAGCACGCCGAGCGCACCGCGATCCTGGAGGCACTGCGCCGCCACGGCGGCAACAAGGCCCGCACGGCGACCGCGCTGGGGATCGGCCGGGCGACGCTGTACCGCAAGCTGCGGGAGTACCGGCGCTGATCGCTGGTGCTGACCCCTGGGCGATACCGGGCTGATCCGCGGAAGGGAGATTCCTGGTGCCGGTTCCTGATGAGGACGATGCACAACAGCTCGGGCGGGTCGAGATGATCTCGACCCGCCCGAGCTGATCTGTGTCCGAGGGGGGACTTGAACCCCCACGCCCGATAAAGGGCACTAGCACCTCAAGCTAGCGCGTCTGCCATTCCGCCACCCGGACCAGGTGTCTGCCGCCTTGCAGGGGTCTTCCCCGCGGCGACATGGACAACAATACCAAGCTTTCGGAGTGCCCTTCACCTGCGTTTCCCTGCGCCGGGCGGGGGTCCGGGACCTCACGCTCCGATACCTCTAGGGTCACACCATGAGTGACTGGATGGTGACGCAGAGCCCCTCCGTGAGGCGTCGGCCGCGTGCGCTGTCGCCGCTCAGGGAGCATCTGCGCGACACGTTCTGGTTCGCCCCCACCGCGGCGATGCTGGCCGTCTTCGTGGTCTGGGTGGGGGCGGAGGCGCTCGACACGGCGCTCGTCGACGCGCTCCGGGAGGACCGGGACTACGAGACGCTCGACGAGCTGCTGCGGTTCGCGGAGGACGCCAAGGCCGTGGTGACCGCGGTGGGCTCGGCGATGATGACCTTCATCGGTGTGGTCTTCAGCATCTCCCTGGTGGCCGTGCAGATGGCCACCGGGCAGTTCACCCCGCGCGTGGTGCGGCTCTTCGTCCGGAGCCGGATCACCAAGGCGACCTTCGCGGTCTTCCTGGCGACCTTCGTGCTGACGCTGCTGGTCCTGACGAGCTTCGACAGTGTGGACGACCCCCGGGCCGCCACGTCGGTGCCCCTGGTGCAGTCGGTCCTCACCCTCTGCATGGTCGCCTTGAGCCTGTTGCTCTTCGTGCTGTACGTGAACGCCACCCTGCGGCTGATGCGGATCAGCCATGTGATCGCGCGGATCGCCTCGGAGTCGTTCCGGGTGGTCGCCTCCATGCCCGTGCCGGTGGCCGGGCAGGGCGCCCCCGACCTGGGCACCGAGACCGCGTGGGTGCCGCACGAGGGCCGGGCGGGGGTGCTGCGGGACGTGCACATCGCGCGGCTGGTGCGGGTGGCTCGCAAACACGGGGTGGTGCTGCGGCTGATCCCGCGGATCGGGGACTTCGTGGTGCCCGGGATGCCCGTGCTCGCGGTGCACGGCGGCCCGGTCCCGCCGCGCCGGGCGTTGCGCTACGCGATCTCGGTGGGCGTGGAGCGGACCTATCACCAGGACCTGGGTTTCGGGCTGCGGCAGTTGTCCGACATCGCGCTGCGCGGGCTGTCCCCCGCGGTCAACGACCCGACGACCGCCGTCCAGGCACTCGACCGCGTCATCCAGTTCCTGGCCGCACTCAGCCGGCGCCCGCTCGACGCTGCCCTGCACCGGGACCGGGCAGGAGCGGTGCGCCTGGTGCAGCCCGAGCCCGGCTGGACCGAGTTGGTGGATCTGGGGCTCACCGAGACACGGGGGTGTGCCGTCGGGAACCCGCAGGTCTCCCGGCGCATGCTGGCCGGCCTCGACGACCTGCTCCTGCTCGCTCCGCCCGAACGCCGCGAGCCACTGCTGCGCCATCGTGACCTGCTCCGGCAGGCGGTCACCCTGGCCGCCCAGAGCGCGCCGGACCGGGAGTTCGCGCTGCGCCCGGACCGGCAGGGCATCGGCTGAGCCATGCCCCGCCGCAGGGGGCACGTCCGACGTCGGAGCGCGTGGCGCGCCCTTGCCTCAGGGCAGGAGCTGGTGCCCGGGGAAGTTCCCCGGCAGCCGTTCTCCTGCCGGTCCCCGCGTCACCACGCGTACGAGCAGGTCACCGCCGACGAACGCGCCGCGCCAGGACCGCCCCTCCCCGGCCGGGGAGGGGCCACCTCATGTCCGTACACCGGTCAGCACTTCTCCCTCAGGGAGTGCAGGTGCGCGCTGGAGCGGCGCGCGAAGGTGAACGACTCGGCCGGGTTGTCGTGTTCGGCCTGCCAGTGGTGGGCCATGCGGTGACCGCGCAGCCGGGTCACGGCCGAGATGAAGCGCTGGTAGTCGATGTCGCCGTCGCCGACATCGGTCATGCGGTAGCCGTACGGGTTCGACGGGTCGCTCTCGCCGTCCTTCACGTGGAAGAGCGGATAGCGGTCGGGCCGCCGCAGGACGTAGTTCAGCGGCTCGAACGGAGCGGGAGTGCCGTCCGGCCGCTTGGAGAAGCGGAACTGGCCGACGTACGCCCAGTAGATGTCCATCTCCAGGAAGACCAGGTCCGGGTCGGTCTCCTTGAGCAGTACGTCGTAGAGGCGGACCTCGGGACGGTCGGTGGCGAAGGAGAACTCCTCGGAGTGGTTGTGCTGGTAGAACTTCATGCCGCGTGCCCTGGCCGCCGCGCCGTAGGTGTTGAAGTCCTCGGCGGCACGCTTCCAGGCGTCCACGGTCGAGCCGTAGCGGAACGGGCCGGAGGCGGTGCCGATGTGCTTGAGGCCGAGGGCCTGGGCGTCGTCGAGGACCTTGGTGAGGTTCTGGGCGAAGGTGTAGGCGTTCGGGTCGTCGGAGTAGTAGCCGACGTGGCTGCCGATCGGGTTCAGGCCGTGGCTGCGGGCGAGCCGCTTGAGCTGGGCGAGCGTGATGGGGCCGGCCGAGCCCTGGGTGTAGCCGGCGAACTCGACCTCGTCGTAGCCGTACCGCTCCAGTTCGGCGAAGACGGGGCCGAAGCCGAGGGTGGAGACCTTGTCGCGCAGGCTGTACAGCTGGATGCCGAGGCGGCCGGGCGGCAGGACGGGGCGGCCGCGGCCCTTCGCACCGGAGGCGGTGGCGGGGGTCCTCGTCGCGGGGGCTGCGGTCGCGGGGACAGCGGCGCCGAGCAGGGCGGCGGCGGTGGCACCGGCGGCGACGCCGAGCATGCCCCGTCTGCTGAGGCGGTGGCCGAGCTCGGGGTCGGGCTGGGAGAAGCGGCTCATGCGGGGAACTCCTCGTGATCGCGGGGCGTTGTCGGTGGTGAGTGCTTCACTTGTGACCAGTTGGACACTGAGGGTGATGACATCAGGTGAGACCGGCGAGTCGGAGCAGCAGTGATTTCACATCGGTGGCCGCGACGCGGTCGCCGACAGCACGGGGGGTGGAGCAGATGAGGAGCGGACCGTCGTCGTCGCTCGCGGGGAGGCGGCCGTGGCTGCCGCGAAGAGGTGAGGGGTCCAGGGGCACGACCGCCATGCGGTAGCGCATGCCGAGTTTCTTGCGCGCCAGTGCGGCGGCCGCCTTGACCTTGACGTACGGGTCGAGGGGATCCATGAAAAGTTCGACCGGGTCGTAGCCGGGTTTGCGGTGGATCTCGACGAGCTGCGCGAAGTCGGGCGCTCGGGCGTCGTCGAGCCAGTAGTAGTACGTGAACCAGGCGTCGGGTTCCGCCACGGCGACCAGTTCGCCGGCGCGCGGATGGTCGAGGTGATGGTCCTTCTTGCCTTCGTCGTCGAGGAGTTGGGCGATACCGGGCAGGCCATCGAGTGCCGCCCGGGTGGCGTCGAGGTCTTCGGGGCGGCGCACGTAGACGTGGGCGATCTGGTGGTCGGCGACGGCGAAGGCACGGGAGGCCATCGGGTCGAGGTACTCCATGCCGTCCTGCGTGTGCACCTCCAGCAGGCCGGCGCGGCGCAGGGCCCGGTTGATGTCGACGTGCCGGTTCACGCGGGTGATGCCGTACTCGGACAGGGCTACGACGGTGCGGCCCTGCGCGCGGGCGTCGTCCAGCAGCGGGGCCATGGCGGTGTCCAGGTCGGCGGCCGCCTTCAGTGAGCGCGGGTCGTCGGGGCCGAAACGCTGCAGGTCGTAGTCGAGGTGAGGGAGGTAGCAGAGCGTCAGGTCGGGATGCCGGGTGGCCATGATGTGGCGGGTCGCGTCGATGATCCACCGGCTGGAGACGAGGTCGGCTCCGGGGCCCCAGAAGTGGAAGAGGGGGAACGTACCCAGTTTCTCGGTCAGTTCGTCGTGGAGCGCGGCCGGCCGGGTGTAGCAGTCGGGTTCCTTGCGGCCGTCGGCGTAGTAGACGGGGCGGGGGGTGACGGTGAAGTCGGTGTCGGCACCCATGGCGTACCACCAGCAGATGTTGGCCACGGTGTAGCCGGGGTGGGCGCGGCGGGCGGCGTCCCAGAGTTTGTCCCCGGCGACGAGCCTGTTGTGCTGGCGCCACAGCAGGACGTCGCCGAGCTCGCGGAAGTACCAGCCGTTGCCGACGATGCCGTGCTCGGAGGGCATGGCGCCGGTGAGGAAGGTGGACTGGGCGGCGCAGGTGACGGCGGGCAGGACGGTGCCCAGCGGGGCGCGGCAGCCGGACTGGCCGAGCGCCTTGAGGTGGGGCATGTGGTCGAGGAGACGGGGGGTGAGGCCGACGACGTCCAGCACGAGGAGCGGTGTGGGGCGGTCGGTGGTGGCAGGAAGCGGGGCCGCCGGGTCGGTGGTGGCCGGAAGCGGGGCTGTCTGGTCGGTGGCGTCCGGCCGAGGGACCGCCGGGTCGGTGGTGGCAGGGTCCGGGGGCTCGTGGGGGCCGGTGCTCATGGCAGCTCCTTCAGGCCGAGGTCCGTGAGCAGGTCGCGGGCGAGGGTGAGTTCGGCGGCGATGCCGTCGGCGAGCTGGGAGCGGCCCTTGGGGCGCAGCTCGGGTGGGAGGGCCTGCCAGGTGTAGGTCTCGACTTCCAGGTGGCGGGTGAGCGGGGCCGGGCCGCCGACGAGCCGGGTCAGTGCGGAGGAGAGGACCGGGAGGGTGGAGGTGAGAGGTGCGGCGGGGGCCGCATGCAGGGGGACGTGGAAGTGGGCGCGCCAGGGCGCGGCGTCCGGCAGGGCGTGTCCGGCGAGGGCCTCGTCGAGGTCGTCGGTGGCACGCAGCCCTGCGGCGGTCGCGGTGCGGGTCTGGTGCAGGAAGCGGGGTTCGGCGAAGGCGGCGAGCGCTTCGCGTACCTCGGGGAGATGGGGGTGCTCGGCGTGCAGGGCGGCGGAGAGCTGGGATTTGACGACGGGGACGCGGGCCGCGGTGAGCGCGTCCAGGGCGGTGTGCGGGTCTTCGAAGGAGGTGGCGAGATGGCAGGTGTCGAGGCACAGGCCGATGCGGTCGTGGCCGATCGCGGTGAGCGGGGCGATGGCGTCGTGGGTGGTCTCGACGACGCAGCCGGGTTCCGGTTCCAGCCCGACGCGGATGGAGCGGCCGGTGAGTTCCTCGAGGGCGTCGAGGCGTTCGGCGAGGGTGCGCAGCGCCATGCGGACGGTGTCCGCGCGCGCGTCGTCGTACGCGGTGCGCCAGGCGAGGGGCAAGGTGGAGATGGTCCCGTCGGTGACGTCGTCCGGGAGGAGGCCGGCCAGGACGCGGGCCAGGGCGATGGTGTGGTCGAGGCGTTCCGGGTCGGCCCAGTCCGGCTTGTAGACGCGGTACTTGACCTCCTCGGCGCCGAAGCCCTCATAGGGGAAGCCGTTGAGGGTGACGACCTCAAGGCCACGGCGGTCGAGTTCGTTGCGCAGCCTGCGCAAGGCGGAGGGGTCGGTGACGAGTGCCTGGGCGGCGTCCTTGGCGAGCCACAGCCCGATGCCCAGCCGGTCGCGGCCCAGGCGTCGGCGGACGGGCTCGCAGTGGTCGCGGAGCTGGGCGAGGACGCCGTCGAGGGTTTCGGCCGGGTGGACGTTGGTGCAGTAGGCGAGGTGGACGGTGGAGCCGTCGGGGTGGCGGAAGCGCATGGCTCACGCCTCCGCGGCGGGGACGCGGACCGGTGTGCTCGGGTCGGTGACCGGCTCGTGCGGATCCTTCGGGGCGCCGCGGAGGACGGAGTTGCCCTCGTGGGTGGCCTCCGTGCCGGCGACGTCGAGGTTCAGCCGGCCGCTGAGCCCATAGAAGGCGACGGGGTTGCGCCACAGCACTTGGTCGACGTCGTCCTCGTCGAAGCCCTCGGCCAGCATGAGGTCACCGACCTTGCGGGTCTTCAGGGGGTCGCTCTTGCCCCAGTCGGCGGCGGAGTTCACGAGGATCCGCTCGGTCCCGTAGGCGCGCAGGAGGGCGACCATGCGCTCCTCGTCCATCTTGGTGTCCGGATAGACGGAGAAGCCCAGCCAGCAGCCGCTGTCCCTGGCCTCCTTGACGGTGGTCTCGTTGAGGTGATCGACCAGGACCCGGTCCGGGGCCAGTGCGGACTCGTGGACGACGTCGAGGGTGCGGCGCAGCCCGGCGAGCTTGTCGCGGTGCGGGGTGTGCACGAGGGCGGGCAGGCCGTGCTCGGCGGCGAGCTGGAGCTGCGCGGCGAGGGCGGTGTCCTCCGCCGGGGTCATGGAGTCGTAGCCGATCTCTCCGACCGCCACGACGTTGTCCTTGACGAGGTACCGCGGCAGTTCGTCGAGGACGGGCAGGCAGCGCGGGTCGTTGGCCTCTTTGGGGTTGAGGGCGATCGTGCAGTGATGGGCGATGCCGTACTGGGCGGCGCGGAAGGGCTCCCAGCCGAGGAGGGAGTCGAAGTAGTCACGGAAGGAGGCGGGCGAGGTGCGCGGCTGGCCGAGCCAGAAGGACGGCTCCACGAGGGCGCGCACACCGGCGGCGTACATGGCCTCGTAGTCGTCGGTGGTGCGGGACGACATGTGGATGTGGGGGTCGAAGATGCGCATCAGGACTCCTTGCCGTGGGGGTGGTCCGTGCCGGGGGTGTGGTGCACGGACTCGGTCAGGTCCAGGACGCGGTACAGGTCCTCGGGGACGGTGCGGCCGGCGGCGGTGCGTTCGGCGGCGTAGTCGCCCAGCATGCGGGCGAGTTCGCCGTCGCCGGCGGCGCGCCGGGGAAGGTCTGCCACGTGGTCTACGGGCACGCCGGTGAACAGGCACTTCAGCACGGCGTGGCGCCAGGCGTGGGGGTTGAGGTGCCGGGCGGCGTAGGGCCCGACGGCGGCGGCGAGGAGCCGGGTGTCGTTGGTGCGCAGGGCGTCCTCGACCAGCGGCAGGGCGTCCGGGCCGGGCACGAGGTGGGGCAGGGCGTGCAGGACGGCTCGGCGTTCGTCGGCGGTGCCCTGGAAGTACACCCGGGTGAGGGCGTCGGTGCCGGCGCGGGCCGCGTCCAGGATGAGGACGCGTGCGGTGTCGGCGTAGGCGGGGCCGCAGCGCCGGGCGGCTTCGGCGAGGCGCAGCTCCCAGACGGAGATGGGCCCGTGGAGGCCGGGGTGGGTGGCCGCCTCGTCGAGGGCGTGGTCGAGCCAGATGCGGGCGGGCGGGTCGAGGTGGCTGGTGAGGTGTCGGCGGAGGTCGTGGAGTGAGGGGGTGAGGGTGATGGCGGGGGTGGTCCGGCCGGTGTGGGGTCTGCTGCTGGGGGCGTCCTGGGTTCTCTCGGTGCGTGCCGCCGGGGTGGCGCGGGGGTGGGTCATCTGCTGCTCCCTTCGGGGGTGGTGGAGGGAGCGCCGTGGGGTGGCGCGGTCTGCTGGAGCGCCGGAGCGGGGGCAGGGGCGGCGGTGGCCGCGGTCCGCTCGGCTTGGCGGAGGAAGGGCAGGGAGTGTGCGGCGAAGTGCGGGCCGGCGTGGGAGTGGCGGGGCAGTTCGACGACGGTCAGTCCCCGGTAACCGGTGGCGGCGAGGGCCGCCAGGACCGGCGGGAAGTCGATCTCTCCGTCTCCGAAGGGGAGGTGCTCGTGGACGCCGCGCCGCATGTCCTCGATCTGGACGTGCCGCAGCCAGGGGGCGGCGGCCCGCACGCAGTCGGCCGGTGAGAGGGGTTCGAGGCACTGGCAGTGGCCGATGTCCAGAGTGAGGCCGAGGGCTTCGGGGTCGCCGAGGGCGCCGCGCAGGTGGTGGAAGTCGCTCAGGGTGGCCAGGAGGTGGCCCGGCTCGGGTTCGACGGCGAGCGGGACGCCCGCGGAGGCGGCGGCGTCCAGGACGGGGGTGAGGGCCTCGCTGAGGCGTTTCCACGCGCTGTCCGTGTCGGTGCCCTGCGGGACGGTTCCGCTGAAGCAGTGGACGGCGTGCGCGCCCAGGTCGGCGGCGACCCGGACGGCCCGCAGGAGGAGGTCGGTGCGGCGGGCGCGGTCCGCCGGGTCCGGGTCCAGCAGGGACGGGCCGTGCTTGCGGCACGGGTCGAGCACGTAGCGGGCGCCGGTCTCGACGGTGACGCCCAGCCCGAGTGTGTCCAGCCGGTGCGCGACCCGGCGGGTGCGGGCGGCGAGGTCGGGGGCGAGCGGGTCGAGGTGCATATGGTCGAGGGTCAGTCCGACGCCGTCGTAGCCGAGGTCGGCGAGGAGGGCGAGGGCGTCGTCGAGCCTGTGGTCGGCGAGGCCGTTGGTGCCGTAGCCGAAGCGGAGGGAGGGGACGGCGCCGGCGCGGTTCCCGGGGGTGTCGGCTTCGGGGCTCATGTGACGCTCACCTTCTTCGCGAAGCGGGCTCCGAGGGGGGCGAGGGCCGTGATGAGGAGGGCGGTAGCGGTGCCCCGGGAGCGGGCGGTGAGGGTGGCCTGGAGGGGGATGGTGGCGCGGATGCCGGCGCCGACGGCGCGTTGGGTGAGCGGAGGCGAGGGGTTCAGAGTGGCGTACACATAGGGGCGGGCGGTCGTCGTGGCGTAGGCGACGCCGAGGGCGGTGGTGAGCAGAGCCGCGGACTCGGGGTCTGGCCATCCGCCCGCTCGGGGCCCGGTCGGGGGGTGGGCGGCTGCCTTCCGACGGCCGTCGGTCGGGGGGCCGGGGCGACGCGTCACCACTCGGGTGAGCAGCGCGGTCGTGGCGAGGGCCGCCAGCGGAGGCAGGGGCGAGCCGCCCTGTGCCTCCTGGCGGGAGACGGTGGTGACGGCCAGGGTGTGGGTGCCGAGGAGGGCGGCGGAGGGCAGGGCCTCCCGGGTCCGGCCGGTGGTGGCCGCGCCTCCCAGGAGCAGGTCCAGGCTTCGGGCCGTGCCCATGGCCAGGGGTCCGGCGGGCGTGCGTTTCAGGCCGAGGTCGTACGCCCAGACGGTCGCGGCCAGGGGTGCGGCGACAGCGAGGGCGGGGCGGCCGGCGCGGGCGGCCAGGGCCAGTCCGGCTCCGGTGAGGGCTCCGGCCGCCGTGAGGGCGGCGGCGGGGCGGATGCGGCCGGAGGGCAGGGGGCGGTGCGGGCGTTCGACGGCGTCGACGTCGCGGTCGGCCCAGTCGTTGAGGGCCATGCCGGCCTCGTACAGACAGAGGGAGGAGGCGATGGCGAGCAGGGTTCGGGGGGTGGGACGTGCGCCGGCTGCGGCCGCACCGGCCAGGGCGTCCCCGGGGACGGTGAACAGGGCGGGGAGGCGCAGAAGTTCGGTCCAGGCGCGAGTGCGGGCGCGGGCGCGGTGCCGGGCGGAGCCGCCGGTGCGTGGGTGGGGGGCGGCGGTTGCGGCGGCGGTGTCTCCCAGGGTGGCTCGGGGAGTTTCGTCGGGGTGGCCGTCAGGGCGCTCGCGCAGCGTCACAGGGCTCCTCCTGTCTCCTCGGTGTCCCTCACCGGCGGTGTGCCGTCGCCCACTCCGTCGGGCCGCCCCAGGCTGCGCCCGAACCGGAGCAGTTCCTCGTACTGCTCGGACAGGCCCGACGGGCCGTTCCCCACCGGGTCCTTGAAGTAGAAGCCGAGCGCTCCGAGCGGGCCGGACAGCCCTGTCTCGTGGGCGCGGGCGGTCAGCCGGGCCAGGTCCAGCACCAGGGGCGCGGCCAGGGCCGAGTCGCAGCCCTGCCAGGTGGTCTGGAGGATCATGCGGGTGCCGAGGAAGCCGTCGAAGGCGATGTGGTCCCAGGCGGTCTTCCAGTCGCCGAGGGCGGGCACGTCGTCGATGTGGACCTGGCCCTCGGGGACGGCGCCGAGGGTGTCGGCGAGGACGCGTTCCTTGCCGGCGTTCTTCGCCGCCGCGGCGGCCGGGTCGGCGAGGGCGGCGCCGTCGCCGCCGCCGAGCAGGTTCGTGCCCGACCAGGCCCGGACTCTCAGCGCCCGCTGGGCGAACATCGGGCCGAGGACGGCCCGCAGGAGCGTCTGTCCGGTCTTGCCGTCCCGCCCGGCGTGGGGCAGGCCGCTGCGCTCGGCCTCGCGGGCGGCGACCGGGTGGTGCATGCCCTCGGAGGGGGTGAAGTTGACGTAGGGGCAGCCCGCGCGCAGGGCGGCGAGCGCGTAGAGGGTGCTGGCCGGCAGCGGGGTGCCGGGTCCGCGGGAGGCGGGTTCGGTGGAGGCGACGTTCACGACCACGGCCCGCTCCAGCTCGTGGCGGTGCAGGAAGTCGCGCAGGTCGCCGGTGAAGGCCGTGATCAGTTCGGCCTCGCTCCGGGTGTCCCCGGGGGTGGGGCCGCCGGGCCTGATCTCCCGGTCGGCGGCAGCGAGTTCGGCGGTGACGGCGGTGGCCACGCCGGGTGGGAGGACACCGCCGGCGGTGAGGGTCTCGGCGCGTTTGGGCAGCGGGCAGTCGTGGGTGTCGTGGCCGCCGAAGACGAGGTCGGACAGTGCGGGCAGGCCGCTGTCGGTGAACGCGGGTGTCTCGGTGACCATGCCGGTGGGCGGGTGCAGTCCGGCGGCGACGGCGGCGCACCCCGTGACGACGGTGGTGGCGACGGAGCCGCGGGCTCCGATCAGCCACACCCCCACACGTGGTCGGGAGAGGGACGCGGACATGGGCAGCCTCCTGATCGTGCGCGAGCCACGCGGGGACGGGGGGGACGGCGGGCGGGGGTCCGGCGTCCCCCGCCCGCCGTCGTTCACTGGCCCTGGACGGGCAGTTCCTTCAGCTGGATGTTGCGGAAGGAGACCTGGTCGCCGGCGCCGTGGTTCTGCAGGCCGATGTAGCCGTCGGTCAGGCTCCGCTCGGGGTCCTTGTTGGTGAAGTCGTTGATCTTCACTCCGTTGAGGAACACCTGGAGGCGTTCGCCCTGGACCTTGATCTCGTAGGAGTTCCACTGGCCGGGCGGCCGCAGGACCTGGTCACGGGCCTTGATGTTCGCCGACTTGAACGAGTAGACGGAGCCCGTGGTGCGGTCGGGCGCGTCCGTGGCGTCGATCTGGATCTCGTAGCCCTTGTTCACCGCGGACCAGGGGTCGTCGGAGGCGGGGAAGCCCACGAAGATCCCGGAGTTGTCGTCGCCCCGCATCTTCCAGTCGAGCTTGAGGGAGTACGACTTCAGCTCCTTGGCCTGGTACCAGAGCAGGCCCATGCCGCCCTCGGTCTCCAGGGTGCCGTCCTTGACGTTGAACTGTCCGGGTCCGGCCTGCTTCCAGCCGTCCAGGGTCTGGCCGTTGAAGATCTTCCGGTAGTCCTTGCCGGGCTTGCAGTCCGCCTTGACCTGGCCGGTGGCGTACTGGAGGCCGCCGAGCAGGTGGGCGCGGAAGGCCTCGTCGGCGTAGGACTCCTTGGTGTGGCCGCCGCCGGTGTAGAAGGACCGGCCGCCGCCGTAGCTCTGGCACCAGGCGATCGGGTGGTCGCCCTTCATGGTGCCGCCCTGGTAGGTGGTCTCGTCCAGGGTGGCGAGGACCTTGGCCTTCTCCCGCGGGTTGGTGCGGTAGTTGTACCACTCGTCGGTGCGCTCCCAGGCGTCGCCGAGGTGCGCGGTCGACGGGTGGTCATGGTCCTCGACGCGGACGGTGGCCTTCTGGATGGCCGGGTGGGACTGGAAGTAGGCGCCGACGAGGCCGCCGTAGAACTCCCAGTCGTACTCGGTGTCTGCGGCGGCGTGGACGCCCAGGTAGCCGCCGCCGTTCTTCACGTAGTTCTCGAACGCCTGCTGCTGCTCGGCGTTCAGCACGTCGCCGGTGGTGGAGAGGAAGGCCACGGCGTCGTACTTGGCGAGGTTGGCCGTGGTGAACTGCCGTGCCTCCTCGGTGGCGTCGACGGTGATGCCGGCCGGACTGCCGAGTTCCTTCAGGGCGGTGATGCCCGCCGGGATGGAGTCGTGCCGGAAGCCGGCGGTCCTGGAGAAGACCAGGACCTTCTTGCCGCCCTTGAACGGCTCCGTGGAGAACTCGAAGTCGTCCACGTCGTACAGCGCGCCTTCGCCGCCCTTGAAGACCAGGTAGATGTCGGTGGTCTTCTTCGGCAGTGACCGCAGCGGCACGTCGACGTTCTGGAACGTCTCCCAGCCGCCGGTGGGCGGGATGTACGCCGAGCCGTGCAGGGGCCCGTCGGGCGAGCCGGTGCGCAGTTCGACGAAGCCGCCCGCGCCGCCGGAGGAGGCCCGTACGGTCATCTTCTTCTGCCCGTCGAACCGGTAGGGGCTGAAGGAGATCCAGTCGCCGTCGTTGATGTCGCCGACGGTCTTGCCGCCGTTGGCGCCGGTCTTGGTGATGACGGAGACGCCCGACTGGGTGGTGAAGTGCTCGCCCTGGCGGTGCAGCGGCTGGAGCACGGTGCGGGCGGTGCCGGTCAGGGACTCCTGGCCGTTCGCTCCACCGTCGGTGTAACTGGCGCCGACGACGCCGTAGATGTTGGCGTTGGGGTCGTGGCCGCCGTCGCCGGGGGGCGGTGTCAGGGTGCCCTCGCAGCCCATCTCGCTGGTCAGTTCGTGGGCGTGGGAGTCGTGGCCGAGGCTGTAGGTGACCTTGACCTTGGAACAGTCGACGGTCTCCTCGGGGTCGGTGACCTTCACCCTGAACGGGACGGGCTTGCCGAAAGCGGCCATGCTGCCGTTGCCCGGGGTTTCGATCGTCACCTTCGGCTCGGTGTTGCCGACGACGATCCGGACGCTGGCGTTGCCGGTGTTGCCCTCGGGGTCCTTGGCGGTGAAGGTGGCGCTGTAGGTGCCGACCTTCTTGTACGTGTGGGTGGGGGTGAGGCCCTCGCCCCTGGTGCCGTCGCCGAAGTCCCAGCCGTAGGTGAGGTTCGTGGAGTCGGCGTCCTTGGCGGAGGCGGTGAACTTCACCTTGAGGCCGGCCGCGCCGGATGTCCTGTCGGCGCTCACCTCGGCGATCGGGGAGAAGCCGTCCTCGGCGTTCTCGATGCGGTACAGCGCGGAGTCCTTGTCGCCCTGGAACCAGGAGAGGCCGTAGTCGAGGACGTAGAGGGCGCCGTCGGGGCCGAACTCCATGTCCATGATCTGGGTGCCGGTCCACGGGAAGTCGTTGATCTTCGCGACGGAACCGTCCGCGTTCTGCTCGATCCGCTTGATCCAGCGGCGCCCGAACTCGCCGGCGAAGAAGTCCCCGTCGTAGGCCTCGGGGAACTTCACGCTGGAGTTCAGCCCGGGGTCGTAGCGGTACACCGGCCCGCCCATCGGGGACTCGGAGCCGCTGCCGAACTCGGGCACGGAACCGCCGTCGTACGGGATCCAGGCGGCCTGCGCGGGCGGCAGGTCGGTGAGGCCCGTGTTGTGCGGCGAGGTGTTCTTCGGTGCGTCGCAGTCGAACGTCTCGCCGGACTCCTTGGTGGCGAAGTCGTAGTCGACGTAGGGGTCGTTGTCGCCGGTGCAGAAGGGCCAGCCGAAGTTGGCGGCCTTGGTGACCTTGGCGAACTCGACCTGTCCGCCCGGGCCGCGCTTGGGGTCGGCGGCGCCGGCGTCGGGGCCGTAGTCGCCCACGTAGACGGTGCCGGTCTTGTCGTCGACGCTCATGCGGAACGGGTTGCGGAAGCCCATCGCGTAGATCTCGGGGCGGGTCCTCTCGGTGCCCGGGGCGAAGAGGTTGCCCTCCGGGACGGTGTAGGAGCCGTCCTCGGCGACCTTGATGCGCAGGATCTTGCCGCGCAGGTCGTTGGTGTTGCCGGCGCTGCGGCGGGCGTCGAAGGCCGGGTTGCGGTTCGGCCGGTCGTCGATCGGGGTGTAGCCGTCGGAGGCGAAGGGGTTGGTGTCGTCGCCGGTCGACAGGTAGAGGTTGCCGTCCGCGTCGAAGTCGATGTCGCCACCGACGTGGCAGCAGGTGCCCCGGGAGGCCGCGACGTCCAGGACCTTCTTCTCGCTGGACAGGTTCAGCGTGCCGTTGGGGTTGAGGACGAAACGCGAGAGGCGGTTGACGCCGTCGAACTTCTTGAAGTCGTCGGCGGTGCCGGTCTCCGGGGCGTCGCCCGCGGGGGTGTCCAGCGGCGGGGCGTAATACAGGTAGATCGCCCGGTTGTTCTTGAAGTCCGGGTCGATGCCGACGCCCTGGAGACCTTCCTCGTCGTGGCTGTACACGTCGAGCTTGCCGGCGACCTTGGTGACGCCGCCCTGGTCGGTCAGGCGCAGTGTGCCGTCGCGTGAGGTGTGCAGGACGCTGCGGTCCGGGAGGACGGCGAGCGACATGGGCTCACCCGTCTCGGGTTCGCCCTTGGCGAGCGGCACCTGCTGGAACTGGCCCTCGGCGGCCGCCGGTTCGTCGTGTTCCGGGTGCCCGGGGTGGGCGCCGGCGACGGTGGCGGGGGTTCCGACGGCGAGAAGCAGGCCGGTGAACAGGGCTACGGTGCTGCGAAGTCCGGTACGCCTGGGGGTGCGGGTGCTGCTGGGTCTGGTTCTGTGCACGAAGTCCCTCCGGGAACGGGGTGGGCCGTACGGGGTGGGTGCGAAGCGTGCGTGCGGGCGCCGGGGTGCGCCGTCACCCCGGAGGTGTGCTGTGCCTTGAGCGCGTCAAGGCAGGTCAGTGTGGTGAACTTGTGGTTCAGCTGTTGAACGCGGCGTCGAAGGACGCGCTGGGCGGTTCGAAGTCGAAGGCCTTGAGCCGGGTCAGGGCCTCGGGCGCCCCCTGGAGCCGGTCCATGCCGGCGTCCTCCCACTCGACGGAGACCGGACCCGTGTAGTCGATGGAGCGCAGCATGCGGAAGACGTCCTCCCAGGGGACGTCGCCGTGCCCGGCGGAGACGAAGTCCCAGCCGCGCCGCGGGTCGCCCCAGGGCAGGTGGGAGCCGAGCCGGCCGTTGCGTCCGTCGAGGCGCTTGCGGGCCTCCTTGCAGTCGACGTGGTAGATCCGGTCGCGGAAGTCCCAGAGGAAGCCGACCGGGTCGAGGTCCTGCCACACGAAGTGCGACGGGTCGAAGTTGAGGCCGAAGGCGGGGCGCCGGCCGACGGCTTCCAGGGCCCGCTGCGTGGTCCAGTAGTCGTAGGCGATCTCGCTGGGGTGGACCTCGTGTGCGAACCGCACACCTTCGGCGTCGAAGACGTCCAGGATCGGGTTCCAGCGGTCGGCGAAGTCCTGGTAGCCGCGTTCGATCATCACCTCGGGGGCGGGCGGGAACATGGCGACCAGGTGCCAGATGGCGGAGCCGGTGAACCCGATGACGGTGTTCACGCCGAAGGCGGCCGCGGCCCGGGCGGTGTCCTTCATGCGCTCGGCGGCCCGCTGCCGGACACCCTCAGGGTCTCCGTCGCCCCACACCTCGCCCGGCACGATGGCCTGGTGGCGTTCGTCGATGATGGCGTCGCAAACGGCCTGGCCGACCAGGTGGTTGGAGATGGCCCAGCACTTCAGACCGTACTTGTCGAGCAGGGCCCGGCGGCCGTCCAGATACGTCGGGTCGGTGAGTGCCTTGTCGACTTCGAAGTGGTCGCCCCAGCAGGCGAGTTCGAGGCCGTCGTAGCCGAAGTCGCGGGCGAGGCGGCAGACCTCCTCCAGGGGCAGGTCCGCCCACTGGCCGGTGAAGAGCGTGAAGGTGCGGGGCATCGGTACAGGCCCTCCTCAGACCGCGATCGGCGTGTAGACGGAGTTCTTCTCGGCACTCTCCTCGACCGCCGCGAGCACGCGCTGCACCTGCAGCCCGTCGGCGAAGGAGGGTTCGGGGCGGCGTCCCTCGGCGATGGCGTGGACGAGGTCGCGGGCCTGGTGGACGAAGGTGTGCTCGTAGCCGAGGCCGTGGCCGGGCGGCCACCAGGCCTCCAGGTAGGGGTGGTCGGGTTCGGTGACGAGGATCCGGCGGAACCCGGCCTCCGCGCCCGGCTCGGTGGCGTCGTGGAAGGACAGCTCGTTGAGCCGCTCCAGGTCGAAGGCGAGCGATCCGCGCTCCCCGTTGAGTTCGATGCGCAGGGCGTTCTTGCGGCCGGTGGCGTAGCGGGTGGCCTCGAAGGAGGCGAGGGCGCCGGAGGGGAAGCGGGCGGTGAAGAGGGCGGCGTCATCGACGGTGACCTGCCCGGTGCCCGCGGAGGTGACGGCCGACAGACCGCTCGTGGCACCGGTGGGCAGGGGCCTCTCCCGTACGAAGGTCTCGGTCAGCGCGGAGACACCGGCCAGCGGCTCCCCCACCAGGTGCTGCGCGAGGTCGACGATGTGGGCGCCCAGGTCGCCGAGCGAGCCGGAGCCGGCCTGCTCCCTGCGCAGCCGCCAGGTCAGCGGGAACGTGGGGTCGACCAGCCAGTCCTGGAGGTACGTCACGCGCACGTGCCGCAGCGTGCCCAGCCGGCCCTCGGCGACCATGCGGCGGGCCTGGGCGGTGGCGGGCACCCGGCGGTAGTTGAAGCCGACCATCGCCACCTGGCCGCGTGCGTGGGCCTCCTCGGCCGCCAGCGCCATCGAGGTGGCCTCCTCGACGGTGTTGGCCAGCGGCTTCTCGCACAGGACGTGCTTGCCCGCGGCCAGGGCGGCCAGGGCGATCTCGGCGTGGCTGTCGCCGGGGGTGCAGATGTCGACGAGGTCGACGTCGTCCCGTTCGACGAGGGCCCGCCAGTCGGTCTCCGTGGACTCCCAGCCGTGCCGGTCGGCCGCGGCCCGGACGGCGGCGGTGTCCCGGCCGCAGATCACGGCCTGCCTGGGGTTCAGCGGCAGGTCGAAGACGCGGCCCGCGGTGCGCCAGCCCTGGGAGTGGGCGGCGCCCATGAAGGCGTAGCCCACCATCCCCACGCGCAGGGGTGGCTTGCCTTTCTCGGTCCCTTCCGACTGCTGCTGCGGCTGTCCCATACGGGTGTCCTCCTCGTCCTGGTCGGGGTGGCGCACGTGGGGGGTGCGGGGTGGCTCACTTGAAGCCGGTGGACATGTACTGGTCGACGTTGGTCTTGTCGACGACGGCCGAGTAGAGGGTGAGCGACGAGGGGATCTCGAACTCGGCGAGGCCCCCGATGCCCTTGCTCTGGCCGAGGGCGCGGGCCAGGTCGACCGCGGAGGCCGCCATGGTCGGCGGGTACAGCACGGTCGCCTTGAGGACGCCGTCGTCCTGCTTGATGGCCTGGAACGCGGAGAGCGCGCCGGCGCCGCCGACCATCAGGAAGTCGTCCCGCCCGGCCTGCTCGATGGCGCGCAGGGCGCCCACGCCCTGGTCGTCGTCGTGGTTCCACAGCGCGTCGAACGTCGACTGGGCCTGGAGCAGCTGTGCCATCTTGGCCTGGCCGGACTCGACGGTGAACTCGGCGGCCTGCCGGGCGACCTTCTTGATGTTGGGGTAGTTCTTCAGGGCGTCGTCGAAGCCCTGGGTGCGCTGCTTGGTGAGCTCCAGGTTGTCCAGGCCGGCCAGTTCGATGACACGGGCGCCTGACTTGCCCTTGAGCTTCTCGCCGATGTAGTGCCCGGCGTTGAGGCCCATGCCGTAGTTGTCGCCGCCGATCCAGCAGCGGTAGGCCTGCGGGGAGTTGAAGATGCGGTCGAGGTTGACGACCGGGATACCGGCGCGCATCGCCTTCAGGCCGACCTGGGTGAGGGCCTTGCCGTCGGCCGGCAGCACGACCAGGACGTCGACCTTCTTGTTGATGAGGGTCTCGATCTGGCCGATCTGCTGGGCGGTGTCGTTGGAGCCCTCGGTGATCTCCAGGGTGACGTCGGAGTACTTCTCGGCGCGGCTCTTGGCGTTGTCGTTGATGGCGTTGAGCCAGCCGTGGTCGGCCTGCGGTCCGGCGAAGCCGATGGTGACCTGCTTGCCGGGCTTGTCGTCGGCGGCCGGCTGGTCGTTGCCGGCCTGCTGGTCCTCGGACTGGGACGGCTCGTTGCTCGTGCACCCCGTGAGGAGGGCACCGGCGGAGACGGCGGCGGCCCCGAAGAGCAGCCCTCTGCGGCTCGTGATCTCTGGCATGGCGGTCAACCCTTTCCTCAGGTCGTGCTCGCGGTACGGCGCTGGACCAGCACGGCGGCGACGATGATCGCGCCCTTGGCGATCTGCTGGACGTCGCTCTGCAGGTTGTTCAGGGCGAAGATGTTGGTGATCGTGAAGAAGATCAGGACGCCGAGCACGGAGCCGGTGATGGTGCCGCGGCCGCCGGTGAGCAGGGTGCCGCCGATGATCGCGGCGGCGATGGCGTCGAGTTCG
This sequence comes from Streptomyces sp. NPDC007907, assembly GCF_042959365.1. Classification (NCBI taxonomy): domain Bacteria; kingdom Bacillati; phylum Actinomycetota; class Actinomycetes; order Kitasatosporales; family Streptomycetaceae; genus Streptomyces; species Streptomyces sp. NPDC007907. Next base: position 115,941 of record NZ_JBIBKR010000010.1, read on the forward strand.
TAGAGGTTGCCGTTGGTGTTCTGGCCGGAGCCGGACAGGACGATCAGCAGGAAGGCCGCGATGCCGCAGCACAGGCCGGACAGCAGGTAGAGGTAGAGCCGCTGGCGGCGGACGTCGATGCCGGCGAGCCGGGCCGCCTCGGGGTTGCCGCCGACGGCGACCGTGCGGCGGCCGAAGGTGGTGCGGTTGAGCACCAGCCAGCCGATGACCGTCACGACGGCGAACACCAGGACCAGGGGCGGGATGCCGAGGACGTAGGCGTCGCGCTCCCCCAGGTCGAGGACGGACGGCACGGTGACGATCTGGGTCTTGCCGTCGGTGATCTGCAGGGCGAGGCCGCGGGCGGAGGCCAGCATGGCGAGGGTGGCGATGAACGGCACCATCGAGCCGTAGGCGATGAGCACTCCGTTGACCAGGCCGCAGCCGACTCCGACGACGATCGCCGTGAAGAGGATGCCGGCGAAGCCGTACTCCTGGGTGGCGACCGTGGTCGCCCACACCGAGGCGAGGGCGACGATCGCGCCGACCGAAAGGTCGATGCCGCCGGAGACGATGACGAAGGTCATGCCGACGGTGACGACGCCCACCACGGAGGCCTGGGTGAGGACCAGTTGCAGGTTGCGGGTGTCGAGGAACTCGTCGGGCTTGGTGATGCCGCCGACGACGATCAGCGCGGCGAGCACGCCGAGCAGGGAGAGGGTGCGGACGTCGGCGCGGGCCAGCAGGCCGCGCCAGGCCGGAGGCCGGTCCTCGGGCACCGTCGCGGTGCTGTCCCGCGGCGGGGAGACGGGCTGCGTCATGACGCCGGGCTTCCTTCCATGACCAGGTCGAGTACGCGGTGTTCGTCGAGTTCGCGCGCGGGTGCCGTGTGGACGACACGGCCCTCACGCAGCACCAGGACGCGGTCGGCGAGGCCGAGCACCTCGGGCACCTCGCTGGAGACCAGCAGCACGGCGAGGCCCTCGTCGGCGAGCCGGCGGATGACCGCGTAGAGCTCGGCGCGGGCGCCCACGTCGACGCCGCGGGTGGGTTCGTCGAGCAGCAGTACCTTGCAGCCGCGCAGCAGCCAGCGTGCCAGGACGGCCTTCTGTTGGTTGCCGCCGGACAGGGTGCGCACGGGCACGGACGGGTTGTCGGGCCGGAGCGACAGCTCGCGGGTGGCGGCCCGGGCGGCTCCGAGTTCGGCGCCCCGGTCGATCCAGCCGCCGCGTGCGAAGCGGGACATGGAGGAGACCGACACGTTGCGGGTGACGGACTCCAGCATGAGCAGGGCCTGCGCCTTGCGTTCCTCGGGGGCGAGCCCGAGTCCGGCCCGGACGGCGGCCCGTACGCTGCCCGGCTTCAGTGCCCGGCCGCCGACCCGTACCTGACCGGTCGTCGGTTTGCGGGCACCGTAGACGGTTTCGAGGATCTCGGAGCGGCCTGAGCCGACCAGGCCGGCGAGGCCGACGATCTCGCCCGGCCGGACCTCCAGGTCGAGCGGCTCGAACTCCCCTGGCCGGGACAGCCCTTGGACGGTCAGGACCGGTGCGCCGGGCGGCGGGGAGACGGGGCGGTCGGGGAAGACGTACTCGACGTTGCGGCCGGTCATCAGGGCGACGACCTCGCGGGTCGGTGTCGACTTCGCCGGGAGTCCGTTCGCGACGGCCCGTCCGTCCTTCAGGACGGTCACCCGGTCGCCGATGCGGCGGATCTCCTCCAGGCGGTGGGAGATGTAGACGACGGCCACTCCGGCGGCGGTCAGGTCGCCGACGATGCGGAACAGGTTGTCTACCTCGTCCGGGTCGAGTGCGGCGGACGGTTCGTCCATCACGATGAGCCGCACGTCGTGGGAGAGCGCCCGCGCCATGGACACGATCTGCTGCTGCGCCGCCGACAACTGTCCCACGAGCCGGGCGGGATCGATCTCGGCATGACCGAGTCGCTTCAGCAGGGCGGCCGTCGACGCCCTGGCCGCCCTCCCCCGCACGACGAAGCCCGCGGTGGTCGGCTCATGCCCGAGGTGGACGTTCTCGGCGACCGACAGGTGCTCCACCAGGTCGAGTTCCTGGTAGATGGTGGCGATGCCGAGGCGCATGGCGTTGATCGGCGAGCGGAGGATGACCTCCTCGCCGCGCCAGCGGATGCTTCCGGTGTCGGGCTGGTGGGCGCCGGCCAGCACCTTGATGAGGGTGGACTTGCCGGCGCCGTTCTGGCCGAGGAGGCAGTGCACCTCACCGGCCTGGACGTCCAGGTCGACGCCGTCCAGGGCCCGGACTCCGGGGAACGACTTGGTGATACCGGACATGCTGAGCAGCGGTGGTTCTGATGCCATGCGGATTCCCCTTGGCGGGCGTGCGGGCCGGTTTCAGGGCAGGGCAGAGCAGGGCGCTGTGCTGAGGGAGCCGTGCTGTCGGAGAGGACTACGCGGGTGAGAACAGGTGGTCGCTGATGAGCCGGGCCGCGCCGGTCACTCCGGCGGCGGAACCCAACTCCCCGAGGACGATGGGGAGGTTGCCGGTCGCCAGCGGCAGCGACTGGCGGTAGACCTGGGTGCGGATCGCGGCGAGCAGCGTGTGGCCGAGGCCGGTCACCCCGCCGCCGATCACCACCAGGCCCGGGTTGAAGAAGCTGACCAGGCCGGCGATGACCTGGCCGGTGCGGTTGCCGCCCTCGCGGATCAGATCGAGGGCGGTGGCGTCACCGGCCGCGGCAGCGGCGGCGACGTCCACGGCGGTGAGCGCGCCGTTGGTGTCCAGCCGCGAGGCCAGTTCGGCGGAGAGCCCCTGCTGGGCGGCCTCCGTCGCGTCGCGGGCCAGGGCGGCTCCACTGAAGTGGGCCTCCAGGCAGCCCCGGTTGCCGCAGGCGCAGGGGCGGCCGTCGGGGACGGCCTGGATGTGCCCGATGTCGCCGGCGCTGCCCGTCGTGCCGCGGTAGACCTCACCGCCGACGACGATGCCGCAGCCGATGCCGGTGCCGATCTTGACGCAGAGGAAGTCGGCGACGGTGCGGGCGACGCCCGCGTGCTGCTCCCCCATCGCCATGAGGTTCACGTCGTTGTCGACCATGACGGGGCAGCCGAGTTCCTGGCTGAGCGCCTCCCGCACCGGGAAGCCGTCCCAGCCGGGCATGATCGGCGGTGCCACCGGGATGCCCTCGGGGAAGCGGACCGGGCCCGGGACGCCGATGCCGGCGCCGTCGAACCCCTCCGCGAGCCCGGAGGCCCTCAGCTTCGCGGCCATGGCCAGGACCTGCTCGAAGACCGCGACGGGCCCTTCGCGCACGTCCATGGGGTGGTTGAGGTGCCCGAGGGTCTCCAGCTCGGCGTTGGTGACGGCGACGTCGACGGAGGTCGCGCCGATGTCGACGCCGAGGAAGCGGAGTTCGGGGTTGAGGCGGATGTTGTGGGAGCGGCGGCCACCGCGCGAGGCGGCGAGTCCGTCGGCCACGACCAGCCCCGTCTCCAGCAGCCGGTCCACCTCCACGGCGAGCTTGGACCGCGAGAGGTCGACCTGGTCTCCCAGCTGGGCACGGGAGTTGGGGCCGCCGTCGCGCAACAGCGTGAGCAGTCGGGCCTGATGGGCGTTTCCGGGTCGTGCGGTCATACGTCTCACGAGCCCCTCCCCGCCTCGATCGGCCTGTGCGCGCCGGTTTTCCGCCACCTCGGTGGCTTGCTTTCGGAGGGAACGTAGCAGCGGCTGCCGGGAGTGGGAAGAAGTCGCGCAGGAATTGCCCCGCACTTTCTCCACTCAGTGGACAAAGAAGCGGTGACGGATGCCCCGCCTCGCAGGAGAGGCAGGGCAGGCCGAACTGCCGTACTACGGGCTCGTGGTGGCGCTAGGCACGTGAACGCGCGTGGTACGACCGTCGCGTGTGCTCGGTGTGTTCGCGCATCAGCCGGGTGGCGCGCTGTTCGTCGCGGTCGGTGACCGCGGCGATCAGTTCGCGGTGCTCGATCCAGGACTGGTGACCGCGCCGGCGGGCCACCGGCGTGTAGTACCAGCGCACGCGCCGGTCGACCTGGGCGGCGAGTTCGGCCAGGACCGCGTTGCCGGCGAGCTCCATGATCTTGGCGTGGAAACGGGCGTTCATCGCCACGGCCCCGTCCACGTCGTCGGCGTCGACCGCCTTCTCGCCCTCCGCGCACAGCGCTTCCAGGGCGGCGATGCCCGCGCTGTCGGCGTTGGCCGCGGCGAGCCGGGCCGCCTCGGCCTCCAGGAGCGTACGGACCGTGAGGAGCTGGTCGGCCTCCTCCTCCGTCGGCTCGTGCACGAACGCGCCCTGGGCAGGCCGCAGATCGACCCACCCCTCGGTGTTCAGCCGCTGCAGCGCCTCGCGCACCGGCTGCCGGGAGACTCCGAGGTGCCCGGCGAGTTCGCTCTCGACGAGGTGCCGGCCGGGCTGGAGCGCACGGGTGGTGATGAGTTCGAGCAGTGCCTCGTAGACACGGTCGCGCAGCGGACCCGGGCGTTCCAGCTTGGGTACCGCCCCCTGGGGCAGGCCTGTCGACAGCATCGCGGTCCCCCTCCTCGGCAGGGCCGCGCACAGCGGGGCGCGAGCCGGTGTCGCCACAGAGTCGGTATTGATTGTCTTTCGTCTACAGTCCACGGCGCACAAAGGACAGGCTTGGGGGGAGTTGAGCGCGTCACACCCCGAGGAACCGAGACGGGCTCAGGGGCAGCGGACGACCTGGCCCGCGTACGACAGGTTCCCGCCGAAGCCGAACAGCAGCACCGGGTCGCCCGTGCTGAGCGCGCCCTGCTCGACCAGTTTCGAGAAGGCCATCGGGATGCTCGCGGCCGAGGTGTTGCCGGACTCCGTGACATCGCGTGCGACGACCGCGTTGACGGCGCCGATCTTGTCCGCGAGGGGCTCGATGATGCGCAGGTTCGCCTGATGCAGGACGACCCCGGCGAGGTCGGCCGGCTCCAGCCCGGCCCGTTCGCAGGCCCGGCGGGCGATGGGCGGGAGCTGCGTGGTGGCCCAGCGGTAGACGCTCTGGCCCTCCTGGGCGAAGCGCGGCGGAGTGCCCTCGATGCGCACCGCGTTGCCCATCTCGGGCACCGAGCCCCACAGCACCGGACCGATGGCCGGCTCGTCCGCGGCCTCCACCACCGCGGCGCCGGCCCCGTCGCCGACGAGCACGCAGGTGCTGCGGTCGCTCCAGTCGGTGACCTCGGACATCTTGTCCGCCCCGATCACCAGCGCCCGGCTCGAGCCCCCCGCGCGGACGGCGTGGTCGGCGGTGGCCAGGGCATGGGTGAACCCGGCGCACACCACGTTGAGGTCCATGGTGGCGGCCTGCGGGATGCCCAGGCGGGCCGCGACCCGGGCGGCCGTGTTGGGCGAGCGGTCGACGGCGGTGGAGGTGGCGACCAGCACGAGGTCGATGTCGGCCGGGGCCAGTCCGGCCGCGGCGAGGGCCTTGGCGGCGGCGTGTCCGGCCAGTTCGTCGACCGGCTCGTCGGGGCCGGCGATGTGCCGTGTGCGGATGCCCACCCGGCTCCGGATCCACTCGTCACTGGTGTCGACCAGGCCTGCCAGGTCCTCGTTGGTGAGCACCTTGGCGGGCTGGTAGTGGCCGACGGCGGCGATGCGCGAGCCGTTCATTGGGTGGATCCCCCTCGTGCCTTGGGTAGCGGATCCACCAGTCTGATCAGTGACTCACGGGTACGACGGCAGCCAAGGCGACAGGAAACCGGCGCCCGGGTTGTCAGCTTCGGTCAGGAGCTCGGACGCCCGGGCACCTGTCGAACGCCGCCGGCGGCCTCGACCGCCGCCCGCCCCGGCTGCTACCCGGTGAACAGCTGCGTCGCCTTGCGGACGAGCTCGTACAGCCCGTAGGCGAGCGGTACGCCCACCCACGCCCAGGCGAGGGCGATCAGCCACCGCCGGTCCGGGCTAGGCGGACTCTGACTGCTGTCGCTCGACATGCGCGGCCTCCTTCGGGGCGGGGACGTGGTGGCGGGGGTCGACGGGCCGGACCAGTTCGTTGGCGACGAAGCCGACGACGAGCAGCCCGATCATGATGGCGAACGACAGCCCGTACAGGGACGCGCCGTGCCGGCCCGCCTCCTCCTGGCGGTCGGCGATCCAGTTCACGATCAGCGGGCCGAGCACCCCGGCCGTGGACCAGGCGGTGAGCAGCCGCCCGTGGATGGCACCGACCTGGTACGTACCGAACAAATCCCTCAGATAGGCGGGAACCGTGGCGAATCCACCGCCGTAGAAGGAGAGGATGACCAGGGCACACAGGATGAACAGCGGCTTGGAGGAGTCGCCGAACAGGGCGATGAGGGTGTACATCAGGGCGCCGACACCCAGGTAGAGGCGGTAGATGTTCTTGCGGCCGATGAGGTCGGACGTCGAGGACCAGCCGATGCGGCCCGCCATGTTCGCCGCCGACAGCAGCGCGACGAATCCGGCGGCGGCCGTCACCGACACCGGCGTGGAGGTGTCCGCGAAGAAGTCCGTGATCATCGGCGCGGCCTTCTCCAGGATGCCGATGCCCGCGGTGACGTTCATGCAGAGCACGATCCACAGGAGCCAGAACTGGGGGGTGCGGAGGGCCTGGTTCGCGGAGACCTGCGGGCCGGTGGGGGCTTGTCGCGCAGTTCCCCGTGCCCCTGCGGCGTGACGCGGAACCCGGACCAACAGCACACCCAGCAACATGAACACGGCGTACGACAGCCCGTGCACCAGGAAGGCCAGTGCGATGCCGGTGCTGTCGCCGCCGAAGGACTCCAGCATCTGGGCCGACCACGGCGAGGCGATGAGCGCGCCGCCGCCGAAGCCCATGATGGCGATGCCGGTGGCCATGCCGGGCCGGTCCGGGAACCACTTGATCAGCGTGGAGACGGGTGAGATGTAGCCGATGCCGAGACCGATGCCGCCGACGAAGCCGTAGCCGAGGACGATCAGCCAGTACTGCTCCAGGGACGCGCCCAGCGCGGAGAGCAGGAAGCCGGAGGAGAAGCAGAGCAGGGCGACGGTCATCGCCCAGCGGGGGCCCTTGCGCTCCACGAGGGTGCCGCCGAACGCGGCGGACAGGCCCAGCATGACGATGCCCAGTTGGAAGGGCAGCGCGCTCTGCGTGCCGCTGAGGCCGAGCGCGGACTCCAGGGGCGGCTTGAACACGCTCCAGGCGTAGGCCTGGCCGATGGAGAGATGTACGGAGAGAGCGGCGGGCGGAACGAGCCAGCGGCTCCAGCCCGGGGGCGCGACGGGGGGACTCATGAACCCCGGACGGTAGGGATGCCGACAGGCGTTGGGAAGACGGGCCGTCGACCGTATGCGGTGAGCGGTATCCGGCATGCGCCGAACGGTCGGCGCACGCATCCTTGCCCAGCCGACCTCCATACGGCGGACACCCTTTGCTGACCGGCTCCGCGTGCGTGTACTGCGGGAACCGCATCGAGGTGTGCCCCACGGGCGCGCTGTCGTTCAAGGCCGAGTTCGACATGCGCGCGGCGGGTACCTGGGACGAGGCGTGGCAGACGGTGACCACCACGGGGTGCGCGTACTGCGGAGTGGGCTGCGACCTGACGCCGCACGTACAGGACAATGGGATCGTCAAGGTCACCTCGCCGCTCGACAACCCGGTGACCCACGGCCATCTCTGCATCAAGGGCCGCTTCGGCCACCAGCACGTACAGAACCGGGACTGATCAGGACATGGGACGAGTCACGGAACGACGCAAGGTGATCCGCATCCGGGACGGGGTGGTCTCCAGCCGTCCGGACACGCTCGTCGCCGAGGAGCCGATGGAGATCCGGCTCAACGGCAAGCCCCTGGCGATCACCATGCGTACCCCGGGTGACGACTTCGCATTGGCGGCGGGTTTCCTGGTGAGCGAGGGAGTGCTGGCCGGGCGGCAGGACCTGCAGAACATGGTCTACTGCGCCGGGGCGACGGCCGAGGGGGCCAACACCTACAACGTGGTCGACGTGAAGACGGTCCCGGGCGTGGTGATCCCCGACATCACACTGGAGCGCAACGTCTACACAACGTCCTCCTGCGGGCTGTGCGGCAAGGCGTCACTGGACGCGGTGCGCACCACGGCCCGGTGGCCCGTCGCCGACACTCCCCCGGTCCAGGTCTCCCCCGAGTTGCTCGCGAGCCTCCCCGACCGGCTGCGCGCGGCCCAGCGGGTCTTCGACCGGACCGGGGGCCTGCACGCGGCGGCTCTGTTCTCGGAGGAGGGCGAGCTGCTGGACGTCCGGGAGGACGTGGGCCGGCACAACGCGGTCGACAAGCTGGTCGGCCGGGCCCTGCAGAACGGGGAGCTGCCGCTGTCGCGGGCGATCCTGCTGGTGTCGGGCCGGGCCTCCTTCGAGCTGGCGCAGAAGGCCGTGATGGCCGGCATTCCGGTCCTGGCGGCCGTGTCGGCGCCGTCCTCGCTGGCGGTGGACCTGGCCGCCGAGACGGGCCTGACGCTGGTGGGCTTCCTGCGGGGCAGTTCCATGAACGTGTACGCGGGTGAGGACCGGATCGCCGTGCGGGCCGCGGCCGCCCAGGGCTGAGCAGGTCCCTCCCACGGACACGGGGTCCCTCCCGCGACACGGCCCCTCCCGCGACACGACGGCGTGGCCCCGACCGGCGGCGCCCCCTGCGCCGCAGGGCCCCGTCTCCGCCTGCCCGCTCGGGGGCCGCCGGGTCGTCGGCCGACCGTACCGGGTCTCCGGAGCGGCACTGCCGTCGGTCGGCCGTACCGGACGTCCGGAGCGGCACTGCCGTCAGTCGGCCGTATCGGATATCCGGAGCAGCATCGCCATGAACTGATCCCGCTCGGCCGCGGACAGCGGTGCGAGCAGTTCGTCGTTGGCGGCGCGGGCCGCCTTCTCGCAGCGCTTCAGCAGCCGCGCTCCCCGCTCCGTGAGGGACACCGCGTTCTTGCGGCGGTCCTTCGGGTCGGGCTCGCGGACCACCAGGCCGGCCGACTGGAGGTCATTGAGCACGCCGACCAGGTCCTTGGGGTCCAGCCCGATCCCGCGGCCGAGGTCGGCCTGGGCGACGGGGGCGAGGTCGCGGACGGCGGACAGCACCACGTGGTGCCACATCCGCATGTCCTCCGCGGCCAGCGCCTCGGCCACCAGGGCCCGGCCGCGGGCGGCGGCGCGGCCGAGCAGCCAGCTGGGCAGGGAGCGGATCGCGGGGAGGGGGGCTTCCGGCATGGACTCAGCCTAACCAAGAAATCGTTGGCTCTTCCTACGATCCTCCTATACCGTTGGGCCTCCCAACGATCCCGTTGGGATCACCAACGCCCCCGGAGGTGCGATGCGCCGCGTCCGCTACGACGTCCCAGGCGGCCCCCTGTTCCTGGAGGAGGCACCGCTCCCCCGGCCCGGCCCCGGCGAGCTGCTCGTGCGCACGGAGGCGATCGGCGTCACGCTCCCGGTCGTGCGCAAGGTCAGCGAGGCGGCCGAACCGATCCCGCTCGGCGGCGAGATCGCCGGGCAGGTCACGGCCGTGGGAGAGGGTGTCACCCGCTTCGGCACGGGCGACCGGGTGACCGGCCCCTGTTTCGGCCATGGCTACGCGGACTTCGCCGTGCTGCACGAGGCCATGGCCTCCCCGGTCCCCGGGGACGCGAGCGCCGTCGACGCCATCGCCCTGGTCCGCAGCGGTCTGGTCGCCCTCGGCGCACTGGAGGCGGCCCGCCCCGAACCGGGCGAGGCGGCCCTGGTCACCGCGGCCGCGAGCGGCGTCGGCCATCTGGCCGTGCAGCTGGCCAGGACACGCGGCGCGGGGCGTGTCGTGGGCGCCGTCTCCGACCCGGGCAAGGCCGACTTCGTGCGTGGTCTCGGTGCCGACCACGTCATCGCGTACGGCGACCGGAGCTGGGGCACCCCGGTCGACTACGTGCTGGACGCGGTCGGCGGCGAGTTGCTCACCCGCGCCCTGCACGCGCTCGTCCCCGAGGGGCGGCTGGTGGCGTACAGCTCGGGCGGCGGCGCCATCCAGGCGTACGACCTGCTCGTGGACGCCAAGTCGGTGACCGGCTTCCAGATGGCCCGGATCGCCCGCGGGAAGCCGGAGGTGTACGAGCACTGGCGCGAGGAGCTGTGGCGGCTGTTCGGCGCCGGAGAGCTCAGGCCCGCCGTCCACGGGGAGTTCGCCCTGGAGGACGCGGCGAAGGCGCACGCGGAGATCGAGGGCCGGTCCAACCTGGGCAAGGTCGTCCTGATCCCCTGACGCGGGTCCTTGTGGGGGGTCTGTGAGCCAAGTACCGTCTGTGACCCACACAGGGGACGTGGAATGTCCGGATGACCGGATGTCTGTTCCATGACCAGGTGGTCCAGCCGACAGACGCATGAAGGGCAGGTCGCACCATGCCGTCAAGTCTTCGCACACGTCTGAGATCCACCCTGACAGCCGCCGTCACCGCCGGGGCGCTGCTCGTGCCGGCCGTCCCGGCCCACGGCCGACCCGCCACGCCGTTACCGGAGTTCGAGCAGCAGGTGCTGTTCAAGACGTCCCAGGACCCCGGCTACGCCTGCTTCCGGATCCCGGCGATGGTGCGCACCACCCGCGGCACCCTGCTCGCCTTCGCCGAGGGCCGGGTCCTCAACTGCGGCGACGCGGCCGACATCGACATCGTCGTCAAGCGCTCCACCGACGGGGGCCGCACCTGGGGGCCGCTCCAGGTCGTCACCGAGGGCGCGGGCGACACGCACGGCAACCCGGCGCCCGTCGTGGACCGTAGGACGGGCCGGATCCTGCTGGCCGAGACGTACAACACCGGCCGGACGGACGCCGGCAACTGCGCCGTGCCCTGCGACCGCACCCCGCACCTGCAGTACAGCGACGACGACGGCCGGACCTGGTCGCAGCCGCGCGACCTGAGCGACGAGATCCTGCCCGAGGACTGGAACTCCTGGTACGCGACGGGTCCCGTGCACGGCATCCAGCTCACCCGCGGCAAGCACGCCGGGCGGCTGGTGTTCGGCGTCAACACCGAGACGTGGAACGGCAGCCGGGTCTCCGCCAACCACGCCGCGCTCGTGATCAGCGACGACGGCGGCGACTCCTGGCAGATCGGCGCCACGGACACCTGGCCCATAGCGCCGGACGGCACGTTCCGGCAGAAGCCGTCGGAGGTGACGCTCACCGAACGCGCCGACGGCGCCCTGCTCGTCAGCGGCCGGGAACAGGACGGCACCGACCTCGGCCACCGCTCCCAGACCCTCAGCCGGGACGGCGGGGACAGCTTCGCCACGCCCTTCCGCGACCTGCCGGACCTGTACACCCCGCAGGTCCAGGGCGCGATCCTGCGCCGCGGCGACCGGATGCTGCTGTCCGCTCCGGCCGACCCCGACCGCCGCCGCACGATGATGGTCCGCTCCTCCTACGACGGCGGGCGCACCTGGGAGAGCGTGGACCGGGGCACGGTCGTCACCACGGACTGGTCCGGTTACTCCGACATGGCACCCGTCGACGGCACCACGGTCGGGCTGCTGTACGAGGGCGGCGCCGTCGACGCGCGCGACGAGATCCGCTTCGCCCGCTTCACCGAGGACTGGCTGATGCCGCGCCGGGGCGCCGACCCGACCACGCGGGACGCGGCGGCGGGCGCCCGGCCCGCGGCCGTGCTCGGCGGTGCCGCGCGCACGGCCGGTGTCCGCGGCGGCGCGCTCTCCTTCGACGGCGCCGACGACGCCGTCCGGCTCCCCTACCGGTCCCGGCTGCCGCTCGGGGACGGGGACTTCACGGCGTCGCTGCACTTCCGCTACACGGCCACGACCGGCGAACAGCCCTTCCTGTGGATGGGCGGCATCGGCACCACCCAGCCGCAGATCTGGCTGCGCGGGGAACCGGCGAGCGGCCGGGTCCGCGGGCTGATGACCACCCGGTCGGGCGCGACGACCGTCAGGTCCGCCTCGGTGTCCACCGACGGCGCCCACAACGACGGCCGCTGGCACCATCTCGCGCTGCGCCGCGGTGGCGGGCGGTTGACGCTCTTCCTCGACGGCGAGGCGCTCGGCACCGCCGACGTGCCGGGCTCGGTCAGCCGCAACTCCCCGTTCGGCGTGCACATCGGGCAGCGCATGGACAGCCGGGCGTTCCTCACCGGGGCGATCGACGACGTCCGGGTGTGGAACCGGGCCCTGAGCGACGGGGAGCTGGCCTCCGGCGCCTCGGGCGCGGCCTCCCGGGGCACGGTGCTGTGGCTGCCCATGGACCAGGTGAGCGGCAGCAACTAACGTCACGGGGCGTGCCCGACGCCTCAGGAGCCTTACGAGCCCGGCAGCGCACGGGAACCGGGATCGGCCTGCTGCTGGTCCTGGTTCTCGGCGCGGCGCTGCTCATCGCCCTGCCCGACGACGAAGGCGGTTCGAACGACGCCTGCCGGGCGCTCACGGTCGGCTCCTGGAAGGCGGACGCCGGTCTCGACGCCGAGTTCGCCCGCTACGGCGACGACCCGACCCGCACGGACGACTGGACCGGCGGCGACGGCACCCACTCGGTGCGGTTGCCGGACGGCCGGGTGCTGTGGCTGTTCTCGGACACCTATCTGGGCCGGGTGTACGGACCGCCCAACCCGCACGGCGAGTCCTACGCCTGGCGGGACGCCGGCACGCCGCTGGTGCGCAACTCCGCCGTGCTCATGCGCCAGGGCCGCCTCGAAACCACTTTGCCGGCCCCGCTGTTCGCCGACCCCGCACCCGGCAAGTGGCGCTGGCCGGTCGCCGCCCGCGTCGAACCCCGCGCCCCCGGCTCCTCGGAGCAGGTCGTGCGGGTGCTGCTGTGGGTGCGCACGGCAGGCCGGTCCCCCTGGATCTACGGGGTGCCCACCGCGACCGAGGTCGCCACGCTGTCCCTGCCCGGGCTGCGTCTGGAGTCGATCGTCGAAGTGCTCGGCCAGCAGCTGGTCCCGGACCCGTCCGGGCGGGTGCTGTTCGGTACGACGCTGGTGGAAGAGGACGGCTGGACCTATGTGTTCGGCGGCGACGACGGCCGGGCCGCGTCCCGTCCCGTTTCGCACGCGTACGCGGCCCGGGTGCCGGAGGGCCGGCTCGCGGATCCGGGGGCCTGGCAGTACTGGAGCGGTTCGGCGTGGGTGCCGGGTGCCCGCCCCCGGCCGGTGCTCGGGGACGGGCGGCGCACGGGTGTGGGCAGCGCGTTCTCGGTGGTCCGGGAGGGCGGGACGTACGTGCTGTTCACGATGGCCGCCGGCCCCGAGGGGCTCACTTCGGTGGCGTCCTACTGGGCCTGCTCCCCGGCCGGCCCGTGGCACGGCCCGGGCAAGGAGTTCGCTCCGCCGCTGCCCCCGGGGCAGGTCGCCGCCTACAATCCGCAGGCGCACCCGGTGCTGAGCGGCGACGGACGGCTCGTCCTGAGCTACGACGTCAACTGGCTGGAGACGACGGGCGCCGCCGACCGGCTCAGCCGGAACGTGTCCCTGTACCGACCACGGTTCCTGTCGTTGCGACTGACTGCGGCGCGGTGACTTCCGCCGCCGCCTCCCGCGCGCGCCGCTTGGCGATCACTGCGCACACGATGAGCTGCATCTGGTGGAAGAGCATCAGCGGCAGCACGGCGAGCGCCGCCTGCGCGCCGAACAGGACGCTGGCCATGGGCAGTCCGGCGGCCAGGGACTTCTTCGAACCGGCGAACTGGAGCGCGATCCGGTCCGCCCGGCCGAACCGCAGCGCCTTGCCGCCGTACCAGGTGAGCACCAGCATCACGGTGAGGATCACGGCCTCGACGACGGCCAGGCCGCCCAGCCGGGCGGGGCTGACCCGGTGCCAGATGCCCTGGACCATGCCCGCGCTGAACGCGGTGTAGACCACCAGCAGGATCGAGCCGCGGTCCACCAGGCCGAGGACCTGCTTGTGGCGGGTGACGAAACCGCCGACCCAGCGGCGCAGCACCTGCCCGGCGAGGAACGGCACCAGCAGGTGCAGCACGATCTTCAGCAGCGACTCGGCGGAGAACCCGCCACCGCTGCCGCCGAGCAGGCAGGCCGCGAGCAGCGGGGTGGCGACGATGCCGACGAGGGAGGAGAAGGAGCCCGCGCAGATCGCGGCGGGCACGTTGCCACGGGCCATGGAGGTGAAGGCGATCGACGACTGGACGGTCGACGGGACCAGCGTGAGGAAGAGCAGGCCCTGGTGGAGCGGGTGCGTCAGGATCACCGGCACCAGCCCGCGGGCCGCGAGACCGAGCAGCGGGAAGACCAGGAAGGTGCAGGCCAGGACCGTCAGGTGCAGCCGCCAGTGCCGCAGGCCGTCGAGCGCCTCACGCGTGGAGAGCCGCGCGCCGTACAGGAAGAACAGGAGGGCGACCGCCGCCGTGGAGGCACCTGAGGCGACCTCGGCGGCCGAGCCGCGCGCCGGGAGGAGTGCGGCGAGGCCCACCGTCCCGAGCAGCAGCAGGATGTAGGGGTCGATCGGCATCCGGTTCGGCCGGCTCAGGCGTTTCACGGTGCTCCACTTGCTTGGCACTTCGGTCGGTCCGGGCCGCAGCGGCCCCGCTCCATCCTGCGCCCGTTACCGGCGATCGGGAATCCCGTACACCGCTCTCACTGTCATCGCGATCTGCGATAGCTTGGAACTATGTACGATCCGTCGCATCTGCGCACGTTCCTGTCGGTGGCGCAGACGCTGAGCTTCACGCAGGCCGCGCGGCGGCTCGGACTGCGGCAGTCGACGGTCAGCCAGCACGTGCGGCGACTGGAGGACGCCGCCGGGCGGACGCTGTTCACCCGGGACACGCACTCGGTGGAGCTGACCGAGGACGGCGAGGCCATGCTGGGCTTCGCGCGCCGGATCCTGGAGGTGCACGAGCAGGCCGCGGCGTTCTTCACCGGCACCCGGCTGCGCGGCCGGCTGCGCTTCGGAGCCTCGGAGGACTTCGTGCTGACCCGGCTGCCCGAGATCCTTGAGGGCTTCCGGCACGAGCACCCGGAGGTGGACCTGGAGCTGACGGTCGAGCTGTCGGGCACGCTGCACGAGCAGCTGGCCGACGGCAAGCTGGATCTGGTGCTGGCCAAGCGGCGCCCCGAGGACCCGCGGGGCGAGCTGGTCCGGCGCGACCGGCTGGTGTGGATCGGCGCCGAGCGTCTCCGGCTCGACCCGGAGCGTCCGGTGCCGCTCATCGTCTATCCGCCGCCCGGCATCACCCGCGCGCTCGCCCTGGAGGCCCTGGAACGGCAGGGCCGGGAATGGCGGGTCGTGTGCACCAGCGGCAGCCTGAACGGTCTCGTCGCGGCGGCCCGGGCCGGTCTCGGCGTGATGGCCCACTCCCGCGGTCTGATCCCGCCGGGTCTGGTCCGGGTCCCGGACCGGGCGGGGCTGCCGGAACTGAGGCAGGTCGACTTCGTCCTGGTCCACGGCAGGCGCAGGCCGTCCGCGCAGGGTGCGGCGGACGCTCTGGCGACGGCGATCCTGGCGGGCGGGGACCGGCTGCACCGCAGCGGGCGCAAGGGTCTGTGATCTGCCCGGTCCCTCACCTCCGAGGGAAGCGGAGTGACAGAATCCGCCGCGGCTCCGCTGTCAGGAGAGGCACCGTCGCAAAGCGCGTCGCACCACGGCCGGCTCGTACAGATTCAGTGGAGATTACGGCACCGAAACTTACTCAACCGTCAGTTTTGTGTCCGACCCTTCCCCATGTGAGCGCTTTTTCCCTGACTGACCAGCGCATACAAGAGCGCTGCCCGTCTTCGCACCCCCTCCCGCCCCCTGCCCGGGTGGGGTAGCTTTCACGGCGCTGTGCGGGGCGTCACTCGACTGAAGCGCTGAGGAGCGGGGAGCGGGGTTTGCGCGAGTTCACCAACCCTCCGTTGGCGTTGGCACCTCCGGTGGGTGGTCTGGCCGACGTGGTCTTCGAGCATGCCCAGGAGGACCCGCTGCACATCGCGCTGGGCCGCAAGGACGACTCCGGTCAGTGGCGGGACGTCACCAGCGCCGAGTTCCGTGACGAGGTGCTCGCCCTGGCCAAGGGGCTGCTGGCGAGCGGCATCCGGTTCGGCGACCGGGTCGCGATCATGTCCCGTACGCGCTACGAGTGGACCCTCTTCGACTACGCGCTGTGGACGATCGGCGCGCAGGTGGTGCCGGTCTACCCGACGTCCTCGGCCGAGCAGTGCTTCTGGATGCTCTACGACGCCGAGGTGACGGCCGCGGTCGTGGAGCACGAGGACCACGCCATGACCATCGCCACCGTCATCGACCGGCTCCCCCGGCTGCGCCGGCTGTGGCAGCTGGACTCCGGCGCCGTGCACGAGCTGTACGACGCGGGCGCGCACCTCGACGACGAGGTGGTGCACCGCCACCGGCAGGCCGTCACCCCCGACTCGGTCGCCACGATCATCTACACCTCGGGCACCACCGGACGCCCCAAGGGCTGCGTCATCACCCACGGCAACTTCATGTACGAGGCGGACACCGTCATCGAGCGCTGGGAGCCGGTGTTCCACTCCAAGCGCGGCGACGAGGCGGCGACCCTGCTGTTCCTGCCGCTCGCGCACGTCTTCGGACGGATGGTCCAGGTCGCCGGGATCCGCGGCAAGGTCAAGTTCGGCCATCAGCCGCAGCTGAACGCGGCGGCCCTGCTGCCGGACCTGGCCGCGTTCAAGCCGACGTTCTTCCTGGCCGTGCCGTACATCTTCGAGAAGGTGTTCAACGCGGCCCGCCGCAAGGCCGAGAAGGAGGGCCGTTCCGGTCCCTTCGAGAAGGCCGTCGACATCGCGATCAAGTACGCCGACGCGATGGAGGCCAAGGCCTGGGGCACCGGCCCCGGCCCGTCGGCGGGCCTGCGCATGCAGCACCAGTTGTTCGACAAACTCGTCTACACCAAGATCCGCGCCGCGATGGGCGGCCGCATCAAGCACGCCATGTCGGGCGGCTCGGCGATGGACCGCCGCCTCGGGCTGTTCTTCGCCGGCGCGGGCGTCCACATCTACGAGGGCTACGGCCTGACGGAGTCCACGGCGGCCGCGACCGCCAACCCGCCGGGGCGCACCCGCTTCGGCACGGTGGGGCAGCCCATCCCGGGCACGACCGTGCACATCGCGGACGACGGCGAGATCTGGCTGCACGGCGAGAACGTCTTCCAGGGGTACCTCAACAACCAGAAGGCCACCGACGCCACCCTGCACGACGGCTGGCTCGCCACCGGTGACCTCGGCACGCTGGACGAGGACGGTTTCCTCACCATCACCGGCCGCAAGAAGGAGATCCTGGTCACGTCCGGCGGCAAGAGCGTTTCACCCGGTGTGCTGGAGGAACGCGTCCGGGACCATCCGCTGGTCAACCAGTGCATCGTCGTCGGCAACGACCGCCCGTACATCGCCGCCCTGGTCACCCTCGACCAAGAGGCCGTGGAGCACTGGCTGGCCATGCGGGCCAAGCCGCAGATGTCCCCGGCGGAGCTGGTGCGCGACGCGGATCTGGAGACGGAGGTGCGCCGCGCGGTGGTCGCCGCCAACACCCTCGTCTCGCAGGCCGAGTCGATCCGCACCTTCCGCATACTCGCCCAGCCTTTCACCGAGGAACACGGGCTGCTGACCCCGTCGCTGAAGCTGAAGCGCAAGGCGATCGAGAAGGCGTACGAGAACGAGGTCGAGGCGCTCTACCGGGCGTGACCCCCGCTCCTTGGGGCAGGTGTGGCTTCGGAATTCTCCCGTCAGGAATGCATCACCGCCCGTGATCGTTGACGATGGGAGCCCACCTGACCACTTACCGAAGGATCGAGAGCTCGTGAGCAAGGTCCCCCCGATCATCCTGAACAACGGCGTCGAGATGCCCCAGCTGGGCTTCGGCGTCTGGCAGGTGCCGGACGACGAGGCCGAGACGGCCGTCGCGACGGCACTGGAGGCCGGGTACCGCAGCATCGACACCGCGGCGATCTACGGCAACGAGGAGGGCACCGGCAAGGCCATCGCCGCCTCCGGTCTGCCCCGCGAGGAGCTCTTCGTCACCACGAAGCTCTGGAACGCCGACCAGGGATACGACTCCACGCTGCGCGCCTTCGACACGTCGCTGGAAAAACTCGGCCTGGACTTCGTCGACCTGTACCTGATCCACTGGCCGATGCCGGAGCGGGGTCTGTACGTCGACACCTACAAGGCGTTCGAGAAGCTGCACGCCGACGGCCGCATCCGGGCCATCGGTGTCTCCAACTTCCTTCCCGAGCACCTGGAGAAGCTGATCGGTGAGACGTCGGTCGTCCCGGCTGTGAACCAGATCGAACTGCACCCGCACCTGCAGCAGGGCGCCTCCCGCGAGTACCACGCGCAGCAGGGCATCGCCACCGAGGCCTGGTCGCCGCTCGGCCAGGGCAAGGGCCTGCTGGAGGTCCCGGCGATCGTCGCCATCGCCCGGAAGCACGACCGCACCCCCGCGCAGGTCGTGCTGCGCTGGCACATCCAGCTGGGCAACGTGGTGATCCCGAAGTCCGTGACGCCGTCGCGGATCAAGGAGAACATCGACGTCTTCGACTTCAGCCTCGACGACGAGGACCTGGCGGCCATCAGCGCCCTCAACGAGGACCGGCGCATCGGCCCGGACCCCGCGGAGTTCAACGCCGCCTGAGCCGTACCGGCAGCGCCCCGGTCCCGGAGCCCCTCGCGGGGCCCGGACCGGGGCGTCGTCCATCCCGCCGCCTCAGACCGGCTGCCCCACCGGCCGTACGACGACCGTGTTGACGTCGACGCCCTCCGGCTGGCTCATCGCCCAGACGACCGAGTCGGCGATCTGGCCGGCGGTGAGAAGACGACCGGGCGGGAGGCTGCCGTAGGAGTCCCAGAAAGGCGTCTCCGTCCGGCCCGGCGCGACCAGGGTGACGCCCACGCCCCACTCGGTGACCTGCCGCCGGGTGTTCTCGGCGAGCCCGGTCACCGCCCACTTCGTCGCCCCGTAGATGTTGCCCGGCCCGTGCACGAACCCGGCGACGCTTCCGACCAGGACGATCCGGCCGCGCGTCTCCTTCAGGGCGTCGATGGACGCCCGGATCAGCAGGGCGGGCCCGAGGACGTTGGTCAGCACCATGTCCCGCCAGCCGTCGGGGTCCCCCTCGGCGACCGTGTCGTGGGTCGCGGAACCGGCGTTGGCGACCACCGTGTCCAGCCGTCCGAACGCCTTGACCGTGGTGTCGACCGCCGATCGGACGTCGTCGTACACGGCGGTGTCACCGGCGATGGTCAGCAGCCCCTCGGGACGTCCCAGATCCTCGGCGAAGTCGCGCAACCGCTCCTCCCCGCGGCCGGTGACCGCCACCCGGTTCCCGGCGTCCAGCAACTTCCGTGCGACGGCGGCGCCGATGCCGCTGCCACCACCGGTGATGAGCGCGACCTGTGGGTCGGACATGGATTCCCCCTGTGATGTGGTCCGGAGCGCGATGCCGGGGAGTCCATCAGTTGAAGTGCTCTCGAAGTCAAGCGCGGCCGCGCTAACCCGGCCGGACCGCCGTGTGCACCGTGTGGGCCTCCAGGACGAACACGTCCGGGCGGCGGTGCAGGCCCGCCTCGTCGTCGGGGTCGAGCAGTCGGTCGACGGTCGCGAGGTCCTCGGCGTCGAGCCCCTCGGCGAGCTTGTCGCGCATGTGCGACAGGGAGGCGACGACATAGGCGCGGGCCCGGTCCGATACGGGGGCCGGCAGGTCGAGCAGGAAGCTGTGCGTCCTCGTCGGCTTGAGTCCCGCGGCGGTGAGCAGGGCCGGCCAGTCCTCGGTCTCGGCCACGTGCCCGGGCAGGTCGGTGCGCATCCGGGTGAACCACTCCGCCTCCACCGCGTCGATCCGCGCCTGGAGACCGGGACGGCCCATGCCGATGTCACGCGGCAGAAACCGCAGGGGCAGACCGCCCTCCATGAGGGCCAGCGTGCCGCCCGGCGCGAGATGCCGGGCGAAGGCGGCCAGCGCGGCCCGCTGGTCGCCCAGGTGATGCAGACTGCGGCTCGCCCACAGCAGGTCGGCGGGGTAGTCCAGTTCGGCGAGCACATCGGGCAGCTCGCCGGCGAGCGTGCCGAAGCGGTCGGCGACGCCCTGTCGCCCGGCGCGCGCCCGGGCCCGCTCCAGCAGCGCCTCGGAGCCGTCCACCGCCAGGATCCGGGCGCCCGGAAACGTCTCAGCGAACAGGCACGACACGACACCCGGACCGCTGCCCGCGTCGACGATCAGACCCGGCTCGGTGACCTCCTGCGCCAGCCAGCCGAACGCCCGCTCGTACAGGGGCGCGAACAACTCCGCCGAGGACTCCAGCACCGGGCCCATCTCGGCCCAGTCGAGGTCCGTGTGGCCGTGGTGAGCGCCGTGCTCGTGGCCGGGCTCGTGCTCGTCGTGGTGGTGGTGCGCCATGGTGGTCAGCCTCTCGCTCGGATGCGGTCAGCGTGCGCCGACGCACCGGGCGGAGGCCAGTGCTGTTGCCGGTCCCGCAAATCCGCCGGGGACGTGGCCCCGGCGGATCGGCGGTTCACCGCGAACCGGTCAGGACAGCGGCGGGTAGGCGTTCTGCATCAGTTGCCGGAACTGGGCGGAGAACCAGTGCCCGGACACCGGCGCGTCCGGCAGGGCACCGGACATGTTGTTGTTGTTGCGCGGGTTGCCGGTGTAGGTCGGGTCGCACATGCGGTCGAAGCCCTTGCCCTCGTCGTTGGGGATGGCCTTGCTCGACCCGTCGGACTCACCCGGAGGCTTCATCCACACGTACGCGTCGATCCCCGCGGCCGGGGCGGCCTTCGGGCGCTCGCCGAGACCGGCTCCGGACTGGTTGCACCAGTTGCCGGCGTTGAAGCGACGGTCGTAGCGCCCGCCGTCGACATAGGTGTCGACGCTGGTGGTCGCGCCCGGTCCGGTGGGCCGTGCGGCGCCGCCCCAGCCGTTGCGGGAGGTGTCGATCAGCATGCCGATGTTCGAGGCGAAGCCCGCCGAGACCAGCTGGTTGCGGAAGGCCTGGGCGTAGGACAGCTCGTCGAGGTAGCGGTTCCAGTCGACCCACTTCGACTCGCGGACGGACTTGCCGGCCACGGTGTCGTCGAGGGTGAAGTTGTTCTCCTTCAGGGCGCTGTAGTTCGCCGTGTTGGTGATGAAGCCGTGGACGTCGTCGACCGTGGCGCCCTCGGCGGTCGCCGCCTCCTTCATGATGGTGGCGGTGGGGCCGAAGTTGTCGTCCCAGCCGATCCAGCCGTGGTGCCCGGCGTCGACGTAGTTGTAGACGTTGGGCACGTCGCCGAGCTTGTTGAGCGCGTAGCCGACGCCCTTGACGTAGTTGCCGTTGGCCTTCATCACGTCGCACTGCGGGACGGCCGTCGGGCGGCTGCCGGTGTTGGTGACGAGGTTCGGCAGCGAGTCGATCTCGACCGTGGTGACGATCCGCAACGAGGCGTACTTCGGGTCGGCGAGGATCGCCTTGATCGGGTCGATGTACTCCGTCTTGTAGCGGCCGATCTCGTCGGCCTTCAGCTCGCCGTTGGAGGCGAGGGCGGAGCAGTCCCGGCCCGGCAGGTTGTAGATGACGAACTGGACGACGAGCTCGCCGGATCCCTTCTGGCGAAGCGCCTCGTCGAGGTGGTCGCGCAGGCCCATCTTCCCGCCGGCGCCGTTGATCGCGGCGATGCGGTCCAGCCAGACACCGGTCGGCTGGTTGGAGACCCGGCTGCCGCCCGGCTCGGCGGCGGCGTTCGCGGACCACTCCGGGTTCACGTACACCTTCGCGCCCTCGTAGGGGTTGTTCACGCGGCTGGACGGTCCGCCCGGGTCCGGCGGGTCCGTGGGGCCGCCACCGCCGTCGACGTTGCAGGTCACGCCGTCGAGGGTGAAGGTCGCCGGGATCGCGTTGCTGCCGCTGTAGCTGCCCTGGAAGCCGAAGCTGACGGAGCCGCCGGTCGCCAGCTGTCCGTTGTACGTCTCGTTGGCGGCGGTGACAGCGGCACCGCTCTGGCTGATCCTGGCGTTCCAGCCGCTGGTCACCTTCTGGTTCCCGGCGTACGACCACTTCAACGACCACGACGACTTGGCCGCGCTGTTGTTGGTGAGGGTCACGGCGGCGGTGAAGCCGTTGCTCCACTGGTTCTGGATCGTGTAGTCGACGGTGCAGGGGACGGCGGCGGTGCCGGCGCCGCCCGGGTCGACGGCGAAGGCGGTGCCGGTCGCGCCTGCGACCAGAGCCATGGCGGCCAGTAACGCGGTTCTCGTACGGCTCATGAGTGGGGGTCCCTCTTCCGTTGGGTTCCTTGCGATTTCCGCGGTTCCGTGGGGGTTCAGAGGTGCGGTGAGGTCGTCGCCGGGCATGCCGGAGCGAGCGGCGCCGTATGCGGCCTGCGGAGGGCGGTGACTGGCCGCCGCGCGCGGCTGACTCACGCCGGCGGCGGCTCAAAGCACTGAACGCGGGGGTGTCGCATGAGCGACTCCTTGCAGGTCGGGCGCGCCGTGACGGACGCGTCGACTGATGGAACCGCTCCCACTGGTGCCATGGAAGGTAGCGGCAAGTGACGGTGAAGAACAGGGGAGTTGCCGACTTTTGCGCAAGGCGGCGCATCGAATCTTTTCGACTCTTCGAGGACCTTGACCGGTACCTGACGTATCCGCACTATGGGAGCGCTCCCACTGGTTCAGGCCTTGACTTCTCCGAGCCGCAAGGAGGAACCAGCACCATGCATCCCCCACCCCGGAGGCGGAGAGCCGCGCGGCGTCTGTGGACCGCCGCGCTCGCCGCTCTCGCCCTTCCGCTGACGATGCTCTCCTCAGGGTCGACTCCCGCGCAGGCGGCGGCACTCCAGTGCAGTGTCGACCACAAGACGAACGACTGGGGCTCAGGTTTCACGGTGGACCTGACCCTCACCAACCGCGGCACGGACGTCATCGACGGCTGGACGCTGACCTACGCCTACTCCGGCAACCAGAAGCTGGGCAACGGCTGGAACGGCACCTGGTCGCAGGCCGGCCAGAACATCACCGTGAAGAACGCCTCCCACAACGGGCGGATCGCGGCGGGCGCCGCCGTCTCCACCGGTGCCCAGTTCTCCTACAGCGGCTCCAACACCGCGCCCACGTCCTTCTCGGTCAACGGCACGCCCTGCACCGGCGCGCACCAGCCGCCGATCACCGTGCTGACCAGTCCGAGCGCGGGCGCCGTCTACACCCAGGGCCAGGCGGTGCCGCTGGCGGCCACCGCCGCCGCCGCGGACGACGCCACGATCAGCAAGGTGGAGTTCTACGACGACACCAAGCTGCTGGGCACGGACACGAGCGCGCCCTACGCCCTGTCCGTCTCCGACCTGGCCGTGGGCAGTCACTCGCTGGTGGCGAAGGCGTACGACAGCATGGGCGCATCCGCGGACTCCACCCCGGTCGGCATCACCGTCTCCTCCGGCCCGACCGTCGTCGCCTCGCCGCCCCAACTGGGCGTCCAGTCCGGCAAGTCGGGCACCTACGAGGTGAAGCTGTCCAAGCAGCCCGCCTCCAACGTGACGGTGACGTCGGCCCGCGCGAGCGGCAACTCGGGGCTGTCGGTCTCGGCCGGCGCCTCGCTCACCTTCACGCCGCAGAACTGGAACACCGCGCAGAAGGTGACCGTCACGGCCGCCGACTCGGGCACCGGATCGGCCGTGTTCGAGTCGACGGCCGCGGGCCACGCCAAGGCCTCGGTCACCGTGACGCAGCTGGCGGCGGCGAAGGTCTACGACGCCCGCTTCCTGGAGCTCTACGGGAAGATCACCAACCCGGCGAACGGCTACTTCTCCCCCGAGGGCATCCCCTACCACTCGGTCGAGACGCTGATCGTCGAGGCCCCGGACCACGGCCACGAGACCACCTCGGAGGCGTACAGCTACCTCCTGTGGCTCCAGGCCATGTACGGCAAGGTGACGGGTGACTGGTCGAAGTTCAACGGCGCCTGGGACCTCATGGAGAAGTACATGATCCCCACTCACGCCGACCAGCCGACCAACGCGTTCTACAACGCCTCCAAGCCGGCCACCTACGCGCCCGAACTGGACACGCCCGACGCGTACCCGGCCAAGCTCGACAGCGGTGTCCCGGTCGGCCGCGACCCGATCGCCGCCGAGCTGAAGAGCGCGTACGGCACGGACGACGTCTACGGCATGCACTGGCTGCAGGACGTCGACAACGTCTACGGCTACGGCAACGCGCCCGGCAAGTGCGAGGCGGGCCCGGCGGACACCGGCCCGTCGTACATCAACACCTTCCAGCGCGGCGCGCAGGAGTCGGTGTGGGAGACGGTGCCGCAGCCGACGTGCGACGCCTTCAAGTACGGCGGCAAGAACGGCTATCTCGACCTGTTCACCGGTGACGCCTCCTACGCCAAGCAGTGGAAGTTCACCAACGCCCCGGACGCCGACGCGCGGGCCGTGCAGGCCGCCTACTGGGCGGACCTGTGGGCGAAGGAGCAGGGCAAGGGCTCCGCCGTTTCCGCGACGGTCGGCAAGGCCGCGAAGATGGGCGACTACCTGCGCTACTCGATGTACGACAAGTACTTCAAGAAGGTGGGCAACTGTGTCGGGCCCGCGGCCTGTCCGGCGGGCACCGGCAAGGACGCCTCGTTCTACCTGATGTCCTGGTACTACGCCTGGGGCGGCGCCACCGACACGAACGCCGGCTGGGCCTGGCGCATCGGCTCCAGCCACGCCCACGGCGGCTACCAGAACCCCCTGGCCGCCTACGCGCTCGCCAACTACGCGCCGCTGAAGCCGAAGTCGGCGACGGGCGCGGCGGACTGGGCCAAGTCCATGGACCGGCAGCTGGAGTTCTACCGCTGGCTGCAGTCGGACGAGGGCGCCATCGCGGGCGGTGCGACCAACAGCTGGGCGGGCCGGTACGCGACCCCGCCGTCGGGCAAGTCGACGTTCCACGGCATGTACTACGACGAGAAGCCCGTGTACCACGACCCGCCGTCCAACCAGTGGTTCGGCTTCCAGGCGTGGTCCGTGGAGCGCGTCGCCGAGCTGTACCAGCAGACGGGGAACGCGCAGGCCAAGACGGTCCTCGACAAGTGGGTCGACTGGGCGCTGTCCAAGACCACGTTCAACCCGGACGGCACGTTCCGCATCCCGTCGACGCTGCAGTGGTCGGGCCAGCCCGACACCTGGAACGCCTCCAGCCCCGGCGCCAACAGCGGCCTGCACGTCACCGTCGCCGACTACACCGACGACGTCGGTGTGGCGGCCGCGTACGCCAAGACCCTGACGTACTACGCGGACCGCTCCGGTGACACGGAGGCCGCGGCGGCGGCGAAGAAGCTGCTGGACGGCATGTGGGCCAACCACCAGGACGCCCTCGGCGTCGCGGTCCCGGAGAACCGGGCCGACTACAACCGCTTCGGCGACCGGGTGTTCATCCCGAGCGGCTGGACGGGCACGATGCCGAACGGTGACGCGATCAGCTCGTCGTCGACGTTCGAGTCGATCCGCTCCTTCTACGAGGACGACCCGGCCTGGTCCAAGGTCGAGAGCTATCTCGCGGGCGGTGCGGTTCCGTCGTTCACGTATCACCGGTTCTGGGCCCAGGCGGACATCGCCCTGGCCATGGGCTCGTACGCGGAGCTTCTCGAATAGCGCCGCCGGGCGCTCCGCGGGTGGGGCCGTGGCCGACTGCGGGTCCGTCGGGGCTGGTCGCGACCACGCGGCGGAGCCGCATATCGATGCAGCCCCGCGCCCCCGAGAAGCAGGTGCGTCCGAAGCTCTGCGTTCGTTCTCGTCACCTGACGACGAGGCCGACCCGCCGGGCGGCCCCTCAGCACGGGGAGCCGCCCGGCCCTCGCACGTCCCCCTTACGCCGGGAAGAGCGCCCGGATCGACGGGGGCGGGTTCGTGCCCGGCATCGTCTTCAACCGCTCCGGGAGGAATCTGGCCTACAAGCTGGGTGAGCGGACCTGCGCGGTTGTCTGAGCGGGCGGTCACCGGCGGAAGGGGGCGCACTGCCGTACCGCTCCTCCAGTTCCGCCGCCGTCCGGCATGCCGCACCTGTCGGCGAAGGGGGCGACGCTGCGGCTCTTCGACCGGGAGAGGGAGCAGTGGTCCCTGTACTGGGCCTCCAGCATCAGTGGGACGCTGTTCCCGCCGGTCGTCGGCCGGTTCGAGGGGGGCATCGGGACGTTCCACGGCGACGACACCTACGACGGCAAGGACATCCGGGCGCGGTTCGTCTGGTCGGGCGTCTCCGCCACGTCCGCCCGCTGGGAGCAGGTGTTCTCCGTCGACGCCGGGGACACCTGGGTGACCAACTGGATCATGGAGTTCACCCGGCCTTCTGGAACGACCGCAGGCTGAACACCGGGTCGGGGCGTGGCCGGTCCTGGTCGGGGAGCCGGGCGAGGCGGTCGGCGAATCCGTCGGCGAGGGGGTGGCCCGGCGGCAGTGTGACGAACCAGCCCCTGCGCAGGTCGGCGATCGTACGGCGGGGGCTGCGGCCCTGGCCGTGACCGGTGAAGCGGGCCTGTCCGGCCGGGACCAGGCCGTGGGCGGCGGCGCAGGACTCGACGTCCGCCGCCGCGTCCCGGACCGGGCCGGGCGGCCGGGAGGACAGCACGACATCGATGTCACTGCCCACGTTGTGGGAGGCGGCCTTGTCGACCGTGGTGACGTAGACGCCGCCGGGGCGCAGCACCCGGGCGCACTCGGCGACGAAGGCCCGCACCTCGGCGGGCCCGGCGGCCAGGTGCAGCAGCCACACGGTGCACACGGCGTCGAACTGCCCGTCCCGGAAGGGCAGCCGGCGGCTGTCGGCGCGTACGACGGCACCGGGGAGCCGGGTGGAGGCCTGCCGGGCCATGGCCGCGGCGAGGTCGACGCCGGTCACCCTCATGTGGTCGCGGGCGGCGGCGAGCCGGCGGGTCACGATGCCCGTGCCGCAGGCGACGTCGAGCAGACGGCGCGTGTCCGGCGGTACGAGGCTCAGGACGCCCTGTGCGGCGGCGGCCGCCCGGGGCTCGCCGCCGCGCGAGGCGTCGTACCGCTCCGCTTCCTTGTCGTAGTCGAGCACCCGGTCAGTGTGCCCCGTGCCCGGGGGCGAGGTCCTCCACCCTGCGGGCGAGCTCGAAGTCCTTCTCGGTGACGGCGCCGCCCGCGCTGTGCGTGTGCACGGACAGGGAGACGGTGTTGTAACCGAGCGTGAGGTCGGAGTGGTGGTTCAGTTCCTCCTGGACCTGGGCGATGTGCACGACCATCGCCGTCGCCGAGAAGTGCGAGCCGAGCCGGTAGGAGCGGACGAGTCGGTCCTGGTCGAGCGACCAGCCCGGCAGCTCGGCCAGCCGGTCCTCGACCTCTTTCTGCGACAGCGGTTCGACGGGCATGGGCTGCGCTCCTTCCCAGACTGCTGTGTCCCCGGTGTCCTCTCAGCCTGCCACAAGGGGGCGGCCGAAGCCCTGGTCAGACGGTGCGTCTGTCCGGGACGACCGGATCTCGACTACGGTCCCGGCATGACCACTCACCCGTCCACCGCCGAGCGGGGCGTGGGCCCGCTGCTGCGGGCCTGGCGGGAGCAGCGGCGGGTCAGCCAGCTGGAGCTGGCCCTGCGCGCGGACTCCTCGGCCCGGCACATCAGCTTCGTGGAAACCGGCCGTTCCCGGCCCAGCGAGGACATGGTGCTGCGGCTGGCCGAGCATCTGGACGTGCCGATGCGGGAGCGCAACGCGCTGCTGCTGGCGGCCGGTTACGCCCCCCGCTATCCGGAGACCCCCCTGGAGGACCCGGCGCTGGGCGCGCTGCGGGAGGGCATCGAGCGGCTGATCGGTGGCTACGAGCCGTACCCGGCCCTGGTGGTGGACGCGCTGTACGACGTCGTGGCCGCCAACCGGGGGGTGATGACGCTGGTCGAGGGTGTCGGCGAGGAACTGCTCGCACCGCCGCTGAACGCGATGCGGCTGGCCCTGCACCCGCAGGGCCTCGCACCCCGCATCCGCAATCTGCGCGCCTGGCGGGGTCATCTGCTGGAGCAGATGGAGCGGCAGATCGCCCTGCACCGCTCGCAGCCGCTGCGGGCGCTGTACGAGGAGGTGGCGGCGTATCCGGTGCCCGACGCGGATCCGGCGGACGAGCCGGACGAGCCGGTGCCGTACTTCGCGCTGCCGCTGCGGATCGAGCACGAGGGGCGCACACTGTCGTTCATCTCGTCGATCTCCACGTTCAACACGCCGATGGACGTGACGGTCGCCGAGCTGGCCATCGAGACGCTGCTCCCGGCCGACCCGGCGACCGCCAAGTACCTTCAGACGCTGGTGTCCTGACGGGCCTTCAGCGCCGTGTGCTGCAGGGCCGCGAAGCCGGCCACGACCAGGGCCTGGAGCACCGTCCACACCGCTCCCGGCGTGCTGGGCGAGAGCCACAGCGCCAGGGCCACGAGGCTCACCACCGCCCAGGCGAGGTTGGCCTCGACGACGGCCCGCACGCCGCCCGCCGGCGGCTGTCGGCGGGCGGCCAGCAGGCCCACGCCCGCCGCGTAGACGGCGAGAAACGCGCCCAGGGCGAGGAGCAGCGTGGCGTCGGCGCCGAGGAACCGCCCGAGCGGGCCGGAGAACGCGAGATAGGCGAGCGCGTTGCCGCCGGTCACGACGGCGTCCAGGGCGAGGAAGCGGCGCAGCATCGACTGCGGCTCACGGGTGCGGGCGAGTGCGGCGAGCTGGAACGCGGACATGGGGAATCACCCTCATTCGGGTCGTGGTGCGGCGGCTGGGGCCGGGTCCCGGGGCGGAGTGCGCCGGCCCGGGACCCGGTGCGTCCACGATCCCTTCCGGGTGGCGTCCGGTCGATTACCCGCGAGGTCATGCCCGCTTGACGCCTCCGCTTCCGGCGATCTTCTCGCTCCGGGCCCTGTCACGCCGCCGACCGTCCGTGACAGACTGATCGCAGGCTTGGGCACGTTGGGGAGGCGTGGCGTGAGTGAACGGCGGGCCGCACCCACCGTGGGCCAGGTGGTCCTGGGCAAGCGGCTTCAGGAGCTGCGGGAGGCCGCGGGTCTCAGTCGGGACGAGGCCGCGAAGGTGCTGCGGGTCGCCCCGGCGACGGTCCGGCGGATGGAGACCGCCGACGTCGCGTTGAAGATCCCGTACGTGCAGATCCTGCTGACGGCGTACGGGGTGGCGGCGGACGAGGTCGCCGCCTTCGTCGACCTCGCCGAGGAGGCGAACCGGCCGGGCTGGTGGCAGCGGTTCCACGACGTGCTGCCGGAGTGGTTCAGCCTGTACGTGAGCCTGGAGGGCGCGGCCCGGATCATCCGGTCGTACGAGCCGCACTTCGTGCCGGGGCTGCTGCAGACCGAGGGGTACGCCCGGGCCGTGCTGCAGGGCGGCACCATCGCGAACGCCGGGCCCGAGGCCGTGGACCGGCACGTGTCGCTGCGCATGGAGCGCCAGCGGCTCCTGGACCGGCCGAACCCACCGCACCTGTGGGTCATCATGGACGAGACGGTGCTGTGCCGCCCGGTGAGCGCGGACGGCCGGGTGATGCGCGACCAGCTGGACAAGCTGCTGGAGTACGCCGGGCGCGACCGGGTCACCCTGCAGATCGCGGAGTTCGCGGACGGCCCCCACCCGGGGACGTACGCCCCGTTCTCGCTGTTCCGCTTCGCCGAGCCGGAGCTGCCCGACATGGTCTTCACGGAGTACCTGACCGGCGCGCTGTACCTGGACTCCCGCAAGGAGGTCTCCGCGCACCTGGAGGTGCTGGACCACATGACGGCCCGGGCGGGCTCCGCGCAGCGCACGGAGGAACTGCTGCGGGAGTACCGCGAGCGCTACTGAGCCTTGCGGCCCCGCCCTCGACGTCATGGGACGGGTTCTGACCCGTACGGGCGCCGTCGGCAGGTGTGCCCCCCGGCCCGCCCCTAGCGTCGGGATGACCGCACGGGCGGGCGAGCGCACGTGAAGGAGGTCCGATGCCCGGATTCGAGCTGCTGTACCAGGCGGCCGCGCTGTGCCTGATGTACCCCGACGACGGCTTCCGCGCCCGGCTGCCGCTGCTGCGTGAAGCCGCCCCACAGCTGCGGGAGTTCGCCGACCACGCGGCCGTCACCCCGCCGCGGGAGCTGGCCGCGCACTACGTGGAGGTGTTCGAGGCCGGGCAGGACCACAGCCTGTATCTGAGCGCCTGGCGCGAGGCGGCCCCGGCACCGTCCGAGGAGCTGTACCGCGCGCACGGCCTGGAGACGACCGGTGAGGAGCCGCCGGACTTCCTGCCCGCGGTCCTGGAGTGCGCGGCCCGCACCGGCGACACCGAGCTGCTCGCGGAGCACCGGGACGGCCTGGACCTGCTCCGGTCGAAGCTCACCGACTTCGGCACGCCGTACGCGACGGTCCTGGACGCGGTGTGCGCGACGCTGCCGCCGGTGGCCACGGGGCGCTAGTGCCGCGGCAGGCAACGTTCGCCCGGTCGCGACGCCCGGCACGCCCTCTCGCCGCACCGGACGCCGCTCCTTCACGGGCAAACGTTGCCTGCCGCGGCACTAGTTCTCGCTGTCGTAGGCGTGGCGGGCCTGCTCGACCTTCTCCAGATGGGCGGCCGACCAGTCGGCGAGGTGCGCGAAGAGCGGGGCGAGGCTGCGGCCGAGCTCGCTGATCTCGTACTCGACCCTGGGCGGGACCTCGGGGTGGTATGTGCGGACGACCAGGCCGTCCCGTTCCAGTTGCCTGAGGCGCTGGGTCAGCACCTTCGGCGTGATGGTGCCGATGCGCCGTTCCACCTCGACGAAGCGCTGCCGGCCGTGGGTGTGGAGAGTCCACAGGATGGGCGTGGTCCACCGGCTGAACACGATGTCCACGACCGCGCTGATCGGGCAGGCGAGTTCCGGCAAAGTCGCGGCGGACGCCGCCCCGGTCGTGTGAGTGGCCATGCGCGCCCCTTTGGGATAGTCACTTTCCTCTAGGTACCTACTATATCGGCGGTGCTAGCGTCCACGACATCGGCAACCAGGCCGTGTGACAGGGGAGTTGCTCATGATCGTGGTGACCGGTGCGACCGGAAACGTGGGCCGATCACTCGTACAGGCCCTCGCCGGGGCCGGGGAGAAGGTGACCGCGACCTCGCGGAGGGTCTCGGACGCGGACGTGCCGGAAGGCGTCCAGGCGCGCCCGGCCGATCTGACCGACGCCGGCAGTCTCCGTCCCGTGCTGGACGGCGCCGACGCGCTGTTCCTGCAGAACGGCGGAGCCGCCGCGCACCTGCTCGACCCCGGGCGGATCCTCGACGCCGCCCGGGCCGGCGGAGTCCGGCGCGTCGTACTGCTGTCCTCCCAGGGGGTGGCGACCCGTCCGGAGTCGGTCTCCCACGGGAGTGTCGGACGGGCCATCGAGGACGCCGTGCGGCGGTCGGGCCTGGACTGGGTGATCCTGCGCCCCGGCGGTTTCGCCTCCAACGCCTACGCCTGGGCCGGTCCGGTCCGTACCCGGCGGACCGTCGCCGCGCCGTTCGGTGACGTCGGTCTGCCCGTGATCGACCCCGACGACATCGCCGAGGTCGCCGCGACGGCCCTGCGGGAGAACGGGCACACCGGGCAGGTCTACGAGCTGACCGGGCCCGCCCTGAGCACGCCCCGCCAACGCGCCGAGGCACTGGCGGAGGCCCTCGGCGAACCGGTCCGCTTCGTCGAGCAGACGCGTGAGGAGGCCCGTGCGCAGCTGCTGGAGTTCATGCCCGGGCCCGTGGTGGAGACGACCCTCGCCATCCTCGGCGAGCCCACTCCCGCGGAGCAGCGCGTCAGCCCCGACGTGGAGCGAGTACTGGGCCGCGCACCCCACCCCTTCACCCACTGGGCCCACCGCAACGCCGCGGCGTTCCGCTAGGCGTGCCGGGCACCGCAGGGCGGGTGGCCGTCGCGGGCACGCCCCAGGGCCTGCGGCATCTGGTCGTCGACACCGGCGTCCGGGTTTCGGCCGCAGCGTCCTGGTGCCGGCGCGGCGGGGGGGCAGTGATGCCGGCCTGCGGGTGGACGCCGGCCGCATTCGCCCGCGGCGGTTCGGCCCCGACAGGTGCCGCCCATGTCGCCGCCTTCCGCCAGGGCCCCTCGCCCCCAGCGGTTCAGCCCTGGGCGGGGCCTGCCTTCTCGTCCCCGGTGTGCTTCTCCTCGTCCACGATCTCCGCGTCGACCACTCCCTCCTCATCGGATGAGGCGGTGGAGGGCCCCTCGGTGGGGGGCTGGGGCTGCTGCGCCTGGGCGTACATCGCCTGGCCCATCTTCTGGCTGACGGAGGCGAGTTTCTCGACACCGGCGCGCAGGGCCGCGGTGTCCGCCTGCTGTTCCAGTCGCTCCTTCACCTCGGCGACGGCCGACTCGACCTCGGACTTCGTGTCGGCCGGGATCCGGTCGCCGTTCTCGCGGAGGAAGTTCTCGGTCTGGTAGACCAGTTGCTCGGCCTGATTGCGTGTCTCGGCGGCCTCGCGCCGGGCGCGGTCCTCCTCGGCGTACTGCTCGGCCTCGCGCATCATGCGGTCGATGTCGTCCTTGGGCAGGGCCGAACCGCCGGTCACGGTCATCTTCTGCTCGCGGCCGGTCGCCATGTCCTTCGCGGAGACGTGCATGATCCCGTTGGCGTCGATGTCGAACGCCACCTCGATCTGCGGCACACCGCGCGGCGCCGGCGGCAGGCCCGTCAGGTCGAAGACACCGAGCTTCTTGTTGTACGCGGCGATCTCCCGTTCGCCCTGGTAGACCTGGATGCCGACGGAGGGCTGGTTGTCGGCGGCCGTCGTGAAGATCTCCGAACGCCGGGTCGGAATGGTCGTGTTGCGCTCGATGAGCTTCGTCATGATGCCGCCCTTGGTCTCGATGCCCAGGGACAGCGGGGTGACGTCGAGCAGCAGCACGTCCTTGACGTCGCCGCGGATGACACCCGCCTGGAGCGCCGCGCCCACGGCCACGACCTCGTCGGGGTTGACGCCCTTGTGCGGTTCCTTCCCGGTGAGTTCCTTGACCAGGTCGGTCACCGCGGGCATCCGGGTGGAGCCGCCGACGAGGATGACGTGGTCGATCGCCGAGAGCTGCACGCCGGCGTCCTTCACCGCCTGGTGGAAGGGCGCCTTGCAGCGGTCCAGCAGATCGGCGGTGAGCTCCTGGAACTGGGCCCGGGTCAGCTTCTCGTCGAGATGCAGGGGCCCTTCGGAGGAGGCCGTGATGTAGGGCAGGTTGATGGTCGTCTCCGTCGAGCTGGACAGCTCGATCTTGGCCCGCTCGGCGCCCTCGCGCAGCCGCTGCACCGCCATCTTGTCGCCCGTGAGGTCGACGCCGTACTGGCCCTTGAACCGCTTGATCAGGTACTCGACGATCCGCTGGTCCCAGTCGTCGCCGCCGAGGTGCGTGTCGCCGTTGGTGGCCTTGACCTCGATGACGCCCTCGCCCATCTCCAGCAGCGACACGTCGAAGGTGCCGCCGCCGAGGTCGAAGACGAGGACCGTCTGGTCGTTCTCCTTGTCCAGGCCGTACGCGAGGGCCGCGGCCGTCGGCTCGTTGATGATGCGCAGCACCTTCAGGCCCGCGATCTCACCGGCCTCCTTGGTGGCCTGCCGCTGGGTGTCGTCGAAGTAGGCGGGGACGGTGATCACCGCGTCGGTGACGTCCTCTCCGAGGTAGGACTCGGCGTCCCGCTTGAGCTTCTGCAGCACCCGCGCGGACAGCTCCTGGGCCCGGTAGCGGGTGCCGTCCACGTCACCCTCGCCCGGGAAACGCCAGTGCGCGTCGCCCATGTACCGCTTGACCGAGCGAGCGGTGCGCTCCACGTTCGTCACGGCCTGCCGCTTGGCCACCTCTCCGACGAGGACCTCGCCGTTCTTGGCGAACGCCACGACCGAGGGTGTGGTCCTGGCCCCCTCCGCGTTGGCGATGACCGTGGGCTCGCCGCCCTCCAGCACCGCGACCACCGAGTTCGTGGTTCCGAGGTCGATCCCGACCGCTCGTCCCATCGCTGTCCCCTTCCGCCAGGGCGACGACCCGTCCCACACTCCAGCACAAAACTTGAGTGCGCCGTTGTCAATGCCGCGAGCGGGTGATCGGTCCGCGCAGCGCGACGGCGCGCCGGGGCCGGTCGGTGACGAGCACGTCGACGCGCGGGTGGGTGAGGAAGGACCGCATGAGGCTGTCGTCGTTGACGGTCCAGACCATGGTGAACAGGCCGCGCCGGGTCGCCTCGCGCAGCACATTGGTCCTGGCCAGCCGCTGGTGCACGGCGACGCCGTGGGCCCCGCAGGCCCGGATGCGGCGGGCCGGGAACAGCTCGCTCAGCCGGGTCCCGGGCAGCCGGGCCAGGGCGAGCTCTCTGCGGTCACGGCCGAGGGACAGGGCGGTGCGCACTTCGGGGAAGCCCCGGGTGACGGCCGCGACGGAGCAGTCCTCCAGCGTCGTCACGACCAGCCCGTCCGCTCCCAGCAGGGCGACGGCCCGGTCGATCACCTCCCGCTCGTAGCCGATCTCCTTGAGGTCGAGGTGGGCCACGAGTTTCCCGGCGATCAGGGCCATGACGTCGTCCACCACGGGCACGGCGTATCCGGCCCGGTCGCACAGCTCGGCGTGGGTGACCCGCGCCAACGGCGGCCCGGCCGGGCCGACCCGGGGGTCGTGGTAGACGACGAGGACTCCGTCCCCGGTGCGGCGGATGTCGAACTCGACGTACTCCGCGCCGGACGCGATCGCGTCCTCGTACGCCTCCCAGGTGGCGGGACCGGCGCGTTCGGAGCCGCCCCGGTGGGCGGAGACGGCGGGGCGGGGCGTCATGGCCGTCGGTTCCCGGAGGGCGAGCGGGGCGGTGGCACGGGCGCGAAGTCGTCGGCGGATGCGGGCAGCAGGGAGCCGGAGCGGGTGCGGACCCGTCCGAGCAGGACGTATCCGATCACGACGAGGACGTCGAAGGGAAGCCGGGCAGCATCGCGCTCCTTCCGGCCCGGTGTTCCAGGCGTCTGGTTCCTACCCCGGCCGGGGGTGGTGAACCGACGAGGCCGCGCGGGCCGCCCCCGGTGGGCCGGCCCGCGCGACGCCAGGTGCCGCAGGTCAGGCGAGCTTGGCGGTCAGCGTGATGGGCGTGGCCTTGAGGGCCTGGCTGACCGGGCAGCCGACCTTGGCCTCGTCGGCGGCGGCCTGGAAGGCCGCCTCGTCGATGCCGGGGACGGTGCCCTCGACGGTGAGGTGGATGCCGGTGATGCCCTCACCGGGCTGGAAGGAGACGTCGGCCGAGGTGATGAGCTTGGTGGGCGGCGTCCCGGCCTTGTTGAGGATGTTGGAGAAGGCCATGGAGAAGCAGCTGGAGTGGGCGGCCGCGATCAGCTCCTCGGGGCTGGTCTTGCCGTTCGCCTCCTGGGCGCGCGAGGCCCACGTGACCGGCTGCTCGCCGATGGCACCGGAGGAGTCGAAGGTGACGACACCGTTGCCCTCGAGCAGGTTGCCTTCCCAGACCGTGTGTGCGGAGCGCGTGGTAGCCACGAGTTCTTCCTTTCGCGTGCGGACTCGCGTGCGGGCCCGTCTCCGGGCCCCGTGTCCCCCATCCGATCACACTACGGCTCAACTCACGCGGAAGACCTGTCCTCTGGGACGGTGTGCGTACGGTCCGGCGGCCGGGTGGTGCCGCCTGTCAGGCGGCGTGTTCCTCCTCGGTGGCCGTCAGCGGCACCTGCGGTCCGTTCGCCTCGCGCAGCCAGCGCCGCAGGACCCGGTGCACGTGCTCGGCGCCGACGAGTTCCTCGTCCTCGCCGACCGGTGCCGAGACGCCGAGCGGGGACAGCAGGAAGGGTCTGCCCTGGGCGCCGCCGAGGCCGCCGTGGGAGCCGATCTGCTCCTCGAACGCGAGAACTTCGCCGTCGGCCGGGTCGTGGAAGGAGTTGACCATGACGTCGGCGGTGTGCGGGAAGGAGTGCGTACGGCGTACGGCGTCGGCGGCGCCCGGGCCGAAGGGGGCGAGCGGGCCGGGATTGTCGTCGAGGTCGGCCAGCGGGATCTCGGCGCCGTACGCGCCGAGGACGACACCTCCGTGCTCCTCGCTGCGGACCAGCAGGAAGCCGACCCCGGGGTGGTTGGCGAGGGTCGGCAGCAGCGCGGGGTGACGGGCGTCGATCTCCTCCTTGCTCATCCGGTGCGGGACGTCCGGGAAGGAGACCAGGCCGAGGTTGCCGGAGGCCAGCACGATCGGTTCGGAACCGCGCGCGGGGCGGTGCTGGTCGCCGGTCTCCGCGACGGGGAAGCGCAGCGCGGCGCGCACGGCGGCGCGGGCCTCGGCCCCGCTGCGAGTGCGCTCCGCCTTGCGCGGCACGGGCATGCCGCAGCCGGCCCGCACCAGGTCGCCGAGGGTGAGGCCGTAGCGGGAGCGGAAGGTCTCGCCGGGGCTCTGGCCGTGGTCGGACAGCACGACGATCCGGTACGGACGCGGGGCGTGCTCGGCGACGTTCTCGATCAGGGCGAGCGAGCGGTCGAGGCGTTCGAGGACCTTCTGCGCGTCGCGGCTCGCCGGGCCGGAGTGGTGGGCGACCTCGTCGTAGGCCACCAGATCGGCGAAGACGGCCGTACGGCCGACGAGCATGTCGCCCGTGACGGCGGCGACGACGACGTCCCGCTCGACGACCGTCGCGAAGGCCCGGACGAGGGGGTAGAGGCCGCCGCGGGAGACGCGCGGGCGCTGCTTGCGCAGGAGGGCCCGGGTGGACTGGCCGACCTCACGGCCGACCTCGGCGATGAAGGAGAGCGCCGTGCGCACCGCGTTGGCCGGGTCGGAGAAGTAGGCGAAGTAGCCCGCGCGGGAGCGGTTCTCGCGGCTGCGTCTGCGGGCCGCGATGGACAGCACGAGGGCCTGCTGTTCGGCGCCGCCGCTGAACAGGTTGCCGCGGCTGGCGCCGTCGACGGCGAGCAGCCCGCCGTGCCCCGCGTGCTCGACGGCGCGGCGCTGCAGTTCGGCGGCGCTGGTCGGGCGGTTGCAGACGACCACCTCGCGGGTGTCCTTCTCGTACCAGCGGAAGGCGGGGACGTCGTGGTTGCTGCCGTGCAGGATGCCGAGCTGGCTGGCGCCGGTCTGGCTGGACCAGTCGGTACGCCAGGGGGTGAGCCGGTGGGTGGGGCGGCCGCCGTCGCCGGTGTCGAGCCAGCGGGCGACGGTGGGCATCAGCCCCTTGCCGACCGCGTCGAGCAGGGTGTCGTGGCCGACGCCGTCGAGCTGGACGAAGACCGTGCCGGGACCGGCCGGGGAGGGCGGGGCGGAGCGGCGGCGGCGGTCGGAGAGGCGGTACAGCCTGCGGCGGTAGGCGTCGTCGTCGCGCACGGCCAGGGCGGCGCCGGTCGCGGACGCCACGGCCGACATCACGGCGGCGACCACGACGGCGGTCTCCGGCGCGGCGGCGCCGCGCTCGGCGGGGTTGAGGTGCAGGGCGAGCAGCAGCAGGGCGCCGTTCAGGAAGAACACCAGCAGCCCCAGCACCAGCGCCGGTACGAGGAGCAGCAGCCGCACGAGCAGCGGCCACACCAGGGCCGACAGCAGACCGAAGGCGCCGGCCCCGAAGGCCGCCGTGACGGCTATGTCCGTCGCGCTGTCGCCGTTCTCCGAGCGGAGGCGGAAGTCCGGGAGGATCCCGGCGAGTACGAGCATGGTGACGGTGGAGACCGCCCACACGGCGACGCTCCGCCCCACCTGACTGGCGACCCGCCGCCACCGCACGCCCCGCACGCCCAGCCACCTCACGTCCCTGGCCCGCGGAAGCCGCGGGTCCTCCCCCACAGTGTCTCAACGCCCGGTCGCGCCGGTTCGTCCCCGGACCGCACACCGGTGAGGGGACGGCTTCAGCGCCCGTCGTAGCCGGCCGTCGGCATCGACAGCCGCCGGTGCACGCACGCCTTCATCGCCGCGTCGTACGCAGGCTCCGCATGCCCCACGGTCTCCACGCGTACACCGCGCCGGGCACATTCGGCGGTGAACTCCTCGACGGAGGCGAGCGCACTCTCCAGGACCCGGCGGCTGGGCGCCACGAACAGGTCGAGGCCGGGCCGGACTCCGTCCCACAGGGCGCCGTGGTCGGGGCGCAGCCCCCGGACCAGTAACTCCCGGCTGACCACGTAGCCCCGCTCGGCGGCCCAGCGGGCGCACATCGCGTGCTGACTGCGGGAGTCGACGAGGAACGGATCGTCGTCCAGCTCCTCCAGCGGCGTCAGACTCGCGATCGCCGTGACCCGCACCGGCACCATGGCGTCCCCCCTCACCTCCGGTTTCGCCGCCGACCCTACTCCTGCACGTAGGCTTCGGGGGAGTCGCGCGAAGGAGGCAAAGAAGTGCCGGTGGAGATCACCTGGTGGGGTCACGCCACTTGCACCGTGCAGGACTCGAACGTGCGCGTGCTCACGGATCCTCTGTTCGCACGCCGGCTCGCACACCTGCGCCGCCGGCGCGGGGCTCTGCCGCCGCCGGGCGCCCCGCGCGCGGACGTGGCGCTGGTGTCGCATCTGCACGCCGACCACCTGCACGTGCCGTCGCTGATGCGGCTCGCCGAGGGCACGCGCCTGCTCGTGCCCCGGGGCGCGCGCCGGGCGGTTCCGGGTCTGCGCCGGCTCACGCACCTGCGGGTGAGCGAGGTGGCCCCCGGGGACGAGACCCCGGTCGGCGACATCGTCGTACGGGCGGTGCCCGCGCGGCACGACGGGCGGCGGCTGCCGTTCGGGCCGCACCGCTCCCCCGCGCTCGGCTATGTCATATCCGGCGAGGCCCGGACGTACTTCGCAGGGGACACGGGCCTGTTCGACGACATGGCCGAGGAGGTCGGGCCGGTCGAGGTGGCGTTGCTGCCGGTGGGCGGCTGGGGACCGTACCTGGGCGAGGGGCACCTGGACGCGGGCCGGGCGGCGCAGGCGCTGGCCCGGCTGGCGCCCCGCAGTGCGGTGCCGGTGCACTACGGCACGTACTGGCCGATCGGCATGGACGCCGTGCGCCCCCACGAGTTCCACGCGCCGGGGGACGAGTTCGTGCGGCTGGCGGCCCGTCACGCGCCGGCGGTGTCGGTGCACCGGCTCGGGCACGGGGAGAGCGTGCGCCTGGAGACCGCGCGGTGAGCTCTTGCGCGCCTTTGGCGCTCGCGCCCCTGCTCGCAGCATCGGCCGTCACACCCGCGTCCGTGGTTCCGGCGTCCACGCAGCAGGCTATCGGCTACCCGACGCTGTTCCTGCTGGTGCTGGCCGGGGCGTTGGTGCCGGTGATTCCGACCGGTGCGCTGGTGAGTTCGGCGGCGGTGGTCGCCATGCACCGGACGGCGCCGTTCTCGCTGGCGATGGTGTTCCTGACGGCGTCGCTGGCGGCGTTCCTGGGGGACGCGGCGCTGTACTGGCTGGGGCGGCGGGGGCTGAAGTCGAAGAACGGGTCGCGGTGGCTGAACGGCATCCGGTCGCGGGCACCCGAGGACCGGCTGGAGCAGGCGCAGGAGAAGCTCGCGGCGCACGGGGTCGCCGTGCTGGTGCTGTCCCGGCTGGTGCCGGCCGGGCGGATTCCGGTGATGCTGGCGTGTCTGCTGGCGGAGTGGCCGATGCGGAGGTTCGCCCGGGGGAACTTCCCGGCGTGTCTGGCGTGGGCCGTGACGTACCAGCTGGTCGGGATCCTCGGGGGGGCGTTGTTCGACGAGCCGTGGGAGGGTGTCGTGGCGGCGATCGGGCTGACGTTGCTGATCAGTGCGGTGCCGGCTGTTGTGCGGCGGGTGCGGTAGCGCCGTGGGGGTTGCGGTTGCCGTAGCGCCGTGGGGGTTGCGGTTGTCCTTCATGGTGCGGGTGCGTGCTGGTTCTTCGCGCAGTTCCCCGCGCCCCTTGCACCTCTACAGCACCTTTGACGCGCCGATCGGCATGTCCCACAGGTTTTCCCGGGGCAGGCCCGCCTTGTCCCAGGCCGCGCGGACCCGGGTGAGGGGCTCCAGGACCGGCTCCGCCGAGAGGACGAACGTGGCCCAGTGCATGGGGGCCATCCTGGTCGCGCCCAGGTCCTGGGCCGCTCGGACCGCTTCCTCCGGGTCGCAGTGCACGTCACGGAGCCACCAGCGGGGGTCGTAGGCGCCGATGGGCAGCAGGGCCAGGTCGATGCCGGGGTAGCGGCGGCCGATGCGGGAGAACCAGTGGCCGTAGCCCGTGTCCCCCGCGAAGTAGACGCGCCGGCCGTCCCGGTCGGTGAGGACCCAGCCGCCCCACAGGCTGTGGCAGGTGTCGGTGAGGGTCCGCTTGGACCAGTGGTGGGAGGGGACGAAGTCGAAGCGCACGCCGTCCAGTTCGGCCGCCTCCCACCAGTCGAGCTCCGTCACGCGCATGAACCGGCGGCGGTGGAACCAGCGGGCGAGCCCGGCCGGGACGAACACCGGGGTGTCGCGCGGGAGTCGGCGCAGCGTGGGGGCGTCGAGGTGGTCGTAGTGGTTGTGGCTGATGACGACGGCGTCGACGCGCGGCAGGTCCTCCCAGGGAACGCCCACGGGGGTGATGCGGGCCGGGGTGCCGAGGATGCGGCGGGACCACACCGGGTCGGTGAGGACCGTCAGTCCGCCGATCCGGAGCACCCAACTGGCGTGCCCCGCCCAGGTGACGGCGACGGTGCGGGCGTCGACGCGGGGCATCGGGCCGGGGGCGTAGGGCAGCCGGGGGATGTCGGCCAGACCCTGTGGGCCGGGTCTGACCGCGCCCTCGCGGGCGAAGCGGGCCATGGCCTTCAGGCCGGGGAGCGGTGCGGTCAGCCGGTCGTGGAAGGTGCGCGGCCACACTCGCCGCTCGGCCAGGGGACGTGGTTCGGCCAGGGGCGGGTACGGGGGTGCGACGGGCGACGGGAGCGGGGGCCCGTCGGCTGCCCGGGTGGTGGCGCTGGTGGTCGACTCGGACTGCTGCGTCATCGAGGAGGCTCCCATCGCTGAGCGTCGTCGCGGAGATCGTCGAAGACCGACTTCAGTCGGATCAACGCTTGGTGCACGTGCGGCAGTTCCAACGGTGTGGGCGAGGTGAGGCATTCCGCGCGTTCGGCGTCGGAGCCCGCCACCAGCGCGCCGGTGGAGAGCCGCACGCGCGGGGCTTCGAGGCCGTCGCCGAAGCGGTGCCCGCCCGGGGCGGGCATGCCGAGGCGTGCGGTGAGGAAGTCCTCCAGTTCCTGTGCGTCGCCCACGCCGTGCGCGGTCAGCGCGGGGCGCAGCGGGGCCAGGTCCACGTACAGGTGGCGGCCGGACCGCGGGGGCCGGGCGAGGGCGCCCGCAGCGACGACGGCGGAGTGCACCTCGGCGGCCAGGAGTGCGTGCAGGCGCACGCCGGCCGCCACGCGCGCGGTGACCGCCTCGGGCTCCCCCAGGGCGTACCCGGCTGCCGCGGCGACGGGCGCGGCGACCCGGGCGTCGAGGGCGGTGAGGATGT
Source organism: Streptomyces sp. NPDC007907 (assembly GCF_042959365.1). Lineage (NCBI taxonomy): Bacteria > Bacillati > Actinomycetota > Actinomycetes > Kitasatosporales > Streptomycetaceae > Streptomyces > Streptomyces sp. NPDC007907. Next base: position 157,180 of record NZ_JBIBKR010000010.1, read on the forward strand.
CGAGGACGCGTGCGTGCAGACCGTCGCCGTCCTCCCCGGCGGGGAAGCGGGCCACGGCGGCCGGCCAGCCGGGCGGGAGCAGTGCCCCGGCCAGGTCGGTGACGACGGTGACCCGGTCGGGCACCATCTCGGCGGGGCTGAGCAGCACGGTGTCGTGGGGGTCGTGCAGGGTGTCGCGCCAGGTCTCGTCGCTGACCAGGTGCAGGCCGGCGTCCTGGGCGGCCTCGACGGTCTCGTGGAGCAGTTCCGGCGGGGCGACGGTCGCGGTGGGGTCGTCGGCGACGGACAGCACGAGCAGGCGCGGGTCGCCGCCCTCGTCGCGCACCCGGCGCACGGTCTCCAGCAGGGCGTAGGGGTCGGGCACCCCGCCGCTCTCCGGCGGGGTCGGCACGTGGAAGGCGGGGCGGCCCAGCAGCCGTGCGTAGGGCGCCCACCAGGCGGCGCAGGGTCTCGGCACGAGGACGTCCCCGTCGAGGGCCGCGGTCAGGGCGAGCAGCAGGGCGGGAGAGCCGGGCGCGGCGGCCACCCGGTCCGGGTCGCAGTGCAGTCCGCGCCGGTCCCAGTACCCGCAGGCGGCCTCACGCAGGGGCCGGCCGCCGCCGACCGGCTCGTGGCCGCCGCGGGACGCGGCGGCGGCCAGGACCGCGGACAGTTCCGGCAGGACGGGCAGCCCGTCGTCGGGGAGCGGCGGCCCGAACCGGACGGGGCCGTGTCCTTCCGGGGCCGTCCGCCGCATCCGTACCTCCGCAGTGCCAGTGCCTGTGCCGCCGTGTCGTGCCGCCGCGGTGTGCGCCGTCCGTACTCGGGTGGGCCGTTCGGTGCGGCGCGTGCCCTCGGCCACCGAGTACCCAGAGCGCCACCGCCCCATGGGCGTCCGGCGGGTCGTGACGGTCACAGCATGAGCGGGCCCTGCCGGGGAAGCCGTGGTCTTCCGGGGCGGTCAGCCGGGTCTTCCGGGCGGAGAGGACCTGGTCCTCCGGGGCGGTGGACCAGGCCCGGCGGGTCAGCGGTGGGGGTCGCTCCGCCGGTTGCGCAGCCGGTGCACGGCGGCTCCGAACGCGCCCGCGATCAGCACCCCGCCCGCGGCCAGGGCCGGTACGGAGTCGGTGAAGGCACCGCCGTCACCGGCCCGCACTCCGCGCTGCACCGGCGCCTCGCCGCACTCGGAGTGCCACGTCTCGCGGTGGTGCGAGGGCTCGGGGCACGGCTTGTGGGTGGGTGGGTGCGTGGGTGTGTGCGACGGCTTGTCGGGCCCGGAGCCGTGGGTCACGGTGAACGTCGCGCTCCACGGCTTGCCCTCACCGCCGGGGGCGGCCGGGCAGATGCCGTCGACGGTCCACGCCGAGTCCTCCCCCGTGGCGTCCGGGTCACCCTCGAAGTTCTCCGCGGGGGCGATGAGGGCCGTCCCCCGGTAGGCCGGGCCGGAGACCTCGTCGTCGTTGCCGGTGACCCGTTGCAGGGGCACCGTGCCCTCGTCGAAGGCCTGCGAGGTGGCGTCGATGCTGTCGGGCGGCGGTCCCCCGGTCGGGTCGCAGCTGACCGAGACGGTGAGCGTGTCTCCGGGCCGGACGGTGGCGGGACTGACCTCGGCGGCCGGTTCGGAGAACTCGGCCGGCGCGAAACCCACCAGGGCCGTGCCGGCGAGGACGGTGACGGACAGTGCGTACAGGCTGCGGCGCATCGAGGGGACTCCTTCGGTGGTCAAACCCCTCTGCCATGACAGCCATGCCACCATGGCGTCGCGCGCGGCACGGCCCCATTGGCGGGACAGCGCCACTCAACCGAGTGAATCGAAGCGCGCCGGGGGCGCGGGAAGCGCAGCGCCTCGGGAACGCGTCGCACGCGACGCCTCGGGGGCACGGGGAACGGCGCGCCAAGCCACAACGGACCCGCACCCGCACGACCGCGCAACCCCTACGGCGCTCATCCACACGACCGCGCAACCCCCACGACGCTCATCCACACGACCGCGCAACCCCCGCGACGCTCACCGCACGACCGCGTCACTCCTACGGTGCTAGGCGACGTCCCGCATGACCTGCTCCCGCACCCGGCCGCAGCACCGGCTGATCAGCCGGGACACGTGCATCTGCGAGATCCCCAGCTCCTCGGCGATCCGGCTCTGCGTCATGTCCCCGAAAAACCGCATGTGGAGAATGGCCCGTTCCCGCTCGGGCAGGGCGGCCAGCCGGTCCTTGACGGCCTCGCGGTCGACGACCGTGTCCAGGGCCGGGTCGGTGGATCCGAGCGCGTCGCTCAGGGAGTACCCGTCCTCGCTGCCGGGCAGCTCCGCGTCCAGGGACAGCGCGGTGAAGCTTTCCAGCGCCTCCAGGCCGGCCCGGACGTCCTCCTCGCTCATGTTCGCGTGCTCGGCGAGTTCGGCCACGGTGGGCTGCCGGCCGGACACGGTCTGGGACAGTTCCTGGCCGGCGACCCGGACGCGGTTGCGCAGGTCCTGGACGCGGCGGGGTACATGCAGGGTCCACATGTGGTCCCTGAAGTGCCGCTTGATCTCGCCGGTGATGGTGGGCACGGCGTAGCTCTCGAAGGCGTTGCCGCGCTCGGGGTCGTACCGGCTGACGGCCTTGACGAGGCCGAGGGCGGCGACCTGGCGCAGGTCCTCGACGTTCTCGCCACGGTTGCGGAAGCGTCCGGCGAGGCGGTCCGCCATGGGCAGCCAGGCCTCGACGATCTCGTCGCGGAGTGCGTCGCGCTCCGGGCCGACGCGCATCGAGCTCAGCCTGCGGAAGGCCTCGGCGGTGTCGGGGGCGTCGTCGTGCGAGTGCTGCCTGGCGTTGGTTCGGGTCGGCATGATGCGTCCCAATTCCCTTGAGTGTGCTCGGGGCTGGACGGTCACCGTGGAAGCGCATCCGCTGTGGGACAGGGGCCTCGGTGGCGTGGCGTGACGCCGCTTCCACGGGCGTGCCTCCTGTCCGAAGCACTGAGGGGCGCCTGCCCCCCGGCCCCACCCGCAAACCCGGAGAGGAACTCGGTTCTACGGGACGAACTGCCGTACGCGACCGGCTCGATCGGCCTGCCGGGCCGAACGGGCGGGCGTTCTCAGGGTGAAGGAGCAGGGGTTCCCGCCGGGGCGGGTGAGGAGGCCACCACCGGGCCGGTGGACGGAACGGCGGCCGACTGAGCGCGGTCGGCGTCCTCCCGTGGCAGCAGCAGCTCCTCGTAGCGGCCCAGGACCAGCACCACTCCGAGCATGAGCAGCGGTATGAGCACAGCGAGCAACGCCATGACGTGTCCTTCCCCAGGATGGTGTGGGGGGTGCGGTCCGGGTCTCCCGCAGGGCATGGCGCAAACCAGTACGGCGGCGGCGATCGGGCTGACGGAACCCGTGTCGCCCCGCGGTGTTCGGGTACGCGGTGCGGGCCCCCGAACGTCTGGAGGGAGACATGCAGCGAGGAAGCGACCGGCTGAGCGTCCACCGGGACGAGGAGATGAAGCACGAACTGCAGGGTCTGCTCAGGTCCGGGCACCCCACGCGCAGTGAGGAGTGGCACGACCCGGAGCCGACCGCCGAGGACGACCCCCCGGTCGCCCACGGGCCGGTGACGCCGAGCCGTGCGCCGACGTCATTGGAGTCGGTCCGGCTGGAACTGGCCCGGATCCTGGGCCGCAAGGCGTTTCCGGCGACTTCGCGGGAACTGACTCGCGAGCTGCGCGAGCACCGGGCGCCCGACGTCCTCGTCGAAGCGCTGGAGGAGCTGCCGCGCCAGGAGCGCTACGGCAACGTCCAAGAGCTGGCCCAGGCCCTGGTCCGGGCTCGCGAGACCGGGCCGGAGGAGTACGCGTAGGGACCGCGGCGGGGGCGCCGCGGCACGCCGCGGCGCCCCCGTCGGCATGGAAACGGAGGGAAGGGCCGAGTGATGGCCGAGTACGTCAAGGACGTGATGACGGCGGGTGTGGTCGCGGTGCGCCCGGATGCCTCACTCGTCGAGGCGGCGCAGCTGATGCGCACGCAGAACATCGGCGACGTGGTGGTGGCCGAGGGCCAGGACGTGATGGGTGTGCTCACCGACCGTGACATCACCGTACGGGCCGTCGCGGACGGCGCCGACCCGATGACGGTCAGCGCCTGGAGCGTGTGCACGGGGAATCCGGTGACGGTGACACCCGACGACCGGGTGGCGACCGCGGTGACACTGATGCGTGAGCACGCGGTGCGCCGCCTGCCCGTGGTGGAGAACGGGCTGCCCGTCGGGATGGTCAGCCTGGGCGACGTGGCCGAGGTCGAGGATCCCGCGTCGGCGCTCGCGGACATCAGCCGGGCCGAGCCCGACAGCCGGGGTGACGCATGAGCACGGACCAGGCCCGGCGGATCAGCGCCTCCGGCGTCACCGTCGACGTCGGTGACGCCACGACCCGGTACCTGCTCTACGGACTGCTGCCCGGCTGGTTCGTGCCGGGCCTGGCCGACTGGGTGATGCACCGGCGGACCCGCATCGAGGACACCGCGGGGACCAAGGAGTCCCTGATCCACTCGCCGATGATGGCCGAGGTAGGCCTCCCGATCGCGCTGACGCTGCGCTACGAGGTCAATCCGCTGCTGCTGAGCGTGCAGCTGGGCGGGGCCGCGGTGCACGAGGCGACGGCGCTGTGGGACGTCCGCACGGCCGTCGACAGCGAGCGCGAGGTCAAGCCGGTCGAGCAGCACATCCACAGCTTTCTGGAGTCCCTGCCGTTCGCTGGACTGGCCGCCCTCATGTGCCTGCACGCCGATCAGGTCACGTCGCTCCTGCGGGGCGGCAGGGGCGATCCCGACGCGTGGCGCCTGGTGCCTCGCAGGCGGCCGCTGTCGCGCGGCTACCTGGCGGGCATCGCGGCCGCCATCGGCACGTGCGTGCTGCTGCCGTACGGCGAGGAACTGCTGCGCTGCGTGCGCGCGGGCCGCAGGCGCAGGAAACACGCGCGCAACGAGCGCCTCGGTGACCGCACCGACAACGACATCCGCAAGCACAACGACAACCACGAGAACCGCGAGAACCACGCACTTCACGAGGACTACGAGAACGACGTGTGGGGCGACGCGGCGCACTGGAGCGCCGCTCGCTCCGGGAAAGGACGTTGAGCATCATGCGCATCGCGTTTCTGGTCGCACCCGAGGGCGTCGAGCAGATCGAGCTGACCGATCCGTGGCAGGCGGCGAAGGACGCCGGTCACGAGCCCGTGCTGGTGTCGACGCAGCAGGGCGAGATCCAGGCCTTCAACCACCTCGACAAGGCGGACACCTTCCCGGTGGACGAGGTCGTGGGCGACACCGCACCGGACTCGTTCGGTGCGCTCGTGCTGCCGGGCGGCGTCGCCAACCCGGACTTCCTGCGGATGGACGACAAGGCCGTCGCCTTCGTGCGGGACTTCTTCGAGCACGGCCGGCCCGTGGCGGCGATCTGCCACGCGCCGTGGACGCTGGTCGAGGCGGACGTCGTGCGCGGCCGGGTCCTCACCTCGTGGCCGAGCCTGCAGACGGACATCCGCAACGCGGGCGGCACCTGGGTCGACCAGCAGGTGCAGGTCTGTGACCACGGGGCGAACAAGCTGGTCACCAGCCGCAAGCCGGACGATCTGAAGGCGTTCTGCGAGACGTTCCTTGACGTGTTCGCCAAGGAGACCGCCTGACCGGATCCCGGCAGGGCTTCTGCCACGCCTTCGGGGCGTGGAAGAGGCGGTTCCCTTCGAGGGGCTCAGGTGCCGGGGGTGGTGGGAGTCGCCGACTCCCCGCTCCCCCGCTCCCGGGCCCCTTCGCGTGTGCGGCCCGCGGCCACCGGGCGGCTCGGGTTGCGGCGCAGGTACTCGCCCTCGAGCTGCGCCATGCGCTCGTTGTGGGCGCGCAGCGCGTCGTTCGAGCCGTAGAGCAGCGTGTCGTGACGCGTGCGGTGGATGGTCTCCAGCTCTTTCATGAGCTGCTGGTCGTCCAGCCGGTCAGGGTCCACTCCGGTCATCGTGTCGCCCCGTTCGTCGTATTCGTTCATGCGGCCCGGGTACCCGCCCCCGCAGCACCTGAGCACTGCCCCCGAGCGACATCCGGGAGGAACCATGGATCTCGCCTTTCTGCACCCACTGTACGAACACCCCGGGCCTTGGGCCTCCGTGTACGTCGACACCTCACGGCACACGGAGGGCACCGCGCACGAGCGGGAGCTGACGGCCCAGGCGATGGCCGGGTCGCTGGCAGAGCAGGGGGCGGACGAGGCGACGTGCCAGACCGTGCGGAGCGCGATCGAGGATCTGAGGCACTCCTCCGAACCGCACGGCCGGGCCCTGTTCGCGCGCTCCGGCGAGGTCGTCCTGGACCCGCCGCTGGTCCGTCCTCCGCAGGGCGGTGACTGGGCCGAATGGGCGCCGCTGCCCCGGGTCGCGCCACTGCTGGAGCTGGCCGGGGAGGACCCGGTGTGCGTGGTGGCGTACGTCGACCGCAAGGGCGCTGACTTCGAGCTGCGCAGTTCGCTGGGCCGGGAGGACGCCGGGAGCGTCACCGGGCGGCAGTGGCCGGTGCACCGGACGAGCTCCGCGGACTGGTCCGAGCGGCATTTCCAGCTGCGGGTGGAGAACACCTGGGAGCACAACGCCGCGGAGATCGCCGACGCGCTCGCCGTGTGCCAGGAGGAGACCAGGGCCGACCTGCTGATCCTCGTCGGCGACGACCGGGAGCGGCGGGCCGTGCACGAGCACCTGCCCAAGCGGCTGCACGACCTGGTGGTGGAGGCGCCGCACGGCACGGGCAGCCGGCTGCTCGACGAAGACGTGGAGCGGGCCAGGGCCGAGCACGTGAGGCGGCAGGCGGAGGCGGAACTGGAACGCTTCCTCGCCGCCCGCACCCCGGACGACGAGGGCCGGGCCGGGGCCGTCGAGGGCGTGCCCGCCCTGGTCGACGCGGCGCGCGAGCACCGCATCGACGAGCTGCTGATCAGGGTGGACGGGCCCGACGCACACCGTGAGGTGTGGATCGGGGAGGACCCCGACCAGCTCGCGGTGCGCCGGACGGATCTGAAGGTCCTGGGCGAGCAGCACTCCTGGCCGGCCCGGGCCGACGACGCGCTGATCCGCTCCGCGGTGGCCACGGATGCTCCGGCGCTGGCGGTTTCCCAGGAGGAGGTGCCGGTGGGGGGCCTCGGAGCGTTGCTGCGTTGGAAGTGACCGGGGTGCCGCGACCAGCCGCCGCGGGGTGCCCTCACGCATCGCGCGTGCGGGCCCGCGGAGGCCGGTCACGCAGTTCCCCGCGCCCCTAGCGGGCCCGCTCCACCCTGCGTTCGTCCCAGACCGGGTCCGGGGTCTCCCGGACCCGGCCGTCGCTGCCGAAGACCAGGAAACGGTCGAAGGAGCGGGCGAACCAGCGGTCGTGGGTGACCGCGAGGACCGTGCCGTCGAAGGCCTCCAGGCCTTCCTGGAGGGCCTCGGCGGACTCCAGGTCCAGGTTGTCGGTCGGCTCGTCCAGCAGGAGCGCGGTGACACCCTGGAGCTCCAGCAGGAGGATCTGGAAGCGGGCCTGCTGGCCGCCGGAGAGGCGCTCGAACGTCTGCTCCGCCTGCTGGGTGAGCTCGTAGCGGCGCAGGCGGGACATGGCGGCGCCGCGGTCCTGTGCGTGTTCCTTCCACAGGATGTCGAGGAGGGTGCGGCCCTCCAGTTCCGGGTGGGCGTGCGTCTGCGCGAAGTGGCCGGGCACGACCCGGGCGCCCAGCTTCCACTCCCCCGTGTGGGCCACGTCGTCGCCGGCGAGCAGGCGCAGGAAGTGCGACTTGCCGGAGCCGTTGGAGCCGAGGACGGCTACGCGTTCGCCGTAGAAGACCTCCAGGTCGAAGGGGTTCATCAGGCCGGTGAGCTCCAGGTTCGCGCAGGTGACGGCCCGGACGCCGGTGCGGCCGCCCTTGATGCGCATGGTGATGTCCTGCTCACGCGGTGGCTCCGGGGGCGGTCCGGCCTCCTCGAACTTGCGCAGCCGGGTCTGCGCGGCCGCGTAGCGGGAGGCCATCTCATGGCTGACGGCCGCGGCCTGACGCAGGGTCAGCACGAGCTTCTTCAACTGCGCGTGCTTCTCGTCCCAGCGTCTGCGCAGCTCCTCGAAGCGGGCGAAGCGCTCACGCCGGGCGTCGTGGAACGTGGCGAAGCCGCCGCCGTGCACCCAGGCGTCGGCGCCCGCGGGCCCGGGCTCCAGGGAGATGATCTTCTCAGCGGCGCGGGCGAGGAGTTCGCGGTCGTGGGAGACGAAGAGGACCGTCTTGCGGGTCTCCTTCAGCCGCTCCTCCAGCCACCGCTTGCCGGGGACGTCGAGGTAGTTGTCGGGCTCGTCGAGGAGGAGCACCTCGTCCGTGCCCCGAAGCAGCGCCTCCAGCACGAGCCGCTTCTGCTCGCCGCCGGAGAGGGTGCGGACCTCCCGGAACTGTGCCTTGTCGTACGGCACCCCGAGCGCGGCCATGGTGCACATGTCCCACAGCGTCTCCGCCTCGTAGCCGCGGGCCTCGGCCCAGTCGGCGAGGGCCTGCGCGTACTGCAGCTGGGCGGCCTCGTCGTCGACGGTCATGATGGCGTGCTCGGCCTTGTCGACGGCCTGCGCTGCCTCGCGGACACGGGGCGTGGCGACGGAGACGAGCAGGTCCCGCACGGTCGTCTCGTCGCGGACGGATCCCACGAACTGCCGCATGACCCCGAGTCCGCCGCCGACGACCACGGATCCGCCGTGCGGCTTGAGCTCACCGGCGAGCATCCGGAGCAGGGTGGTCTTCCCGGCACCGTTGGGCCCCACGAGGGCCACGACGGCCCCCTCCCCCACCCGGAACGAGACATCACCCAGCAGCGCCCTTCCATCGGGCAGGTGGTACTCCAGGTGTGCGGCTTCGAGGTGTCCCATGGGCGCGATTCTGTGGGGGCCCGGGGGCTGGGGGCAAACGGGTTTCGGCACCGGGCCGCGGACCGGGCACACCTCATCGACGCCGACGAACCGTCAGTCCACATCGTGGGATCCAGGTCTCACTATGTGGCGGACGGGCGTACGGTGATCTCCTGCCGACCCGACCGGAAGGGGTGGGATCCGCCATGCCGGAACCCCGCGAGACCGCCGTCTACACCCACGGGCATCACGAGTCCGTGCTCCGCTCGCACACCTGGCGGACCGCGGCCAACTCGGCCGCCTACCTGGTGCCCTCGCTCAAGCCCCACATGAAGATCCTGGACGTCGGCTGCGGGCCGGGCACCATCACCGCCGATCTGGCGGCACTCGCGCCCGACGGGCGGGTGACCGGCGTCGACCGCGCGCCGGAGATCCTGGAGCAGGCGCGCGCCACGGCCGCCGGGCGCGGGCTGACCAACGTCGACTTCGCGGTCGCCGACGTGCACGCCTTGGACTACCGGGACGACACTTTCTGCGTGGTCCATGCCCACCAGGTGCTCCAGCACGTGGGCGATCCGGTGCGGGCGCTGCACGAGATGAAGCGGGTCGTCAGGCCTGGCGGGATCGTCGCCGTACGGGACGCGGACTACGGGGCCATGACCTGGTATCCGGACGTACGGGGGCTCGACGCCTGGCTGGACCTCTACCACCGGGTCGCCCGGGCCAACGGCGGCGAGCCGGACGCCGGGCGCCGGCTGAAGGCCTGGGCGAGGCAGGCCGGCTTCACGGACATCACGGCGACCTCCGGGACCTGGACCTTCACCACGCCCGAGGAGCGGGCCTGGTGGAGCGGGCTGTGGGCGGACCGCACGCTGGCGTCGGCGTACGGGGAGCGGGCCCGGCTGGGCGGGCACGCCGACGACGGGGACCTGCGGGCGGTGGCCGAGGCCTGGCGGGAGTGGGGCACGCGGGAGGACGGCTGGTTCAGCGTGCTGCACGGAGAAATCCTGTGCCGTAAGGAAGCCTGAAACACCGTTTCGGGGACACCCTGAAAGCAGGAGGTTCGAATTATGGTTCCCATCCTGCTGGTGCTGCTTCTGGCTCTTGTTCTGTTCGGCGCCGGATTCGCAGTGAAGATTCTCTGGTGGATCGCGCTCGCGGTTCTCGTCCTGTGGCTGCTGGGCTTCTTTGTACGCGGTACGTCCGCGGCCGGCGGCAGGGGCCGTTGGTACAGGTGGTAAAGGAACACACGTCTCCCCGGGCACCTTCGTCAGGGCCCGGGGAGACGTGTGACCGTCAGTCCCGCGGAAGCAGCGGTCCCAGCGGCCCGAGGTCCAGGTTGAGGTCCTCGGGCCGCAGTCCGTAGCGCTCGCGCAGTTCCGTCATCCGCTCGTCCAGCAGCATCAGCGTGAGTCCGATCCGCTCCTCCTGCTCCTCGCTCAGGTCGCCCACGTCGAACCGGCGCAGCGCCTGGCGCTCCATGAGCTGGCGCAGCAGCTCCACCACCGTGAGGACGAGCTTGACCAGGTCGCGCTCGACGGTGTCGGGCTCCAGGTCCATCCGCCGGGAGCGCGGCCGGGGGTTCTCCTGGGAGGTCACAGCAACTCCTCGAACGGTGAGGGCACCTGGGCGTTCACCGAGCTGATGAGCGCGTTGAGGTCAATACGGACGAGGTCGACGTCGGCGATGCGCAGGGTGATGTCCCCCGTGATCACCACTCCGCCGGCGAGCAGCCGGTCGAGCAGGTCCACGAGGGCGACCTCACGGCGTTCCACCACGGTCACGCTTTCTCCCCCTTGTTCATGTGGCCTCCCCGGCGAAGGAATAGGCCGCCCAGGGGCCGGTGAGTTCGATGCGCAATCCAGGCATCTCACCCTTCGTGCGGTCCACCAGTTCCACGAATTCCTCGGAATGCGCACGCGGCACGAGATAGGCGGCGTTCAGCACGTTCCGTCCGGTCGCCTTGGAAAGCGCGGGATTCTGCGGGGGATGCATACGGGAATCCTCCGCAAATGCGGAGAGTTCCTCGTGCAGACGGGTCGAGAAGGCTTCGGCTTTCTGCCACATCTCTTCGTGCGACCTGGTCTGCATACGCCGTTGCCGCAGGTAGTCCCGGCCCGACGCGGGCTTCTGCGCGGGCTGGGCGCTCTCCTGGGGCTCGGACTCGGCGTAGACCTTGACGCCCCACTCCACCCGGCCTTCCAGCCGGTCGAGGGTGCGCCGGAAGTCCTCCTCGCGGGCCTCGATCATCGTCCGCACGCCGCTGTCGTCGTGGAAGACGGTGCCGAGCCGCAACGGCAGCGGGGTGGTGACGGTGGTGAGCGCGTCGATGACGCCCTGGTGGGCGCGGGCGGTCTCGGTGAGCCAGTCCAGGTCCTCCAGATGGCGCCGGAGCGGCTCCTCGGCGAAGTCCCGCTCCGGCACGCGGCTCACCACGGCCACCAGGCCGTGGTGAGTCAGCGCTCTGGGCGGATCACCCGCGACCCCCGTCAGCTGGGCCTGGAGCGGTGTGCCGAAGGGGCGGCAGACGGCGTAGACGTACCGCAGTCCGGTCACGGTGCCTCCTTCTTCTCCGCCCGGCCGGGCTCCAGTTCCTCCAGCCGGGCCAGCCTCTCGCGCAACTCGGCGTTCTCACGGGTCAGTTCGTCCCGGCGGGCCCGTGAGCTCAGGGCCGGGTCGGTCTCCCACCAGTCGATGCCCATCTCCTTGGCCTTGTCGACCGACGCGACGATCAACCGCAGTTTGATGGTGAGGAGTTCGATGTCGAGCAGATTGATCCGGATGTCGCCCGCAATGACGATGCCCTTGTCCAGTACCCGTTCGAGGATGTCGGCGAGGTTGGCACCGCTCCCCTGACCGTAGGGCTCGGGCATCCTGCTGGGCGTCGTCATCGCCGGCTCCCCGCCTCGACTTCCTCGTCCTCGTCTTCGTCCTCGTACTCGTCGTCCTCGTACTCCGCGTCAGGCTCCTCCTCCGCGGGCTCCTCCTCCTCGTCGTACTCGTCCTCGGCTTCCTCGTCCTCGGGACGTTCCTCGGCTTCCTCGTCCTCGTACTCGCCCTCGGGCTCCTCCTCGCCCTCTTCCGGCTCTTCGTCGTCCTGGTACTCGTCCTCGGCCTCCTCGTCCTCGGGGCGCTCCTCCTCGGAACCCTCCTCGGACTCCTCCTCGGCGAGTGCGTCCTCGTGGCTGCGGACGACCTCGCCGTCGCGGATCTCGCCGCGCCAGCCGTCCTCCGCCTCGCCCTTGATGGTGATGAAGCGGACGAAGTTCTTCAGGTCGAGCCGGGCGCGGCGGCCCTGGGCACGCCAGATGTTGCCGGTCTTCTCGAAGAAACCGGAGGGGTAGTACTCGATGACGAGCAGGACGCGGGTGAGGTTGTCGGTGAGCCGGTGGAAGGAGACGACGCCCTTCGTGGTGCCCTTGGCGCCCTCGGAGGTCCAGGCGATGCGGTCGTCCGGGATCTGCTCGGTCGTCTTCGCCTTCCAGCTGCGGTTGGACCACCAGATCTTCGCCTGCCAGTCGGAGTGGGTGTCGTCGTCGCGGCTCGCGCTCTTGACGCCCTTGGCGAAGGTGCTGAAGTCCTGGTACTTCGTCCACTGGTCGTACGCCGTGCGCAGCGGCACACCGACGTCGATGTGCTCGATGATGACGGTGGGCTTGTTGCCCGAACGGCCCTTGCCCTTTTTGCCCTTGCCGCCGCCCAGGCTCTTGAAGGCGCCGGTGACCTTGTCCTTGAGGCGCGAGCCGCCCAGCTCGACCGCCGAGCGCAGCGGACCCTTGCCCTCGGCTATCTTGCGACCGCCGTCGAGGGCGAGCTTGGCGAAGCCGGGGCTGTTGCCCTCGGCAATGTCGTTCAGCTTGCCGGTGGTCTCGCCGAGCTTGCGGCCGACCCCGGTCAGCATGCGGGTGGCCTGGGCGGCGAGGTACTCCTGCAACTCGGCCTTGAGCCGGTCTGCGGCCTCGCTGTGGGCCAGGTCGGTGAGCGGATTCTTTGCCGCTCCGTTGGCGGCGGACTTCGCCGAGCCGAGTGTCTCGCTCATCCCTCACCGCCTCCCTTCGGCATCCGGGAGCGGGCGCTGCCGCCCCTGCTTCCGGAGGTCGCCTTCTTGGCGGCCGTGGTCTTCTTCGCCGCAGTCTTCTTAGCGGGCGCCTTTTTCGCCGCGGCCTTCTTGGCAGGGGCCTTCTTGGCCGCCTTCGTCGCCGTCTTCTTCGCGGACGGCCTACTGGCCGGGGCCTTCTTCGCCTCCGGCTCCTGGTCCTCGTCCTCGTCCTGCTGCGGCCCGGAGTCCTCGGACTCGTCGTCCCGGGGCTCGTCGTCCTCCGGTCCCTCGTCCTCGTACTCGTCGTCCGCCTCGTCGTCGTCCCGGCCGCCGGGCACCGCGCCCGTCAGCTGGTCGCGCATCTGGGCGGTGCGGCCGTGCAGCCGGTCGGACAGGGCGTCCAGCTGCCGCTCGACCATGGCGCCGGAGGCCGCCTTGCCCACGCCGCGCAGGTCCTCACGCAACTGGTCCCCGATCTCCTTGAACTGCGGGTTGTTCCGCAGCTGCTGCTGGAGAAGCTCCGCGACCATGCGCGGACTGAGGTTCAGCTTCTTCCCGGCGACCAGGCCTCCGACGGCGACCGCCATCTTGAGCTTTTTGGTGCGTCCCAGTAGATATCCGGCCCCCACCGCGAGGCCCAGTCCCATTCGGTTCATTGTGTCGTCCCGTTGCTTGTTCCCGCGCTCCTGCGCGAAGCGATCTCCAGCCGGTCGAGGAGTTCGTCCTCGAGGCGGTCGAACTCTTCTTCCGTGATCTCTCCGGCCTCCAGCTGTTCTTCCAGCCGGCCCAGTTCGGCCCGTACCGTGGCGGGGTCGTAGTAGATCCGCTCGGCTTCCTGGACAACCTGCTTGATGGCCCAGGCGCTGCCGCGCGCCGGTGCGAACGGCAGCAGCAGCACCTCAGAGATCAGGCCCACGTCGTCACCCCGCTCCGGTGTCCGTGCCACTCACCGCGGTGCCCGCGGGCTCGGCGGGGCCGGGCTCGACGAAGCTGTACGGCGGCAGCGGTCCGTTGACCCGCACCTCCAGGTGCGGCATGTCCTTGCGGAGCTGCTCGACCGCGGCCAGGAAGGCGTCGGCCGACTCCCGGTCCACCAGGAACGACACATTCGCCAGCCAGCCGGTCGACTCGGGGCCCGTGCTCACGTCGTCGGCGGCCGGCTCCAGCGCGCGCTGCACGGCGGCGCCGTCGTCGGCCTCCTTGGCCTTGACCGCGGCCGCGACCATCTCGCCGAGCCGGATCTTGTCGTCGTAACTACCGCCGCCCGCCTGCCGGTTGGCCTCCGCGAGCCCGCGAATGTCGGGGCTCTCGGCCATCACCTGGTGCAGGACGGCCTCTTCGACGTGGTTGGCCTTGACGTTGTACTCGACCCGGTTGTCCAGGGCCTGCAGCCGCTCCTTGTAGTGCTCGGCGCGCTCGGCGAGCACCGCCGTGATCGAGTTGTCGTCCGGGGCGACGCTGCCGAACCGCATGGGCAGCACGCACCCGGCCGCGCCGGCCTCGCTGAGCACGTTCTGGTGGGCGAGCAGGTCCTTGCGCTTGGGCCGCAGCCCTTCGGGCGCGTCACTGACGACGGCCGCCAGGTCACCCTCCCGCAGAATGCGCACCTCGCGGGGCGGGTCGCCGACGCCGCCCATGCCCTCCGGCAGGGACGGGTGGGAACTCGCCGCGATGCCGTAGACGTAAGTGCTCACTCCTGCTCCTCCTTACGGCGGGACGACGTGCTCTTGCGGGCTCGCGGACGCGACTCGGTCTCGCCCTCGCTCCGGGCCTGCTTGAAGGCGTCGGAGATGGTCTCGGCGGCGCCGGACAGCGCCCCCTTGGACTTGCCGCGGGCACCGGACTCGGTCATCTCCCCGACGAGGTCGGGCAGGCCCGGGTCCTTGCGCGGCCCGGCCTCCAGATCGAGCCGGTTGCACGCCTCGGCGAAGCGCAGGTAGGTGTCGACGCTTGCGACGACGACGCGGACGTCGATCTTGAGGATCTCGATGCCGACCAGGGAGACACGGACGAATGCGTCGATGACGAGCCCCCTGTCCAGGACAAGCTCAAGCACGTCGTAGAGACCGCTGCTGCCGCCTCCGCCGCCGGACTGCTGTGCCGGTACGACAGTCATGCCGGATGTTCCTCCTCGTGTGTGGGTGCGGGTCCGCTCAGGGGGCCTAGCGGCCGCCTCTGCGCGCGTCGGACCGACCGCGTTCGTAGCGGCGGACGCGCCGGTAGCCCGTGAGCTGCCCCTCTGCGTCGAGCTCCACCTGGTAGCTCGCCATCAGGCTCATCGTGTCGGGCACGCGCTCGAGTTCGAGGACCTCGACCTCCAGCGCCCAGCCCTCCTCCGTCTGCTCGAAGGACGACACGGACTCGGCCTCCATGCCGGTGAGCTCCGCGAGCTGGCCGCGCGCCTGGCGCAGCACATCCATGGGACTCGGTCGGCTCTGGCTCTTCTGGTTGTCGTTCGTTCTGCTCGAATTCCGTGAGCCCTGGGGCTTCTGTGAACCCTGTGACTCATCAGTGTTTTTTGTGTTCGACATGGCCACCTCCCCCTCCGTGTGGCCGCAAGCGTGTTCGCCAAACCTCTCCGGACGCATGCATCTACCACCTGACCGGCCCCGGACGGGTTGCGTCAGCCGCCCAGGGCGTTCAGCCGCCGCCGGGCCGGTCCCAGCGCCCGGCCGCGGCCCGGCACGCCCGACCAGGGGTTCGTCCGGGCCTGCTCGACGGCGTCGGCGATGGTCCAGCGGCGGGCGTGCAGCTCCGGATCGTCCAGCTGCTCCCAGGTGATGGGGGTGGCCACCGGGGCGCCCGGCCGGGGCCGGACCGTATAGGGCACGACGGCCGTCTGGGCGTAGGCGTTGCGCTGGATGTCGAGGTAGAGCCGCTCACCGCGCTCCTTCTTGCGCGCCGCCGTGGTCAGCCGGTCGGGGTGCGCGCGGGCGAGGGTGTCGGCGACGTCCCGGGCGAACGCGCGCACGTCGTCGAAGTCGTGCCGTCCGTTCAGCGGCACGATCACGTGCAGCCCGCGCGAGCCGGTGGTCATCAGGGCCGAGGGCAGCTCCAGCTCGTCGAGCAGCTCCCCGAGCAGCCGGGCGGCCTCGCGCACGGCCTCGAAGTCGTCCCTGGGGGTCCCCCCACCCCCGTCAGGCACTGGGGAAGGGTCGAGGTCGAAGACCAGCCGGTCGGGGTGGTCCACGGCGTCGGCGCGGGACAGCCAGCGGTGCAGGGTGATGCTCGCCTGATCGACCAGATACAGCAGGGTGGCCGTGTCGTCACAGACGGAGTGGCGGACGGTACCGCCCTCCTTGGCCACCTCGACCCGGGGGATCCAGTCCGGGTAGTGGTCCGGGGTGTTCTTCTGCATGAACGTCGGGCCGTCGATACCGTCCGGGCGGCGCTCCAGCATCAGCGGGCGGCCGCGCAGGTGCGGCAGCATGAAGGGCGCGACGGCCCGGTGGTAGTCCACCAGGTCGCCCTTGGTGTACTCCTTGGCGTCGCCGCCGCCCGGGAAGAGCACCTTGTCCGGCCGGTGCACCTCCACCGTGCGGCGGCCCGCCCGCACCGTGCGCGTGCCGTCGGCGCCGCTCACCGCACGACCGCCTCCTCGACCAGCAGCCGTCCGGCCGCCGCGATGGAATCCGCGTCGATGCCCGAGGCGCGCAGCTGCTCCTCGGGGGACGCCGAACCCGGCATGGTCCGCACGCCGAGCCGGACCAGGCGCGGCACGGGCCGCCCGTCGGTGAAGGCGTCGAGGACCGCGTCCCCGATGCCGCCCTCGGGATGGTGGTCCTCGACGGTCACCAGGCAGCCGGTCTCCTCGGCGGCCCGGCGCAGGGTGGCCCGGTCGACGGGCTTCACGGAGTACAGGTCGATGACCCGCACGGCGATGGCCTCCTGCTGCAGGGCCTCGGCGGCCGCCAGCGCCTCGTGCACGGTGACGCCCGCCGCGACGAGGGTCAGCCGGTCCTGCCCGGAGGAGCGCAGCACCTTGCTGCCGCCGACCGGGAACTCCTCATCCGGGCCGTAGATCACCGGGCTCTCGCCGCGCGAGGTGCGCAGGTAGCGGACGCCCTCCAGGCCGGCCATCGCGCCGACGAGCCGGGCGGTCTGGTTGGCGTCGCACGGGTACAGCACGGTCGAACCGTGCACCGCCCGCATCATCGCCAGGTCTTCCAGGCCCATCTGGCTGGGGCCGTCCTGGCCGATGGCGACACCCGCGTGGGAGCCGACGAGGTTGATGCCGGAGCCGCTGACGGACGCCATCCGGATGAAGTCGTACGCCCGGGTCAGGAACGCCGCGAACGTGGCGGCGTACGGCACCCAGCCGCGGGAGGCGAGCCCGACGGCGGAGGCCACCAGCTGCTGTTCGGCGATGTAGCACTCGAAGTAGCGGTCGGGGTGTTCCTTGGCGAAGAACTCGGCGCGGGTGGAATCGCCGACCTCGCCGTCCAGGGCCACGATGTCGCCGCGGCCGGTGCCGAGGGCGGCGAGCGCCTCACCGAAGGCGTTGCGGGTGGCGACCTCCTCGCCCTTGTCCCACCTCGGGAGTTCGAAGTCACCGGTGTGCACGGAGTGCAGCACGCGGGCGGCGAGCGGTTCCTGCACCCGGACGCGGATGTCGCGCGGGCCGCCGAGTTCGCTGATCGCGTCCTCGGCCTCCGGGAGCGGCTTGCCGTGCAGGCCCTCGCGGTCCTGGACGCCCTCCACGCCCTTGCCCTTGAGGGTGCGGGCGAGGACGGCGGTGGGCTGGCCCTTGGTGGAGGCGGCCTCGGCATAGGCGCGGTCGACGGCGTCCACGTCGTGGCCGTCGACCTCGATGGTGTGCCAGTCGAAGGCCTGGAAACGCCGGGCGTAGGCGTCCAGGTCGTGGCCGTGCCGCGTGGGGCCGCGCTGGCCGAGCCGGTTGACGTCGACGATCACGGTGAGGTTGTCCAGGTGCTCGTACCCGGCGTGCTCGGCGGCCTCCCACACGGATCCCTCGGCCAGTTCGCTGTCACCGCACAGCACCCAGGTGCGGTAGCCGGTGCGGTCGAGCCGCTTGCCGGCCAGTGCGATGCCGACCCCGACGGGCAGGCCCTGCCCGAGCGATCCGGTGGCCGTCTCGACCCAGGGCAGACGCTGCGGGGTGGGGTGCCCTTCGAGGCGGCTGCCCAGCTTGCGGAAGGTGAGCAGTTCCTCGTCGTCGATGGCGCCGGCCGCCTTGTACGCGGAGTACAGCAGCGGGGAGGCGTGGCCCTTGGAGAGGACGAAGCGGTCGTTGCCGGGGTGGGCGGGGCGGTCGAAGTCGTAGCGGAGGTGGTGCGCGAGGAGGACGGCCATCAGGTCGGCCGCGGACATCGAGGACGTCGGGTGCCCGGAGCCCGCCGCGGCGGCGGCGCGGACACTGTCCACCCGCAGCTGCTTTCCGAGGTCGGTGAGTTCACCGGTGTTCATGAGTCTCCTTTCGTGGAGTCGTCGGGGTCGTCCGGGACCTCCGGGACGTCGGTTCGCTTGACGGGGCCGGGCGCGGGGTGGGGTGCCGGTGGCGGCTGCCCGAGGCCGGGCTGGTTCTTCGCGGGCTCACCGCCCGGCTGGTTCTTCGCGGGCTCACCGCCCGGCTGGTTCTTCGCGGGCTCACCGCCCGGCTGGTTCCTGGCGGGCTCACCGCCCGGCTGGTTCCTGGCGGGCTCACCGCCCGGCTGGTTCTTCGCGGACTCACCGCCCGGCTGGTTCCTGGCGGGCTCACCGCCCGGCTGGTTCCTGGCGGGCTCACCGCCCGGCTGGTTCTTCGCGGGCTCGTCGGCGGCCCGTGCGCCCTCCGCGGCCGGGCGGCCCTTCGCCGTCTCGGGCTCGGTGAGCGGCCGTGCGTACTCGGGTGCCGGGCCGTCCGCGGTCGGGCGGCCCTTGGCCGTCTCGGACTCGGAGCGCGGCTGGGCGCGCTCTCGCGCGGCCCCGGATCCGGGTCGCACCTGCGTCGTCCCGGATCCGGGCTGCCCCTTCGCGGGCTCATCGGAGGGCTCATCGCGGGGCCGGTACCGGCCCGGTCCGTCGCCCCGGTCGTCCGTGTCGGCCGCGAGCGCCGCCCCCGGCCCGGACCGGGCGCCCGCCTCCTGCCGTTGCCCGGGCCCGCCCGGCACCCGGGCCACCTCGGGCGACGACGTGTCCAGCGGCACCGACCAGGACCGTACGAGCCCCAATTGCACGGCCTGGCGCGGCAGTACGGCGTCCAGCAGCCAGTCGGCCGCGACCCGGACACGGTTGCCGGGCATCGCGGCGAGGTGGTAGCCCCGTGCCACCGCACCCGCCGGTACGCCGGACAGGGGCATGCCGAGCGGATTGGCGGCGGCCTTCGCCCCGCCCAGGTCGACGACGAAGCCGAGGTCGCGGTGGCGGTAGGGCTTTCGCGCACCGCCGAGGCCGAGCGACGCGGCGACGTTCTCCGCCGCGACCTTGCCGTGCCGCCAGGCGTGCTGCGCGGTCATCGGCGTGTAGCTCCCAGGGTTCTCCAGGTCGGGTACCGCGGCCACGTCACCGCACGCGAACAACTCCGGCCGCCCCGGCACCTGGAGGTGCGGGTCGACGAGCAGCCGCCCCTTCTCCATGGGCAGCCCGAGGGATTCGACCAGCGGGTCGGGCCGTACGCCCACGCACCACACCAGCGTCCGGGTCTCGACGAACTCGCCGTCGGTCAGCAGGACCCCGTCGTGCGTGGCCTCCTGCACGGAGGTTCCCATCCGCACGTCCACGCCCCGCTGCCGCAGCACCCGGTCGGCGGTCGCGGAGAGCCTCTCGTCCATCTCGGGCAGCACGCGGGGCGCCACGTCCAGCAGCATCCAGCGCGGTCGCATGCCCTGCCGCAGCGGGTGCCTGCGCACCTGCGCGTCGGTGAACACCTGGCCGTGCGCGGCGACCTCGGTGCCGGTGTACCCCGCTCCGACCACGACGAAGGTGCAGCGCGCGGCGCACGTCTTCGGGTCGTCGGAGGAAGCCGCGAGCTCCACCTGCCGGGTGACGTGGTCGCGCAGGTACAGCGCCTCGGGCAGTCCCCGGAAGCCGTGCGCGTGCTCGGCGACGCCGGGGATGGGGAGCAGCTTGTTGACGCTGCCCGCGGCGAGCACCAGCCGGTCGTACGCGAGGGTGCCGCCCTCCCCCTCGGGGCCGGTGTAGTGCAGCGTGCGGTCGTCGAGGTCGATGCGCTCGGCCTCGCCCAGCACCAGCCGTACGTCCGGCAGCGTGTCCGACAGGGAGACCGTGACCCGGCGCGGTTCCAGCACGCCGGCGGCGACCTGGGGCAGCAGGGGCAGGTACAGGAAGTAGTCGGTCGGGTTGAGCAGGGTGATGTGGGCCCGGCCCCGGGTGATCCGGGACAGGGTGCGGGCCGTGCGGTACCCGGCGAAGCCGGCTCCGACGACCAGGATGCGGGGTCGACTCACGGTCGCTCGCCTCCGGCGCTGTCGCGTAGCTCGGGAGCCTTCCGCGTCCCCCTGGCCAGGGCACCCAAACGTCGGCGGGGGCCCGCCCTCGCGGGCTGCGCCGGTTTCCGGCCCCCGGCACGGGTACCCGGCGCGGGACACGGACCGCCGACGTCGCGGAGGCACTCTCCATGGCCGAGTACGGATACTTCCTCTCGTGCGAGCAGTACGGGCCCGCCGAGCTTGTCGAGCAGGCGCGGATGGCCGAACAGGCCGGGTTCCAGGCGCTGTGGATCTCCGACCACTACCACCCCTGGAACGACGAGCAGGGCCAGAGCCCCTTCGTGTGGTCGGTGATCGGCGCGCTGTCCGAGGCGGTGTCCCTGCCGATCCAGACGGCGGTGACCTGCCCGACCGTGCGCATGCACCCGGCGGTGGTGGCACACGCCGCGGCGACCAGCGCGGTGATGACGAACAACCGCTTCCGGCTCGGTGTCGGCTCCGGTGAGGCGCTGAACGAGCACATCCTGGGCGACCACTGGCCCCCGGCGCACGTCCGGCTGGACATGTTGGAGGAGGCCATCCAGGTGATGCGGCGGCTGTTCACCGGTGAGGAGGTCAACCACCACGGGCCGCACTACACGGTCGAGAACGCCCGCCTGTACACCGTCCCGGACGAGCCGATCCCGATCGACATCTCCGGCTTCGGTCCCGCCGCGACCCAGCTCGCGTCCCGCGTCGGCGACGGCTACATCTCGGTCATGCCGGACGAGGCGATGGTGGAGCAGTACCGCAAGGGCGGAGGCGGCGGAAAGCCGGTCAGCGGCGGCACGAAGGTCTGCTACGGCACGGACAAGGAGGAGGCCGTCCGGACCGTCCACCGGCTCTGGGCGAACGAGCAGCTGCCGGGCGAACTGGGTCAGGTGCTGCCCTCCCCCAAGCACTTCGAGCAGGCGCAGCAGCTGGTCACCGAGGACATGGTGCGGGAGAACCGGGTGTGCGGCGACGACGTGGAGGAGCACGTGGCGGAACTGAAGCAGTTCGCCGACGCCGGCTACGACCGGATCTACGTGAACCAGATCGGCCCGGACCTGCGCGGCTTCTTCGACTTCTACCGCACCAAGGTGCTGCCGCAGCTCCAGCAGGCCGTCTGACCCGACGTGGTGGATGGAGCACCAGGCCCGGCCACGCCATGGAACTCATGCCGTACGGCGGCTGGACCTCATGACCGATTGCACCGCGGCCCGCAATGGTTTCAGGGGGTGAAGACCTGCTCGAGACGGTCGATGGCACCGTCCGCACCCAGGTGGTAGCGGAAGACCAGGCCGCTGTCCGGGTGCGCTTCCAGCCACTCGAGAAACTCCTGCACGCCGATGGGCTGATTCTCGGTGCTTGCCACGATGGGGTCGGTGACCGTGATGTACGCGGCCTGGTCCATGGGCAGGTAGGTCTCCTTGCCGACCGTCTCGAACGGTGCTCCGTCGGAATCCGGGCTGCCGCAACCCCAGTTGCCGTGTCGGATGATCAGACTCAGGGACCCGCCTTCGGGTGTGTAGCGGTACACGGCGATCTCGTCGGGCGAGATCGGCATCTTGTGATCGCAGCCGTCGTCCGCACCATCGGCGCCCGCGGAAGCCGTCGGACCGGAGGCCGACGCGGCGGGCGTCCCCGCCGGTACCGGGGGTGGGGACACCTTGTTGTCCGCCGAAGGTGAGACCTTGTGTGCGGGCAACGCCCGGGGGGAGGCGATTCCGTCAGTGTCCCGCTCGCCCTTGGCCGGCGAGGAAGTGGCGGCCGGCGTCGCTGTGCCGCCCGAGCTCCGGGCGTCCGAAGAGCAGCCAGTGAGCGCCACGAGCCCGGCCACGCAAGCGCCCAGGGTGAGCGTCCGGAACGCGATCGGTCTGTGGCGACGTTTGATCATCACGATATGTCCCCCGTTGTGGTGGCAGCGGTCACTACCGCCGCGTCCGCATGAGAGACCATATTCAGCCACGGTTGCCTGATTGCATTGAGCTCTGCGCCGTCTGTTGCGAATCGGTGACCGTATGCGGCTCCTGCGGATACTCAGCGGTCTCATCGCCACGGCCCTGAGGGAAGCGTGGTGACGATCGATCTGTCGCCTCACGTCACGCGGAGCATTGTCCTACGATGCCGATCGTCTGCCGATACCACCGCGCTTTTCACGACTGATGGCGCGCCGCTGCCGCGCTGTGGTCGCGCCCCAGATACCGGCGTCCTCCCCCTGCTCGATGGCCCAGGAGCGGCAGGCGAGCAGGACTCGGCACCGGCGGCACACCGCGCGGGCCCGGGCGACCTGGGCATCGGTCTCCCGCTCCACCAGCGGGAAGAAGAGCTCCGGATCCTCGCCCAGGCAGGCGGCATCCCGTAGCCATCCGCGAGCGGTGACCATCTCGGCGATCTCGGCGCCGACGGTGCGGTGGGGGATCTTGCGGTCATCGGGCATGGCGCACCTCCGCATGTGCCGGCTGAGCCGGCGGGTGACTGCGGCATGACGCTGCCGCAGGCCCGGCAGAGGTCGCGAAACCATGCTAAAGGGACCATGCCGTCCCGGAAAGCCGCGGTTCCCGGTCTTTCGCGGAAGGGTTCCTGAGCCCTCCCCACCGATCAGCCGCTGGAAGCCCGGCCGGCCAGCTTGCGTATGGTCAGGGCGGCGGCCGCCGTGGTGAGGGCCGCGCCCATCCAGCCCCGGTTGCGGGACAGCCACTGCTGTGGGCTGACGCCCGTGGACTCGTCGTCGAAGCGCCCGTGCGCGCCGAAGTCCCGCCCGTGCGGCCCGTCCGCCGGGGACCACAGGTTGGCGGGACCCTCGGGCGGGCCGTCCTCCTGCTGCGCGTCGACGTTGGTGCGGGCCAGATAGCGGTCGAGCAGCCCGGGCACCACCGCGTTGGCGAGGAGCGTGGCGGCGGTGGAGCCGCCCACCCAGTACTCCCGGCGCCGGGCGTGCGTCGAGGCGTGCACGACGGCCCGGGCCGCGACCTCCGGCTGGTACACGGGCGCCACGGGCCGGGCCCGTCCCTGCATCCGGTTCAGCACCCAGTCGAACTGCGGGGTGTTGAGGCCCGGCAGCTGCACCATCGTGGTCCGTACGCCGCTGCGCGCGTGCAACAGCTCGCAGCGCAGGGACTCGTTGAAGCCCTGGATCGCGTGCTTGGCCCCGCAGTACGCCGACTGCAGCGGGATGCCCCGGTAGGCCAGCGCCGAGCCGACCTGCACGATCGTGCCCCGGTCGCGCGGCAGCATGTGCCGCAGGGCGGCACGGGTGCCGAACACGTAGCCCAGGTAGGTCACTTCGGTCACCCGCCGGAACTCGTCCGGGGCGACGTCCGTGAACGGCGCGAAGACTCCGGTGAAGGCGTTGTTGACCCACACGTCGATGTGGCCGTAGGCGTCGACGACCTGCTGGGCGGCGTCGTCGACGGCCTTCGCGTCGGAGACGTCGACGGGGACGACGAGCGCCTCTCCTCCGGCGCGTTCCACGTCGTCCGCCGCGGCGGCGAGTCCCTCACGCCCGCGGGCGAGCAGGGCGACCCGGTCGCCGCGTGCGGCGAAGGCACGGACCGTGGCCCGCCCGACACCACCGCTGGCCCCGGTCACGACCACCACGCGACCGCGCCTGGTTCCTGCCGTGCGCACCCGGCATCACACCCCGCGGTGGGGTACGTCCGGGGCCCGCGTGGGCCGCGGGGGCACGGGGCCCGGCGCGGCCGTCCCGCCGGCCGGGGCCGGCGGCACCGGCGGATACGGCGCGCCGCCGACCGCGCCGGCCGCGGTCTGCCGGGCACCGTCGCCGCCCGGTGCCATGCCGGCCGCGTGCTCCGGGCCCGGCCGGTGCGGGCGGGCCATGCCGCGCAGCACATAGGCCAGGGCGCCCAGGATCACGGCGGTGATCAGCGCGGCGGCCCAGTCGGGCAGGCCGAGGGCGAGGGCCAGGCCCACGGCGAGGGCGAGGGCCGCGCCCGCGTACAGGGCGAGCGCGCCGGACGCGGCGTACAGGGCGGCCTTGCGGCGCTGCTTGCGCGTCTGCTCGCGCAGTTCGTCCCGTACGGTCTCGCGCGCCACCTGTGCCAGCTCGTCGACGAGGTGCTTGTCCAGATGCTCCAGGTGATCCAACGGCTTCATGCCCGGCCGGGTACCCTCGGCCCCCTGCGCGTAACTAGGCTCGGCGGCATGGAGATTCTGGGTGCCACACTGCGCGTCTGCGTCGACGACCTCGAGACCGCGATCCCCTTCTACGAGCGGCTGGCCGGCGGCAGAGCCCAGCGCTTCGAGCGGGGAGGTGTCCAGGTGGCGGCGATCGGCTGCTTCCTGCTGATGAGCGGTCCCCCGGCCGAGCTGGAGGTGCTGCGCAAGGTCGCGGCGACGATCGCGGTGACGGACGTCGAGGAGACGCACAAGGTACTGACCGGGCTCGGCGCCCACATCGTCGCGGGCCCCATCGCCTCGCCGGCGGGCCGCAATCTGATCGCCCTGCATCCGGACGGGTCGGTCTACGAGTACGTGGACCGCGGGGCGTAGGCGGCGCCGGGGCTCAGCGCCGCCCCGGCGCCGTGATCATCTCGGCGGTGATCGCCCAGCGTTCGTGGTCGCGCCAGGCCCCGTCGACGAAGAGCATCTTCGGCGAGAAGCCCTCCAGGCGGAACCCGCAGGCGCGGGCCAGGGCGATCGATGCGGCGTTCCCCGGCTGGACGTTGATCTCCAGCCGGTGCAGCCGCATCGGGCCGAAGGCGTACCGCACGACGAGGTCCAGCCCCTCGCGCATCAGCCCCCGGCCGGCGGCGTGCGCGAAGGCGCCGTAGCCCAGCGCCCCGGACTGGAAGCCGCCCTCGACGATGTTGTTGATGTTGATGAACCCGCCGATGGCCCCGTCGCCCTTCTCGCAGACCAGGAAGCCGGCCTTGGCGGAGTCCTCGATCAGGCGGCCCGCGTAGGCGGTGTACGCCTGTGCCGTGGTGGGCGGGAACAGCCACGGGTGATGCAGGTCCTTGCTCTCCCGGGCGCGGGCGGTGAATTCGTCGCCGTCCTCGTGGGAGAAGGGGCGGATGCCCACCCGGGGGCCCGCCGCGAGGTAGCGGGATGCGTGATGCGGCACCCCGCCACAGTAACCGCGTCGGCTGTGCGCCCCCAGTCGTGGCGTCAGGGGCCCGTGGCCGGCAGCCGCAGCACCCCGCTCACGCCCGGCCCGCCGATCACGGTCACCGGCTCGACGCCATGGTCGCCGAGGTACGCGTCGGCCGCGTCGGCGGAGTAAGGGCGACTCCGGGTGCGCTCGGCGTTCGGGGAGTCGGCCTTGCGCCGGCGACGTCGAGGGGTGGGGGCGCGCAGGACATCGTACTCCGCGAGGTCCACCGGTCGCGTCGCCCGCCGCGGCCCGGGTCGGTGATCCAGTCGCGGTGGTAGGCGAAGGCCTCCGCCAGTGCACCCAGGACCGTCAGAAACGTAGGTTTCTCGACGGCCCTGCACCAAGCGTGGGCCTCAGGCGAGGGCCGGTTCCTCCAAAGTCAACGTCCCTGCGTCGGCGTCCAGTTCGGCCGGCACCCCGAGGGGCATGGTCAGCGCGCCCGCGCCGTGTCCGAACCCGAACTCCTCCACGACCGGGACACCCAGGCCGCCGAGCCGGTCGGCCCAGACGGCGCGCACCGCCTCGTACGGGCCGCACCCCTCCCAGGACCCGAGGACGATCCCGGCGACCCCGTCGAGCCAGCCGGAGCGCAGCAGTTGGGTCAGGTAGCGGTCCAGGCGGTACGGGCTCTCGCCGACGTCCTCGATCAGCAGCAGTCCGCCCCGCGCCCGGGGATGGGCGTGCGGGGTGGCGAGGTCGCTCGCGAGCAGGCTCAGACAGCCGCCGAGCGTGACGCCCCGGGCGCGGCCCGGGACCAGTGCGGTGCCGCCCGGGGAGGCAGCCGTGAGGGTCCGTACGGACTCGGGCTCGAAGAGGGTGGCCCGCAGGTGCTCCTGGGCCCGGGCGTGCTTGAGGAAGTCGACGCCGGCGGCCGCGGGCCCGTACAGGGTGACCAGGCCCAGTCGGGTCGCGAACGCCTGGTGCAGGACGGTGACGTCGCTGAACCCGGCGAACACCTTCGGGCCCGCCGCCCGCATCGCCTCCCAGTCGAGCAGGTCGACCATGCGCTGGGCGCCGTACCCGCCCCGGGCGCACAGCACGGCCGCGACGGACGGATCGCACCAGGCGGCCTGGAGGTCGGCGGCGCGCTGCGCGTCCGTACCGGCCAGGTAGGGCAACTGCGGGTCGCGGGCGAGCACATGGGGCGCCGCCACGGGGTCGAGGTCCCAGCCGCGCAGGACGTCCAGTCCGGCCTGGAGACGCTCCTCGGGCACGGGCCCGCTCGGCGCGACGACGGCGACGCGGGCGCCGGGGGCGAGCCGGGGCGGCCGGACGAGCTGGTTCACCGGGTGAGCTCCAAGGTGGGGAGGCCGGGCGGGTCCAGGCGGAACACCTGGGCGTACAGGGAGAGTTCGGCCTCCAGGGCGCGCACCATGGTCTCCGCCTTGCGGAACCCGTGGCCCTCCCCCTCGAAGGCGAGGTAGGCGTGCGGCACCCGCCGGCCGTCCAGCCGGGCCAGGAACCGCTCGCCCTGGACGGGCGGGCAGATCACGTCGTCCAGGCCCTGGAGCAGCAGGAACGGCACGGTGAGGCGGTCGGCGTGGGCGGCGGGCGAGCGCTCCGCGTACCGGGCGGGCACCTCGTCGAGCGGCCCGATCAGGCTCTCCAGGTACCGCGACTCGAAGTCGTGGGTCTCCCCCGTGCCCCATCCCGCCAGGTCCAGGATGGGGTACTTGATGGTGCCGCAGGCGTAGACGTCGGTGGTGGTGAGCGAGGCCGCGGCGGTCCAGCCGCCCGCGCTGCCGCCCCGCACGGCGAGCCGGGACGGGTCGGCGGTGCCCTCGCCGGCGAGGGCCAGGGCCACGGCGGCGCAGTCCTCGACGTCCACCACGCCCCACTGCTCGCGCAGCCGCTCGCGGTACGGGCGGCCGTATCCCGTGGAGCCGCCGTAGTTCACTTCGGCGACGCCGATGCCGCGCGAGGTGAAGTAGGCGATCTCCAGATCGAGCACGAGCGGCGCGCGTCCGGTGGGCCCGCCGTGCGCCCAGACCACGTAGGGCGGCAGTTCGTCGCCGGGCGCGACGCAGCCGGGGTGGTGCGGCGGGTAGATGTGGGCGTGGATGTCGCGCCCGTCGGGGCCGGAGAAGGTGCGGATCTGCGGCTCGGGGTAGTACGCGGGGTCGACGGCGTCGTCGTGCTCGGCGCCGACGACCCCGGCCCGGCCGGTGCGGGCGTCCAGCTCGACGACCTCGTAGGCGCTGCGCGGGCTGGCCCCGACGGCGACGACCCGTTCGCCGTGGGCGGCGAGGGTGGGGGCGAACTCGGTCCACGGCCCGGCCGCGTCGACGACCTCGCCGGTCTCGGGGTCCAGTACGCCGAGGGCCGTGGCGCCCCGGCCGTGCACGACGGCGATCAGACCGCTGTCCAGCGGCGTGAACCATCTCGATCCCAGCTTCCACAGCGCGCCGCCGAACTCCTCCTCGCGCGGGCACAGCGGCTGCCCGTCGAGGTAGAGGTTCCACCAGCCGGTGCGGTCGCTCGCGTGCAGCAGCCGTCCGTCGCGGGTCCAGTCGGCCTGGGCGATCGACTCGCCGGGGCCGCCGGCCACGGCGCGGACGCCGCTCAGGATGCCGTCGGGTGTGACGTCGGCGAGGAGCAGTTCGGTGCCGTCCCAGGGCATGCGCGGATGGTCCCAGGCGAGCCAGGCGGCCCGGCGCCCGTCGGGCGACAGCTTCGGCCCGGTCACGAACCGGTGCCGCCCGTCGGTGAGTTCCCGTACGGCGTCCCGGTCCTCGGCGGCGGATCCGTCCAGCGGGACGGCGGCCAGGACGCGGCGCACGTCGGTGGGTCCGTCCCCGGTGAACTCCTCCAGCACGCACCACACTTCACCCCGTTCGGGCAGCGGCAGCGGCTCGGCCCAGCGCAGGCCCTCGCCCACCGGGGACTCGGGGGTGAGGGGACGGGGTACACCGCCGGGCTCGCAGCGGTACAGCCGCTGGTCGGCGAAGTTCACGAACACCACGAGCGGTCCGGTGTCGCCGTCGAGGGCGGCCCAGGGGTGCCCGCCGTACTCGATGACCCGGCTGCGCACGTTCCACGGCGCGGGCAGCAGCGACTCCTCCCGGCCGTCGGCGTGCCGCCGCACCAGGGTGCGCCGGCCGCCCTCGGCGGGGCGCGGCTCGGTCCACCACACCTCGTCGCCGACGAAGCCCACGTACTCCGGGTGCCCGTCGTGCGCGGCGGTCAGGGCCGCGTCGATGGGTGAGGGCCACTCCCCGTAGGCCAGCGTCCGCACCGTCTCCCCCACTCTCCTAGGCCGTCCGCAGGAACCGGTCGAGTACGCGGACACCGAAGTGCAGCGCCTCGACCGGTACCCGTTCGTCGACCCCGTGGAACATGGCCGCGTAGTCGTAGCCGTCCGGCAGCTTCAGCGGGGTGAAGCCGTAGCCGGTGATGCCGAGGCGGGAGAACTGCTTGGCGTCGGTGCCGCCGGACATGCAGAACGGCACCACGTGCCCCTCGGGCGCGAACTCCTCGATGGCGGCCCGCATCCCCGCGAACGTCGCCGAGTCCACCGGTGACTCCAGGGCGACCTCGCGGTGGTGGAACTCCCAGTCCACGTACGGCCCGGTGAGCCGGTCGAGGGTGGTGCGGAACTCCTCCTCGCCGCCGGGCATGTACCGGCCGTCCACGTGCGCGAGGGCCTCGCCGGGAATGACGTTGACCTTGTAACCGGCGTCCAGCATGGTCGGGTTGGTGCTGTTGCGCAGGGTCGGCTCGACGAGCTTCGCGGCCGGACCGAGCTTCTCCAGCAGCGCGTCCACGTCGGTGAGGTCGCTCTCGATGCCGTACAGCGCGGCGAGTTCGGTGAGGGCGGCGCGCACGGTCGCGGTCAGCCGGAGCGGCCACTCGTGCGCGCCGATCCGGGCGATCGCGCCCGCGAGACGGGTCACGGCGTTGTCCCGGTTGACCTTGGAGCCGTGTCCGGCGCGTCCGCGGGCGGTGAGCTTCAGCCAGGCCGTGCCGCGTTCCCCGGCCGCGATCGGGTAGATCTGCCGTCCGTTGCCGTCGTGGAAGGTGAAGGCGCCCGACTCGCTGATGCCCTCGGTGCAGCCCTCGAACAGGCCGGGGTGCCGGTCGGCGAGGAACCCGGAGCCGTCCTCGGCACTGGCCTCCTCGTCGGCGGTGAACGCGACGACGATGTCCCGGCGGGGCCGCACGCCCTGCCGGGCCCAGCCGCGCACGACGGCCAGGATCATCGCGTCCATGTTCTTCATGTCGACGGCGCCGCGCCCCCAGACGACCCCGTCAAGGATCTCCCCGGAGAACGGGTGCACGCTCCAGTCGGCGGCCGCCGCGGGCACGACGTCCAGGTGGCCGTGGAGCAGCAGGGCACCGGCCGAGGGGTCGCTGCCCTCGATGCGGGCGACGACGTTGGTCCGCCCCTCGGTGCGCTCCAGAAGGGTCGGTTCGATCCCCGCGTCGGCGAGCCGGGCGGCGGCGTACTCGGCGGCGGGGCGTTCCCGGCAGTCGCCTCCGCCCCGGTTGGTGGTGTCGATCCGGATGAGGTCGGACGTGTACGTCACGACCTCGTCCAGCGCCTGCTCGTCCACCTGCTCAGCCATACTGCTCCTCCACCGCGGCCGAGACGATCGTGGTGACCGCCTTGAAGGCGCGGATGCCCTCGTACATGGTCCCGCTCGTGTACGCCACCTTGCGCTCCCCGATCCGGTCCACACCCGGGACGACGGTGGCGGCCAGCGCCAGGTGCTCGGCGTCGAACTCCACGGCCACGGTGAACGGGCCGCCCAGGACGGGTTCGTGACGCACCGCCAGCGCGGCGGCCTCCTTGGCCGCGGCCCGGATGTCGGCGGCCGTCCTCGCGGGCGTCCGGCACACCGCCGCGTAGCGCGACACATGGTCCTTGACCGCGACCTTCAGCGCCTCGGGCGCGTACCCGAGCGCGTCCTCGCAGGCGACGTCGTCCCCGGTGACCAGCACGACCGGCACACCGTACTCGGCGACGACATGGGCGTTGAGCAGCCCCTCGCTCGCCCGTACGTCGTTGAGCCACACGCCCGTGATGGAGTTGGCGAGGTAGGTGTGCGCGAGGACGCCCTCCATGCCGGCGCCCGCGTGGTAGCCGACGAACGCGATGCCGTCGACGTCGCCGTGCTGCACGCCCTCCACCATGGACAGGGTCTTGTGCCGGCCGGTGAGCAGCTGGGCGCGGTCGTCGAGCTGCTCCAGCAGCAGGTTGCGCATCGACCAGTGCGCCTCGTTGATGATCACATCGTCGGCACCGCCGTCGTGGAACCCCAGCACGGCGGCGTTGACGTCGGAGGTGAACAGGGAACGGCAGCGCTCCCACTGCGAGGCGCCCGGCACGACGTCGTCGGGCCAGGTGACGCCGGTGGCGCCCTCCATGTCGGCGCTGATGAGGATTCTCATGACGAGCTGTCCCGGGCGGAGATGTTCATGGTTCGTCACGTTACGCGCTGCGGGCGCAACGGGCTACGAACCTCTCACCAACGGATCGGCCGGTCTGCGAGGAACGCGGTGAGGCGGTCGGCCAGGAGGCGGTGGTCACGGGCCGAGTAGTGCCAGTGGCAGCCGGTGAAGTCCAGGCCGGTGGTGTCGAGGGCCCAGAGGCGGCCGCGGCGGTCGCCCGCGCTGCTGCGTTCGCGGACGACCTGTTCGACATGGCCGGCGAAGGGGCCGGTACGGACGGCGAGGAGGGTGGTACCCCGTAGCGCTGCCGCAGTTTCGCGAGGAAGCCGCTGCAAGCAGCGCCGACGCCGC
This sequence comes from Streptomyces sp. NPDC007907, assembly GCF_042959365.1. Lineage (NCBI taxonomy): Bacteria > Bacillati > Actinomycetota > Actinomycetes > Kitasatosporales > Streptomycetaceae > Streptomyces > Streptomyces sp. NPDC007907. The sequence continues at coordinate 188,319 of NZ_JBIBKR010000010.1, forward strand.
CGACGCAGCCGGCATCCCCATCCAGGGCATCGGCATGGCTGTCCTCCGTGGGACGCGGCAGGTGCACGGACCGGGGACGGGTGACCGTACACCGACAATCCGTCGCCACCAGACCGCCCACCGGACCGCGCCCCGGGCCGGCTCGCCCGCCGCCGGTCTCAGGCCGTGCGCCCCGCCACCAGCCAGGTGGACGGCAGCTCGATGCGGGTGCCGTCGGGGCGGTACTCCGTGGTCCGCAAGGGCAGGCGACCGCTCGCCAGCACCGTCAGACCGGCCGAGCCCAGATACTCGGGCACGGCCTCGTCCGACACCTCCCCGGGGGCGATGCCGTGCCGGAAGACCGGTGCGAGCTTGGGCGGCGGACCGTCGGGGCCGCCGGCCAGGCCCGCCAGTACCTGTTTGGCGGCGCCCGACAGCTCGACCAGGCAGGCGCGGCCCCGGTCGCCGACCAGAGTGGCGATCCCGTCGACGAGGGACTGCCGGTCGTCGGGCTCGCACTGGTGCAGGACGCCCCGCAGATAGACGTTGGCGTCGCCGAGCTCCGCGTGCAGCGCCTGCGTCTCCTCCTTCGCGGCGGCGTCCAGCAGCCGGTAGGCGGCCTGCCCCGCCGGGTCGGCCCGCCGGGCGTGGTCGAGGGCCGCGGCGGACAGGTCGACGCCCAGGACGTGCGGGAAGCGGTCGGCGAGGTAGCGAGTCTGCGTGCCGTTGCCGCAGCCGAGATCCACCAACGGCAACGCGGGATCGGCCAGATACGGCTCGAACAGGGCGAGGTGCGGGCCCACCGTCAGGACCGGTTCCGCGTCCCAGAAGACCGCCCCGGGCTCGTCGGACGCCTCACGCCAGAACCCCTCCCAGGCTTCCCGGTACCTGCTCGTCACGCTCATGGCCCACTCCCCGGGGGTGCGAACGAATCCCGCCACACGACGGGCGAGTACGGTGTACCGCGCCCGGGCCGCGACGACAAGAACGCGGTCGCGCGGCGCCCCCGCGTGCCCGGCCGGTGGCGAATCAGCGCCGTGGCAGCGTCAGTTCGAACCAGACCGTCTTGCCGGTCCGGGTCCGGCTGGTCCCCCACTCGCGGGCCAGCGTACTGACCACGCGCAGACCGCGCCCGGCCTCGTCGAGCGGGCCCGCCTGGAGCAGCGTCGGCAACTCGTGGTCGTCGTCGTCCACTTCGCACAGCAGGGTGTCGCCCCGGACCAGCCGCAGTACGACGGGGCGGGCGTGCGCGTGCCGTACGGCGTTGGTCACGAGTTCCCCGGCCATCAGCTCGGCCGGCGCGACGAGCCTGGCGAGGCCCCAGTCGTGCAGTTGCTCGCGGACCACGGCGCGGGCCCGGCCGACCTCGGCCGGGTCGAGGGCCAGGCGCCATTCGGCCACGTCGTCCGGCTCGATGCCGTTGAGGCGTGCCATCAGCAGGGCGACGTCGTCCTTGCGGCCACCGCGCGTGTTGAGCGCCCGGATGATGGTGTCGCAGGCGTCGTCCATGGACGCGGCCGGGTGCGCGGCCGACTCGCAGAGCGTCGCGAGGCCCACCCCGATGTCCTCGCCGCGCACCTCGACCAGCCCGTCGGTGCACATGACCAGCCGGTCGCCGGGTTCGACGCGGACGCGTACGGCCTGGAAGGGCACGCCCCCGACACCGATGGGGGCGCCGGTGGGCAGGTCCAGCAGTTCGCTGCGGCCGTCGTCGGCCCGGACCAGGACGGGTGGGATGTGCCCGGCATTGGCGAGGTGGAGTTCGCTCGCGATCGGGTCGTACACGGCGTACAGGCAGGTCGCCAGATAGCTGTCGCCGAGGCGCTGGGCGAGGTCGTCGAGGTTGCGCAGCAGCTGGGCGGGCGGCAGGTCGAGCCCGGCCATGGTCTGCACGGCCGTCCGCAACTGGCCCATCATGGCAGCCGAGTTCAGGCCGTGGCCCATGACGTCGCCGACGACGAACGCCGTGCGTCCGCCGTGCAGTTTCACCGCGTCGAACCAGTCGCCGCCGACCCGCCCGAGCAGCGTGCCCGGCAGATAGCGGGTGGCGATGTCGCAGCCGGCCATGCGGGACGGGATGTGCGGCAGCATGCTGTCCTGGAGCGTCTCGGCGACGTTCTCCTGGAAGGTGTACATGCGGGCGTTGTCGAGCACGAGGCCCGCGCGGGCGGCGAGTTCGGCGCCGGTGACGCGGTCCATGTCGTTGAAGACGGGACGCTCGGGGTGCCGAAGCAGGATCATGAAGCCGAGGACGACGTTGCGCGCCTTGAGGGGCACGACCAGCATCGAGCGGCCGGTGATGAGCGGCCGGATGTCGCGCTTTTCGAACTGCGCGGCGATGGCGTGCCCCATCTCCTCGCTGATGCGGGGCACGAGCACGGGTTCACCGCTGGTCATGCACTGGAAGAACGGCGTGTGCGCCGGGAACGGCATGGCCTCTCCGACGGGGACGACGTCGTCCCAGCGGCCCGGTTCGTCGGTGTGCTCCAGGGCGACCCGGTGCCACATCGTGGTGGTGTCGGGCACGCCGTCCTCGAACCCCTCGCCGGCGACGACCTGTTCGCGCAGATAGGTCCCGGCGACGTCGGTGAAGCGGGGCACGACGGCCCGGCTGACCTCGGTGATCGTGCGGGACAGGTCGAGGGAGGTGCCGATGCGTCCGCTGACCTCGTTGAGGAACTCCAGGCGTTCACGGACGGCGGCGTACTCGAGGTCCTCGCCCTCGTCCCGCAGGTCCTCGGGCACGGGTCGGCCGGCGGCCAGGGCCTGCGCGGCCCGCTCGCGGCGCGCCCTGCGCTCGGCGCGCCGGGCCACGCCCCAGTCGGGGGTGACGGGCACCCGGTCGTTCTGGCTGAACTCCAGGATCGGATAGCCGAGTTCGAGGACCTGCGTGACGATCCGGGCGCTCTCGCCGACACTCATGCTCGGCAGGATCTCAGGGAGCCGGCGGGCGAGGTCCTCCGCTCCGGGGAAGTCGGTGTGCAGCGCGAAGCCGGGGGCGATCCGCTCGAACGGCCCGTCGCCCGCGCGCAGTCCGTCCGCGTCGGCCGCCAGCACCAGCAGCCGCTCGGGCCCGGGGCCCACCAGCGGATAGGCCCACCACAGGACGTCGACCCGGCCGTCTCCGGACGCGGTGAGCCGGGCGCGGCCCGCCGCCGGGTAGGAGAGCCCGCCGTCGAGGGAGGCCTCCAGGTCCGGGCCGGGCCCCTCGGAGGCGGCGCAGGCGCCGGTGTCCTGCTCGCCGAAGGCGGCGAACGCGCCGGAGCGCGGCTCCTCGGGCAGCGCTCCGGAGACGGGGAGCAGGTCGAGGGCGGTGCGGCCGATCGCCTCTTCCCTGGAGAGGCCGAACAGGCGCCGTGCGCCGCGGCTCCAGTGGGAGACGAGGCCGTCGCGGTCGACCACGACGACGGCCAGCGGGACGCGGCCGGGCTCGGCGGGTGGCGTCCCCGTGCCCTGCTCAGCCTTGTCGGTGCCACGGTCCATGGCCCAGGCCCTCTCTCCCCACGGACGCAAGATCTGTCCCGGCGTCACCACCGTACGGCGAGGGAAGGCGGCGATGTGAGGCAACGCGGGAATTGCCCGCCGCGGGGTGCACCGGCGTGCGACCCCGCGCGCCGGTGCTGTCCGGTGCTCGGCCGGTGCCCGTTCAGTCCTCGTGGCTCAGCTGGAGATCCCGCTCGGTGCGGCCTCCTCCGGCGACCTGGAGCACGGTCGCGACCGGTGGATAGCCGGCGGCGATGACGGTGTACTCGCCGGAGGACAGGTCGACGAAGCGGAACGTGCCGTCGGCCCCGGTGGTGAGGGTGTCGACCACGTTGCCCGCCACGTCGAGCAGTGTCACGCGCGCGTCCTCCACGGGCCGGCCGCCGCCCGCCCGCACCGTGCCGCGCAGCACGGCGCCGCCGGCCAGCTCGATGTCCCGGCGGGTCTCGCGGGCGGCCTGGACGGTGACGGGAAGCGCGGCGGGGCGGAAGGCGGGCGCGCTGGCGGCGAGGGTGTACTCGCCGGCGACGAGCTCGGGGATGACGTAGCCGCCCTCGCGGCCGCTGCGGGTGGTGGCGACGACCTCGCCGTGCACGTTGGTGAGCGTGACGGTGGCGTCCCGTACGGGTGTGCCGTCGGCGGTGACGACGGTGCCGACCAGGTTCCCGGCACCGCCGAGGACGATGTCGAGCTCGACGGGACGTTCGCCGACGGTCACCGTGACCGCCTGCGGCTGGTGGCCGCCGGCCGCGGCGATCAGCACGTACGAGCCCGGGCCCGGGGTGGCCAGGGCGTAGCGCCCGTCCTCGCCGCTCGCGACGCGCCCGGTCTGCTGCCCGGTGACGTCGATGAGCGTGAGCGCCGCCCGGGGCACGACGGTTCCGTCGTGGTGCTGCACCGAGCCGCACACGGGCACCCCGGCGGCGTACGCGGTCCGGGCCTGCGGGACGGAGGCGTTCCCCGGCGCCGTGTCCGGGTCGGTGACGGAGACGTTGTGGGACACCAGGGGTTTCTCCTTGAGGAAGAGGGCGAGGACCAGTCCGAGGACGAGCACCGGCACCAGGTAGAGGAAGATCCGCGGCATGGCGTCGGCGTACGCCCGGATGTAGTCGTCGCGCAGGGCCGGGGGCAGTGCGTGCACGAGCTGCGGGGTGAGGGACTCGGGGTCCGGGAGCCCGGTGCCCCCGCGCGCGGGGAGGCTGTCGTGGAGGGCGTCGGTGAGGCGGTCCGCGAAGAGGGTGCCGAAGACGGCTGCTCCGACGCTGCCGCCGATCTGGCGGAAGTAGTTGTTGGCGCTGGTGGCGGTGCCGAGGTCGGCGGGGCGCACGGAGTTCTGCACGGCGAGGATCAGCACCGGCATCACCATGCCGATGCCGGCGCCGAGGACGGCCGTCCAGACGCTGTAGTGCAGCCGCGGCGTGCCGGCTTCCAGCCGCGACAGCAGCCACATGCCGACGGCGGAGAGGGCGCCGCCGAGGACCGGGTAGGCCTTGTAGCGGCCGGTGTGGCTGATGAGCCGGCCGACGACGATCGAGGCGCCGACGATGCCGGCCATCATCGGCAGCATGAGCAGGCCGGACTCGGTGGCGGTCGCCCCGTCGACCATCTGCAGATACGTCGGCAGGTAGCTGGCGGCGCCGAACAGGCCCACACCGGTCACCAGGCCGACCAGGGCGGTGACGTTGAAGACGGAGTCCTTGAACAACCGCAGGGGGATGAGGGGTTCGACGGCGAAGCGCTCGGTGACGAGGAAGAGGACGGTCGCCGCCAGCGCTCCGGCCGCGAGACCGAGGATCACACGCGAGTCCCAGGCGTGCTCGGTGCCTCCCCAACTGGTCAGCAGCACCAGGCAGGTGGAGGCGGCGGTCATCAGCAGCGCGCCGAGGACGTCCAGCCGGGCCCGCCTGGCCGGCTTGGGAAGCTTCAGCGTGACGGTGACGACGGCCAGGGTGACCAGGCCGAAGCGCTGAACTGCTCGGGCAGCAGCTTCGCGCGCGTGCCGCTGTAGTCGGCGAGGGCGTCGAACACCGTCTCCGCGTCCGCCGCGACGATCCGCTCCGTAGTGGCCTCGACCTGCGCCATCGCTTTCCTCCAGGACCTGGTTGCTCGGGGGTCGGGGCAAGCCAACCACCCCGCTGCCCGGCCCCCCAAATCGGGGTGGCGCAACCCGGTCGAACACGTTCGGAAAACACCCTCGCACGATCAAGGGAACATGTGTTCTATTCTGTGGTCAGTGCTACCGAGGAGGCGTCATGCGCTGGGAGAACCTCACATCGGACTCCGAACACAGCCGGGCCGATGCCGCGCTGTTCGGCGCGGACGCGGTCACGACCCGCACGTTCGACACTCCGGAGTTCCGCGGGATCACCTTCCACGAGATCCGGGCACGCTCGATCATCAACCGGGTGCCGGCGGTGTCGCGGATGTCGTTCCAGTGGACGGTCAACCCCTATCGGGGCTGCTCGCACGCGTGCGTGTACTGCTTCGCGCGCAAGACGCACAGCTACCTGGACCTCGACACGGGTCTCGGCTTCGACAGCCAGATCGTGGTCAAGATCAACGCGCCGGAGCTGCTGCGCCGGCAGCTGGGCTCGCGCCGCTGGCAGGGCGAGCACATCGCGATGGGCACGAACGTCGACTGCTACCAGCGCGCCGAGGGCCGCTACCGCCTGATGCCGGGCATCATCGCGGCGCTGCGCGACCACGCGAACCCCTTCTCCATCCTCACCAAGGGCACGCTCATCCTGCGCGACCTGGAGCTGATCAAGCAGGCGGCGCGGGTGACCGACGTCGGCATCTCAGTCTCGGTCGGCTTCACCGAGCAGGAACTCTGGCGCACCGTGGAGCCGGGCACGCCCGCGCCCGAACGGCGTCTGGAGGTCGTGCGCACCTTCGGCGACCACGGCATCGGCTGCGGAGTGCTGATGGCGCCGGTGATCCCGTTCCTGAGCGACAGCCCCGCCCAACTCCGCGCCACCGTACGGGCGATCGCAGCCTCCGGCGCCACGTCGGTGACGCCGCTGGTCCTGCACTTGCGGCCCGGCGCCCGCGAGTGGTTCATGGCGTGGCTGGGGCAGCACCACCCGCACCTGGTGGCCCGCTACGAGCGGTTGTACGCGGCGGGCTCGTACGCCCCGAAGTGGTACCAGCGGCGGATCACCCGTCAGGTGCACGAACTGGCCGAGGAGTACGGCATCGGACCCACGCGCGCGGGGACGTCGCGGCGGATCAGCCCTCCCGAGCCGGCGCCGGAGCCGCCGGTCGCGGGTCCGACCCAGCTCTCGCTCCTCTAGGCCTCCAGCAGGATCGGCCACCTGCCCCCGCTACGAGCATTCGAGGGCATCCGAAGACCCGATCGGGTCATGAGCTGTACGCAATGAGTTCTTCCGGGACCGCATTCCGGGACGATGCCGCGAGGACGGCGCCCCCAGCGGTCCGACATCCCGCCGTCCCGGGAGGACTCCATGAGAAAACGGGCAGCCGCGCTGTGCGGCGCCGCCGTCGTCCTGGCCGGCACCTTCACGGCCGTTCCCACGGAGGCGAGCGCATCCGGCACCGCGACCACCCCTCGGTACGCCGAGCTCTCCTGGAAGAGCTGCGCCACCGAGGACCACCCGACGCTCCAGTGCGCGTCGCTGAACGTACCGCTCGACCACCGCAGACCGGAGGGCGAGAAGATCACCCTCGCGCTGTCCCGCGTCCCGCACACCGCCCGGACCTACCAGGGCCCGCTCCTGGTCAACCCCGGCGGCCCGGGCGGCAGCGGGCTGACGCTCGCCGGGTTCGTCGCGTCGTCGCTGCCCGCGAAGGTCGCGGCCCAGTACGACGTCATCGGCTTCGACCCGCGCGGCGTCGGCGCCAGCAAGCCCGCACTGGACTGCCGGCCGGGCCATTTCGAGCCGGTCCGCCCGGACTCACTGCCGACGACACCCGCGATCGAGCGGGCCAACCTCGACCGCGCCAAGTCCTTCGCCGCCGCCTGCCGCAAGAAGTACGCGCATCTCCTGCCGTACATCCACACCACCGGCGCCGCGCGCGACCTGGACGCGATCCGGCAGGCCCTGGGCGCCCAGCGGATCAGCTACTTCGGCTACTCGTACGGCACCTACCTGGGGGCGGTCTACGCCAAGCTGTTCCCGAAGCGGGTCCGGCGCATGGTGCTGGACTCCGTGGTCGACCCGACCGACGTCTGGTACGAGGCCAACCTCAACCAGGACGTGGCCTTCAACGACCGCCACCGCGCCTTCCTGGCCTGGGTCGCCGGGAACGACTCGACGTACCGGCTCGGCACCGATCCGGAGCAGGTGGAGGCCAGGTGGTACGCGATGCGCGCGGCCCTGGCCGAGAAGCCGGCGGGCGGCACGGTGGGCGCCTCCGAGCTGGAGGACACCTTCGTCCCGGGCGGCTACTACAACGGCTACTGGCCCATCCTCGCCGAGGCGTTCGCGGCGTACGTGAACGACAAGGACCCCGAGCCGCTCGTCGAGGCGTACGACGACTTCGGGGCGGTCGACGCCTCCGGCGACAACGGCTACAGCGTCTACACGTCCGTGCAGTGCCGGGACGCCGGGTGGCCGCGCGACTGGCGGCGGTGGCGCGAGGACAACTGGGCGGTGTACGAGAAGGCGCCGTTCATGACCTGGAACAACGCCTGGTACAACGCACCGTGCGCGTTCTGGCCGACCGGCTCGCTGCGCCCGCTGAACGTGGCGAACGGGAAGCTGCCGCCGGTGCTGCTGTTCCAGGCGACCGGCGACGCGGCCACCCCGTACGAGGGCGGTGTCACCGTGCACCGTCTGCTGGCGGGCTCCAGCCTGGTCGTGGAGGAGGGCGGCGGCAACCACGGTGTCACGCTGAGCGGCAACGCCTGTCTGGACGGGCACCTGGCGGCGTACCTGGCCGACGGCACCGTGCCGCGCGGGCACGGCGAGGCGGACGCGGTGTGCGAGGCGCTGCCCGACCCGAAACCCGCGGCGGCGGCCGCGAGAGCCAGGTCGGCCTCCTCGAACGGCTCGACGCTGCACGGCCTGCTCGGCTTCCGGCACTGAGCGGCTGACGACCCGTCGGGGGCGGTGCCGTCGGCGCCGTGGTCCACCATGGGGCCCATGAGTGAAACGACGAGGAGCCCCGCCCCCGACGGCATTGCCGCAACCGCGCCGCACCGCCTCCCGTTCGCGCCATGAGCCTGCGGATACGGGAGATGACGCTCGCCGACTGCGACCGCGTCGCACGGATCCGCGTCGGCGGCTGGCGCAGCGCCTACCGGGGCCTGATCCCGCAGTCCTATCTGGACGGGCTCAGCGTCGAGGCGGACGCCGAGCGTCGTCGCACGCACCTGGCGCAGAGCGACGGCAGCGTGGTGAACCTGGTGGCCGAGGACGCCGGCGGCGGGCTCGTCGGCTGGGCGTGCCACGGTCCGTACCGGGACGGGGAAGTCCGCACCGGGGACGCCGAGTTGTACGCCCTCTACGTGCACCCGGATCAGGTGGGGCGGGGCGTGGGGCGGGCCCTGCTCACGGAGTCCGTGGCCCGGTGCTCCGCCGCGGGCCACGGCCGTCTCCTGCTGTGGGTGCTCAAGGAGAACGACCGGGCCCGCCGCTTCTACGAGCGGGCCGGGTTCCGGGCGGACGGCGCCGAGGAGCCGTTCGAGGTGGACGGGGTCGCTGTCCCCGAGGTGCGGTACGCCAGGTCGCTCCCCGGCTGATCTCACCTCTGCTTCGGGATCCGCCCCAGTGCCCGCACCGCCGCCTCGGCCAGCGCCGGGTGCGCGAGGGCCTCGTTGAGCACGGGCCCGGCCCGGACGTCGCCCAGTGTGCCGAGCCCGTCCACGCAGGCGAGGGCCACGCGGCGGTACGGGTCGTGCGGGCGCAGCCGCCGCCGGAGTGTGGTGATCAGCGCGGGCACCGCCTCGGGCGCGCGCAGTTCGACCAGGAGCCGTACCGGGTGCAGGGCGTAGGCGACGCGCAGTTCGTTGGTGGCGAGGGCGGCGGCCGCGCGGGCGGTGCGCGGGTCGCCGAGCCGGGCCAGGGCGTGGGCGGCGGAGGCGCAGCGCGGGGGGTCGCGGTGGTTGAGCAGCAGCACCAGCGCCTCGAACGCCCGCCGGTCCTGCGCCAGTCCCAGCCGGAACGCGGCCAGCTCCCGCGCCCACAGGGGCTGCCCGGGTTCGGTCAGCACCGCCGCCAGGGCGTCGGGGTCGTCGGTCACCGCGAGCCGCTCGAACGCGGGCGAGGCCCCCGACTCCCGCCGTAAGCGCTCCGTGAGTGATCGCAACTCTTCGTCCATGAATCAGAGGTTAGGGGCGTGAGGAGCCGGGCGGGACGTACATCACAAAGACGAGGGCTGGCGCGCTCGTTACCCGCCAGTTAAGCTCAGACGAGCGAGTTACCCACTCGCATTCCTCGCGGCGGTCTGGTGACGCGGCTGTCGCGGGAGCAGTCGGTTCGGTGCCTCAGGTACCGCAGTACGGCTCGGCCCCGGGACAGGGCCGGTCGGATCCGCCGTTCACCCCGGGCGTGTGCACGCCCGCGGCGCGGCACCGGGCGTGTGCGCTTAGCAGCCCGGTCAACACCCGCACTTCACCACGCACCCGGTGCGCCCGTGGTCCGGCCCCTGCCGGGCCGCCTCCGGCGCACCCGGAGCGCGTTCCCCGTCGTCACCCTCATCCTGGAGTCCCGCGATGGCCACTCCCCTTTCCGACCCGTCCCTGTCCCCGCTGCGGACCGTCGCCGTCGTCGGCCTCGGCACGATGGGCACCGGCATCGCCGAGGTCCTCGCCCAGGCCGGCCGCACGGTCGTCGGCATCGACATCAGCGAGGCCCAGGCCGCGAAGTGCGTCGCCGCGCTGGAGGCCTCCACCGCCCGCGGCGTCGAACGCGGGCGGCTGACCGAGCAGGAGCGCGCCGGGATCCTCGGCCGCGTCAGCACCTCCGCCGACCTGCGTTCCGCGGCCGACGCCGACCTGGTCATCGAGGTGGCCCCGGAGTCGTACGAGATCAAGCAGCAGATCTTCCGGGAGCTCGACGGGATCGTGCGCCCGGAGACGATCCTTGCGACCGGCACCAACGCCCTGTCCGTGACCCGGCTGGCCGCGGACTCCTCCCGCCCCGAGCGGGTGCTGGGCCTGCACTTCTTCAACCCCGCACCGGCCATGAAGCTCGTCGAGGTCGTCTCCTCGGTGCTGACCGCGCCGGCGGCCGTCACGGCGGTCACCGATCTGGCGCTCGACCTGGGCAAGGAGCCCGTCGCGGTCGGCGACCGGCCCGGCTTCGTCGCGGACGGTCTGCTGTTCGGCTACCTCAACCAGGCGGCCGCGATGTACGAGGCGAAGTACGCCTCCCGCGAGGACATCGACGCCGCGATGCGGCTGGGCTGCGGGCTGCCCATGGGTCCGCTGGCCCTGCTCGACCTGATCGGCGTCGACACCGCGCGCACGGTCCTGGAGGCCATGTACGCCGCCTCCCGTGACCGGCTGCACGCCCCGGCCCCGATCCTCAAGCAGCTCAGCGAGGCGGGTCTGACGGGCCGCAAGGCGGGGCGCGGCTTCTACACGTACGAGGCGCCGGGCAGCGCGGTCGTCGTGCGGGACGCGCTGACCCCGCTGGAGGGCGGCGACCTGGTCCCCGGGCGGGAGGTCCGCTCGGTCGGTGTCGCCGGTTCGGGCACCATGGCCTCCGGTATCGCCGAGGTCTTCGCCAAGGCCGGGTACGAGGTGGTCCTCGCCGCCCGCACCGCGGAGAAGGCGCAGACCGCGAAGGCCCGGATCGGCAAGTCGCTGTCCCGCTCGGTGGACAAGGGCCGGATGACCGCCGAGGCGGCCGCCGAGACCCTGGACCGCATCACGGCCACGGGCACCTACGAGGACTTCGCCGGTGTCGACCTGGCCGTGGAGGCGGTCGCGGAGGACCTGGAGGTCAAGCGGCAGCTGTTCGCGGCGCTGGACAAGGTCTGCAAGCCCGGCGCGATCCTGGCCACCACGACCTCCTCACTGCCGGTCGTCGCCTGCGCCCGGGCCACCTCGCGCCCGCAGGACGTGATCGGGATGCACTTCTTCAACCCGGCACCGGCCATGAAGCTGGTCGAGGTCGTCCGCACGGTCCTGACCGCCGACGACGTGCACGCCACGGTCCGCGAGGTGTGCGCCCGGATCAGGAAGCACCCGGTCGACTGCGGTGACCGGGCCGGCTTCATCGTGAACGCGCTGCTCTTCCCGTACCTGAACAACGCGATCAAGATGGTCGAGGAGCACTATGCCTCGCTCGACGACATCGACGCGGCGATGAAGCTGGGCGGCGGCTACCCGATGGGCCCCTTCGAGCTGCTGGACGTGGTCGGGCTGGACGTCTCGCTCGCCATCGAGAAGGTCCTGCACCGCGAGTTCCGCGACCCGGGGCTCGCCCCGGCGCCGTTGCTGGAGCACCTGGTGGCCGCGGGCTGCCTCGGCCGCAAGACCGGCCGTGGCTTCCGCGAATATGCCAAGCGCTGAGCGTCCCGGCGACTGGTTCCGGTCCGGCGCGGAGTGGGGCGGCCTGCTCGGCCCGGACCGGTTCCACCCGGCCGGCCGGTCCGCCCCTCCCCCGCCCACGGGCACCGGGGAAGAACCGGGCCATGCGCGGCGAGCTGCGCACATGCAGTACGTTCAGGGCATGCCCCAGCCCGCCAAGTCCTCACGTACACCCGCTACGACCGACGCGCCGGAGAGTGCCGCCGGCTCGCGCGCAGCCGCCCAGCGGCTCAAGATGCGCCGGGAACTGGCGGCCGCAGCGATGGAGCTGTTCGCGAGCAAGGGGTACGAGGCGACCACCGTCGACGAGATCGCGGCCCAGGCCGGCGTCGCCCGCCGCACGTTCTTCCGCCACTTCCGCTCCAAGGAAGAGGCGATCTTCCCCGACCACGACGACACCCTGATCCGCGCCGAGGCGGTGCTCAACGCCGCGCCCGCGCACGAGCATCCGCTCGACACGGTGTGCCGCGGCATCAAGGAAGTCATGCGGATGTACGCGGCCCGGCCGGAGATCTCGGTCGCCCGCTACAAGCTGACGCGTGAGGTGCCCACGCTGCGCGAGGCGGAGATCGCGTCGGTGGCCCGCTACGAGCGCCTCTTCACTCGCTATCTCCTCGGCCACTTCGACGAGCGGGCGCACGCCGACGACGCCAACGACGATCCGCTGCTGGCGGAGGTCGCCGCGTCCGCGGTCGTCACGGCCCACAACCACGTGCTGCGGCGCTGGCTGCGTGCGGGCGGCCAGGGCGACGTGGAGGCGCAGCTGGACCACGCCTTCGCGATCGTGCGCAAGACGTTCGGCACGGGCATCGGCGCCGGGCGCTCCACGGAACCGCAGCCGGCCGTGGCCACCGCCTCGGCGCAGGGCGAGGTACTGGTGACCGTCGCCCGCACCGACGCCCCGCTGGACGAGGTCATGCGGACCATCGAGCAGGCGCTCAAGGAGCGCTGAGCCTCCCCGGCACTGTGACGACGGCCACCCTTCGGGGTGGCCGTTTTGGCATGTCAGAGGCCGTTTTGCAGGCCCTTGCCGAGCCCGTTCGATCGATCATCGCTCATTTGTTACGTAAAGATTTCATCTGAGGCCAAGTTCTGGCACTCAGTGCCTTGCGGGGTGACACGCGGTGTCATACGTTGAAGGAGTCCGGACGACGTCCCGGCAGGCCGAACCCGCCTGCACGCCCGGACGCCTGCGTCACAGGCAACCTCCCGCGCCACCAAGCGCTGCCGATCAGCACCACCGCCGAACCGACGGCACACCCTCAACCCTCAGCAGCACCGACGAACCCATCGGCGCCCCTCCCTCAGGGCGCTCACCGCCGGAGGCAACACCGTGACCGTTAAGGACATCCTGGCCGCGATCCAGTCGCCCGACTCCACGTCGGAGGACTTCGCCGCCCTCCCGCTCCCCGAGTCGTACCGCGCGATCACCGTGCACAAGGACGAGACGGAGATGTTCGCGGGCATGACGACCCGCGAGAAGGACCCGCGCAAGTCGATCCACCTGGACGAGGTGCCGCTGCCCGAGCTCGGCCCGGGCGAGGCCCTGGTGGCCGTCATGGCCTCGTCGGTGAACTACAACTCGGTGTGGACCTCGATCTTCGAGCCCCTGTCCACCTTCGGGTTCCTGGAGCGCTACGGCCGCACCAGCGAGCTGGCCAAGCGCCACGACCTGCCGTACCACATCATCGGCTCCGACCTCGCGGGCGTCGTGCTGCGCACCGGCCCGGGCGTCAACGCCTGGCGGCCCGGCGACGAGGTCGTCGCGCACTGCCTGTCCGTCGAGCTGGAGTCCAGCGACGGCCACAACGACACGATGCTCGACCCCGAGCAGCGCATCTGGGGCTTCGAGACCAACTTCGGCGGCCTCGCCGAGATCGCCCTGGTCAAGTCCAACCAGCTGATGCCGAAGCCCGACCACCTGTCGTGGGAGGAGGCCGCCGCCCCCGGTCTGGTCAACTCCACCGCCTACCGGCAGCTGGTCTCCCGCAACGGCGCCGGCATGAAGCAGGGCGACAACGTCCTGATCTGGGGTGCGAGCGGCGGACTCGGCTCCTACGCCACCCAGTTCGCGCTGGCCGGCGGCGCCAACCCGATCTGTGTCGTCTCCAGCGACCAGAAGGCGGACATCTGCCGCGCGATGGGCGCCGAGGCGATCATCGACCGCAACGCCGAGGGCTACAAGTTCTGGAAGGACGAAAACACCCAGGACCCCAAGGAGTGGAAGCGCTTCGGCAAGCGCATCCGCGAACTCACCGGCGGCGAGGACATCGACATCGTCTTCGAGCACCCCGGCCGTGAGACCTTCGGCGCGAGCGTCTTCGTCACGCGCAAGGGCGGCACCATCACCACCTGCGCCTCGACCTCGGGCTACATGCACGAGTACGACAACCGCTACCTGTGGATGTCGCTGAAGCGGATCATCGGTTCGCACTTCGCCAACTACCGCGAGGCCTGGGAGGCCAACCGGCTCATCGCGAAGGGCAAGATCCACCCCACCCTGTCGAAGGTGTACTCCCTGGAGGACACCGGCCAGGCCGCGTTCGACGTGCACCGCAACCTCCACCAGGGCAAGGTCGGCGTGCTCTGCATGTCCCCCGAGGAGGGCCTGGGCGTGCGCGACCAGGAGAAGCGCGCCCGGCACATCGACGCCATCAACCGCTTCCGGAACATCTGAGGAGCGCTGAATGACTGAGCGTCAGCCCGCCGAAGGCAAGCGGGAGAAGGACCGGCCGTGGCTCATGCGCACCTACGCCGGTCACTCCACGGCCGAGGCGTCCAACGAGCTGTACCGGCGCAACCTCGCCAAGGGCCAGACAGGTCTGTCGGTGGCGTTCGACCTGCCGACGCAGACCGGCTACGACTCCGACCACGTCCTCGCCCGCGGCGAGGTCGGCCGGGTCGGCGTGCCGATCGCGCACGTCGGTGACATGCGCCGGCTGTTCCAGGACATCCCCCTGGAACAGATGAACACCTCGATGACGATCAACGCCACCGCCATGTGGCTGCTGGCGCTCTACCAGGTCGTCGCCGAGGAGCAGGGCGCGGACATCACCAAGCTCCAGGGCACGACCCAGAACGACATCGTCAAGGAGTACCTGTCCCGCGGGACGCACGTCTTCCCGCCGGGGCCGAGCCTGCGCCTGACGACGGACATGATCGCGTACACGGTCTCCCACATCCCGAAGTGGAACCCGATCAACATCTGCAGCTACCACCTGCAGGAGGCGGGCGCCACGCCGGTCCAGGAGATCGCGTACGCGATGTCCACCGCGATCGCCGTCCTGGACGCCGTGCGCGACTCCGGCCAGGTGCCGCAGGAGCGCATGGGCGATGTCGTGGCACGCATCTCGTTCTTCGTGAACGCAGGCGTCCGCTTCATCGAGGAGATGTGCAAGATGCGGGCGTTCGGCCGCATCTGGGACCGCATCACCCGCGAGCGGTACGGCATCGAGAACCCCAAGCAGCGCCGCTTCCGCTACGGCGTCCAGGTCAACTCCCTGGGCTTGACGGAGGCGCAGCCGGAGAACAACGTCCAGCGGATCGTCCTGGAGATGCTGGCCGTCACGCTCTCCAAGGACGCCCGCGCGCGTGCCGTGCAGCTGCCCGCCTGGAACGAGGCCCTGGGTCTGCCCCGCCCCTGGGACCAGCAGTGGTCGCTGCGCATCCAGCAGGTGCTGGCGTACGAGAGCGACCTGCTGGAGTACGAGGACATCTTCGAGGGCTCGAAGGTGATCGAGGCGAAGGTGGAGCAGCTGGTCGAGGCCGCGTTCGCCGAGATCGAGCGCATCCAGGAGATGGGCGGCGCGATGGCGGCCGTCGAGTCCGGCTACCTCAAGTCGCAGCTGGTCGCCTCGCACGCCGAGCGCAGGGGCCGGATCGAGTCCGGCCAGGAGAAGATCATCGGTGTCAACGCCTTCGAGGGCACCGAGCCGAACCCGCTGACCGCCGACCTGGACACCGCGATCCAGACGGTGGACCCGGCGGTCGAGGCCCGGGTCGTCGCCGCGCTCGAGCAGTGGCGCGACAGCCGCTACCAGCCGCCCTTCAACCACCCGCGGCCCTGCAAGGCCCTGGAGCGGCTGAAGGAGGCCGCACGCGGCGACGAGAACCTCATGGAGGCCACCCTGGAGTGCGCCCGCGCCGGCGTGACGACCGGCGAGTGGGCCGGGGCGCTGCGCGAGGTGTTCGGCGAGTTCCGGGCGCCCACGGGTGTCTCCTCCGCGCCGGTGGCCGTGCCCGTCGAGGAGGGCAGCGCGCTCGACCTGGTCCGCCGCAAGGTGGATCTGACGGCCAAGGACCTGGGCGTGGGCAAGCTGCGCTTCCTGGTGGGCAAGCCGGGCCTGGACGGTCACTCCAACGGCGCCGAGCAGATCGCGGTCCGCGCGCGCGACGCCGGCTTCGAGGTGGTCTACCAGGGCATCCGGCTGACGCCCGAGCAGATCGTGGACGCGGCCCTCGCCGAGGACGTGCACGCGGTGGGCCTGTCCATCCTGTCCGGCTCCCACGCCCAGCTGGTGCCGGACGTCCTCGAACGGCTGCGTGTGGCCGGTGCCACAGATATACCCGTGATCGCCGGTGGCATCATCCCGAATGGTGACGCCGAGCAGCTCAGGGAAGCCGGAGTGGCCGCGGTCTTCACCCCGAAGGACTTCGACATCACCGGAATCATCGGCCGCATCGTCGACGAGATCCGGAAAGCGAACAAGCTCGACCCCCTGGAGGTCCCCGCATGACCACGGTCAACCGCCTTCGCCCCCGGCGTTCCTGCCTGGCGGTACCGGGCTCGAACCCGCGCTTCCTGGAGAAGGCCCAGGGACTCCCCGCGGACCAGGTCTTCCTCGACCTGGAGGACGCGTGCGCCCCGCTCGCCAAGCCCGAGGCGCGGCACACCATCGTCAAGTTCCTCAACGAGGGCGACTGGACCGGCAAGACGCGCGTGGTGCGGGTCAACGACTGGACGACCGAGTGGACCTACCGCGACGTCGTCACGGTCGTGGAGGGCGCCGGCCAGAACCTCGACTGCATCATGCTGCCGAAGGTCCAGGACGCGCAGCAGATCGTCGCCCTCGACCTGCTCCTGACGCAGATCGAGAAGACGATGGGCTTCGAGGTCGGCAAGATCGGCATCGAGGCGCAGATCGAGAACGCGCAGGGCCTGAACAACGTCAACGAGATCGCGACGGCGTCCCAGCGCGTCGAGACCATCATCTTCGGCCCGGCCGACTTCATGGCGTCCATCAACATGAAGTCGCTGGTCGTGGGCGAGCAGCCGCCCGGCTACCCGGCGGACGCCTACCACTACATCCTGATGAAGATCCTGATGGCCGCCCGCGCCAACAACCTCCAGGCGATCGACGGCCCCTACCTGCAGATCCGCAACATCGACGGATACCGTGAGGTCGCCCAGCGCGCCGCCGCGCTCGGCTTCGACGGCAAGTGGGTGCTGCACCCGGGCCAGGTCGAGGCGTCCAACGAGATCTTCTCGCCGTCGCAGGAGGACTACGACCACGCCGAGCTGATCCTGGACGCGTACGACTACTACACGTCCGAGGCCGGCGGCAAGAAGGGCTCGGCGATGCTCGGCGACGAGATGATCGACGAGGCCAGCCGCAAGATGGCCCTGGTCATCTCCGGCAAGGGCCGCGCCGCCGGTATGCAGCGCACCAGCAAGTTCGAGATTCCGGAGGGCTGAGCGCGATGCAGTTCGGGCGCACCTACGAGGAGTTCGAGGTCGGGGCGACGTACAAGCACTGGCCGGGCAAGACGGTCACGGAGTACGACGACCACCTGTTCTGTCTCCTCACCATGAACCACCACCCGCTCCACATGGACACGAACTATGCGGAGAAGACGACGGACTTCGGCAAGAACGTCGTCGTCGGGAACTACATCTACTCGCTGCTGCTCGGCATGTCCGTGCCGGACATCTCCGGAAAGGCCATCGCCAACCTGGAGATCGAGTCGCTCAAGCACGTGGCGCCGACCTTCCACGGCGACACCATCTACGGCCAGACGACCGTGCTCGACAAGTGGCCGTCGAAGTCGAAGAACGACCGCGGCATCGTGCACGTCGAGACCAAGGGCTACAAGCAGGACGGCACGCTGGTCTGTGTGTTCCGCCGCAAGGTGATGGTGCCGACCGAGACGTACATCAAGGAGCGCGGCGGCGAGCAGCCCGGCCGCCCCGAGCTCAAGGAGCAGGAGAAGTAGCCATGGCGCGACTCGCCCAGACCGCCGGTCTGACGGACGTCCAGCAGGAGATCCTGTCCACTGTCCGGGACTTCGTGGACAAGGAGATCATTCCGGTCGCGACCGAGCTGGAGCACCGCGACGAGTACCCCCAGCAGATCGTCGACGGGCTGAAGGAGTTGGGCCTGTTCGGCCTGATGATCCCCGAGGAGTACGGGGGCCTGGGCGAGTCGCTCCTGACCTACGCGCTGTGCGTGGAGGAGATCGCCCGCGGGTGGATGTCGGTGTCCGGCATCATCAACACCCACTTCATCGTGGCGTACATGCTCAAGCAGCACGGCACGCAGGAGCAGAAGGACCACTTCCTGCCGAGGATGGCGGCCGGCGACATCCGGGGCGCCTTCTCGATGTC
Organism: Streptomyces sp. NPDC007907; assembly: GCF_042959365.1. Classification (NCBI taxonomy): domain Bacteria; kingdom Bacillati; phylum Actinomycetota; class Actinomycetes; order Kitasatosporales; family Streptomycetaceae; genus Streptomyces; species Streptomyces sp. NPDC007907. Next base: position 206,885 of record NZ_JBIBKR010000010.1, read on the forward strand.
GGAGCCGGGCCTCGGTTCGGATGTGTCGGCGATCACGTCGAAGGCGGTGAAGGACGGCGACGAGTACGTCCTGAACGGCCAGAAGATGTGGCTGACGAACGGCGGAACGTCGTCCCTGGTGGCCGTTCTGGTCAGAAGTGACGAAGGTCACCCCGAGGGCACGGCGCCCCACAAGTCGATGACCACCTTCCTGGTCGAGAAGGAGCCCGGCTTCGGCGAGGTGCGGCCGGGCCTCACGATCCCCGGCAAGATCGACAAGATGGGGTACAAGGGGGTCGACACCACCGAACTCATCATGGATGGCCTGCGGATTCCTGCGGATCGCGTGCTCGGCGGGGTCACCGGCCGTGGTTTCTATCAGATGATGGACGGGGTCGAGGTCGGCCGGGTGAACGTGGCGGCGCGTGGCTGTGGCGTCGCTCAGCGTGCGTTCGAACTGGGTGTCCAGTACGCGCAGCAGCGTCACACCTTCGGCAAGCCGATCGCCCAGCACCAGGCGATCCAGTTCAAGCTGGCCGAGATGGCTACCAAGGTCGAGGCCGCCCATGCGATGATGGTGAACGCAGCTCGCAAAAAGGACTCCGGGGAGCGAAACGACCTCGAAGCAGGGATGGCGAAGTACCTCGCCTCCGAATACTGCAAGGAGGTCGTCGAAGACGCCTTCCGGATCCACGGCGGCTACGGCTTCTCCAAGGAGTACGAGATCGAGCGCCTCTACCGCGAGGCCCCGATGCTGCTCATCGGTGAAGGTACCGCCGAGATCCAGAAAATGATCATCGGCAGGCGGCTGCTCGAAGAGTATCGGTTCCAGGGCTAGATGTCCGGATACGGGGTGTTTTCTTGGAGAAGAAGATCACACCCCGTCAGCACTCTTCTGCCGCCGACTCGGCTGCCTGGCTTACCCAGTTACGGCCCCGAGCCGCTACGATCGCCGGAAAGCCGCCGTCCCCCGTCAGAGTGCGGCATCATCCGCTACGAAGGTCATCCATGCCCCACAGCCAAACCTCTGCACCTCGCGACAGCCGGGCCGGCGTACGCCTCGCGCGCGGAGCATCGCCGTGGCTCCTTCCGACCGTCGCCACCGCAGCACTCAGCCTCGCCCGCGCGCGCCGCTCCGGCGCCGCCAAGGCCGTGGCCGTTCCCGCCACCGCGCTGGCGGCGGGGATGCTGTGGTTCTTCCGCGACCCCGAGCGCGAGATCACCCAGGGCCGGGTCATCTCGCCCGCCGACGGTGTGGTGCAGAGCATCATGCCGTGGAAGGACGGCCGCACGCGCGTCGCGATCTTCATGAGCCCGCTCAACGTCCACGTCAACCGCGCGCCGCTGGCCGGCACGGTGACGTCGGTCGAGCACATCCCCGGTGGCTTCGTTCCCGCCTTCAACAAGGAGAGCGAGAACAACGAGCGTGTCGTGTGGCACTTCGACACCGAGCTCGGCGACATCGAGATGATCCAGATCGCCGGCGCGGTCGCCCGCCGCATCGTCCCCTACGTGCCGCAGGGCACCAAGGTCGAGCAGGGCGAGCGGATCGGCCTGATCCGCTTCGGCTCGCGCGTGGACCTCTACCTGCCCGAGGGCGTGGAGGTCGCGGTCGAGGTCGGTCAGAAGACGGTGGCGGGGGTGACTCGCATTGACCGTGATTGATCCTGATACCAAGGCCGGCTGGGTCCCGGAGGCCGACGAGGTCGACGAAGAAGAGGAGATGCCTCTCTCTCTTCGCCTGTCGATAGCGGACACGCTGACGCTCGGCAACGCGACCTGCGGCTTCATGGCGGTGTACTTCACCACCACCGGCATCCTGATCCCGGACCTCATGGGCAGCCAGGAGTCCGGCATGGCGCGCAACAGCGCGGCCACGGCGGTCATCCTGATGCTGTGCGCGGCGGTCTTCGACCTGTTCGACGGCCTGGTGGCGCGCAAGCTGCGCTCCTCCCCCATGGGCGCCGAGCTGGACAACCTGTCCGACCTGATCAGCTTCGGCCTGGCGCCGGCGTACTTCGTCCTCGTCTACGGCATGGTGGCCGAGGGCGCGTACCAGCGGGTCGCGGCGGTCGGGGCGATCGTGGTGCTGCTGGCGGTGGTGCTGCGGCTTGCCCGGTTCTCGTGTGTCACGGTCAAGGACGGCACCTTCCAGGGCATGCCGTCACCGTTCGGCGCACTGACGGTCGTGTCCATCGTGCTGCTGGAGCTGCCCTTCGTGGCGACCCTGCTGGCGATCCTGGGGACGGCGTGGCTGATGGTGAGCCGCGTGGAGTACCCGAAGCCGCGGGGCCGGCTCGCCGTGGCGATGCTGTCATGGATCGTGCTGGGCATGGGTCTGATGGCCGCCTGGGCGTTCGACGCGCCGAGCGGCCAGCTGCTGCTCCAGACGGGTTGCGCGCTCCAGCTGGTCATGGGCGCGGTGATCCCGCTGTTCGCGACGGCTCGCCGGGTGAACAACTTCCGCGGCAACCGCCGGGAGGCGCGGGCGGCGCAGCTGCCGTAGCGACCGTACAGCCATGAAGAAGGCCCCGAGCTGAGAGCTCGGGGCCTTCTTCATGGCCGGCGCGACGGGGTGCCCCGGCGTGACGGCGACCGCCTGTCAGGTCAGGAAGTCCCGCGCGATCCGCTCCGCCACCCGCTCCAGGATCGGGCCGGCCTCCGCGATGCACTGCGCGACGTCCGGTTCGGCGTCCGTCAGCGGGTAGGCCCGGCGGAAACCGGCGCGGCCCAGTGTCTGGGGCGGCAGCGCCAGACGGCCGCAGACCGCCACGACGTCCTTGTCCGCGGCACGGGCCGCCGCGGCCACACCTGCCGGGGCCTTGCCGTGCAGGGTCTGTTCGTCGAGGGAGCCCTCGCCGGTGATGACCAGATCGGCGCGCTCCAGGGCGGGCGCGAAGCCCAGGACGTCGAGCATCACCTCGATGCCGGGACGGAACCGGGCCCCCAGCAGGAGGGCGCCGTAGCCGATGCCCCCCGCGGCGCCCGCACCCGGCGACGCCGCGTACTCGGCGGCCTTCGCGCCGGCCGGGCCCCGGAGCACCTCCGCGAAGTGCCCGAGGGCGGCGTCGAGGGTCGCCACGTCCTCGGGTGAGGCGCCCTTCTGCGGACCGTAGACCGCGGGCGCGCCCTTCGGGCCGGTCAGCGGGTTGTCGACGTCGCTCGCGAGGACCAGTTCGACCTCGGCAAGGCGCGGGTCGAGCCCGGACAGGTCGGCGGTCGCCAGCTCGGCGAGTCCGCCGCCGCCCGGGGGCACCGGCTTCCCGTCGGCGTCCAGGAACCGGGCGCCCAGCGCGGACAGCATCCCGGCGCCGCCGTCGGTGGTGGCGCTGCCGCCGACCCCGAAGACGATCGTGCGGGCACCTGCGTCCAGCGCGGCCTTCAGCAGCTCGCCGGAGCCGTACGTGGACGCCGTGAGCGGGGCGAAGACCCCGGCGGGCAGCCGCTGCAGCCCGCTCGCCTCGGCCATCTCCACGACGGCGGTGCCCTCCCGCAGTGCGAAGGAGGCCGTCACCTCGTCGCCGAGGGGTCCGGCGACCCGTAGCTCCCGGCGCTCGAATCCCGCCGCCACGGCCGCGGCCACGGTCCCGTCGCCGCCGTCGGCCACGGGCAGCGCCTCGACCTCGAGGTCCGGCAGGACATGGCGCAACCCGGCCGTCACCCGCTCGGCGACCTCCACGGCCGTCAGCGAGCCCTTGAACTTGTCCGCGGCGACGAGCACCCGCTGTGCCTTCCGGGTGCCGCTCACTGCAGCGTCCGCCACTTGCACTCCCCTTGCTCTCCGGGCCCTCACAGACGTCAGGGCCAGTCGCGCCGCTGCGACCTTAACCGCAGGAGCCGTCCGCCGTCAGCCCGTGCCCATCTCATGGACCAGGGGCTTCGCCCTCAGGGGCGCGGGGAACTGCGCGACCGGCCACGCCGAAGCCGCGGCCCCGCACGCACCGCGGCCCCCACGCGCGAAACGGGTAGACCTTCACCATGACCCCCGCGCACTCCGACACAGACCTCGGCAACCGCATCCTCGGCGGCTGGACCGGCCGCATCGCGGGAAACATGCTCGGCAAGCCGGTCGAACAGGGCGAGGTGTGGACCCGCGACCGCATCGACCGCTACCTCAGGCAGGCCGCGGCCCTGCCGCTCACCGACTACCTGCCCGAGCCGATCAGCGAGCACGACGGGTTCGCGCTGCGCCCCGAGTGGCGCCAGTGCGTCCGCGGCCGCATCCACGGCAGCTGCCGTGACGACGACGTCGACTACGCGATCCTCGGCCTCGATCTGCTGGAGACCCACGGCTTCGGCTTCACCACCGAGCAGGTCGGCGACCTGTGGCTGCTGCGGCTGCCGTACCTGCAGACGTTCACCGCCGAGCGGGCCGCCTACCGCAACCTCGCCGGCGGGCTGAAGCCTCCGCTGACGGCGACGTACGACAACCCGTACCAGGAGTGGATCGGCGCCCTCATCCGGGCCGACGTCTTCGGCTGGACCTGTCCGGGCGCTCCGCGCCGCGCCGCCCTGCTCGCCCGGCGGGACGCGGTGCTGTCGCACACCGGCAACGGGGTCTACGGGGCGATGTGGGCGGCGGCGCTGATCGCGGCGGCGTTCACCGCGCCCACCGTGCGGCACGCCGTCGACGAGGCCCTGGCGGTGATCCCGGCGAGCAGCCGGCTCGCCCGGGCGGTGCGCCGGGTGGTCGCTCTGCACGACACCCGGATGTCCTGGGAGGACACGCTCACCACACTCGCCGAGGAGACCGTCGGCATGGGCTGGATCCACACCGTCCCGAACGCCGCCGTGCTCACCGCCGGCCTGCTCTACGGGGACGGCGACTTCACCCGGACCATCACCCTGACCGTGCGCGGCGGTCTGGACACCGACTCCAACGGCGCGACCGCGGGATCGGTGGCCGGCGTGTTCGGCGGGGCCGCGGCCATCCCGGACCAGTGGAAGGCACCGCTTGAGGACACGGTCCGCAGCGCGGTGTTCGGCTTCGACGGGGTGCGGATCAGCGAGCTGGCGGAACGGACGCTGCGGCTGGCGGAGCCGGAGGCCTGACCGGGTCGAACCGGCCATTCCCGGGCACGTGCGGCGGCCGGCCCGGTCTTCCGCTTCAAGCCCGGGCCTCAAGACCGCTCGGTATCGCCCACTGCCTCGGAGCTCAGCAGGCCGTTCCGCTTGAAACGCTTCCATCCGGCTGATTCCGGCCACTCGCCCGCGAGCCGCCGATATCGATCAAACCCGATCGTAAAGTGATCCAGCCATCGGGTCATCTGATCGTTTACAGTCAGTCGACCCGCGCCCCCGCACCCTCGCGCCCCCGCGCCTGACAGAAAGCGTCTGCTTGTCATGTCCCGCCTCAGGACTGCTGTCCGCGCCGCCGCCTCCGTGTCCGTTCTGACCGCCGCCGTCCTCACCGCCCCCCAGGCCGTCGCCGCCGAGCAGCCCGGGCCCGCCGCAGCGGCGGCCAACGTGTGCGGCACCGGATACACCCTGCGCAAGGCTGTCCCGCTGCCCCTCGGCACCGACCCCCGCGAGCGTCTGGCCACCCTCTTCGCCTACGAGAACGGCGGCAAGGGCTGCGTCATCCTCGACAACAACGTCGGCCGGTCCCGGTACATGCTCGTACAGGTCTGCAAGGTCGGCGGCACCTCGTGCGACAAGAACTCGGGCAACTTCAGCGAGTACGCCGGCCCGGTGTACGTCTCCGGCTTCGCCTGCGCCCCGGTGACCGCCAAGATGGGCACTTCCTCCAGCAGCCTCTCCGTCAACTACAAGTCCGACTACGTCTTCCCCTGCGGCTGAGCCCGCGTCCGGTGGTTACCCTGCACCGATGACCACCTCTCCTGATTACGCCGCCTACATCGCCTCTCTGCCCCGTGTCCTGGCCGGCGCCGCCGTGCTCTTCCGGGACGGTGAGGGACGCGTGCTGCTCGTCGAGCCCAACTACCGGGAGGGCTGGGCGCTGCCCGGCGGCACCGTCGAGTCCGACGACGGCGAGACCCCGCGGCAGGGCGCACGGCGCGAGACTGCCGAGGAGATCGGCCTCGACCGGGATCTCGGCCGGCTGCTGGCCGTGGACTGGGTGCACGGCAGGGGCCGTCCGCCGCTGGTGGCCTACCTGTACGACGGCGGGGTGCTGAGCGAGGACGAGTTGAAGGCGATCCGCCTCCAGGAGGAGGAGCTGCTGTCCTGGCGGCTGGTCCGGCGCGAGGAGCTGACCGACCATCTGCCGGGCGCCCTCGGCGGGCGGGTCCTGGCCGCCCTCGACGTCCTGGCGGACGGCTCGGGGACGGCGGAGCTGGAGGACGGCCGGCGGGTGCACTGAGGCCTCCGGCCGCTCACCCCCCCCCGGCGTCCGTCCGATATCCGCTCGCAGCCGCCCTGCGGCCCCGCATACCCTCGGCGACATGGCCAAACCCCTCGTCGCCCTGCTCACCGGTGCCGGCATCAGCACGGATTCCGGCATCCCGGACTACCGCGGGCCGAACGGGCTGTGGCGTCGGGATCCCGACGCCGAGAAGCTCGTCACGTACGAGTACTACATGGGCGACACGGAGATCCGCCGCCGGTCCTGGCTGATGCGGCGCGAGAGCGGGGCGCTGCGGGCCGAGCCCAACGCCGCGCACCGGGCGGTGGCGGAACTGGAACGGTCCGGGGTGCCGGTGCGGGTGATCACGCAGAACGTGGACGGGCTGCACCAGCTCGCCGGGATGCCCGCCCGCAAGGTGCTCGAACTGCACGGGTCGGCCCGCAGTGTCGTCTGCACCGGCTGCCACGCGCGAGGCCCGATGACGGACGCGCTCGCCCGGGTCGACGCCGGTGAGGCCGATCCGCCGTGCCGGGAGTGCGGCGGGATCCTGAAGCCGGCGACGGTGATGTTCGGCGAGCGGCTCGACCCCGTCGTCCTAGGTGAGGCGGCCGCCATCAGCAAGGCGTGCCAGGTCTTCGTCGCCGTGGGCACGAGCCTTCAGGTCCAGCCCGCCGCCGGCCTCGCCGGTGTCGCCGCCGACCACGGCGCCCGCCTCGTCATCGTCAACGCCGAGCCGACCCCCTACGACGACCGTGCCGACGAGATTGTCCGCGATCCCATCGGCACGGCCCTGCCGGAGCTGCTGCGTCGCCTCGGGGACACCGCCTGAAGCCTCGGATCTCCGCTAGAACAGCGCCGCCCCGCGTTCGAAGTCCAGCAGGCGCTGCTTGCGGTCCAGGCCGCCGCCGTACCCCGTCAGGCTGCCGTTCGCGCCGATGACGCGGTGGCAGGGGACGATGATTCCGATGGGGTTGCGGCCGTTGGCGAGGCCGACCGCGCGGGAGGCGGCGGGGGTGCCGAGGGCGTCGGCCAGCCGGCCGTAGGTGCGGGTCTCGCCGTAGGGGATGCGGCGCAGTTCGTCCCAGACGCGGCGCTGGAACGGGGTGCCGTTCAGGCGCAGGGGGACGGTGAACTCCTTGAGCTCGCCCGCGAAGTACGCCTTCAGCTGCTCCTCGGCCTCCGCGAAGAGGGTGTCGTCGCGGGTGCCGAAGGACTCCTCCGGCGGGCGGTGCCGTTGGTCCGTCATGTACAGGCCGCACAGGACACCGTCGTCGGCGACGAGGGTGAGGGGGCCGTACGGGCTGCCGGTCACGGTGTGCTGCTTCATCCAAGGTCCCTATACCGGAAGGAAGTTGATGGGGTGGCTGTCGGTCGCCCAGAGGTACTGGACCGCGTAGGCCCGCCAGGGCCGCCAGGCCGCCGCGCGGGCCGTGAGGGCGGCGGGGGTCGACGGCAGGCCCAGTTCGCGGGCGGCGCGGCGGATGCCGAGGTCGGTGGGGAGGAAGGCGTCGGGGTCACCGAGGGCGCGCATGGCGATGACGTCCACCGTCCAGGGGCCGAAGCCGGGCAGGGCGAGGAGTTCGGCGCGGGTGCGCGGCCAGTCGCTCTCGACGCCGAGGCGGAGGTCGCCGTCGGCGAGCCGGCGGACCAGAGTGGTGAAGGTCGTGCGGCGGGTGCGGGGCATCGCCAGCGTATCGGGGTCGAGCGCGGCGAGGGATTCGGGGGCGGGGAAGAGGTGGGTGAGTCCGCCCTCGGGGTCCTCGACGGGTTCGCCGTGGGCGGTGACCAGGCGGGCGGCGTGGGTGCGGGCGGCGGCGGTGGAGACCTGCTGCCCGAGCACGGCCCGGACGGCGAACTCGGCCTCGTCGACCGTGCGGGGTACGCGCCGTCCGGGCGCCTTGTCGACGAGGGGCGCGAGGGCCGGGTCGGAGCGGAGCTGGTCGTCGATCGCGACGGGGTCGGCGTCCAGGTCGAGCAGACGGCGGCAGCGGCTGATGGCGACGGTCAGATCGCGCGGGTCGCTGAGGGTGAGGCGGCAGGCGATGTGGTCCGGGTTCGGGGTGAGGGCCACGATGCCGTGGCCGTAGGGCAGGCGCAGGGTGCGGCGGTAGGAGCCGTCGCGCCACTCCTCCACGCCGGGTACGGCCGTCGCGGCCAGGTGGCCGAAGAGGTTGTCCGGGTTGAGCGGGGTGCGGAACGGCAGCCGCAGGGACAGGGCGCCGGGGGTGCTCGCGCCCTGCCGCTTCGGGGCGCGGGCGCGCAGCTCGCTCGGCGCAAGGGCGAAGACCTCGCGGACCGTGTCGTTGAAGGTGCGGATCGAGGCGAAGCCGGCGGCGAAGGCGATCTGCGCCATGGGCAGGGCCGTCGTCTCGATGAGCAGCCGGGCCGTCTGGGCGCGCTGGGCGCGGGCGAGCGCGAGGGGCCCCGCGCCCAGCTCGGCGAGGAGCTGGCGTTCGACCTGCCGGGTGCTGTAGCCGAGGCGGCCGGCCAGGCCGGGTACGCCCTCACGGTCCACGACTCCGTCGGCGATCAGCCGCATGGCGCGGGCGACGAGGTCTGCGCGCTGGTTCCATTCCGGGGAGCCGGGGCTGGTGTCGGGCCGGCAGCGCTTGCAGGCCCGGAACCCGGCCTGCTGACAGGCCGCCGCGCTGGGGTGGAAGACCATGTTCTCCGGCTTGGGCGGCACCACCGGGCAACTGGGACGGCAGTAGATGCCGGTGGTCAGGACGGCCGTGAAGAACCAGCCGTCGAACCGCGCGTCCTTCGACTGCACGGCGCGCACGCAGCGCTCGGTGTCGGTGTGCATCCCCATCTGCATGCGTCCAGCATCCGGCACCGGGCGGCGCGGGGCTGGCGAGAATCCGACATCGACGTGGCGGCGCGGAACCGCCCCACCGGGAAAGATGAAGATTCATTCATGTGTTCGTGCGGGGCCGGTACGATGACGTCATGGGTCATGGAGCCGTCACCCCCGCGCAGGGGACCGCCGAGCGCGTACGCCTGGACGCGGACAACGTCGCGAAGGTCGCCACCACGCTCCAGGCCCTGTCCACGCCCTCCCGGCTGATGATCCTTGCGCGGTTGCGCGAAGGGCCGCTGCCGGCCACTGAGTTGGCCGCCGAGGTGGGCATGGAGCAGTCGGCCTGTTCGCACCAGTTGCGGCTGCTGCGCAATCTGGGCCTGGTCGTGGGCGAGCGGCGGGGCCGTTCGGTGGTCTACGCGCTGCACGACCACCATGTCGCGGAGCTGCTCGACCAGGCCGTGTACCACGTGGAGCATCTGCGGCTCGGCATCAGCGACGCCGCCGACTGAGGGCGGCGCCGCTGTCCCACCCCGGCGCTATTCGGTGGCTGTCGGCCGGCGCGAGGCCCCCATCGCCTCGCTCACGCGCGTCAGCGGACGCAGCCGGTAGGAGTACGCGTAGTCGCGGTTCGCGAGCAGCTTGAACTCGTCGTGCGTGTGCGCGCCCCAGCTGTTGTCGCCGCCCACACCCATCTGGCGGTGGTTGATCCGCAGCACCACCGCGTCCCGGGGCGTGAGCTGGTAGTCGTGGCGCGCCCCGACCGAGAGGTCCTCGGGCGTGAAGTGCGAGGCGTTGAGCTCCACCAGCGGCTCACCGCTCACGAGCAGGCCGCGCCCCCGGCCGTCGGTCAGCGCGGCCCAGCGGACGTCGGTCTTGTTGCCGTTCTCCTGGGGGCGCAGGTAGGAGGTCCACTGCCCGGAGACGGTGCCGGAGTACAGGCCGACGTCGGTGGCGTTGTTGCGGTCCCACATGTTCTCCTCGGGACCCCGGCCGTAGTAGTGCAGCCGGTCCAGGCCCCGCGGCAGGAACAGCAGCGTGCCGACCTCCGGGATGTAGGGCAGGCTCGCCGCGCCCGGGTGCAGGGTGTTGTCGACCTTGATCTCGCCGTTGCCGAAGACCGTGTAGGTCGTGCTGTACGTGGACTCCGTGCCGGTGGGCAGCGTTCCGGTGACGATGACCTCGACGGCCCGGTCGTCCAGGGGCCGCACCCGTACGTCGGACACCTTCCGCTGGGCTCCGGCGTCGCGCCAGATCTGGTTGCGGGTGTGCTGGCCGTTGCCGCGGTCGTTGTCGGTGGGGGCCCGCCAGAAGTTCGGGACGGGTCCGGAGGTGAGGAGACGGGTGCCGCCGGCCTCGTAGGAGGTGATGGCTCCGGTGCCCTTGTCGACGGTGACGGCGAAGCCCTTGCCCTGGACGGTGAGGGTCTTGTCCCCGTCGGTGTGGCTCAGGGCGGGGACGCTCCGCAGGGGCGCGTGCTTCACGGCCGGACTGCCCGCGTCGAGGGCGAGTTGCTGCTTGGCCACCTCGAAGCCGGCCTTCGCCCACGGGGTGGCCTCCCTGGTGGTGAAGGAGAGCTGGAGGAAGTACTCCGCGCCGGGTCCGGGCCTGGCCGGGAGCCGCACCGGGACCTTGATGTCCTTGCTGCTCAGCGGCGCCACGTTCAGCTGGTCCCGGGTCAGCCGGCCGCGCTGGACGACCTCGCCGTCGGCGACGAGAGCCCAACGGCCGTCGAACACGCGGAGGTTGGTGAACAAATACTCGTTGGTTAGGGTGACGGCGCCGGGACCGCCGGAGGCCGACGTGGCATTGACGGCCTGGTAGATCTGCTTGACCTCGGCGGCATTGCCGGTGAGGCCGCGGTCGGCGGTGACGATGCCGTCGCCGGAGAAGGCGCCGTCGTTGGGGTTGTCGCCCCAGTCACCGCCGTAGGCGTAGAACGTCCGGTCGCGCGGGCGCTTCTCGGTGAGGCCGGCCGTGGCCGCGTCGAACCAGAAGCGCACGCCCTCGTCGTCGGGCTTGCGGGCGTCCGAGACCAGTTCGGCGGAGCTCAGCGCCCGGGCATACACGCGGGCCCGGCGGATGGTGCCGCTGAACTCCCGGGTCGGGTTGTCGACGTCGGTGGCGAGCGACAGGGACGCGGTGTTGTTCGCGGGGCGCCGGGTGGTGGTCCTGGTGCCGCGGACCTGGCCGTCGACGTGGAGGGTGAGCGTGCCCGCGTCCGCGTCGAAGACTCCGGCGACGTGGTGCTCCTCGCCGGTCCAGCCGTCGGGCAGCGCCCAGCTCGCGGTGACCCACTGGCCACCGCCGTGGATGAAGAACTCCAGGGTCTTGTCCGTCTGCTTGAGGGCGTACTGGGTGTCGCCCTTGGCGATGATCGGCTGGTGGAAGCCGGCCACGCGCGGGGTGACCCAGGCCTCCAGCGTGAGGGAGCCCGTGAGGTCCAGGCCGGTGTCGCGGGGGAAGACGGTGCCCCCCAGGACGCCCTTCTCCCGGTCGAAGGCGCCCGCGGGTGCGACGATCTCGCCGCGCAGCGCGCCCGGGCCGGACTCGGTCAGCAGCGTGCGCGACGGGGTGGGCCAGCGCAGGGCCTGGTCGACGAAGTCCCAGATCCAGCCGCCCTGGAGGACGTCGTGACGGCGGACGATGTCCCAGTACTTCTTGAAGTTGCCGCTGGAGTTCCCCATCGCGTGGGAGTACTCGATCATCACGTAGGGCCGGGTGTCGTTCGTGTCCTTGGCGCGCTGCTCGACCCGCTGCGGGCTGTCGTACATCTCGGAGCGGATGTCGCTGATGCCCGGGCGGTCGTCGCCCTCGTACTGGATGACGCGGCTGGGGTCGTAGGAGCGGATCCAGTCGTGCATGGCGGTGAAGGTCGTGCCGCCGCCGGCCTCGTTGCCGAGCGACCAGATGACCACCGAGGCATGGTTCTTGTCCCGGTGGACCATGTTCTGTGCGCGGACCACGCACGCCTCGGTCCACTCGGGGTGGCCGCTGCCGGGGAACTCGTCGCGGATGCCGTGGGTCTCCAGGTTGGTCTCGTCGACGAGGTACAGGCCGTACTCGTCGGCGAGTTCGAGCCACAGCGGCTGGTTGGGGTAGTGCGAGGTGCGGACGCTGTTGATGTTGAGGCGCTTGATGATCCGGATGTCCTCGACCATCTGCGCGCGGGTGAGCGCCGAGCCGGTGACGGGGTGCATCTCGTGCCGGTTGGTGCCGCGGAAGGAGACCGGCTCGCCGTTGATGCGCATCAGGCCGTCCTTCAGCGCGAACTCGCGGAAGCCGACCCGGTGCGAGAGGGTCTCGACCACCTTGCCGGCCGGGTCGCGCAGGCGGAGCACGGCGGTGTAGAGGTTCGGGTGCTCGGCCGACCACAGTCCGGGCGAGGGGACGGCCCGGGACGCCTCGGCGGTCGCCTCCTCGCCGCCGGGCACGTCGACGGACCCGTTCAGGGGGCGGGACCAGACGGCGTGGCCGCGCGCGTCGTAGAGCTGGGTCTCGACGGTGTAGCGCCCCGCGCCCTCGCCGCCGTAGTCGCGGACGTGCGCGGCGACCTTGAGCTCGGCGGAGGTGTAGTCGTCGGCCAGCGGGGTGTCCAGGCGGAAGTCGCGCAGGTGCACGCTGGGTGTGGAGAACAGGTGGACCGAGCGGAAGATGCCGCTCAGCCGGATCATGTCCTGGTCCTCCAGCCACTCCGCGTCGGAGTAGCGGTACACCTCGACGGCGATCTGGTTGGTGCCCGGCTTGAGGTGCGCGGTGATGTCGTACTCGGCGGAGGTGTAGGAGTCCTCGTGGTAGCCGACCAGTTCCCCGTTGATCCACACGTAGTGGGCGGATTTGACGCCCTCGAAGTGCAGGAAGGTGCGCCGGCCCTGCCAGTGGCGGGGCACGGTGAACGTGCGGCGGTACTGGCCGACGGGGTTGTACCGGGTCGGGGCGGCGGGCGGCTGGGCGTCCTCGCCGCCGCCGTTGGGGCCCCACCAGGGGTAGGTGATGTTGACGTAGATCGGGACGTCGTAACCGTGCAGCTGCCAGGCCGCGGGCACGGGAATGGTGTCCCAGCCGGAGTCGTCGACGTCGGTGCCGTGGAAGTCCTTGTCCCGGTCGTCGGGGCGGTCCGCGTAGGCGAACTTCCAGGTGCCGTCGAGGCTCAGCCGGTAGGGCGAGCGCTCGCGGTCGCCCTTCAGGGCCTGTCCGAGGTCCGCGTAGGGCATCAGGGTGGTGTGCGGCGGCTCGGTCCCCACCCGGTACACGTTCAGGCCGTCGTTCCACTCCGGGGGGCCGCCGGCCGCCGGGCGCCGGCCGGCCGCGTGCGACGCGGTGGGCGATGCCGAGAGGGCGAGCGCGCCGAGCACGGCGGCGCCCCCTTCCAGCAGACGACGGCGGCTGACGACGGGCCGTTCGGCGGGGTACGGGTGCGGGGGGTGCGGCATGAGCGTGGCCTTCCTCGGTTCGACAGGTGCGGTGCTGCACGGACTGAGGGCACGTCAGATGCGATTCTCAACTGGGCACCCGGGTGGGGGTTTCTGTTGGGTCGCGTGGCAACTGACGGTGAGGGGGCAACTGCTGAGCAGGCACACCCTAGGACCCGCACACAAGCGAAGCAATGACCGCGTCGGACTTTGTGCGGTCCTGATGGTTCAGGCCATGAGGAAGGCGAGCAGCTCACTCGTCAGCGGGGCGGGCGGCCCCCCGCGGACGCCGACGGGCAGGTCGATCGTCGGGGAGAGCGGCTGGATCTCGTCGGTGTGGCGCTGGTCGACCAGGGCGAGCTTCCGGTGGCGGGCACCGTGCAGCAGGCGGGCACGCAGGGCCCCACCGAAGTCGTGCGCGATCACCCACGGCTCCCGCAGGCCCCGGTGCGCCGGCAGCTCGGTGCGGATCCGGCCCGGGCTCACGACCGGCTCTCCGCCGGGCTCGCCGAGCCGGTCTCAGCGCGCCGTCCCCGACGGGGTGGCCAGGCTCTCCCGCAGCCCCAGGTCCGCCACGACGCCGCTCCCTCCCAGTGCGGTGGTGACCCGCGCCTTTTTGTCATTTCGACGCGACAGTGCCGCTGCTCCGACCGTAATGTGACCTCAACGGACAGCCCGCACAACGGATCATGGCGGTACCTTTGCCGCGCCGGAAGGAGCGGCCCGCATGAACGGCTACGCGACCTCGGACCGCGACGCCGTCACGGCCGCGCCCGGCGGGCTGCTGGACCTGCTGAAGGTCGCGGCCGTGGTCCTGGACGCGGGCGGGCACATCGCGCTGTGGAGCCCCGAGATCGAGCAGCTGCTCGGCTGGACCGCCGAGGAGGCCCTGCGGCAGCGGGCCGACACCCTCTTGGTCGCCCCCGAGAACCGCCCTCGGGGCAGGGAGCTGTTCGCCCAGGTCAGCACGGGCGCCCGGTGGGCCGGTGTCTTCCCGCTGCGGCACCGCGACGGCACGGAGCGGGCCGTGGAGTTCCGTACGATGCGCCTGCTCGACCCGGAGGGGCAGCCGCACCTGCTGGGACTGGCCACGGACGCGACGACCGTACGGCAGGTGGAGCGCGACCTCGCGCTCTCCCACAGCCTCGTCAACCAGACCCCGCTCGGCATCGCCGTCTTCGACAACGACCTGCGCTGGGTCGGGGTCAACCCCGCGCTGGAGCGGATCAACGGCATGCCCGAGGAGGCCGTGCTGGGGCGCCGGGTCGGGGAGGTGCTGCCGGACCTGGACGTGGCGGCCATCGAGGCCCGGATGCGGCACGTCCTGGAGACCGGCAGGCCCCTGATCGACCAGCAGACCGTCGGGCGTACGGCGGCGGACACCTCGGAGCGCGCCTACTCGGAGTCGTACCACCGCATCGAGGGCACCGACGGCCGGGTCCTCGGGCTCGCGATGGCCGTGCTGGACGTCACCGAGCGCCAGCAGGCCGCGGCCGAGGTCGCGCAGGCACGCCAGCACCTGTCGGTGATCGCCGACGCGGGGATGAAAATCGGCACCACGCTGGACCTCCAGCAGACCGCCCGGGAGCTGGCCGACGTGGTCGTGCCGCATCTGGCGGACCTGGCCGCCGTGGACGTCCTGGAGTCGGTCGTGTCCCGGGGCACCATCACACCCGTGTCGGGCGGCGCCCCGGCCGAGTTCCGGGCGCTGGCCGTGGCGGCCGGCTACCCCACCGACGCCATTCACGCCGCCGACCCGGTGGGCGAGCTCGCCACGTACGGCTCGTCGCGGGTCATCACGCAGTGCGTGCGCAGCGCCCGTCCGGTCCTGATCGAGCGGGTCGACAGCCGGATGCTGCGGCGCCTCGCCCGGGACGCGCGGGCCGCCCAGGCCCTGCACGAGGCCGGGGCCCACTCGTACCTGGCGCTGCCGCTGATGGCCCGGGGCAAGGTGCTGGGCACGCTCTCGCTGTACCGCACGGTCAACGAGCGCCCCTTCGACGACCGGGACCAGGTGCTCGCCTCGGAACTGGCCGCGCGCGCCGCGATCTGCATCGACAACGCCCGCCTCTACGGCCGTGAACGCGGCACCGCCCTGACCCTGCAGCGCAGCTTGCTGCCGAGCACGCCCGCCGAGCGGGAGGGGCTGGACATCGCCGCCCGGTACCGCCCGGCCCTCAGCGAGGTCGGCGGCGACTGGTACGACGTGCTGCCGCTGGGCCCGGGACGCACCGGGCTGGTCGTCGGGGACGTCATGGGCAAGGGCGTCCAGGCCGCGGCGATCATGGGGCAGCTGAGCACGGCGACACGGGCGCTGGCCCGGCTGGACCTGCCGCCCGCCGAGCTGCTGCGGCACCTCGACGACATCGCCGGCTCGCTCGGGGACGCGATCGCCACGTGCGTGTACGCGGTGTGCGACCTGGGGCGCGGCACCTGCGAGCTGTCCAGCGCCGGGCATCTGCCGCCGGTGCTCGCCGGGGCGGACGGCAGCGCGGAGCTCGTGGACGTGCCGGGGGGTGTGCCGCTCGGGGTCGGCGGCGTGGAGTTCGGGACGGTGGTGGTGGACCTCGCCCCGGGGTCCCTGCTCGCCCTGTACACGGACGGTCTGGTCGAGAACCGCGGGGAGCCGATCGACACCGGCCTCGGCACGCTGACCCGGCTGCTCCAGCACGCGGGGCCCAGCCTGCAGCGCGCGAGCGACAGTCTGCTCAGCGCGCTGAGTCCCGAGCCGGACGACGACGTGGCCCTGCTGCTGGTCCGCACGCGGGCCTGAGCCGGGAGGAGCTCACGCGTCCTTCCCGCGTGGCGTGCACAGCGCCCAGATGACGAACGCGGACATCGCGATCATGATCACGGACCAGACCGGGTAGGCCGGCAGGGACAGGAAGTTGGCAATGATGACGAGTCCGGCGATGCCCACGCCGATGACGCGCGCCCAGCCCGATCCCTGGAACAGGCCCATGCTGACCAGCACGGTGGCCACGCCCAGGGCGAGATGGGTCCAGCCCCAGCCGGTGAGGTCGAACTCGAAGATGTAGTTGCGGGTCGAAACGAAGACCTCGTCCTCGGCGATGGCCGCGATGCCGCGCAGCACTGCGAGGATCCCGGCGATCATGAGCATGATCGCCGCGAAGGCCGTCATGCCGGTGGCCCAGCCGTGCTTCGCCGTGGTGCGCCCGTGCGTGGGGTGTGTGGCGGTCATCCTGTTCCTCGATTCTGCTGGGTCCGGCGCGGTCGGCGACCGGAGGTTCAGGGTGCCGGGGCCGGTGAGCCCGGCGTTGCGGAGCCGTTTTTCGCCGGTCCCTCCCGCCACCCGGCGAAGGGGCACGGTCCGCCGTCCCGGTGCACCGCGCAGCCGTCCCCGTCGACCCCAGCCTGCCCGGGGCCCGTCCGGGCCGCCTCACCCGTGGCGGGTGATCCCTGTGCGGCGGCGGCGCGCTGAGGTGGTGGGACAGGCCTCGTGGGGCGCCCCGGTGCCGGAGGCAGGACCCAGACCGAGAGTCGCGCGATGGACGAACCAGCGGAACGGCCCTACCGGCGACGGCGTGCGGCGGCCCTGGCCCTCCTACGGGCCGTGCTGGTCGCAGCCGGGCTCGTCACGGTCTACTACGTGCTGCCCCTGGACGGACGGAGCACGACCCGCGATTCGGTGACGCTGGCCTTCGGTCTGCTGGTGGTGATCGTCGTGTTCTGGTGGCAGGTGCGTGCCATCGTGACCTCCCCCCACCCCCGGCTGAAGGCCATCGAAGCCCTGGCCGCGACGCTGGCGCTCTTCCTGCTGCTCTTCGCGGGCACCTACTTCCTGCTGGAGCAGACCACGCCGGGCTCGTTCAGCGAGCCGCTGACCAAGACGGACTCCCTGTACTTCACGCTCACGACGTTCACCACCGTCGGATACGGCGACATCACGGCCCGTTCCCAGACCGGGCGGGTGCTGACGATGGTTCAGATGGTGGGCGGGCTGATGCTGGTGGGTGTGGCGGCACGGATCCTCGCCGGCGCCGTGGAGGCGGGACTGCGCCGGCAGGGCCGACTTCCCTCGGACGACTTCCCCGCGCGGCGGAAGGACTGAGCCATGACCGTACCGAGCCCCTTCACGACCTTCACGTCCCCGGCCGAGCGGGCGACCGCCGGCCGGGCGGCCCGGCGGCGGGTGCCTCGGTCGTCCCATGCCGGGTTCGAGGCGGGGCAGGACCGGTTCGACCCGGTCGACGTGCTGGAGCGCCAGTCGGCCACCCGCGTACCGGAGTTGGTGCCGATCCGCTACGCCCGCATGCTGGAGTCCCCGTTCCGCTTCTACCGCGGCGCGGCGGCGATCATGGCGGCGGACCTGGGGTCCGGCACGGACACCGGGCTGCGGGTGCAGCTGTGCGGGGACGCCCACCTGCTGAACTTCCGGCTGCTGGCGTCGCCCGAGCGCCATCTGGTCTTCGACATCAACGACTTCGACGAGACGCTGGCCGGACCGTTCGAGTGGGACGTCAAGCGGCTCGCGGCCAGCTTCGTCATCGCGGGCCGCGCCAACGGCTTCGGGACGGCCGAGCAGAACAGCGCGGTCGAGACGTGTGTGCGGGCCTACCGGCGGCGGATGCGGGAGTTCGCCGGGATGCGCAACCTGGACATCTGGTATGCCCAGGACGACACCGACCACATGCGGGAGCTGATGGCCGCGTCGATGTCCAAGGAGGCCCGGCGCCGCGCCGCGAAGGCCACGGCCAGTGCCAGGTCCCGCACCCAGATGCAGGCCTACGGCAAGCTCACCCGGGACACGGCGCAGGGGCGGCGGATCACACCGGACCCGCCGCTGATCACCCCGTTGCGGGACCTGGTGGACGACTCCTCGGAGCACGGGCGGGAGAAGGAGCTGCTGGCGGTCCTGGAGGGCTACACCCGGAGCCTGTCGTCCGAGCGCCGGCACCTGCTGCGCCGGTACCGCCTGGTGGACATCGCCCGCAAGGTGGTCGGGGTCGGCAGTGTCGGCACCCGCTGCTGGATCGTGCTGCTGCTCGGCCGGGACGACGACGATCCGCTGCTGCTCCAGGCCAAGGAGGCACAGGAGTCGGTGCTCGCGGCGCACACCGGCGGCGACCGCTACGACAACCAGGGACGCCGTGTGGTGGCGGGGCAGCGCCTGATCCAGACGACCAGCGACATCCTGCTGGGCTGGACGCACGCGGTGGGCCTGGACGGGCAGGAGCGGGACTTCTACGTGCGGCAGCTGCGGGACTGGAAGGGCATCGCCCAGCCGGAGACCATGGATCCCGGCCTGCTGCGGCTGTTCGGGCGGCTGTGCGGGGCGAGTCTGGCACGGGCCCACGCCCGCTCCGGCGACCCCATCGCCATCGCGGCCTACCTGGGCGGCGGCGACCGCTTCGACCGCGCTCTCACCGTGTTCGCCCAGGCGTACGCCGACCAGAACGAGCGGGACTTCCAGGCGCTGGGCGCGGCGGTCCGCTCGGGCCGTGTGCACGCGGCGGCGGAGTGATGACCGGCAGCGGCCGACCGCGAGCGGACCGGGACCCGTCCTGGCCCGGGCCCCCGGCGGGGCGGCGCGCCCTCACCCGCCGCGGGCGATGCGCCCCGGGCGTGCCCCGGGGTTCCCTGAGGTCCACGCACACCACTACGGAGCCGCGGGCCCGGCCCGGGCGGCTCGGAACAGGGGTACGGCCATGTGCCGCTGGCTCGCCTACTCGGGCACTCCCGTGCTGCTCGACGACGTCCTCTACCGCCCCCAGCACTCGCTGATCGACCAGAGCCTGCACGCGCGGATGGGTGTCGAGACCACCAACGGCGACGGCTTCGGCGTCGGCTGGTACGCATGGCATCTGCGCACCCCCGCGGTCTTCCGCGACACCGGCCCGGCGTGGAGCAACCGCAACCTGCGGGAGATCGCCGACCACGTCCGCTCGCCGCTGTTCTTCGCCCATGTGCGCGCCTCCACCGGGTCGGCCGTGCAGCAGACGAACTGCCATCCGTTCCGTCACGGGCGGTGGATGTGGATGCACAACGGGGCCATCGACGGCTTCCGCGAACTGCGCCGGGACCTCATGCTGGCCGTGGACCCGGGGCTGTTCCCGTCGATGGAGGGCACGACGGACTCCGAGGTGATGTTCCACGTGGCGCTCACCCTCGGGCTGGACGGCGATCCGCCGGGCGCGGTGGCCCGGATGACGGGGCTGATCGAGCGGCTGGGCCGCGAGCACGGGGTGCCGGAGCCATTGCAGATGACCATCGCGGTCACCGACGGGGAGCGGGTGTGGTTCTTCCGCTACTCCAGCGCGGGCAACTCGCGGTCGCTGTACTTCAGCAGCAGGGTGGAGGACGTGCGTGCCCTCCACCCCGACCTCGGGTTCCTGAATCATGTCTCCGACGAGACCCGGCTGGTCGTGTCGGAGCCGCTGGGCGACCTGCCGGGCGTGTGGAACGCCGTGCCGGAGAGCACCTACGGGGTCGTGCAGCCCGGCCGGGACCTGCTGCAGCACTTCGAGCCGGAGCCCGTCTGAACCCCTGCCGCGGCTCAGCGCAGCCGCGCGGCGAACGCCTCGTACGCCCGTTCGTCGAAGAGGACGAACCTGACCTCCTCGACCGTGGTCTCGGCCGCCCGTACGGTCTCGACGGCGATGCGGGCGCCGTCGTCCATCGGCCAGCCGTAGACGCCGGTGGAGATCGCGGGGAACGCCACGGTACGGGCCCCCAGTTCACCGGCCACCCGGAGCGACTCGCGGTAGCAGGAGGCGAGCAGAGCGGAGCGGTCCTCGCTCGTGCTGTACACCGGGCCGACGGTGTGGACGACCCAGCGGGCGTCCAGCTCGCCCGCGGTGGTGGCGACGGCCTGACCGGTGGGCAGGCCCTTGCCGAGGTGCGCCGCGCGCAGCCTGCGGCAGTCCTCCAGGATGGCGGGGCCGCCGCGGCGGTGGATCGCTCCGTCGACCCCTCCCCCGCCCAGCAGGGAGGAGTTGGCCGCGTTGACGATCACGTCGACGCTCTCGCGGGTGATGTCGCCCCGGACCGGTTCGATGGCCGTCATATCCGCCTCAGCCTCTTCCAGACGGCCTTCGCCGCGTTGTGTCCCGACATGCCGTGCACCCCGGGGCCCGGCGGGGTCGCCGACGAGCAGATGAAGACCGCGGGGTGCGGGGTGTGGTACGGGAACAGGGTGGGCCTCGGGCGCAGCAGGAGCTGGAGGCCGGAGGCCGCGCCGGAGGCGATGTCCCCGCCGATGTAGTTGGCGTTGCGGGCGGCGAGTTCGGGCGGGCCCGCCGTGGCCCGGGCCAGCACGCGGTCGCGGAATCCCGGGGCGAAGCGCTCCAGTTGGCGCTCGATGGTGTCGGTGAGGTCGCCGGTCCAGCCGTGCGGGACGTGCCCGTAGGCCCAGAAGACGTGCTTGCCGTCGGGGGCGCGGGTGGGGTCGACGACGCTCGGCTGGACCGTGATCAGGAACGGCTTGTCGGGGGCCCGGCCCTCGCGGGCGGCCGCGCGCAGGGCCGTGCCGATCTCCGCGCTGCTCGCGCCGACCTGCACCGTGCCGGCGGCGCGGGCCTCCTTCGCGGTCCACGGCACGGGGCCGTCCAGCGCGTAGTCGACCTTGAAGACGCCCGGCCCGTAGCGGTATCCGCCGTAGTGGTTGCCGAAGCCGGCGATGCGGGCCAGGGCGGTGGGTGAGGTGTCGAAGACGTACGCCCGGGCCGGCGGCAGGTCGTCGAGACGTTTGACCTCGTAGTCGGTGTGGACGCTGCCGCCGAGGTCCTTCAGGTAGGCGGCGAGGGCGTCGGAGAGGGACTGGGAGCCGCCGCGGGCGAGGGGCCAGCCGCGGGCGTGCGCCGCGAGGGCGAAGACCAGGCCGACCGCCCCGGTGGCGAAGCCGCCGAGCGGCGCCATGACGTGGGCGACGAGCCCGGAGAACAGGGCCTTGGCCGGTTCGTCGCGGAAGCGGCGCATCAGCAGCGTCGACGGGGGCAGCCCGGTCAGGCCGAAGCGGGCGAGGGTCACCGGGTCGCGGGGCAGCGCGGTCATCGGCAGGGACATGAAGTCCCGGGCGAGGCTGTCCCACTTGGGCAGGAAGGGCCCGATGAGCCTGCGGTAGGCGCCGGCGTCGCGCGGGCCGAAGGAGGCGGCCGTCTCGCCGACCGTCCGGGCGAGGACGGCCGCCGAGCCGTCCGGGAAGGGATGCGCCATGGGCAGCTCGGCGTGCAGCCACTCCAGGCCGTACCGCTCGAGCGGCAGGGCGCGGAACGCCGGTGAGTTGATGGCGAGCGGGTGGGCCGCGGAGCACGGGTCGTGCCGGAATCCGGGGAGGGTGAGCTCCTCGGTGCGAGCCCCGCCGCCCACGGTGCTCCGGGCCTCGAAGAGGGCGACGGAGAAACCGCGCCGGGCCAGCTCCACGGCCGCGGTCAGTCCGTTCGGCCCCGCACCCACTACGACGGCATCGAGCATCGACGGCACCTTCGGACCCCTTCGTCAGCCGACGGCCACTGGGGATCAGGATATGCCCGGGGACGGACAGTCACCGGCTGCGGGTGATTTCCGCTGCGGAAGGCCGCTTCGCCACGGCCGAAACCCCCGGGTGCACACTCTGGGTGATCACCTGGGTGCGAAACGCAACTTTCGCGGTGCTCAGGCCCCGCCCGACAGCAGGTCCACCACCCGGCGGGCCGTGGCCGCGTCGCGGGCGGCGGTGAAGGGCAGGGTGTTGCCGCCCGCGATGCGGAACGGCTCCCCCGTGAGGGTCAGGTGGGCGCCGCCCGCCTCCTCGACCAGGAGCAGACCGGCCGCGTGGTCCCAGGCCGCTTCCCAGCTGAACGCCACCGCGTCCAACTCGCCGCGGGCGATGGCGAGGTACTCCAGCCCCGCCGAGCCGCACGGGCGCGGTGCCACGCCGTCGGCGCGCAGGCCGAGCAGGGCGTCCTTCTGCTCGGCCGTGGTGTAGTCGGGGTGGGAGGTGGCCACGCGCAGATCCCGGCCGGGCTCCGGCACTCCGGCGAACAGCCGCTCCCCGTCGAGGTGGGCGCCCCTGCCCCGCAGGGCGGTGGCGAACCGGTCGCGGGCGGGCGCGTACGTCCAGGACGCGAGCAGGGTGCCGCGGTGGGCCAGCGCGACCAGGGTGCAGAACCCGGCCTCGCCGCGCACGAACTGACGTGTCCCGTCGACCGGGTCGACGATCCAGACCGGGGCGTCGCCGCGTATCGCCTCGTAGGTCGCGGGCTGGGCGTGCACCGCCTCCTCGCCGACCACGACCGAGCCGGGCAGCAGGGCGACCAGGGCCTCGGTCAGGTACAGCTCGGCCTTGCGGTCGGCGTCGGTCACCAGGTCGTGCGGGCCGCTCTTCTGGTCGACCTCGTGCGCGGCGAGCCGGCGCCAGCGCGGCAGGATCTCGGTGGCGGCCGCCTTGCGGACCGCCTCTTCGACGTCGGAGGAGTGCTGTACGAGAAACTCTTCGATGGTTTCGATGCTGTCGATCACCCCTCCATGACACCACGCGCCACTGACAGGGCGCGCCCGCCGGGTGCACCCCGGGTGGCATCGCGGTGAACAGCCGGGCGCCCGGGCACGGCCGGACGGCCCGCGGGCCGCCCACGCGGTGCCGGCTTCTCACCGCCCGCGCCCCACTCACCGGCCCACCGCGTACCCCTGCATCCCGCGCGGGTTGGCGGCCGCCGACAGCACGCCCGTCTCCGGGTCCCGCGCGACCACGCACAGCCGGCCCTCCGACCAGGGCCCGCCCACGGTCACGTCGTGGCCGCGGCGCCGCAGCTCCGAGACCACGGCGGGGTCGGTGCGGGACTCCACCGTCACACTGCCCGGACGCATGCCGCGCGGGAAGAAGGAACCGGGGAAGCTGTCGTTGTGCCAGTTCGGGGCGTCGATCGCGCCCTGGAGGTCGGAGCCGCCGCGTACGGGACCGCTCAGGGCGACCGCGAGGAGGAAGTGCAGTTGCCACTGGTCCTGCTGGTCCCCGCCGGGCGTGCCGAACGCCATGACGGGCACGCCGTCGCGCAGGGTGATCGAGGGCGTCAGTGTGGTGCGGGGGCGGCGGCCGGGTGTGAGGGAGTTGGGCAGCCCCTCCTCCAGCCAGGTCATCTGGAGCCGGGTGCCGAGCGGGAAGCCGAGTTCGGGTACGACCGGGTTGGACTGGAGCCAGCCGCCGCTGGGCGTGGCCGAGACCATGGTGCCCCAGCGGTCGACGACGTCGAGGTGGCAGGTGTCGCCGCGCGTGGTGCCGTCGACGAGGATCTCCGGCTCGCCCGGCACGGGGGACGCCGGGCTCTTGGCGACGGTCGGTTCGCCGACGCCCAGGGCCTCGATGCCTTCCCGGGCGGCGGCCGCCACGCGCGCGTGCGCGCACAGCCGTGGGGTGCGTCCGCCGGGGCTGCCGGGCCGCAGGTCGTTGTCGGCCCGCTTGCCGACGAGGGCGCGGCGGGCGGTGTTGTACGCGTCGGACAGCAGGTCGTCGAGCGGCACATCGGCGGCGTCCCCGTACCAGGCCTCCCGGTCGGCCATGGCGAGCTTGCAGTTCTCGACGAGGAGATGGACGTAGTCGGCCGAGCCGTAACGGGGCAGTTCGGGCGGAAGCAGGGCCAGCTGCTGGAGGAGCACCGGACCCTGGCTCCAGGGGCCCGGCTTGCACACGGTCCAGCCGTTCCAGTCGTACGTCGCCGGTGTCTCGTAGGTCGCGGACCAGGCGGCGAGATCGGCGGCCGTGAGGGTGCCGGTGTGGCGTTCGCCGGTGGTGTCCTTCGTGGGGCGTGCCGCCTGCCGGACGAGGGCCTCGGCGATGAACCCGGTGCGCCACACCTCCCGCGCGGCGTCGATCCGCGCCTCCCTGTCCCCCGCCCCGGCGGTCTCGGCGAGCAGGCGCCTCCAGGTGGCGGCGAGCGCGGGGTTGGCGAAGAGCTCACCGGGGCGCGGCGCCTTGCCGCCGGGCAGGTAGACATCGGCCGACGAGGTCCACTCCGTCTCGAACAGCTCGCGCACGGTCTCGACGGTCTCGCCGACCCGCTCCACGGGCGCGTGCCCGTGCTCGGCGTAGCCGATGGCGTACGCGAGGACGTCGTCGAGGGACTTGGTGCCGTGGTCGCGCAGCAGCAGCATCCAGGCGTCGAACGCGCCCGGTACGGCGGCGGCGAGAGGGCCGGTGCCGGGGACGAGGTCCAGGCCGAGGCCCGTGTAGTGGGCGACGGTCGCGCCCGCCGGTACGACGCCCTGCCCGCACAGCACCCGCACCTCGCCGCCGGCCGGGGCCAGCAGGATCGGCACCTCGCCGGCCGGGCCGTTGAGGTGCGGCTCGACGACGTGCAGCACGAAGGCTCCCGCGACGGCGGCGTCGCAGGCGTTGCCGCCGCCCTCCAGGACGGCCATCGCCGACTGCGAGGCGAGCCAGTGGGTGGAGGACACCATGCCGAAGGTGCCCTGGAGGGTGGGTCGGGTGGTGAACATCTGGCCTCTCACCGGGCCTCGGGACGCGGGACGGGGGCCGGAGCCGTCGGGTCCGGGACTCCCTCCCCTTCGCTGCCCCCGCCCGGGCGACGTCAATCACAGCGACCGCCCCGGCAGTCTCCGCACGCCCGGAAACCCGCAGGTCACGGCTCACATGCACTGAAGTCATGGATCTGCTTCCTGCCAGGCATTGGACGCATGACACGCAGTGCCACAGTCTGGATCCCTGCTCATCGAGCTGGTCGGCCGACCCCGGCCGGGGCCCCGCCTCGCAGCGGCCGCCGCACCCGCCTTCCGCCCGACCACCCCGAAAGGACACGGCCTCATGACCCAAGCCGCCGACACGCGACCGGGCCGTCCGCGCCGCATGTCACTGCGGTGGTGGCCGCGCCCCCTTCCCGTCCGCGTGCCCGGGCAGGTGCCCCTGGCCGCTGCGGCGCGCGGGGCCGTCGCCCTGGCGCTGCCCCTGCTCGTCGGGCTCGCCACCGGGTGGGTCGTGCTCTCCGCGATCGCCGCCATCGGCGCCCTGTGGGGGGTGAGCCAGGACGGTTCCGATCCGTACCGCGTCCGGGTGCGGCGGCTGGGCTGGACGGGGGTGTCCAGCGCGCTCGGTCTGCTCGCCGGTGAACTCGCCCTGCGCAGCGGGGAACCGGCGGTGGTGACGGGGTGCCTGGTGGCGGCCGCGCTCGTGGCGGGCGGTGTCGGTCTGCGCGGGCGGATCGCGTCCGTGTCGGGCATGCACCTGCTGCTCGGCGTGACGATCGGCAGCGGCATCCCGGTGCCGGGGCCGTGGTGGCAGCCGCCGCTGGCGCTGTTCGCCGGTGTCGTCCTCGTCCTGGTGCTGTCCGCGGCCCCGTGGCTGTGGCGCCGGCACCACGTCGAACAGGCCGCCGTGCTCGCGGTGTACCGGAGGGCGGGCGAGGCCCTGGCCGCGGCGGGTACCAACACCGCGGAGGAGGCCCGCCTGCGGATGACGCTGGCCCTGAACCACGCGCATGAGGTGATGGCGCCTCATCTCGCTCCGCGCGGGCGGCGGCAGGCCGGGACCGGGGACCTGGTCCGGGCGTTCCACCACGCCGTGCGGCTGGGCGAGGCCGTGACGGCCCTGGTGTGGGAGGGCCGTGCGCTGCCGCCCGGGCTGACCCGCGTACCGCGGCACCTGGCAGGACGCCTGCTGCCGGGGCACCTCGCGGCCCCGGAGGACCGACCGACGCTTCCGGCACCGGTGACCGACTCGCCGGGTGGGCGGGCCCTCGCCGACCTGGTCACCGCTGTCGACGGTGCACCGGACGGGTTCGACCTGGAGTTGCGCCTGCCGGCGCACGAGGGGCCCGGGCGGGCGGCGCGTGTGCGGTACGTGCTGCTGCTGGCAGGGTGCGTGCTCGCCGCCCAGGTGCTCGCGGAGGTGCTGCACCGGCCGCGCGGCTACTGGCTGCCCATGACGGTGGCCTTCGTCTACAAGCCGGACTTCGGCCCGTTGTTCCCCCGGGCCCTGCACCGGTGCGTCGGCACGATCGTCGGGGTGGCCGCCATCGGGGCGGTGTCCGCGGCGGCCACGGGCACGTACGCCGTGGTGGGTGTCGTGGCCGTGTTCGGCGCGCTCATGGCCGTCGGCGTGCGGCACCACTACGCGCTCGCCACGCTGGGTCTGACCGCCGTGGTGTTCGTGCTGCTGGACCTGCTGGGCGACCACCGTCCGCTGTACGGCACGCGGGTGGTGGACACGGCGCTGGCGTCCGCGCTGGTGCTCGTCGCGCACTTCGCGGTGTGGCCGGATTCGGCCGCCCACCGCGCCGAGGCGCAGACCGAGGCCGCCGTCGCCGCCGCCCGGCGCTACCGCGACGCGGCGCCGGAAGCGGGCCCGGTCCAGCGGCAGTCGCTGCGCCGTGCCGCCTACCACCGGCTGGCCGAGGCGCGCCGGACGGTCGCTCACGCGCGGCGTGAACCGGCCCGCCGAGGGCGGCCGCTGCCCGACTGGGAGAGCGCGATCACGGCGGCCGAACAGCTCTGTGACCAGGTGACCGGGCACTTGGTCGCGGGTGCGGCGCGTCCGGTCCGGTAGCGGCTCAAGTTCGGCGCGGGGGACCCGTGTGCCGCCGCCCGGCGCGAGCGCCAGTCATTCTCCTCCCTCATGGGTCGTCGGTGACCCATGAGAGGGAAGAATGGACGTATGGATCTCCAGGTGCTGCGTTCCTTCCAGGCCGTCGCGGAGGGGACGACGGTGACCGACGCCGCGACGGACGCCGGTATCACCCAGCCCGCCCTGTCCCGGGCCCTGGCCCGGCTGGAGGACGAGGTCGGCGCCGAGCTCCTGCAGCGCGTCGGGCGCGTCCTGCGCCTCACCCCGGCGGGGCGGGTGTTCAAGGAGTACGTCGACGGGGTGCTCGACCACTACGACCGGGGTCGGCGGGCCGTGTCCGAGATGGTCCACCCCGACTCGGGCGTGGTGTCGCTGGCCTTCCTGCACACCCTGGGCACCTGGCTCGTCCCCCGGCTCGTCACCGGCTTCCGGCGGAGCTTCCCGCAGGCGCAGTTCGAGCTGCACCAGGACGGCGAGCTGGGGCTGACCCGGCATCTCCTCGAGGCGACCGCGGATCTGGTCATCACCAGCAGCGACCCCGGCCATCCCCTCGTCACCTGGCGGCGGCTGCTGGTGGAGCCGCTGCTGCTCGCCGTGCCGTCCCGGCACCGGCTGGCCATGCGCCGCCGGATCCGCCTGGCCGAAGTGGCCGACGAGCGGTTCATCCTCCTCAAGCCGGGATACGGGCTGCGCGACATCACCACGGAGCTGTGCCGCGAGGCCGGCTTCACCCCGGTCGTCGCCTTCGAGGGCGAGGAGGTGGAGACCCTGCGCGGTCTGGTCGCCGCGGGGCTCGGGGTGTCCCTGATCCCGTCGTCGCCGGACGTCGCGGCGGCCGCCGAGTCCCCCATCCGCTACCTGGAGATCACCGACGTCCGGGGTGCCCGGGACATCGGCATCGCCTGGCTGAGCTCCCGCGCCGTGCCGCCCGTCGCCCGGCGCTTCCGCGACCACGCGCTGCGGGCGTCGGCCGGGGAGTGAATGTCCCTCCTGTCATGGGAAGTCGAGGCATGTCCGGCCTTGTCCGGGCGACCGACAGGCGTCGCGCTGCGCGCAGCGCGACCGTGCCGGCACGCGCAGTGTCTCCGGCGACTTGGATGGCAGGCGGCACTTCCGCCCCACGGTGACGCATGTGACACTGGCGTCCCCGTCCGCCGTGCGGACCCGCTCCGCACCGTCCCTCCCCACCTGAAGGGCGCCGTGCGTTCCCCATCCTTTCCCCTGCCCCTGGCCCTGACCGCTCGTCTGTCCCCGGTGGTGGTGCTCGCCGCGGCGGGCTGGGCGCTGTCGTCCGGTCCGCTCGCCGCGCCGCAGGCCGCCGAGCGCCAGCCGGCCGAGCAGAAGACCGAGAGCCGGTCCGCGTCCGCCCCGTCGACGTCGACGGTGCCGAAGGCGTACTCGGCCGCTCCCGCCCCGTGCGAGAGCGTCTCCAAGAAGACGGTCGAGTCGCTGGTGCCGGGCGCCAAGGCGGCCGGCAAGGAGATACCGTCCACGGACACCGAGTTGCGCCGCACCTGCTCCTGGAACGCGCTCAAGGGGTACGACTACCGCTGGCTCGACGTGTCCTACGAGATCATGCAGTCGGACGAGGCCGCGCGGAACTCGTACACGGCCGGTGTCGAGAAGAAGAGCGGCGGCGGGGACGTCCCCGGTCTGGGGGACAGCGCCTACTCGGTCGTGAACCTCACGACCGAGGACAAGCAGGAGACCCGCGAGGGCGTCGTGATCGCCCGCGCTGCCAACGCGCTGGTGACGATCACGTACAACGGCAGTGACTTCGAGTCGAAGAAGGCGCCGAGCACGGACACGATCAACAAGGGCGCCATCAAGGCCGCGAAGGAAGCGGTGGCCGCGCTGGAGAGCGACAAGGGCTGACCGGCCGCCCTCCAGCGAGGCTCCGCGTCAGACGGACGCGTGGTCCCGGCCCCGCAGGGCCATCAGCGCCAGGTACAGGACCATCGACGTGCCCAGGCCCACGGCCCAGCCGTAGTCGGCCAGACCGGCCAGCGCCGGGATCGGCCGGCCGTCGATCAGCGGTTTGAAGCTCGCGCCGCCCACCGCGAGGACACCGCCGACCGCGAAGGCGACGACGGCCCGCCAGTTCCAGCCGCCCTCGTACCAATAGCGGCCGCCCGGGCGGTACAGGTCGGCGAGGTCGAGCCGGGAGCGGCGCAGGATCCAGTAGTCGGCGATGAGGATGCCGGCGACGGTGCCGAGCAGGCCGCCGACCAGGCCGAGCCAGGTGAAGATGTATCCCTGCGGGTCGGAGTACAGCTTCCACGGGAAGATCAGCACGCCGAGGACGCAGGTGGCGAGGGCGCCGGCCCGGAAACTGATGCGGCGGGGCGCGATGTTGGAGAAGTCGAACGCCGGGGAGACCAGGTTGGCCGCGACGTTGACGGACAGCGTCGCCACCAGGACGGTGACCAGTGCGAAGAGCAGGCCCACCGTGTTGTCGGTCCTGGCGGCGAGCTGTACGGGGTCCCAGATGGCCTCGCCGTAGACGGCCTGGGAGCCGGAGGTGACCATGACCGACAGGAAGGCGAACAGGGTCATGGTGGTCGGCAGGCCGAGGGCCTGGCCCCGGGTCTGCGCCTTCTGGCTCTTGCCGTAGCGGGTGAAGTCGGGGATGTTCAGCGACAGCGTCGACCAGAAGCCGATCATGCCCATCAGGGCGGGGGCGAACAGCTTCCAGAAGTCGGCGCCCCAGCCGAGCTTGGACGGCTGGTCGAAGAGCGGGCCGAAGCCGCCCGCCTTGTCGCTCATCCACCACAGCATCACGAACGCGCCGACGAGCACGAAGGGCGCCGCCCAGTTCTCGAAGCGGCGGATCGTCTCCATGCCCCGGTAGATGATGACGACCTGGAGCGCCCAGAAGATCGCGAACGACAGCCACATCGTCCAGGCGTAGCCGCCGACCTTCGCGGCGTCCGTCCAGCCGGAGCCGATGAGTTTGCCGGCGAGGAAGTAGATGGCCTCGCCGCCGATCCAGGTCTGGATGCCGAACCAGCCGCACGCCACCAACGCCCGTACGACGGCGGGCAGGTTGGCGCCGCGGATGCCGAAGGAGGCGCGGGCGAACACCGGGAAGGGTATGCCGTACTTGGGTCCGGCGTGCCCGGTCAGCAGCATCGGTATCAGCACGATGACGTTGGCCAGGGCGATGGTGAGCACCGCCTGCTTCCAGTCCATGCCGACGGCGATGAGCCCGGAGGCGAGGGTCCAGGAGGCCGTGTTGTGGGCCATGCCGACCCACAGGGCGGAGAAGTTGTACGTGGTCCAGGTGCGCTTCTCGACCGGGACCGGCAGCAGGTCCTCGTTGGCGTAGGGGCCGGTGGGCGCGGGGGCGCCCGGGGCGATCTCCACCCGGCCGTCGGCGAGGGTGACTTGGGTGGTCGGCGGGGGCGCCGTGGGAGCGGTATCGGTCATGGGCCGGGCCAATCAGGCGAGGTGGGACGGGAAAGGCCGTGCGGTGAGCCGATGGGGGGTGCGCCGTGAGGCGTCCTGGTCCCCCTTCCCGAGCCGCTGGGAAGGGGGAGTTCACAGGGTGTGGTGCGGCGGAGGAGGTCAGCCGTTGACGGCCGGGATCACCCGGGATCCGTAGGCCTCGATCACGGCCTCCTGCGCGTCGTGCATGTCGTAGACGGCGAACTGGTCCACGCCGAGTGCGCGCAGCGCGTCCAGTTTCTCGACGTGCTTCTCGACCGGGCCGATCAGGCAGAACCGGTCGACGATCTCGTCGGGCACGAACTGGGTGTCCGGGTTGCCGGCGCGGCCGTGGTGGGAGTAGTCGTAGCCCTCGCGGGACTTGATGTAGTCGGTGAGTTCGTCGGGGACGGCCGCGGAGTGCTCGCCGTACTTGGAGACGAGGTCGGCGACGTGGTTGCCGACCATGCCGCCGAACCAGCGGCACTGCTCGCGTGCGTGGGCGAGCGCCTCGGGCGAGTCGTCCTCGGTGACGTACGCCGGTGCGGCCACGCACACGGTCACCTCGGCGGGGTCCCGCCCGGCCGCCACGGCCGCGTCCTTCACGGCCTTGACCATGTACTCGGTGAGGTAGAGGTCGGCCAGCTGGAGGATGAACCCGTCCGCCTCCTCACCGGTCATCTTCAGGGCCTTGGGGCCGTACGCGGCCATCCAGACGGGCAGTTCGGCACTCTCCTTGATCCACGGGAAGCGGACGACGGTGCCGCCGCCGAGGTCGGCCTCCCGTCCGCCGGCGAGGTCCCGGATGACCTTCATGGCCTCACTGATCCGGGCCAGGGTGTTGGGCTTGCGTCCGGCCACCCGCATCGCGGAGTCACCGCGGCCGATGCCGCAGACCGTGCGGTTGCCGAACATGTCGTTGAGGGTGGCGAAGGTGGAGGCGGTGACCTCCCAGGTGCGGGTGCCCGGGTTGGTCACCATCGGCCCGACCTTCAGGGTCGTGGTGTTGGCCAGGATCTGGCTGTAGATCACGAACGGTTCCTGCCACAGCACGGCGGAGTCGAAGGTCCAGCCGTACGAGAATCCGTTCCGTTCCGCGCGTTTCATCAGGCTGATCACCCGCGAGGCCGGCGGGTCGGTCTGCAGGACGAGTCCGAAGTCCATCTGCGCCACTCCTAGTTGAGGTACTGACAGGTGGACCGCGGGGTGAACACGCCGTGCCCGGCGCGCCCGGTGTACTCCCGCTCGGTGATGACGGGTTCGCCGCGCGAGAGGACCGTCTCGACCCGGCCGGTGGTGCGTTTGCCCTCGTAGGCCGAGTAGTCGACGTTCATGTGGTGCGTCTCGGCGGACATGACCTGCTCGGCGTGCGGGTCGTAGATGACGACGTCGGCGTCGGCGCCCGGCGCGATGGTGCCCTTCTTCGGGTAGAGGCCGAACATGCGGGCCGGGGTGGCGCAGGCGATCTCGATCCAGCGGCGGCGCGAGATGTGGCCGTCGAGGACCGCCTGGTGGAGCAGGTCCATGCGGTTCTCCACGCCCGGCAGGCCGTTGGGGATCTTGGAGAAGTCGCCGCGGCCGAGTTCCTTCTGGCCGACGAAGCAGAAGGGGCAGTGGTCGGTGGAGACGACCTGGAGGTCGTTCGTGCGCAGCCCCCGCCACAGGGCGGCCTGGTGCTCCCGCGGCCTCAGCGGGGTGCTGCACACGTACTTCGCGCCCTCGAAGTCCGGCTCGGCGAGGTTGTCGGTGGACAGGAACAGGTACTGCGGGCAGGTCTCGCCGAACACGTTGAGCCCCTCGTCGCGGGCCCGGGCCAGCTCGGCGACCGCCTCCGTCGCCGAGACGTGCACGACGTACAGGGGCGCGCCGGCCACCTGCGCGAGTTTGATGGCACGGTGGGTGGCCTCGGCCTCCAGCAGCGCCTTGCGGACCTCGCCGTGATAGCGCGGGTCGGTCTCACCGCGGGCCAGGGCCTGTTCGACGAGGACGTCGATCGCGATGCCGTTCTCGGCGTGCATCATGATCAGCCCGCCGTTCTCGGCGGAGCGCTGCATGGCGCGCAGGATCTGGCCGTCGTCGCTGTAGAAGACGCCCGGGTAGGCCATGAACTGCTTGAAGGAGGTGATGCCCTCCTCCACGAGGTGGTCCATCTCCTTGAGGGTGTGGTCGTTGACGTCGGAGACGATCATGTGGAAGCCGTAGTCGATCGCGCAGTTGCCGTCGGCCTTGGCGTGCCAGGTGTCGAGGCCCTCGCGCAGGCTGTGTCCGACGCTCTGCACGGCGAAGTCGATGATCGTCGTCGTGCCGCCCCAGGCGGCGGCGCGGGTGCCGGTCTCGAAGGTGTCGGAGGCGAAGGTGCCGCCGAAGGGCAGCTCCATGTGGGTGTGGGCGTCGACGCCGCCGGGGATGACGTACTTTCCGGTGGCGTCGATGGTGCGGTCGGCTGTGAAGGTGTCGGCGGCGGGTGTCCCATGGGCTGCGAGGGCGGCGATTCGGCCGTCCTCGATCAGGACGTCGGCGTGGATCTCGTCGGAGGCGGTGATTACCAGGCCGCCGCGAATGACTGTACGGCTGCTCATGTCGTGGTCGCTCCTCGCGGTGGATGCGTGCCGGTTGTGGGTGGTTGCTCGCGCAGTTCCCCGCGCCCCCTAGGAACGTCCCCCTGCGGGCGTTCTAAGGGGCCGTCAGCGGCCCGTACGCGCCGGGTGCGCGGTCCCGGTAGAACTGCCAGCGGTCGCGGACCTCTCGGAGTTTGGCCATGTCCAGGTCGCGGACGACCAGTTCGGGCTCCTTGTCGCTCGCCACCTCGCCGACGAACTGGGCCTCCGGGTCCACGAAGTACGACGTGCCGTAGAAGTCGTTGTCGCCGTACTCCTCGACCCCGACCCGGTTGATCGCGCCGACGAAGTACTCGTTGGCCACGGCCGCCGCCGGCTGTTCCAGCTGCCAGAGGTAGCCGGACAGGCCGCGGGAGGTCGCCGAGGGGTTGAAGACGATCTCCGCGCCCGCGAGGCCGAGGGCGCGCCAGCCCTCCGGGAAGTGGCGGTCGTAGCAGATGTAGACGCCGATGCGGCCGGCCTTGGTGTCGAAGACGGGCCAGCCGGAGTTGCCCGGGCGGAAGTAGAACTTCTCCCAGAAGCCCCTGACCTGGGGGATGTGCGTCTTGCGGTACTTGCCGAGGTAGGAGCCGTCCGCGTCGATCACGGCGGCGGTGTTGTACAGGACGCCGGGCTGCTCCTCCTCGTACATCGGCAGCACCAGGACGATGCCGTGTTCCTTCGCGAGGGCCTGGAAGCGCCGGACGACGGGACCCTCGGGGATCTGCTCGGCGTACTCGTAGAAGGCGGGGTCCTGTACCTGGCAGAAGTACGGCCCGTAGAACAGCTCCTGGAAGCACAGGACGTGCGCACCCTGAGCGGCGGCGTCGCGGACCGCCTGCTCGTGGACCTGGATCATCGATTCCTTGTCGCCCGTCCAGGCGGTCTGGAAGACGGCGGCGCGGATCACTTGGCTCATCGGGACCTCCGGTCGCTCGGTGTGCCGTGAGCCTAGGAAGTCGCGCGGTCGTCTTTGAGTTGCACCGTGTCACGTCCCAGGGCGTGCGGCGTGCCACCGTGTCACTCGTTCGTGGATCCATGTTTCACCGCCGTTTTCCCAGGTGGTCGCGTATTTCACTGTTGTTGCGCGTCGTGTGCGAGGAGGGCGATGTGCACCGAGGCGGCCTGCTCGAAGTCGTCGAGGTCCACCCCGAGGCGGACCTGTATGGCCTCCAGGCGGCGGTAGAGGGCGGGCCGCGAGACGTGGTGGAGCTGAGCGGTGCGGGACTTGTTGCGGCCGGTGGCGAGGTAGGTGCGCAGGACCGGCAGCAGGTCCTCGCCGCTCTCGCGCAGCAGCCCGTCCAGCTCACGCTCCGCGAAGGACTGCACGTGCGGGTCGTCGCGCAGCAGCCGGATCAGGCCCCGCAGGTGGACGTCCTTCAGGCGCACGACCGGCGGGAGGCCGAGGACGGCGGAGGAGTCGGCCACGGCGTCCGAGACGTGCTGCGCCTCGCGCAGTCCGCTGGGTACGTCGTCCCATGCGGCGCGGGGTTCGGCCGCGGCGACGACCGTGTGGTCCGGGCCGGACTCGGTGCGCAGCCGGGTGGCGAAGTGCGCGGTGAGGGCGCCCGCGTCCTGGTCCCGGGGGCCGCTGAGCAGCACGGCGGTGGCCCCGTCGGCGAGTTCGGCGACCAGTCCGGGCAGGCCCAGCAGCCGTAGGAGGCGTTCGAGCCGGGCGGGGTCGCCGTCGCGGACGACCAGCGGCACGAAGGTGCGCCGGTTGACGGGCAGTCCGGCCGCCCGCGCCCGGGGCAGCAGTTGCCGCGCCGGTACGACGCCGCTGACCAGGTCGGTGAGCAGGCCCTGCGCGGACTGTTCCTCCCAGGAGCACGCGGCGCCGCCGCCGAGCATGCGGTGCAGGACGAGGGCCTCGGCGGCGCGGTCGGCCAGCAGCCGTCCGGTGGCGGTGTCGCCGCGGTAGCCGCACAGCACGATCCGGCCCCAGCGTTCGCCGCGCCCGCCCAGTTCGGCCCGGATCCAGCCGTCGCCCTCTTTACCTCCCCCAGTGCCTGAACGGCCTGGGTGGTGCCCCCACGCCTGCCGGGCGATGCGCTCCCAGTCGCGCAGCACGTCGTCGACCGCGGGCCGCTCCCCCGCCGTGCCGAGGACGCGGTGGGCGAGGTTGGTGACGACGACCGGGCAGGCGCTGTGCCTGGCGACCTCGTCGAGCAGGCGCTGCAGGGGTGCGCCGGCGGTGATGAGGGCGGTGAGTTCGGTGCGGACGGCCTCGGAGAGGCTGACGGCGGCGAACTTGCGCCGCACCAGGCGAGACTGGACCTCCTCGGTCAGGTCGGCGAAGGGGAACGGCCGGTGCAGCACGACCATCGGCAGTCCGCACCGCTCGGCGGCGCGGCGCATCACCTCCGGGGCGGTGGGGAAGGCACGGCCGAGTCCGAGGACGACGGCGGCGGCCTCGGCACGGTGCAGCGACCGGACGTAGTCGGCCTGCTTGTCCTCGTCGCCGGCGAGCAGCACACCGGTGGTGAGGACCATCTCGCCGCCGCTGAGCATCACCCCGACGTCGGCCGCCTCGGCGACGTGCACCCAGCGCACGAGCCGGTCGAGATGGGCCGCCCCGGCCACCACCTCGGGCTCCCCGGCGAGTACCCGCTCCAGGGTGAGGACCCGCCGCACCGACAGCGCGGGCTCCAGCGAATCCAGGGTGATCGTCATGGCGGGCCCCTTGCTCAGTGCACTGCTACGGGATGCTCCGCAGAGCGTTCTCGAGGATCGCGGCGCCCTCCTCGGCCTCCGCGACGTTGAGGGACAGCGGCGGGGCGACGCGCAGCGCACTGGTGTTGTGCCCGCCGCCCTTGCCGATCAGCAGGCCGCCCTCGCGGGCCGCCTCCAGGACGGCCGCGGCGGCCTGCGGATCGGCGTCGTCGGTCCCCGGTTCGGTGATCTCGATGCCGATCATCAGCCCGCGGCCGCGTACCTCCCGTACGGCCGGGACCTGCGCGGCGACGGCCCGCAGCCGCTCGATCAGCAGGCCGCCGACGCGCCGGGCGTTGCCCTGGAGGTCGTGTTCCAGCAGGTAGTTGAGGTTGGCGAGGCCCGCCGCCATGGTGATCTGGGTGCCGCCGAAGGTGGAGATGCTGTTGGAGTCCAGGCAGTTCATGATCTCGGAGCGGGCGACGACCCCGCCGATGGACATGCCGTTGCCGATGCCCTTGGCGAAGGTCATGATGTCGGGCGGTCCGTTCCGCCCGTGCGCCTGCCAGCCCCAGAAGTGCTCACCGGTGCGGCCCCAGCCGGTCTGCACCTCGTCGGCGATCCACAGGATGCCGCGCTCGTGCAGCACCTCCCGGAAGGCGGCGTAGAGACCGTCCGGTGGTGCCGTGAACCCGCCCACGCCCTGGACGGGTTCGGCGATCAGCGCGGCCGGTGCGCGGGTGTGCCCGAGCAGGTCCTTCAGGTCGTCGACGCAGGCCGCGATGTAGGCGTCGTCGCTGAGCGAGGCGAACGGGCCGCGGGTGCGCACGCCGCCGTGCACGTACAGCGTCTGCAGCGGGGACAGCGAGGTCGGGGACCAGCCGCTGTTGCCGGTGATGCCGACGGCACTGAAGGAACGGCCGTGATAGCTGTTGCGCATGGCCAGGATCGTGTTGCTGCGCCGGTAGGCGGTGGCCAGCAGCAGAGCGGTGTCGTTGGCCTCGGTGCCGGAGGTGGTGAAGAAGACGCGGGCGTCCGGGATGCCGCTCAGCTGGGCGATGCGTTCGGCGAGTTCGACCATCGGGCGGTTGAGGTAGAGGGTCGAGGAGTGGATGATCCGCCCGGCCTGCTCGCTCACCGCCTTGGTCACCTCGGGCAGCGCGTGGGCCGTCATCGTGGTGAGGATGCCGCCGAAGAAGTCGAGGTACCGGTTGCCCTGGGCGTCCCAGACGTGGCGGCCCTCGCCGTGGGTGATCTCGAGGGGCTCCTCGTAGTAGAGGGCGAGCCAGTCGGGGAGCACGGCCCGGTGGCGGCCCAGGAGGTCGTTGGTCACGGCTTCACCAGCCCTTCGTAGGCGTCGGGGCGGCGGTCGCGGTAGAAGGCCCACGTCTGCCGCACCTCTTCGATGAGGTCGAGGTCGATGTCCCGGACCAGGAGCTCCTCCTCGCTGTCGCTGGCGACGTCCCCCACGAACTGCCCGCGCGGGTCGACGAAGTAGCTCGTGCCGTAGAAGTCGTTGTCGCCGTACTCCTCCTGGCCGACCCGGTTGATCGCGGCGATGTAGTACCCGTTGGCGACGGCCGCCGCGGGCTGCTCCAGCCGCCACAGGTGCGACGACAGGCTCCGGTGGGTCGCGGAGGGGTTGTAGACCAGCTGGGCACCGGCGAGCCCGAGCTGGCGCCAGCCCTCCGGGAAGTGGCGGTCGTAGCAGATGTACACGCCGACCCTGCCGACCTCGGTGTCGAAGACGGGCCAGCCGAGGTTGCCGGGCTTGAAGTAGAACTTCTCGCGGAAGCCCTTGAGCTGCGGGATGTGGTGCTTGCGGTACTTGCCGAGGTAGGTGCCGTCGGCGTCGATCACGGCGGCGGTGTTGTAGTAGAAGCCGGGCTGTTCCGCCTCGAACACCGGCGCGACGATCACCATGCCGGTCTCGCGCGCGAGCGCCCGCATCCGCCGCACGGTCGGCCCGTCGGGGACGGGCTCGGCCCAGCGGTAGTGTTCCGGCTCCTCGACCTGACAGAAGTAGGGGCTGTTGAAGACTTCCTGGAAACCGATGATCTTCGCGCCCCGGCGGGCCGCCTCGCGGGCGTGCTCCTCGTGTTTCGCCACCATGGACTCGGTGTCGCCGGTCCAGGTGGCCTGGACCAGGGCGGCACGTACGACGTTGGCCATGAGCTGCTCCTTCGACGCGACGTCTGCGCCTCTACGCCCGTAGAAGCGGGCCGTAGAGCCACGAACGTAAGCCTCCGGCACGGGGTTGCCAAGACCATCGTCGCCAACCCGCGGGGCATTGCGCGATTCGCACTCCTGTGGGTGAGTCGCCCCGGACCCGGCCGCACCGGTCAGGCGGCGAATCCGGCGACCCGCAGGGCGTGCACGAGGTCCCAGTACCGTTCGTCCGAGACACCCCGCGCGGCCTCCAGCAGGAGCGGTACGAGGCGCCCCGGCTCGGGTTCGGCGCTGCGCGCGGCCTCCTCCGGAGCACGGGCCCTGACGTACGCGTCGAGCAGCACCCGCACCTCGCGGTGGCACCCCTCGGCGACCAGGCCGAGGACGGCCCGGCCGATCTCCCCCGCCGGTCGCGCGACCCCCTGCCGCAGCATCTGCCGGCCGTCGTCCGCCCGTCCGGCCGCGGCCAGCGCGTCGGCGGCGGCGACCAGCCGCCCGGCGGGCAGCGAGGCGGCCTCCCACAGCAGGGTCTGCCAGTCGGCGGTCAGCCCCGCCTGGTGCAGTCGCACCGCGAGAAGCGGAAACCGGCCGGGCTCCCAGCCGGCGACCTCGGCCAGCAGCGCGTGGGCCTCTCCGCTGCGCCCCTCGCTCCGCAGGCGGGCCAGCACGTCGACGGTCCGTCCGACTTCGGCCAGGTCCGCGGCCCCGACGGCGTCGTCCTCCCGCGCCGGCCGCTCCACCACGACCTCCTCGGCGGCCCCGGCGAAGCGCGCGCCGCGAGGGGAGCGACCGGTGGCTGCCGGGGCGGGTGCGGGCAGGGTCGGCACGACGACGGGCGGTACGGCGACGGGCACGTCCTCCTCATCCGCCATCCCGGCGAAGCGAGCACCACCCCGACGGCGCTTGCGCTGCTTGGGAGCGGCGGGGCTCGGGGCCGGGGGTTCGGGGGCGGTCGGGGCGGGTGCGGGGGCTGGGCCCTGGGGTACGGGAGCTGCCGGGCCGGGGGCGGGGGCCGGTGGCTCGGGGCCGACCGGGGCGGGGGCGAAGGGCTGTGCCGACGGCTCGCGGCTGACTGAGCCGGATGCAGGGGCCAGTGGTGATTCTGATGCCGGTGCGGGCGCGGCGGCCGCTACGGGCGCTGCGGCTGCCGCTGCGCCTCTGCCTGCGGCCGGGGCTGGGGCTTGGGCTTGGGCTGCGACTCGGCCTGCGGGTGGCGCTGCGACCGGGTCCGCGGTCGGCGCTGCGATGCGGCCCGCCGCTGCGGCTGCGTCCGCGCCTCGGCCTGCCGCCGCCGCTGGGGCTTGGGCTGCGGCTGGGTCCCCGGTCGGCCCTGCGATGCGGCCTGCCGCTGTGGCTGAGTCTGCGCCTCGGCCCGCCGCCGGGGCTGCGACTCGGCCCGCCGCCGCCGGGGCGTGGGCTGCGGGTGGGGCCTCTGCCGGGTGCCATGCCGTCGGGGGCGCCCCCCGCCCGCGCCGGTCCACGTAGGCCATCCGTGCCCGCAGTTCCGCGCATCGCGCGCCGGCCCGTTCGTAATCGTCCTGGGCCCAGGCCAGGTCCAGACGCAGGGCGTCCGCCTGTTCGCGGGTCGTGGCCGAGGTCAGGTGGCGGGCGAGGGCGGCCTGGCGTTCGGCGGCGTACCGCTGTTCGCGGAGCATGACGTCGAGACGGTCACCGAGTGCCTCGCGCCCCCCGGGCCGGGTGTCGTACGCGGCGAGCGCGGCGGCGTGCAGGGCGCGGGCCCGGTCCGTCTCCGGGCCGGCTCCCCCGGGGCCGTACTGCCCG
Organism: Streptomyces sp. NPDC007907; assembly: GCF_042959365.1. Lineage (NCBI taxonomy): Bacteria > Bacillati > Actinomycetota > Actinomycetes > Kitasatosporales > Streptomycetaceae > Streptomyces > Streptomyces sp. NPDC007907. Next base: position 246,522 of record NZ_JBIBKR010000010.1, read on the forward strand.
GCGAGGTCCTGCAGCAGGGCCTCGACCACGTCCCAGGGCGGCATCTCGCGGCCCTCCAGGCAGGCCCGCATGCCGTCCGGGTCGCGCCGCCAGAACACGGCGCACCAGCCGCCGGAGGGGTCGAGGCGCGCCAGCAGACCGTTCAGGTAGGTCGTGAACTCCCCGATCTCAGCCGGGAGTTGGTCCGCCGCCATCGCTCAACTCCCGTGAGACCGGAGCACTCCGCCCCGTAGGCAACACGAGTCGTGTTACGGGAGTGCTACGGGGAGTTTTCACGCGCGGCGCAAGAGCCTCAGAGGGCCACCGGCACGCACTGCCCGGCCAGTTCGTCCATGGACAGCCCGAGGACTCCGGCCAGCGCGGCCACCGTGAAGAAGGCCGGGGTCGGGGCCCGCCCGGTCTCGATCTTCCGGAGGGTCTCCGCGGAGATGCCCGCGTTCGCCGCGATCTCCGTCATGCTCCGGCCACCACGCGCCTCGCGCAGCAGCCGGCCGAGCCGCTCGCCGCGTTCGCGCTCTTCGGGGGTGAGGGGGGTACGCACCATGCCCCCATTCTAATACCGGTATAGTAATTGGCATGGTGGAGCTGAAGACAGACACTTCTATCGACGCGATGCACGAGGCGGGCCAGGTCGTCGCCCGGGCCCTGACGGCCGTACGGAAGGCCGCCGGCGTGGGCGTCTCCCTGCTGGAGCTCGACGAGGTGGCACACGGCGTGCTGCGCGAGGCGGGCGCGTCCTCACCCTTCCTGGGATACCGGCCGTCCTTCGCGCCCACCCCCTTCCCCGCCGTCCTCTGCGTCTCGGTGAACGACGCGATCGTGCACGGGATCCCGGGCCGCTACCGCCTGCGCGACGGCGACCTGGTCTCCATCGACTTCGGCGCCGAACTGGGCGGCTGGGTCGGCGACTCGGCGCTCAGCTTCGTCGTGGGCACGCCGCGCGCGGCGGACCTCCGGCTGATCGAGACCGCCGAGCGGGCCCTCGCGGCCGGCATCGGGGCCGCCGTCGTGGGCAACCGCATCGGCGACATCGCCCACGCGATCGGCACGGTCTGCCGAGGGGCCGGCTACGGCATCCCCGACGGCTTCGGCGGGCACGGCATCGGCCGCCGTATGCACGAGGATCCCGGGGTGCCGAACGAGGGCCGGCCGGGGCGCGGCATGCGGCTGCGGCACGGCATGGTGCTGGCGATCGAGCCCATGGTCATCGAGGGCGGCACGGACGGCTACCACGCGGCGCCCGACGGCTGGACCCTGAAGACGAACGACGGCACCCGGGCGGCTCACGCAGAGCACACGGTGGCGATCACGGACGCGGGGCCGAGGATCCTGACCGCACGCTGACACGCGCCGGAATGATCCGGATACATCCCGAAGGTGCCCCTCGCCGACGATCGTGCGAAGGTGTTCTACGAGCGCGCCCCAGGTGTAACCGGCCGCCACCCGGGTTACCCGACCCCGGCACGTCGACAAGCGAGGGCGTCCCCCGCCCGCGCGCCGGGGACGCCGGGAACGGAAGGCCCATGAGCAGCGGCTTCACCAGCCCGGAGGGCTACGGCTCGGATCCCTTCGGAGAATTCCTCGCACGCTTCTTCGGCGGACCGCGTCCCGGTCCCCGGCAGGTCGATCTCGGGCGGCTGCTCAGCCAGCCGGCCCGGGAACTCGTCCGCGGCGCGGCCCAGTACGCCGCCGAGCACGGCAGCCGGGACCTCGACACGCAGCATCTGCTACGGGCGGCGCTCGCCACCGAGCCCACCCGCACCCTGCTCAGCAAGGCCGGTGCGAACCCCGACTCGTTGGCGTCGCAGATCGACGACCGGTCGGGGCCGGTCCAGCACAGCCGGGAGGACGCCCCGCCGCCGACCGCGCTGTCCCTCACCCCGGCCGCCAAGCGCGCGCTGCTGGACGCGCACGACATGGCCCGGGCCCGCGGCTACGGCTACATCGGCCCGGAGCACGTCCTGAGCGCCCTGGCCTCCAATCCCGACTCGGCCGCCGGGCACATCCTGAACGCGGCCCGCTTCGCCCCCTCGGAGCCGCCCGAGGCGCCCGAGGTCCCGCAGTCCGAGCGCCCGCGCCCGACGAACACACCGACCCTCGACAAGTACGGCCGCGACCTCACCGAGCTGGCCCGCCAGGGCCGGATCGACCCGGTGATCGGCCGGGACCAGGAGATCGAGCAGACCGTCGAGGTCCTGTCCCGGCGCGGCAAGAACAACCCGGTGCTGATCGGTGACGCGGGCGTCGGCAAGACGGCCATCGTGGAGGGGCTCGCGCAGCGCATCTCCGAGGCGGACGTGCCCGATGTCCTGATCGGGCGCCGCGTGGTCGCCCTGGACCTCACGGGCGTGGTCGCCGGCACCCGCTACCGGGGTGACTTCGAGGAGCGGATGAACAACATCGTGGGCGAGATCCGCGCCCACTCCGACCAGCTGATCATCTTCATCGACGAGCTGCACACGGTCGTGGGCGCCGGTTCCGGTGGCGGCGACGGCAGCTCGATGGACGCCGGCAACATCCTCAAGCCCGCCCTCGCCCGGGGCGAGCTGCACATCGTGGGCGCCACGACGCTGGAGGAGTACCGCCGGATCGAGAAGGACGCGGCCCTGGCCCGCCGCTTCCAGCCGATCATGGTGCCGGAGCCGACCGCCCCGGACGCCATCGAGATCCTGCGCGGCCTCCGGGACCGCTACGAGGCCCACCACCAGGTCCGTTACACCGACGAGGCGCTGGTGGCGGCCGTGGAACTGTCGGACCGCTACCTCACCGACCGCCGCCTGCCCGACAAGGCGATCGACCTCATCGACCAGGCCGGTGCCCGGGTGCGGCTGCGGGCCCGGACCAAGGGCACGGACGTACGGTCCATGGAGCGGGAGCTGGAGCAGCTGACCCGGGACAAGGACCAGGCCGTGGCCGACGAGCAGTACGAGCAGGCCACCCAGCTGCGCGACCGGATCATGGAGCTGAAGCAGCGGATCACCGAGGCCGGCGGCGACAGCGAGGTCGACGAGGGCCAGGACCTGGTGGTCGGGGCCGAGTCGATCGCCGAGGTGGTGTCCCGGCAGACCGGCATCCCGGTCAGCAGTCTCACCCAGGAGGAGAAGGACCGCCTGCTGGGCCTCGAGGAGCATCTGCACCAGCGGGTGATCGGCCAGGACGAGGCCGTGCGGGTCGTCTCCGACGCGGTGCTGCGCTCGCGTGCCGGCCTCGCGGCCCCCGACCGCCCGATCGGCAGCTTCCTCTTCCTCGGCCCGACGGGCGTGGGCAAGACCGAGCTGGCCCGGGCGCTCGCCGAGGCCCTGTTCGGCAGCGAGGACCGCATGGTCCGGCTCGACATGAGCGAGTACCAGGAGCGCCACACCGTCAGCCGGCTGATCGGCGCTCCGCCCGGCTACGTCGGCCACGAGGAGGCGGGCCAGCTCACCGAGGTCGTCCGCCGCCACCCGTACTCGCTGCTGTTGCTGGACGAGGTGGAGAAGGCCCACCCGGACGTCTTCAACGTCCTGCTCCAGGTCCTCGACGACGGCCGGCTGACCGACTCCCAGGGCCGCACGGTGGACTTCAGCAACACGGTCATCGTGATGACGAGCAACCTCGGCTCGGAGGTGATCACCCGCCGCGGCGCCACGACGGGCTTCGCGGCGGGCGGCGCCGACGCGGACGAGGAGGCCCGCCGCGAGCAGATCCTGCGCCCGCTGCGGGAACACTTCCGCCCCGAGTTCCTGAACCGCATCGACGAGATCGTCGTCTTCCGCCAGCTCACCACGGAAGAGCTCCGTCGGATCACCAACCTCCTGCTGGACCGCACCCGGTCCCTGGTGCGGGACAAGGGCGTCACGGTGACCTTCACCGACCGCGCGGTGGAGTGGCTGGCCGACCGCGGCTACCAGCCGGAGTACGGCGCCCGCCCGCTCCGCCGCACGATCCAGCGCGAGGTGGACAACGAACTGTCACGCCTGCTTCTGGACGGCAGGGTGTCGGAGAACGGCCGGGTGACGGTAGACGTGCAGGACGGCCACTTGGCGTTCGAGACCGATCAGGCAGCTGCGCCCTCGCCCTAGGTGCGCGGGGCTGTGTCGATGTGCGGCTCCGCCGCGTGGGCGCGACCGGCCCCCACGCCGCCGCACCCGGCACTCAACGCACAGGCCGCACCACCATCGCCGACCCCCCACCCCGCCGCACGGTCTCGGCGGCTGCCAGCCACTTCCCGCCGGGCAGCCGCTGCACCCCCGTAGCCGCGCCGATCTCCGGATTCACCTTGAAGGAGTGCCCGATCGCCTCCAGCTGCTTCCTGACATCACTGTCGAGACCCGGCTCCACCTCGGTCTGGGCGGCGTTGCGCTGACTCGCCCGGGGCGCCGCGATCGCGTCGACCAGCGGCAGCCCCCGGTCGACGAACCCGGTGAGCGTCTGCAGCACGGTCGTGATGATCGTCGCGCCGCCCGGCGACCCCAGTGCCACCACGGGCCGGTGGTGCCGGTCCAGCACGATGGTCGGCGAGATCGACGACCGCGGCCGCTTGCCCGGCCCGGGCAGGTTCGGGTCGTGCACGGCCGGGTTCGCCGGGGCGAAGGAGAAGTCCGTCAGCTCGTTGTTGAGGATGAACCCCCGCCCAGGCACGGTGATACCGCTGCCGCCGGTCTGCTCGATGGTGAGGGTGTAGGCGACGACGTTGCCCCACTTGTCGGCCACCGTCAGATGCGTGGTGCTGTCACCCTCGTAGGTGGTGGGAGCCGCCGTGCCGCCGGAGCCGCACCGCTGCGGATGGCGCGGATCACCGGGTGGCACCGGGCTGGTCAGCACGGCGTCGTCCTTGATGAGGCACTCGCGCGCGTCGGCGAACTCCTGCGACAGCAGTTCCTTCGTCGGCACGTCCTCGAAGGCGGGGTCCCCCACCCACCGGCCCCGGTCGGCGAACGCGATCCGGCTGGCCTCGATGAAGCGGTGCAGGTAGCGGGCCTTGCTCGCCTGGGAGAGGTCGGTCCGCTCCAGGATGTTGAGCGCCTCCCCGACGGTCGTACCCCCGGAGGAGGACGGAGCCATGGAGTAGACACCGAGACCGCGGTAGGACGTCTTCGTGGGTGCCTGGACCTTGGTGCGGTAGCGGGCGAGGTCCTTGGCGGTCAGGTCGCCGGGCCGGGCGTTCCAGCCCGAGCCGGGGTCCACCGGCGGCTTGTTGACCGTGTCGACGACGTCCCGGCCGAGCCGGCCGTGGTACAGGGCGTCGACCCCCTCGCGTCCCAACTCCGCGTAGGTGCGGGCGAGGTCGGGGTTCTTGAAGGTGGAGCCGACGACGGGGAGCCGTCCACCGGGCAGGAACAGCTCGGCGGTGTCCGGGAAGTAGCGGAAGCGGGCCTCGTTGGACGCCGTCTGCGAGCGGAAGGTCTCGTCGACGGTGAAACCGTCGCGCGCCAGCCGCTCGGCGGGCTTCAGGACGCCGGCGAGCCGCTTGCTGCCCCACTGGTCGAGCGCGGTCTGCCAGGTTGCGGGCGTGCCCGGGGTGCCGACGCTCAGGCCGCTGCTGACGGCGTCGGCGAAGGCGAGGGGTTTGCCGTTCTCGAGGAAGAGGTTCTTGTCGGCGCTCAGCGGCGCGGTCTCGCGGCCGTCGATGGTGCGCACCGTGCGGGACTTGGCGTCGTAGTACACGAAGTAGCCGCCCCCGCCGACCCCGGCGGAGTAGGGCTCGGTGACGCCGAGCGCTGCGGCCGTGGCGACGGCGGCGTCGACGGCGTTGCCGCCCTTCCTCAGGACCTCGATCCCGGCGGCGGAGGCGTCCGGGTCGACGCTGGAGACGGCGCCGCCGTACCCGACGGCCAGCGGGGTCTTCCCACCGCCCGTACCCGGCGGAGCCGACGGCGGCGCCGCCGCTCCCACCGACACCACCACGGCGGCCGAAACCGCCAGGACCGTCAGATTCCGTGCGACAGGGCGACGCATCCGCACCTCCAGTCAAAGGCCGTCCGCGCAGCTTAATTCATCGCCATGGTCGCGTCAGGCAGGCGTCGAACACCGGTGCGTCGGGCCGCTAGCATGCGCGCCCATGAATGACGACCTGCGCAACATCGTCCTGGGAGTGGTCGCGGCGGGCATCAGTGCCGCGCTCGGCTGGGTGACCCGCACCTATCTGTGGAGGCGCAAGCTCCGCAGGAAGCAGGCGTTCTTCGGGCTGCCCGACAACTCCGAGTCCCTGCTGGTGGTGAACCGCGGTGCGACCGGCCCCGAGTTCGCGGTGATGCGGTACGACGTGTTCGCGCTGCTCGAACTCGCCGCGCTGATCAAGGACTGCAACGCCCACGCCCAGATACTTCCGCACGACACCGCACGTCAGGGCTTCGGGGAGCGTACGGAGTTCTGCGTGGGCGGCCCGGCGTCCAACCGGAGGATGGCGGCCCATCTGTCGTCCCTGCTGCCGGGTGTGCGGGTGAACGTGGACGCCGAACCGGGCCCCGACCGGGGCGCGTTCCAGGTCGGCACCGAGCGCTACCGCGTGGACAACGGCAGGCAGGAGTACGCGCTGCTCGCCCGGCTCACCGCGGACCGCAGCCAGAACACCCGTCCGGTCTTCCTGTTCTGCGGCCAGACGTCGATCACCAACCAGGCCACCACCCGCTACCTCGCCCGCAACCACGAGCGCCTGACCCGCAAGTACGGCAACAGCTCCTTCGTGCTGCTGCTCAAGGTGATCAACTCGCAGGCGTACGGCCCGGACGTGGTCGAACTGGTGGAGGACGTGACGCGGGCGGCACAGACCCCGGTGCCCGCCGCGGCGACGCCGACTCCACGCAATGCGCACCGCGCCTCCTAGTGCCGCGGCAGGCAACGTTCGCCCCGTCGCGACGCCCGGCACGCCCTCTCGCCGTACCGGCCGAAAGCCCAAGTACGTCCAGTACGAGGG
>NZ_JBIBKR010000011.1:0-182632 GCF_042959365.1 Streptomyces sp. NPDC007907
GCCCGGTTACATTCCGAACCCGGAAGCTAAGCCTTACAGCGCCGATGGTACTGCAGGGGGGACCCTGTGGGAGAGTAGGACGCCGCCGAACAATCATTGAAAGGGTTGGACCCGGAACTTCGGTTTCGGGTCCAACCCTTTTTTGTTTTGTGTCACTTGAAGTTCACGTTGCGCGACCAGCATCCACATCATGGGTACTGCTGCAATGCTCAGGGCCGCCGGTGTCGGACTCGGTGACGAGGTCGTGGTGCCGGCCTTCGGGAACGTCGAGGTCGCCGAGGCCGTGGCCAAGACCGGGGCCCTGCCGGTGTTCGCCGACATAGATCCCGCCACCTACTGCCTCGACGCCGCCGCTGTGGAAGTGGCGCTGACTCCGCGGACCGCAGCCGTGGTCGTCGTACACCGCTTCGGCCGGCTCGCCGACATCCCGCAGATGCACGTGCTCGGACAGCGGCACGGACTGCTCGTACTCGAACAGGGCGAATCCGAGGCGCCGTACGACGAGATAGCCCAGCGCCGGGAGCGCGCGGGTTACCTCCACGCCAAGTTGAGGGGCGTCCGGGTGCCGGACGACGGTGACGGACACACCTACCAGCAGTACGTCGTGCGGGTGCCCGGCAATGGGCGGCCCGATCGGGATGCCTTCGCGCGGGCCGTGCGGGCCAGGGGAGTTGAGTGCCGGGTGCCCGTGAAGACGCCCGTGCACCGGCTGCCCGAATTCCGGCGGTGCGTCGCGCTGCCTGAGACCGAGCGGGCCTCCGACGAGACGCTCGCGCTGCCTGTGGACGCGTCGCTGACCAAGCGGGACATGCAGCGCATCGTGTCCGCGTGCAACGCCCTCGGAGGGCTGCTGCAGCCCGCGTTCTGACATGGTTGGGAGGACGGGTCTGTTCGGGGTATGATCTATTCCGTTGCCGCGGGGGAAACCTCGCAAAACAACAGGCCCCTATAGCTCAGTCGGTAGAGCGTCTCCATGGTAAGGAGAAGGTCAGCGGTTCGATTCCGCTTGGGGGCTCCAGCAGAAAAGGCCCCACCCTCTCGGGTGGGGCCTTTCGCGTTTCCTTAGTCCTTGTGCGGGCCCGGGACGCGCATCGCCAGGATCGCCATGTCGTCCGACGGGGCGTCCGACGCGAAGCGTTCCACCGCGCGCATGATGCGCGCCGCGACCGCGCCGGCCGTCAGGCCCGTGCAGGTCGTGAGGACGTCGGCGAGGCCGTCGTCGCCGAGCATGCGGGCGCCCTCACGACGTTCCGTGACGCCGTCCGTGACGCACAGGAGAACATCGCCCGGGTCGAGGGTGACGGCCTGCTCGTACAGCTCCAGGTCCTCGATGACGCCGAGGAGCGGCTGGGGCTCCGCCGCCGGTTCGACCGAGCCGTCCTGGCGAAGGCGCAGCGGCAGCGGGTGCCCGGCGCAGACGACCTTCAGCTCGGCGCTGCCGTCCTCCTGCGGGCGCATCTCGCCGTAGAGAAGGGTGAGGAAGCGGCTGCGGGAGCCTTCGTCGAGGATCGCGGAGTTCAGACGCTCCAGGACCGCCGGGCCGCTGAGGCCCTCCCGGGCCAGCAGGCGCAGGGCGTGGCGGGCCAGGCCGGTGACGGCCGCCGCGTTCGGGCCCGTGCCGCAGACGTCGCCGATGGCGAAGCCGTAGGCACCGTCGCGGATGGGGAAGACGTCGTAGAAGTCGCCGCCGACCTCGTTGCCCTCGCCGGCCGCGCGGTAGATGACGTCGACCTCCACGCCGTCGATCTCGGGGAGTCCCGGGGGCAGGAGGCTGCGCTGGAGGGACTGGCTGATCGCCGTGCGCTCCGAGTAGAGGCGGGCGTTGTCCAGGGCCAGGGCGGCCCGGCGGGAGAGATCCTCGGCGAGCTCCAGGATCTCCTGGCGGAAGTGCTCGTCGGTGGGCTTGCCGAGGGTCAGCATGCCGATGACGCGGTTGCGGGCGACCAGGGGCAGGACGACGGTCTCGCCGCCGACGGCGGAGGCGGTGGCGAGGGTGGGACCGATGCCGGGTGTGACCTGGCGGGTGGGGCTGCCGCTGAGGCCGAGGCTGCGCATGGAGCTGCGCAGGGCCGCCTGGTGGGCGACCTCGCCGGGGGCCGTCCACACGCGGGCGCCCGGGGTGGGGACCGGGTCGGGCGGCGGGACCTTTGACAGCAGAGACTTGATGCCGTCGATGAGTTCCTCGTCCTCGTGCAGCACGTAGGAGAGGTACGGCTCGGAGGCCTGGTCGGCGATCGTGTAGACGGCGCACCAGGTGGCGAGGGTCGGCACCGTCATCTGGGCCATGAGGGCCAGCGTCTGGTCGCGGTCCAGGGTGCCGGCCAGCAGGTCGGAGGCCTCGACGAGGAAGCTGAGGGAGCCGCGGCGCAGGCGTTCCAGTTCACCCAGACGGGCCGACTCGACGGCGAGGGCGATGCGGTCGGCGGCGAACTGGAGGCGCAGGGCCTCCTCGTTGGAGTACCGGCCGGGCGCTTCGGCGGCGACGCCGAGGGAGCCGGTGAGGCGGCCCTCGACCTTCAGCGGGACGGTGACGACCGAGCGCATGCCCGTGCCGTTCAGGAGGGGTACCGCGCCGGGTACCGCGGTCAGGTCGTCGTGGACGGCGGGCATACGGGCGGAGCCGTAGCGGCCGGGGCCGGCCTCGACCGGGACGCGGGCGAAGCGCTGGCGGGCGGAGGGGAGGCCGGTGGAGGCGCGGACCTCCAGTTCCGTCTCGTCGTCGGTGGCCAGCAGGAGGAACGCCGAGTCGCCGTCGAGCATGTCCCGGGCGCGTTCGACCGTGCGCTGGAGGAGGCCGTCGAGGTCGTCCGGGGCGGGGGAGCCGATGAAGACCTCGAAGGGGTCGGTGTTCTGGCCCTCGGCGCCGGTCGAGGAGTCCGAGGCGGGGACGCGCAGGGGTGTCTGCAGAACTGCCCGTTCGTGGTCCCGTACCAGGAGGCACACGGTTGACGGCTCGCCGCCGGTGTCGCGGACGCGCAGGTGGGAGGCGTAGACGGGGGTGACGCGGCCGGTGGCGGCGCGGATGCCGTAGCTGCCTTCCCAGCGGGAGAGGCGGAGGGCTTCCGCGATGCCGGTGCTGGTGCCGGGGGTGTGGGGCCACGCCGCGAGGTCGGTGAGGGGCTTGCCGGTGACCTGCTCGGCCGGGTAGCCGAAGAGTTCCTCGGCGTCCTCGTTCCAGGCGGTGATGTGGCCGGTGCGGTCGATCTGGATGACGGCGACGCGGACCCGGCCGTCGGCGAGGGGGAGGAGGTCGGAGGGGAGGGCCGGACCCGCGGCGCGGGTGCCCACCGCGCGTGCGGGCAGGTCGAGTTGGAACCAGACGGTCTTGTGGGTGGGGATGTATTCGACGCCCCAGCGGCCGGCGAGGGCCGCGCACAGCTGGAGGCCGCGGCCGCCTTCGCGGTCGGGGCTGCCCATGTTGATCGCGGTGCCCTGGAGGGGGATCTCGCGTTCGGGGTAGCGGTCGGCCACCTCGATGCGTACGCCGTCGTCGCTGCGCAGGCACAGCACGTCGGCGGAGGTGCCGGCGTGGACCACGGCGTTGGTCACCAGTTCGCTGGTGAGAACGACGGCGTCGTCGACGATGTCGGCGAAACCCCAGCCCTGGAGGGTGTCGCGGACGAACGAGCGGGCGCTCGCGACCGAGCGCCCGACGGGCTCGAAACTGGCGGCCGCGCGCGCGGTGATCACAGAACTCCTCGACCGGTTCTCGTCGTGCTGGGCTGCGGGGCCGACCGGTTCGCGCCGCTGCTGCGGCAGGCTGCCCGTCGGCCGGGGGTCCGGGGGCTGGTCCCCCGGGATCAGTCCGGTGGTCATGTTGTGTGCGGCCGCCCCTCCGATGCCCGCTCGTCTTCGTGCCACCGCCCAGGCCGGACGGGACCGGCGCGGCTGGACAGCCGGATGCAAGGTTACTTACCTTCGCGGTCCGTGCGGATGCCGGTCTGCAGTGTTTCCGTCCGGAGGGTGTGCGGACGATGTGCGAAGCTGCCGAACTGTTATGGCCTGGTTCGGCCGGGGTGAAACACTGGGCAGGCTTCCTGTGAAGGTCAGGGCAGGCTGTGTGTCCGGCAGTGACCGTGGGCAGCAGCCCCTTGAAAGCGGCCTGGTATGCAGGGCAGAGAATACGCAGTAGTAACTGGTACGCCGAGCGCGGTACCCGAGCACAGCAGTGACGGTCGACCCCTGCGGGAGGGACACAGTGGAGTCTGGCGCAGCGACGCGTGGCAAGAAGACGCGCGCGAAGGGCGGACAGTCCCCGGTCAACCAGGGCAAGGTGCGCAGCGGCACGACCGAGGTGGACACGGCTGCCCTGAACCGGCTGATGACGGCCCTGGTGTCGATGCGGGACGGGAACTTCCGCAAGCGGCTCACGGTGTCCGGGGACGGCGTGATGGCCGAGATCGCGGCGGTCTTCAACGAGGTGGCCGACCGCAACCTGCACCTGACGGGTGAGCTGTCGCGGGTGCGACGGATGGTGGGCCGTGAGGGCAAGCTGACCGAGCGGCTGGAGACGGGTGCCTGTGAGGGCTCCTGGGCGACGGCGATCGACAACTCGAACGCCCTGGTGGACGACCTGGTGCGGCCGGTTTCCGAGGTCGGCCGGGTGCTGTCGGCGGTGGCGGAGGGTGATCTGTCGCCGCGCATGGAGCTGCGGACCCAGGTGCCGGACGGGAACAGTCAGCCCCTGCGGGGCGAGTTCCTGAAGGTCGGACGTACCGTCAACAACCTGGTCGATCAGCTGTCGACGTTCACCGACGAGGTCACGCGTGTGGCCAGTGAGGTGGGCACCGAGGGCAAGCTGGGCGGGCAGGCCCGGGTGCGGGGCATGTCGGGGTCCTGGCGGGATCTGACGGACTCCGTCAACACGATGGCGTACCGGCTGACGGCCCAGGTGAGGGACATCGCGCTGGTGACGACGGCGGTCGCCAAGGGTGATCTGTCGCGGAAGGTCACGGTCCAGGTGGCCGGCGAGATGCTGGAGCTGAAGAACACCGTCAACACGATGGTGGACCAGTTGTCGGCGTTCTCGTCCGAGGTCACACGGGTGGCCCGTGAGGTGGGCACCGAGGGCGCGCTGGGCGGTCAGGCGCAGGTGCCGGGCGTCGCCGGGGTGTGGAAAGAACTCACCGATTCGGTGAACACGATGGCCGGGAACCTGACGGCTCAGGTACGTGGGATCGCGGAGGTGACGACCGCGGTCGCCAACGGTGATCTGTCGCGCAAGGTGACCGTGCCGGCGCGCGGTGAGGTCGCGCAGCTCGCCGACACGATCAACCAGATGACCGAGACGCTGCGCATCTTCGCGGACGAGGTCACGCGCGTGGCCAACGAGGTGGGGGCCGAGGGGCAGCTCGGTGGTCAGGCGAACGTGCCGGGTGCGGCGGGGACGTGGAAGGACCTCACCGATTCGGTGAACACGGTCTTCCGGAATTTGACCACCCAGGTGCGGGACATCGCCGCGGTGACGACGGCGGTGGCCAACGGCGACCTGTCGCAGAAGGTCACGGTCGATGTGGCCGGCGAGATGCTGGAGCTGAAGAACACCGTCAACACGATGGTGGACCAGCTGTCCGCGTTCGGTGCCGAAGTGACGCGTGTGGCGCGGGAGATCGGTGTCGAGGGTGAGCTGGGCGGTCAGGCGCAGGTGCCGGGTGCGGCCGGGACGTGGAAGGACCTGACGGACTCGGTCAACACGGCGTTCCGGAACCTCACCGGTCAGGTGAGGAACATCGCCCAGGTGACGACGGCGGTGGCCAACGGCGACCTGTCGCAGAAGGTCACGGTCGACGTCTCCGGCGAGATGCTCAAGCTGAAGAACACCGTGAACACGATGGTGGACCAGCTGTCGAGTTTCGCCGACCAGGTGACGCGGATGGCCCGGGACGTGGGTACGGAGGGCCGTCTGGGCGGTCAGGCCCGTGTCGACGGTGTGTCGGGCACGTGGAAGGAGCTCACGGACTCCGTCAACTCGATGGCCGGGAACCTCACTTCCCAGGTGCGCAACATCGCGCAGGTGACGACGGCGGTGGCCCGGGGTGATCTGTCGCAGAAGATCGACGTGGACGCGCGCGGGGAGATCCTGGAGCTGAAGAACACCATCAACACGATGGTCGACCAGCTCTCGGCCTTCGCCGACCAGGTGACCCGGGTCGCCCGCGAGGTGGGTACGGACGGCCGGCTGGGCGGTCAGGCGCAGGTGCCGGGCGTGGCCGGGGTGTGGCGTGACCTGACGGACTCCGTGAACGGCATGGCGTCCAACCTGACCGGCCAGGTGCGCAACATCGCCCAGGTGGCCACGGCGGTGGCCCGGGGTGACCTGTCCCAGAAGATCACCGTGGACGCGCGCGGGGAGATCCTGGAGCTGAAGAACACCCTGAACACGATGGTGGACCAGCTGTCGTCGTTCGCCGAAGAGGTCACGCGTGTGGCCCGTGAGGTGGGTACCGAGGGCATCCTCGGTGGTCAGGCCGAGGTGCAGGGTGTCTCCGGCACCTGGAAGGACCTCACCCAGTCCGTGAACGGCATGGCGAACAACCTGACCATCCAGGTGCGCAACATCGCCGAGGTCACGACGGCGGTGGCCCGGGGCGATCTGTCGAAGAAGATCACCGTGGACGCCAAGGGCGAGATCCTCGAGCTGGTCACGACCGTGAACACGATGGTCGACCAGCTGTCGTCCTTCGCCGAGCAGGTGACCCGGGTGGCCCGCGAGGTGGGCACCGAGGGCATCCTGGGCGGCCAGGCGCACGTGCCGGGTGTCACGGGCATCTGGAAGGACCTGAGCGACAACGTCAACCTGATGGCGAAGAACCTCACCACTCAGGTGCGGAACATCTCCCAGGTCTCGGCAGCGGTCGCCAGCGGTGACCTGACACGGCAGGTCACCATCGAGGCGCGCGGTGAGGTCGCGCAGCTCGCCGACACCATCAACACGATGGTCAAGACGCTGAGTTCGTTCGCCGAGCAGGTCACCAAGGTGGCCCGTGAGGTGGGCACGGACGGCATTCTCGGCGGGCAGGCGCACGTACCCGGTGTGGCGGGCACGTGGAAGGACCTGACCGAGTCCGTGAACCAGATGGCGTCCAACCTGACCGGTCAGGTGCGCAACATCGCCATGGTGACCACGGCCATCGCCAAGGGTGACCTGACCAAGAAGATCGACATCGACGCGCGCGGCGAGATCCTGGAGCTGAAGACGACCATCAACACGATGGTCGACCAGCTGTCGTCCTTCGCCGAGGAGGTCACGCGGGTGGCCCGCGAGGTGGGCACCGAGGGGCAGCTGGGCGGCCAGGCGCGTGTGCGTGACGTGGACGGCACCTGGCGTGACCTCACCGAGTCGGTGAACGAGATGGCCGGGAACCTGACCCGGCAGGTGCGTGCCATCGCGCGCGTGGCGACCGCGGTGACCCGCGGCGATCTGAACCTGAAGATCGACGTGGACGCGTCCGGGGAGATCCAGGAGCTCCAGGACTACATCAACAAGATGATCGCCAACCTGCGCGACACCACGATCGCCAACAAGGAGCAGGACTGGCTGAAGGGCAACCTGGCCCGGATCTCGGCGCTGATGCAGGGCCGCCGGGACCTGGAGGACGTGGCCTCGCTGATCATGAGCGAGCTGACGCCGGTCGTCTCGGCGCAGCACGGCGCGTTCTTCCTGGCGATGCCGCTCGTCGACGGCGAGGACATGAACGCCGCGGACGACGACCAGTACGAGCTGCGCATGCTGGGCAGCTACGGCTACTCGATGGGCTCGATGCCGACGTCGTTCGAGCCCGGTGAGGCGCTGATCGGGACGGCCGCCACGGAGAAGCGCACGATCCTCGTCGAGAACGCGCCCAGCGGCTACCTGAAGATCTCCTCGGGGCTCGGCGAGGCGCCGCCCGCGCAGGTGATCGTGCTGCCGGTGCTGTTCGAGGGGAAGGTCCTCGGCGTCATCGAACTGGCGTCGTTCACGCCGTTCACGCAGATCCAGAAGGACTTCCTGAACCAGATCGCCGAGATGATCGCCACGAGCGTCAACACCATCTCCGTCAACACCAAGACCGAGCTGCTGCTGGCGCAGTCGCAGGAGCTGACCGAGCAACTGCGCGAGCGTTCGGCGGAGTTGGAACAGCGGCAGAAGGCCCTCCAGGCGTCCAACGCCGAACTGGAGGAGAAGGCCGAGCTGCTGGCCCAGCAGAACCGCGACATCGAGGTGAAGAACACCGAGATCGAGGAGGCGCGGCAGGTCCTGGAGGAGCGCGCCGAGCAGCTCGCGGTGTCGATGCGCTACAAGAGCGAGTTCCTCGCGAACATGTCGCACGAACTGCGTACGCCGCTCAACTCGCTGCTGATCCTGGCCAAGCTGCTCGCCGACAACGCCGAGGGGAACCTCTCCCCGAAGCAGGTCGAGTTCGCCGAGACGATCCACGGGGCCGGTTCGGACCTGCTCCAGCTGATCAACGACATCCTGGACCTGTCGAAGGTCGAGGCGGGCAAGATGGACGTCTCCCCGACGCGCATCGCGCTCGTCCAGCTCGTGGACTACGTGGAGGCCACGTTCCGGCCGCTGACCGCGGAGAAGGGCCTGGACCTGTCGGTGCGGGTCTCGCCGGAGCTGCCCGCGACGCTGCACACCGACGAGCAGCGGTTGCTGCAGGTGCTGCGCAACCTGCTGTCGAACGCGGTGAAGTTCACCGACTCCGGGTCGGTGGAGCTGGTCATCAGGCCGGCGCGGGACGACGTGCCGCAGCGGATCCGCGAGCAGCTCATGGAGACCGGCTCGCTGACCGACCCGGACGCCGAGCTGATCGCGTTCTCCGTGACCGACACCGGGATCGGCATCGCCTCCAGCAAGATGCGGGTGATCTTCGAGGCGTTCAAGCAGGCCGACGGCACGACCAGCCGCAAGTACGGCGGCACGGGCCTCGGGCTGTCCATCTCGCGGGAGATCGCCCAGCTGCTCGGCGGTGAGATCCACGCGCAGAGCGAGACGGGGCGCGGCTCCACCTTCACGCTGTACCTGCCGCTGCACCCCAGTGAACTGCCGCCCCAGGGCTACCAGCAGCAACTGCCGGCCCTGGAGGCCGGTGACCTGGTGGCGTCGACGGCCGACCCGTCCGAGCTGTCGGACGTGGAGACCGAGACGCCGGCCGAGGTGCAGTCGTACCGGGAGACGCAGAACGGACCCGCCGCCTTGTTCCGGCGGCGCCGCAGGATGCCCGAGCTGCCGCCGCGCCCGGCCCAGCTGGAGCAGTGGACACCGTCCGAGCAGGAACCGGCGCCCAAGCCGAACCGCGGCATCCGCTTCGGCGGCCAGAAGGTCCTGATCGTCGACGACGACATCCGCAACGTCTTCGCCCTGACCAGTGTCCTGGAGCAGCACGGCCTGTCCGTGCTGTACGCGGAGAACGGCCGGGAGGGCATCGAGGTCCTGGAGCAGCACGACGACGTGGCGGTCGTGCTGATGGACATCATGATGCCCGAGATGGACGGGTACGCCACGACCACGGCGATCCGCCGGATGCCGCAGTTCGCCGGTCTGCCGATCATCGCGCTGACCGCCAAGGCCATGAAGGGCGACCGTGAGAAGGCGATCGAGTCCGGGGCGTCCGACTACGTGACGAAGCCGGTCGACCCCGATCATCTGCTGGCGGTGATGGATCAGTGGATGCGAGGAGAATGAGGGGAACGTTGGGCAGTTGCGCGACCATGACGGGAAGGTTCGGTGTTCACACGGAGTTGCGGACTCGATGTGCGCATAGTCGTGTAGAAGTACAGGATCTGGGGAACCTTCTGGTCTCCTGCTGCGTTTCTGCTATGTGCACAGTGACATCACGGTGACAGGGTGTGGCGACGGGCGGGGTGCGGCTACGATGACCGGCACAAGGACGGGCGGCGCAAGGGAGTCGTCCCCTGGGGCGGTACCCACCGGTGCTGTCGCAGGTCCTGCGGACAGGGGAGGCCCCACGCCGGGGCGAGGAGGGCGGGCCATGGTGCAGAAGGCCAAGATCCTCCTGGTCGATGACCGGCCGGAGAATCTGCTGGCGCTGGAGGCGATCCTCTCGGCGCTCGATCAGACGCTGGTGCGGGCATCGTCCGGGGAGGAAGCGCTCAAAGCGCTGCTCACGGACGACTTCGCGGTCATCCTGCTGGATGTCCAGATGCCGGGGATGGACGGCTTCGAGACCGCCGCGCACATCAAGCGCCGCGAGCGGACCCGGGACATCCCGATCATCTTCCTCACGGCGATCAACCACGGCCCGCACCACACCTTCCGGGGCTACGCGGCGGGCGCGGTGGACTACATCTCCAAGCCGTTCGACCCGTGGGTGCTGCGCGCGAAGGTCTCGGTCTTCGTCGAGCTGTACATGAAGAACTGCCAGCTGCGGGAGCAGGCGTCGCTGCTGCGGCTGCAGTTGGAGGGCAACGGCAAGGACGCGGGCGGTGAGGCCAAGGAGTCGGCCGGGCTGCTCGCGGAGCTCTCCGCGCGGCTCGCGGCCGTCGAGGAGCAGGCCGAAGCGCTGACCAAACAGCTCAACGACGAGTCGACGGACGCCGCAGCGGTGGCCACGGCGGCTCATCTGGAGCGCAAGCTCACGGGGTTGCGGCGGGCGCTCGACGCGCTGGAGCCCGGCACCGGGAGCACCTCCTCGGTGTCCTCGCAGAACTGACGTGCGCGCAGGCGGGATTGCCGGCCCGTGACCGCGCGTCAGTTTCGTGCCTCTCCCGGAGCGACACGAACGGGTGAAGCCGTGGACACACGTGTCCCCTGTCGTCTCCCCCGGTAACCTCACACACATGGCCTCACGTCCCTCCGCAGCCAAGAAGCCGCCGCCCGCGAAGAAGGCGGCCTCGAAGGCTCCGGCGAAGAAGGCCGCCGCCAAGAAGGCTCCCGCGAAGAAGGCGCCTGCCAGGAAGGCCGCGGCCAAGAAGGTCGCGCCCAGGCCGGCCCCCAGTCCCACCGGCGGCATCTACCGGCTGGTGCGGGCGGTGTGGCTCGGTGTGGCGCACGCGGTCGGCGCCGTGTTCCGCGGCATAGGGCAGGGCGCCAAGAACCTCGACCCGGCCCACCGCAAGGACGGTGTCGCCCTGCTGCTGCTCGCCATCGCGCTGATCGTCGCCGCGGGTACCTGGGCCGACCTCAAGGGCCCCGTGGGCGACCTGGTGGAGATCCTCGTCACCGGCGCCTTCGGCCGGCTCGACCTGCTCGTGCCGATACTGCTGGCGGTCATCGCCGTGCGGTTCATCCGGCACCCGGAGAAGCCCGAAGCCAACGGACGCATCGTCATCGGCCTGTCCGCGCTCGTCATCGGCGTGCTCGGCCAGGTCCACATCGCGTGCGGCTCACCCGCGCGCGGCGACGGCATGCAGGCCATAAGGGACGCCGGCGGCCTCATCGGCTGGGGCATGGCGACCCCGCTGTCGTACGCCATGGGCGACGTGCTCGCCGTGCCGCTGCTGGTGCTGCTCACGGTCTTCGGGCTGCTGGTCGTCACGGCCACCCCGGTCAACGCCATCCCGCAGCGGCTGCGGCTGCTCGGAGTGCGTCTCGGGCTCGTGCGCGACCCGGCCGAGGACGAGTTCGCCTTCGCCGACGACGAGCGCTACGACGAACAGTGGCGCGAGGCGCTGCCCGCGCGCCCACGTGGCAGGCGCGCGCCGGCGCCCGAGGCGTACGACCCCGACCATGCCGAGCAGGAGGCGCTCACGCGGCGCCGTGGCCGTCCGCGCCGCTCGGCCGTGCCGCAGCCCGACATGGACCGGCCCAGGGACGCCGTGGACGTCGCCGCGGCAGCCGCAGCCGCCCTCGACGGGGCCGTGCTGCACGGCATGCCGCCCTCGCCGGTCGTCGCGGACCTCACCCAGGGCGTACGGGTGGGGGACCAGGAGGCGACCACGCCGACGCCCGTCCCGGCCGCGCGCCCGCAGCAGGAGAAGCTCAAGCAGGACACCGAGCAGGCCGCGCCCGAACCGCAGCGGCCCCGGCCCGGCGTCCGCGACCTCACCAAGGCCCCGCCCGCCGAACCCCGCGACCTGCCCGCGCGCGCGGAGCAGCTCCAGCTCTCCGGCGACATCACGTACGCGCTGCCGTCGCTGGACCTGCTGGAGCGCGGCGGCCCGGGCAAGGCCCGCAGTGCCGCCAACGACCTCATCGTCGAGTCGCTGACGACGGTCTTCACCGAGTTCAAGGTGGACGCCAGTGTCACCGGCTTCACCCGCGGCCCGACGGTCACGCGCTACGAGGTCGAGCTCGGTCCCGCCGTGAAGGTCGAGCGGATCACCGCCCTGACGAAGAACATCGCCTACGCCGTCGCCAGCCCGGACGTGCGGATCATCAGCCCCATCCCCGGCAAGTCCGCGGTCGGCATCGAGATCCCGAACACGGACCGGGAGATGGTCAACCTCGGTGACGTCCTCCGTCTGGCGGAGTCCGCCGAGGACGACGACCCGATGCTGGTCGCCTTCGGCAAGGACGTCGAGGGCGGCTACGTCATGCACTCGCTGGCGAAGATGCCGCACATGCTGGTCGCCGGCGCCACCGGCTCCGGAAAGTCGTCCTGCATCAACTGCCTGATCACCTCGATCATGATGCGGGCGACCCCAGAGGACGTCCGGATGATTCTGGTCGACCCCAAGCGGGTCGAGCTGACCGCGTACGAGGGCATCCCGCACCTGATCACGCCGATCATCACCAACCCCAAGCGGGCCGCCGAGGCGCTCCAGTGGGTCGTGCGCGAGATGGACCTGCGCTACGACGACCTCGCCGCCTACGGCTACCGGCACATCGACGACTTCAACAAGGCCGTGCGCGAGGGCAAGGTCAAACCGCCCGAGGGCAGCGAGCGCGAGCTCCAGCCGTACCCGTACCTGCTGGTCATCGTCGACGAGCTCGCCGACCTGATGATGGTCGCGCCGCGCGACGTCGAGGACGCGATCGTGCGCATCACACAGCTCGCGCGCGCGGCCGGCATCCACCTGGTGCTCGCCACGCAGCGGCCCTCGGTGGACGTCGTCACCGGTCTGATCAAGGCGAACGTGCCCTCACGCCTGGCGTTCGCCACCTCGTCGCTGGCCGACTCGCGCGTCATCCTCGACCAGCCCGGCGCCGAGAAGCTCATCGGCAAGGGTGACGGGCTGTTCCTGCCGATGGGGGCCAACAAGCCGACCCGTATGCAGGGCGCGTTCGTCACCGAGGAGGAGATCGCGGGCGTCGTCCGGCACTGCAAGGACCAGATGACGCCCGTCTTCCGGGACGACGTCGTCGTGGGCACCAAGCAGAAGAAGGAGATCGACGAGGACATCGGCGACGACCTCGACCTGCTGTGCCAGGCGGCCGAACTGGTCGTCTCCACGCAGTTCGGGTCGACGTCCATGCTCCAGCGCAAGCTGCGCGTCGGCTTCGCCAAGGCCGGCCGGCTGATGGACCTGATGGAGTCCCGGAACATCGTCGGACCGAGCGAGGGTTCGAAGGCTCGTGACGTTCTTGTGAAGCCTGACGAACTGGATGGCGTGCTCGCCGTGATCCGGGGGGAGTCTGAAGGGTAGAAAGCGGTGAGACGGTGGTCGCCGCACGGGGCGTTACGGCAATCGGGTCCGGATCGTGACTCACCCGTAAGGGATCATCGAGCAACCGTTTCCCTTCGGCGTACGTCAAGTTGAGGGAAGCAAGGAACAGCGACCCCACCATCGGAATGTCGGGCCATTCCGATGGCGTACAAAGTGACACCGCCCGGTTGCCCCACCCTTTTGGTACCCCCCTAGACTGAACTTCCAGCACAGGCGGCTACACGCTCGAAAGGCGCCCCCGTGTCCATCGGCAACTCCCCTGAAGACGAGCGTCCGTTCGAAAACGAGCACGTCGAAGCAGACCGCGAGGAAGCCCGCCCCTCCATCGGCCGTGCCCTGCAGCAGGCTCGTATCGCCGCCGGGCTGACCGTCGACGACGTCAGTAGCGCCACCCGGGTCCGCATGAACATCGTGCACGCGATCGAGGCCGACGACTTCTCCCCGTGCGGTGGGGACGTCTACGCCCGTGGGCACATCAGGACCCTGGCCAAAGCCGTCCACCTCGACCCCGAGCCGCTGCTCGCCCAGTACGGCGACGAACACGGCGGGCGGCCGGCACCGACCCCGGCGGCGCCCCTCTTCGAGGCGGAACGCATCCGTCCCGAGCGGCGCGGCCCCAACTGGACCGCGGCCATGGTCGCCGCGATCATCGTCGTGATCGGTTTCGTCGGCTTCACGATGTTCCAGGGCGGCGACGACAGCGGCAACGAGGCGAACGTGGCCGAGGGCTCCGCGCCCAGCGACTCCGCATCGCCAACCACCAAGACCAAGAAGCCCGCCGAGCCCGCTCCCGAACCGTCGGACAGTGCCATCGCCGCCGCGCCGCAGGACAAGGTCACCGTCCGCGTGGCCGCCACCGACGGCCGCAGCTGGATCGCCGCCAAGGACCACAACGGCCGGATGATCTTCGACGGCGTCCTCAAGCAGGGCGACACCAAGACCTTCCAGGACAGCTCGAAGGTCCAGCTCGTCCTCGGCGACGCCGGCGCGATCGACCTCTTCGTCAACGGCAAGAAGATCGAAGAGGACTTCCAGCCGGGATCCGTCGAACGCCTGACGTACACGAAGGGCGACCCCGAGGCCGGGTGATCAGCCCGAAAGGTCCAGTTGATACGGGGTTGGCCGGGAAACGGCCAACCCCGTCGACGTGGGGTGTCAGCGGGACGAAGTAGTCTTGAGCCCATGCCTGAACGCCGTACCGTCGCACTCGTCACCCTTGGCTGCGCCCGTAACGAGGTGGACTCGGAGGAGCTCGCAGGCCGTTTGGAGGCGGACGGCTGGCAGCTCGTGGAGGACGCCGAGAACGCGGACGTCGCCGTCGTGAACACCTGCGGCTTCGTCGAAGCCGCCAAGAAGGACTCCGTCGACGCCCTCCTGGAGGCCAACGATCTCAAGGGGCACGGCAGAACCCAGGCCGTCGTGGCGGTGGGCTGCATGGCCGAGCGGTACGGCAAGGATCTCGCCGAGGCCCTCCCCGAGGCCGACGGTGTGCTCGGCTTCGACGACTACGCGGACATCTCGGACCGCCTGCAGACCATCCTCAACGGCGGCATCCACGCCTCCCACACCCCGCGCGACCGCCGCAAGCTGCTGCCCATCAGCCCGGCGGAGCGTCAGGAGTCGGCCACCGCGGTCGCTCTGCCCGGACACGGCCCGGCCGAGCCCGCCGTGGCGCCGGCGGACCTTCCGGAGGGCCTCGCTCCGGCCTCGGGCCCGCGTGCACCCCTGCGCCGCCGCCTGGACGGCTCCCCGGTCGCCTCCGTGAAGCTCGCCTCCGGCTGCGACCGGCGCTGCTCCTTCTGCGCCATCCCGTCCTTCCGCGGCTCCTTCATCTCCCGCCGCCCGAGCGACGTGCTGAACGAGACCCGGTGGCTGGCCGAGCAGGGCGTGAAGGAGGTCATGCTGGTCTCCGAGAACAACACCTCCTACGGCAAGGACCTCGGCGACATCCGCCTGCTGGAGTCGCTGCTGCCCGAGCTCGCCGAGGTCGACGGCATCGAGCGCGTCCGCGTCAGCTACCTCCAGCCGGCCGAGATGCGGCCCGGCCTCATCGACGTGCTGACCTCGACCCCGAAGGTCGCGCCCTACTTCGACCTGTCCTTCCAGCACTCCGCGCCCGGCGTGCTCCGCGCGATGCGGCGCTTCGGCGACACCGACCGCTTCCTCGAGCTGCTCGACACCATCCGGAGCAAGGCGCCCGAGGCCGGTGTCCGCTCCAACTTCATCGTCGGCTTCCCCGGCGAGAGCGAGGCCGACCTCGCCGAGCTGGAGCGGTTCCTGAATGGCGCGCGGCTGGACGCCATCGGCGTCTTCGGCTACTCCGACGAGGAGGGCACGGAGGCGGCGACCTACGAGAACAAGCTCGACGAGGACGTCGTCGCCGAGCGCCTGGCCCACATCTCGCGCCTGGCCGAGGAGCTCGTCTCGCAGCGGGCCGAGGACCGCGTCGGCCAGAGCGTGCGGGTCCTCGTCGAGTCCGTCGACGAGGACGGCGTATACGGCCGTGCGGAGCACCAGGCACCCGAGACGGACGGCCAGGTGCTGCTCACGAGCGGCGCGGGTCTGCGTGTCGGCCGTATGGTCGAGGCCAAGGTGGTCGGTACGGAAGGTGTCGACCTGGTGGCCGAGCCGCTGCAGGGCTCGTTCGCTTCGCCTGCGTGGAGTGAGGAGGCGGGCAGATGACCGGTGTCCCGGCATCCGCGGCGGGAGGCTCCTCCGGAGCGAGGAGGGCTGCGGCCGGTACGGCTGCGGCGGCCTCGGGGACGGCTCCCGGGGCCGCGGTCGCGCGGTCGGCCGAGGGCGGGACGTCCGGTGCGGGGCACGCCGCCGCGCCTGGCGCGGGACACGGCGAGGCGCCCGACGGCGGGCACGGCGGGACGGCCGACGCAGGGGACTGTGGGGCCGCCGGTGCGGGTGCCGTATCAGGTGCTGGTGCCGGTGGCGGTGCTGGTTCCGGTGCCGGTGAGGCGGTCCTCGGTGCGGAGGCCGGTGTCGACGTCGAGGGCGAGGGGAAGAGCCCGCGGGGCGGGAAGATCACTGCCGCGGCCGTCAACCAGGCCAGCGTCTGGAACATCGCCAACCTCCTGACCATGCTCCGGCTGGTCCTCGTACCGGCCTTCGTCGCCCTGATGCTCGCCGACGGCGGCTATGACCCGGCGTGGCGGTCCCTCGCCTGGGCCGCTTTCGCGATCGCCATGATCACCGACCTCTTCGACGGTCACCTGGCGCGTACGTACAACCTGGTCACGGACTTCGGGAAGATCGCCGACCCCATCGCCGACAAGGCGATCATGGGTGCGGCGCTGATCTGTCTGTCCGCGCTCGGTGACCTTCCATGGTGGGTGACCGGCGTCATCCTCGGCAGGGAACTCGGGGTCACCCTGCTGCGTTTTCTGGTCATCCGGTACGGCGTCATCCCGGCCAGCCGCGGAGGCAAGCTCAAGACCCTCATCCAGGGCGTGGCCGTCGGCATGTACGTGCTCGCACTGACGGGGTGGCTGGCGACCCTGAGGTGGTGGGTGATGGCCGCGGCGGTCGTGCTGACCGTGGTGACCGGGCTCGACTATGTGAAACAGGCCATTGTCTTGCGCAGGCAGGGAATCGCCGCGCGCAAGGCTGCGTTGGAGGAGAAGGAAGCGTGAGTTCCACGGCCACCGACGTGGTCCGACTACTCACGGTGAAGGGTGAGACGCTCGCCGTCGCGGAGTCACTGACCGGTGGCCTCGTTGCGGCGGAGATCACGTCGGTCCCCGGGGCGTCCAAGGTCTTCCGGGGCTCCGTGACCGCTTACGCCACCGACCTGAAGCACGACCTGCTCGAGGTCGACGCCGCCCTGCTGGCGGCACGCGGAGCGGTGGATCCGCAGGTCGCGGCCCAGATGGCAGCCGGCGTGCGCAAGGCGCTCGGCGCCGACTGGGGCATCGCGACCACCGGCGTCGCGGGTCCCGATCCGCAGGACGGGCAACCCGTCGGAACGGTCTTCGTCGCCGTGGACGGGCCCGCCGGGACGGATGCCGGTTCTGCCGGCGGCGGAAAAGTGGAGGCTCTGCGGTTGAACGGCGGCCGCGCGGAAATTCGTAGAGAGAGTGTACGGAGCGTACTCGCACTGCTCCTGAAGGAGCTTGCGGGCGAACAGACTGGGAATGAGCGGGCACAGGATACGGAACGGAACGGGGGGTTTTGATGTTTGCAGCCCTGAGTGAACACGACATCGCTCCCCGCACGGCCGCGGCGCAAGGCGGTACGGTGGGGCGTAATGGATGCGGCTACGCGGTCCGAGGAGGGAGCCACCGATGATTCTGCTCCGTCGCCTGCTTGGTGACGTGCTGCGTCGGCAGCGCCAGCGCCAGGGCCGTACTCTGCGCGAAGTCTCCTCGTCCGCCCGAGTCTCGCTCGGCTATCTCTCCGAGGTGGAGCGGGGGCAGAAGGAGGCTTCCTCCGAGCTGCTCTCCGCCATCTGCGACGCGCTGGACGTACGGATGTCCGAGCTCATGCGGGAAGTGAGCGACGAGCTCGCCCTCGCCGAGCTGGCCCAGTCTGCTGCGGCCACCCCCAGCGAGCCTGTACCCACGCCGGTTCGCTCGATGCTGGGATCCGTCTCGGTGACCGGTGTGCCACCGGAACGGGTGACCATCAAGGCGCCCGCCGAAGCGGTGGACGTCGTCGCCGCGTGAGGCTCCACGCAGACGCGGCATAAGTGAGCGGCGCCCCAACAGGCGCCGAGAAGTGGTGAGGCCCCGGCCGGGCCTCTCCGGGAGAGCCGGAGGGGCGTCGCCCGGGGTTTTCGCTTGCCCGGGGGCGCTTGCCCGGGTTTTCGCTTGTCCGCCGTTTCCGGTCGTCCGTGGGGGCCCGGCTGACGGCGCCCCCACCGGACATGGTGTCCGATTCGTGTGCGTTTGCCGGTGTGGCGTGCGGCGGTCATCGTTGAGGGGATGGCGGGGGGCAGTCCTCGGAGGTGCGGATGTACGTCGTGAAGAGCCCGTTGTCGGACGCGAACCTGAAGACCGTGTCCGAGGCGCTGCAGGGTGCCCTGGTCGATCTGGTGGATCTCGCCCTCGTGGCGAAGCAGATCCACTGGAACGTGGTGGGGCCGCGCTTCCGTTCCGTGCATCTCCAGCTCGACGAGGTCGTCGACACCGCGCGGAAGTACTCCGACACCGTGGCCGAACGCGCCGCCGCCCTCGGCATCTCGCCCGACGGGCGTGCCGCGACGGTGGCGGTCGGCAGCGGGATCGGAGTGACCCCGGAAGGGTGGGTCGACGACACCACCGCCGTGGGCACGCTGGTCGACGCGCTGGGAGCGGTGATCGTGCGGATGCGGGAGCGGATCGAGACGACAGGGGAGCCGGATCCGGTGAGCCAGGACATCTTCATCGGGATCACGGCGGACCTGGAAAAGCATCACTGGATGTTCCAGGCCGAGAACGGGTGACACGAGCGGAAGCGGGTGCTGGGCCGGGTGGGAGCTACGCCACCGCTCGGCTCGGAAGGCTGTGCGGTGCGGGATGGCCGTGCGGCGCGGGGACGCCGGGTGGCGCCGGAAGGCCGCGCGGCGTGGGGAGAGCGTGGGGTGCGGGCAGCCCGCAAGCGCGTGGCCCGAGTGGCCCGGGTGGGATCTGCGGTGCGCCCGTGTGCCTGTGGTGCGCCCTGCCGGCGTGCCGGGGCGGCGGCATAGCGTCGGGCCGGAGGTGGCGGCCGTGGCGGGGATAGCGGGCTGGGGGGCTCGGGGGGTCGCGCTCGGGCTGGGAGCGCTGTGGTGGTGGGCCGTGGTCCGGCTGGTGGTCGAACCCGGGGCGGGGGCGCTGGAGGCGGCGATCGCGGCCGGGGGGTGGGGGCTGAGCGTGCTGCCCGTGCATTGCGTGCCCAAGCGGCAGGCGCGGAGGGTTGTGGGGGCCGGGCGCCTGCGGCGGATCTGGGGGGCCGGGGGTGCCGGGGCGACGGGGGCGAAGTCGGGGAAGGCGTAGAGCGCTGCTTCGGGGGTTGTCACCACGGCATCGCGACGCCGCCGTTCGGGCGGAGGATCTGGCCCGTGGTGAAGGCCGAGGCGTCGGAGGCCAGGTGGAGGACCGCATGGGCGATGTCCTCGGGTTCGCCCACCCGGCCCAGGGGTGACATGCGGGCCATGACGGACTCCGTGTGCGCCTGGGAGGCGCTGTCGGGGCGGTCGGTCATGGGGGTGCGGATCCAGCCCGGGGCGACGGCGTTGACGCGGATGCCGTGCCGGCCCAGCTCCGTGGCCAGGGTCTTCGTCAGCTGGACCACCGCCGCCTTGGCCGCGCCGTAGCAGAGGAGGCCGGGGCCGCCCGTGTCGACGGCGCCCGAGGACATGGTGACGATGCTGCCGCGGGTGCCCTGGGTGATCATCAGGCGGGCCGCTTCCTGGCAGGCGTACAGGACGCCCTTGAAATTGACGTTCAGTACCCGGTCGAGGTCCTCGTCGCGTGTCTCCAGTACGGGGCTGCTGTGCATGATCCCGGCGACCGCGGCCAGGGCGTCCAGTCGCTCGCACGAAGTGAGGGCCTGTTTCAGCGCGTGCCGGTCGGTGACGTCGAGCGTGTGGGTGTGGGCGATGCCGCCGCTCTCCCCGATCAAGGCCGCCGTCCCCCGCAAGCCCTCGGTGTCACGGTCGGCGCAGTGCACCGTCGCGCCCGCTTCTGCGAGCAGGAGGGCCGAGGCGCGGCCGATGCCGCTCGCCGCGCCGGTGACGAACACCGTGCGGCCGGTGAGGTCGTACGCCGTGGCGGGCATACAGGCGACCGTACGAGCATTTCTGACGGGTCGTCAATTGGTGTGGCCGCGCCGGGTAGGGGCCGGGGCGGGACCCGGCTGGCAGGTGGGGCACCAGTAGGTGGGGCGTTCGCGGGAGCCGTCGCCCTGGTCGGCGACGCGGATCGAGGTGCGGCAGCGGAAGCAGGGGCGCGGTGCGCGGCCGTAGACGAAGAGGTCCTGGCCGCGGCGGCCGGTCGTGCTGCGGATCGGGCGGTCGCGATTGGCCTCCAGCAGCCGCTTGGCGAGGGCGGGCAGCTTCGCGGCGCGGTCGGGGGGCAGTTCACCGGCTGGGAGCCAGGGGGTGACGCCGAGCAGGAAGCAGAGCTCGCACTTGTAGACATTGCCGATGCCGGCGAGGTTGCGCTGGTCGAGCAGGGCTTCGCCGAGCTCCCGGGCGGGGTCCTTCAGGACGTTGGCCAGGGCCCGGTCGGCGTCCCAGTCCGGTCCCAGGAGATCGGGGCCGAGATGGCCGACCGCGCGCTGTTCGTCGGCCGTGCGCAGGAGTTCCAGCACGGGAAGGCGGTAGCCGACGGCTGTGTGCTCGGTGTTGCCGAGGATCGCGCGGATCTGGTGGCCGGGGCCGCCGCTCCAGCGCTGGCCGTTCCCGTACACCTTCCAGGAGCCGTCCATCCGCAGGTGTGAGTGGAGGGTGAGGCCGCCCTCGATGCGGGTGAGGAGGTGTTTGCCGCGCGCGGTGACGTCCAGGACGACGCGGCCTGTGAGATCGGCGGTGGCGAAGCGGGGCACGCGCAGGTCGCTGCGGGTCAGCACCTGGCCCGCGAGGGCGTCGTCCAACCGCCTCGCGGCCTGCCAGACCGTGTCACCTTCGGGCATGGGTCAAGGGTGACACGGAGGCCGCACGCCGGACCGGTACGGCTGGATGCCGCCGTCACTCCAGCGCACGTGCCGCGCGGCCGCGGGCGGGCGGGCGGCACGTGCGCTGGGGTGCTGGGTGGGACCGGCCGCGGGCGGGCGGCCGTCACGCGCGCAGGCGCAGTCCTCGGGGCGTCGCAATGAAGCCTGCTCCTTCCAGGAGGCTGCCGATGGGGGAGGTCAGCGCCTGGGCGCCGTTGACGCGCTCGACCGTGACGGTGCCGAGCGAACCCGCGCGGGCCGCCGCGGCGAGGGCTTCGGCGGCGCTGTGCAGCCGAGGGTCGTCGGCGGGATCGCCGTCCGGGTGGGTGGGCCAGGCCAGCAGGGTCTTGCCGCCGCGCTCCATGTAGAGCGTCAGCTCCCCGTCGACCAGGACCACCAGGGAGCCCGCTTTGCGGCCCGGCTTGTGCCCCGCCCCGGTCGGCGGCTCGGGCCAGGCCAGCGCGGCGCCGTACGCGTTCGCCGGGTCGGCGGCCGCGAGCACCACGGCCCGGGAGGCGCCGTCGCGGCGGGTGCGGCGGCCCGGGAACCCCCGGTCGTGTGCTCCGCGGCCGCCGTTCTGCCAGGGCGGGGCGGGCTGGGGAGGGTAGTCACGGGGCGACACCCACTCACCCGGGGACGCCTTGGGGGTGTCGAAGGAGGGGGTCAAGCCGGGGAAGCCGTCGGGGCCGGGGTCGTCGATGTGCTCGTGGGAGGGGTCGGAGTCGTCTTCCGGGCCGGCGAAGTCATGGGTGGCGAAGTCATGGGCGGGGAAGTCATGGGCCGAGAAGGGGTCGGCCGCGGAGACGGGAGGCGGGCCCGGCAGGTCCTCACCGCGGTCCCGGGCGTTGGACACCGCCCGCAGACGGTCCACCGCTCCGTCCATCGCGAACTGCGCGGCGCCCAGGCCCTCCACCACGTAACCGCGGCGGGCCTGACCGCTCTCCTCGAAGACCGACAGGACGCGGTACGTCGCCGAGAAGCCGCCTTCGACGCCCTCCGCCGAGACCGCACCCCTGGTGACCACGCCATGCCGGTCGAGGAGGGTACGGGCGAGCGCGTGGGCCCGCACGGTGGGGTCCGGTTCGTGCGCCGGGAGCAGCGACCAGCGGCCGGCGACCGTCGGCGGGCCCGAGCGGGACGAGGTGCGGGCCGCGGCCGTCAGGGAGCCGTAGCGGCCGCGCGGGACGGAACGCTTGGCGCGGTGGGCCGTGGAGCCGGCGGTGCGGCCCGAGCCGAGCAGGGAGCGCATCGGGGCGAGCGTGTCGTTCGTCAGACGGCCGGACCAGGCCAGGTCCCAGAGGGCGTCGGCCAGTTGCGGATCACCCGCCTCGGGATGGGTGGTGGCGCGGACCTGGTCGGCGATCTGGCGGAAGAACAGGCCGTAGCCGCCGGAGAGGGTGTCCAGGACGGACTGGTGCAGGGCGGTCAGCTCCAGAGGGTGCGGGGGCGGCAGAAGCAGGGGCGCCGCGTCCGCCAGGTAGAGCGAGACCCAGCCGTCCTTGCCGGGGAGCGAGCCGGCCCCGGCCCAGACGACCTCTCCGGCGGCGGTCAGCTCGTCCAGCATGGCCGGGGTGTAGTTCGCGACCCGGGAGGGCAGCACCAGCTTCTCCAGGGCGGAGGCCGGCACGGACGCGCCCTGGAGCTGCTCGATGGCCCGGACCAGCCCGTCGATGCCGCGCAGGGAGTGGCCCTTGCCGATGTGCTGCCACTGGGGCAGGAACTGGGCGAGCGCGGCCGGCGGCACCGGTTCCAGCTCGTGCCGCAGGGCGGCCAGGGAGCGGCGGCGCAGCCGGCGCAGCACGGCCGCGTCGCACCACTCCTGGCCGATCCCGGCCGGGTGGAACTCGCCCTGGACGACCCGGCCCGCCGCGGCGAGCCGCTGGAGGGCGCCCTCGGTGACGGCGACGCCCAGGCCGAAGCGGGCGGTGGCCGTGGCCGAGGTGAACGGGCCGTGGGTGCGGGCGTACCGGGCGAGGAGGTCGCCGAGCGGATCCTTGACGGGTTCGGTGAAGGCTTCCGGGACGCCGACCGGCAGGGCCGTGCCCAGGGCGTCGCGCAGGCGGCCCGCGTCCTCGATCGCCGCCCAGTGGTCGGCTCCCGCGACCCGGACCCGGATGGCACGGCGGGCACCGGCGAGCTCCTCCGCCCACTGCGGCTCGGCGCCCCGCTCGGCGAGCTCCGCGTCCGTGAGCGGGCCGAGCACGCGCAGGAGGTCCGCGACCCCCTCGGCGTCCTTGACGCGGCGGTCCTCCGTGAGCCACTGCAGCTCCCGCTCCAGCTCGGTCAGCACCTCAGCGTCGAGCAGTTCGCGCAGCTCCGCCTGGCCCAGCAGCTCGGCCAGCAGCCGCGAGTCCAGGGACAGGGCGGCG
Organism: Streptomyces sp. NPDC007907; assembly: GCF_042959365.1. Taxonomy (NCBI): domain Bacteria; kingdom Bacillati; phylum Actinomycetota; class Actinomycetes; order Kitasatosporales; family Streptomycetaceae; genus Streptomyces; species Streptomyces sp. NPDC007907. The sequence goes on from NZ_JBIBKR010000011.1 coordinate 23,547, forward strand.
GCGCGGCGCTCGGCCAGCGGGGAATCACCCTCGTACAGGAACTGGGCGACGTAGCCGAAGAGCAGGGAGCGGGCGAAGGGGGACGGTTCGGCGGTGGTGACTTCGACGAGGCGCACCTTGCGGGACTCCAGGTCGCCCATCAGCTCGACGAGACCGGGCACGTCGAAGACGTCCTGGAGGCACTCGCGGACCGCCTCCAGGACGATCGGGAAGGAGCCGAACTCGCTCGCCACCTGCAGCAGCTGCGAGGCGCGCTGCCGCTGCTGCCACAGCGGGGTGCGCTTGCCCGGGTTGCGGCGCGGCAGCAGCAGCGCACGGGCGGCGCACTCGCGGAAACGGGAGGCGAACAGGGCCGAACTGCCCACCTGGTCGGTGACGACCTGATCGACCTCGCCCTTGTCGAAGACGACGTCGGCGGCGCCCACGGGGGCCTGTTCGGCGTCGTACTCCCGGCCCATCGTCACCGGCTCCTGGTCCAGCAGGTCCAGGCCCATCAGGTCGGCGTCCGGCAGTCGCAGCACGATGCCGTCGTCGGCGTGCATGACCTGCGCGTCCATGCCGTACCGCTCGGACAGCTTGGCGCCCAGCGCCAGCGCCCAGGGGGCGTGCACCTGGGCGCCGAAGGGGGAGTGCACGACCACGCGCCAGTCGCCGAGCTCGTCGCGGAAGCGTTCCACGACGATCGTCCGGTCGTCCGGGACGTGACCGCAGGCCTCGCGCTGCTCGCGCAGGTACGACAGCACGTTGTCTGCCGCCCACGCGTCCAGCCCCGCGGCGACGAGACGCAGGCGGGCGTCGTCCTCGGACAGCGAGCCGACCTCGCGCAGGAACGCCCCCACCGCCCGGCCCAGCTCCAGCGGACGGCCCAGCTGGTCGCCCTTCCAGAAGGGCAGCCGGCCCGGCACCCCCGGGGCGGGGGAGACCAGGACACGGTCACGGGTGATGTCCTCGATGCGCCAGGAGCTGGTGCCGAGGGTGAACACGTCGCCGACGCGGGACTCGTAGACCATCTCTTCGTCGAGCTCACCGACCCGGCCGCCGCCCTTCTTGGGATCGGCGCCCGCGAGGAAGACGCCGAAGAGACCGCGGTCGGGGATCGTGCCGCCGGAGGTGACGGCCAGGCGCTGCGCGCCCGGGCGTCCGGTGATCTCGCCGGTGACCCGGTCCCACACCACGCGGGGGCGCAGCTCGGCGAACGCGTCGGACGGGTAGCGGCCCGCCAGCATGTCGAGGACCGCCGTGAAGGCCGACTCGGGAAGCGAGGCGAAGGGAGCGGCCCGGCGGACCGCGGCGAGGAGGTCGTCGAACTGCCAGGTGTCCAGGGCCGTCATGGCGACCACCTGCTGGGCCAGGACGTCCAGCGGGTTGGCGGGCACCTTGAGGGACTCGATGGAGCCGGTGCGCATGCGCTCGGTGACCACCGCCGCCTGCACCAGGTCGCCCCGGTACTTCGGGAAGACCACGCCGGTGGAGACCGCGCCCACCTGGTGCCCCGCCCGGCCGACCCGTTGCAGCCCGGAGGCGACGGAGGGCGGCGACTCCACCTGCACGACCAGGTCCACCGCGCCCATGTCGATACCCAGCTCCAGGCTGGACGTGGCCACGACAGCGGGCAGGCGGCCCGCCTTGAGGTCCTCCTCGACCAGGGCGCGCTGTTCCTTGGACACCGAGCCGTGGTGGGCGCGGGCGATGACCTGGGGTGCTCCCTGGGCCGCCCCCGAGCCGCCCATGAGTTCGGCGGGGGCGTGGTGCTCGTCGAGGGGCTCGCCCGTGGCCCGTTCGTAGGCGATCTCGTTCAGGCGGTTGCAGAGGCGCTCCGCGAGGCGGCGGGAGTTCGCGAAGACGATCGTGGAGCGGTGCGCCTGGACGAGGTCGGCGATCCGCTCCTCCACATGCGGCCAGATGGACGGGCGCTCGGCGCCCTCCTGACCGTCCGCCACCGGGGAACCGCCCAGCTCGCCCAGGTCCTCCACGGGCACGACCACGGACAGGTCGAACTCCTTGCCAGACTCCGGCTGGACGATCTCCACCTTGCGGCGGGGCGACAGGAAACGAGCCACCTCGTCCACCGGGCGGACCGTCGCCGAGAGGCCGATGCGGCGGGCGGGCTTCGGCAGGAGGTCGTCCAGCCGCTCCAGCGACAGCGCGAGGTGGGCGCCGCGCTTGGTGCCGGCGACCGCGTGCACCTCGTCGAGGATCACCGTCTCCACGCCCGCCAGCGCGTCACGCGTGGCCGACGTCAGCATCAGGAACAGCGACTCCGGGGTCGTGATCAGGATGTCCGGCGGACGGGTCGACAGGGCGCGGCGCTCGGCGGCGGGGGTGTCGCCCGAGCGGATGCCCACCTTGACCTCGGGCTCGGGCAGACCGAGGCGCACGGACTCCTGGCGGATCCCGGTCAGCGGGCTGCGCAGGTTGCGCTCGACGTCCACCGCCAGGGCCTTCAGCGGGGAGACGTACAGGACGCGGCAGCGCTTCTTCGGGTCGGCGGGGGGAGGCGTCGAGGCCAGCTGGTCCAGAGCGGCCAGGAAGGCAGCCAGGGTCTTTCCGGAGCCGGTGGGAGCGACGACCAGCACGTCCGAACCCTCGCGGATGGCCTGCCACGCACCGGCCTGGGCCGTGGTGGGCGCGGAGAAGGCACCCGTGAACCAGGCGCGGGTCGCGGGGGAGAAGCCGTCCAGGGGTCGGTGCGCATTGCTGGGCATGCGTCCATCGTGCACCTCGGCACTGACAACGGGGCCGAACCGGTCCCGCGGCCTGCGGTCTCGCCCCGGGCGGGAGACCGTCGGCAGGTTCCGGGGGGCCAGGGTACTGGGGGTGGGCCCGGTTTCCGGGGTGCGGGCGGATCCCGGGGCGCGCCAGGTTTCCGGGGGCGCCACGAGCCCGGGGAGCGCCGGGTCGTCCACGGCCGCGGACAATGGTCATATGAACGAGCGTGCACGGCACTGGCAGTACGACGAGCTGCCCGGGGTCGATCTCCTGCGGGCCCGCTACGTGCGCAAGACATTCGTCCGGCACACGCACGAGAACTTCGTGATCGCCGCCATCGCCGACGGGGTCGAGGTGTTCCACCATCCCGGAGGCGACCAGTACGCGGGAGCCGGGGCCCTCGCACTGGTGAATCCCGATACGCCGCACACCGGGCGGGCCGGGGTGCCCGAGGGGTGGCGCTACGGCGCCGTGTACCCGCCCGCCGACGTGGTGGCCGAGATCGCGGCCGAGACGACCGGGCTGCGCGGCACACCGGGGTTCGTCAGCCCGGTCGTGGACGACCCCTACGCCGCGAGACTGGTGCACCAGGTGCTGCGGGCCGCCGACGAGGGCAACGCCCTGGCCGCGGACACCCTGCTGCGGGCCGCAGTGACCCGTTTGCTGCGGTTGAACGGAGGGCCCATGCCGCCGCGGGAGGTCCGGACGGCGGGCGCCCGCATCGCGGCACGCGCGCGTGACGTGCTGGAGGAGCGAATGGCACGCCCGCCCACCCTGGAGCGGCTGGCAACCGGTCTGGGAACCAGCCCCTTCGCCCTGCTCCGGGCCTTCCGGGACACCTACGGGATGCCGCCGCACGCCTGGCTCACGGACGCACGGGTGCGGCGGGCCCGGCGGCTCCTGGACGCGGGAACGACGCCCTCCGAGGCGGCCGTGGCCGTCGGGTTCACCGACCAGCCGCACCTCAACCGGCACTTCAGCCGGATGGTCGGCGTGCCTCCGGGGGCGTACCAGAGGGAGCGCAAGAACGTACAAGACCTCCGGTAGCCGCTGCCCGTAGCGTCGGGGCGTGGCAGATCGGACAGTTCTCGAAGACGCAGACATCGGTGGGAAGACGGACCGGGCGGTCGTACGCGACGCCCTCGGGGTCGGGGTGGCCGTGGGGCTCTCCGGGTTCGCCTTCGGGGTGACGTCGGCCGGTGGCGGACTCACGCTGCTCCAGACATGCGCGCTCAGTCTTCTGGTGTTCACCGGGGCGTCCCAGTTCGCCCTCGTGGGGGCCCTCGCAGCCGGGGGCAGCCCCTTCACAGCGGCCGCCGGCGCCTTCTTCCTGGGCGTGCGCAACGCCTTCTACGGCCTGCGTCTGTCGCAGTTGCTCGCCCTCCCGCGCGCGGTACGGCCGTTCGCCGCCCAGTGGGTGATCGACGAGACGACCGCCGTCGCGCTCGGCCAGCCCACCCGGCGCGCGGCGCGGCTCGGGTTCGTCGTGACCGGGCTGACCCTCTACGTCCTGTGGAACCTCACCACGCTGCTCGGCGCCCTGGGCGCCGAGGCCATCGGGGACACCGACGCGTGGGGCCTGGACGCCGCCGGGCCCGCGGTGTTCCTGGCGCTGCTCGCGCCGATGCTGAAGTCCGGCACCGAGCGGGCCGTCGCCGCGCTCGCCGTGCTGCTGGGGCTCGGACTGCTGCCCGTGCTGCCCGCCGGCGTGCCCGTGCTGCTGGCGGCGCTGGCGGCACCGGTCGTGCTGTGGGCGGACGGTCGACGCAAGGGGCAGGAGGACACGCGGTGAACGTCTGGATCGCGATCGCGGCGACCTTCCTCGGCTGCTACGCCGTCAAACTGGCGGGCCTCCTCGTGCCCGCGGGGACCTTGGAACGGCCCCTCGTCAAGCGTCTCGCCGCCCTGCTGCCCGTCGCGTTGCTGGCGGCGCTCACCGCACAGCAGACCTTCGCCGACGGGCAGACGCTGGTGCTGGACGCGCGGGCCGTCGGCCTGGCCGCCGCTGCCGTGGCGTTGCTCCTGCGCGCCCCGTTCCTTCTCGTCGTCGCCGCGGCCGTCCTGGTGACCGCGGCGGCGCGGGCCATGGGGGCGGGGTGATCAGGCGCGGGCCGCGGGGGGCGGGAACGCGGGCCATGGGGGTGACCGCCACAGCGCCTGCGGCCGGGATGCTCAGGCGATGGCCCGGCCGTACGCGCTGAGCACGCGCAGGGCCTCGATCGTCACCAGCGGGCGTGCCTCCAGGGCGGGGGCTGGGGCCCAGTGGCGCCACCGGACGGGCCAGCCGCCGTCCTCCTGTTGCTGCGCCGCGAGGTGGTCAAGGGAGCGGGCCATCTCGTCGTCCGTGAACCACGCGCGCGCGAGTGAGCGCGGTGTCCGCGCGAAGTCGTACGGGAAGTGGTGCTCACCCGGGGCGTAGCCGGGAGAAACCGGGTAGGCGTCCAGGTCGTCGGGGTCCAGGGCAGCGAGCCGGTGTTCGCGGACCAGGCGGCCGAGCCGGCCGGCGGCCGCCTCCGCGCGTGGGCGGTCCGGAGCGGAGTCCAGGAAGGCCACCGCGGCCTCGATCTCGTACGGATGAGACATCTCCAGGGACTCGACCGCCCGCCAGCAGAAGTCCGTGGCCCTGAACAGCCAGGCGTGCCACACCTCGTTGCGGTGCAGCAGGCCCACGACCGGCCCGGTGGCCAGCAGGGCGCTGGGCGGGTCGTCCACGATCGTCACGAAGGGGGCCGTGGGGTAGTCGCGCTGGCTGGGGTGGATCGCCGGGAGGGCGCCGTCCGCGGTGGAGACGGACGTCAGGTAGCGGCACATCCGCTCCACCCGCTGTCCGGCGCAGCGTCCGACGGCGTCCAGGACGGCCAGCGCGTGCGCGGTGTGCAGCGGCTGGCTGAGCGGCCCGCGCAGATCGGGCTCCAGCGCGTGCCCGTATCCGCCGTCCTCGTTGCGGTAGGCGTCCAGGGCGGTCTCCACGGGGTCGGCGGCGGCGCCCCGGAAGCGGTGGGCGAAGAGGCGCTGTTCGAGCACGCGCGCGGTGAGCCAGACGAAACGCTCCGCGCGCGTGAGGGGGCTGTGTGCCGGGGGTGTCGGGGGGAGTTCGGTAGCTCCGGTTTCGACCATGGGTCAGACCGTAGGGGTGCGAAGCGGCACCGGCAGGCGGTCCCGGCTCAGGCCCACCCCCAGGGGCGGGATACTGGAGTCATGCGGTTGACGGTCTTCTGGCAGCGGATGGCGGAGCACTTCGGTCCTGGCTACGCCGAAACCTTCGCGCGCGACCACGTGATGTCCGAACTCGGAGGACGCACGGTGCACGAGGCGCTCGCCGCCGGCTGGGACGCCAAGGAGGTCTGGCAGGTGGTCTGCTCGGTGATGGACGTGCCTCAGGAGAGGCGCTGACGGTCGCCGGTGGGCGCTGACCGATGCCGGAGGCGTCGGAGGCGTAGGGGGTGGGCGTCGGGCGGGCGTGGGGCCTTTTGGCCTTGCCGAGCGGCGGTCGGACCGGGCCGTCCGCCGTGGACGTCGCTGACCGGTCACGAAGATCGCAGCCGGGCAGACGGCTGTCGGTGGTGTGGGCGAGACTTGGACCGTGGCACCCACTGACGAGACCGGGCAGTCAGCCCAGCAGTCCTCCGCTTCCGGCACGACGCCGCCCGTCCGGCCCCCGCTGGGCGGAGCCGGGGCGAACGGCCGTATGCCGCGCTGGCTGCCCCGCGCCATGGTGCTCGCGCTCGCCCTCGTCGCGGCGTTCCAGCTGGGCAGCTGGGCCTTCCACCAGCTCACCGGTCTGCTGGTCAACATCCTCATCGCGTTCTTCCTGGCGCTCGCCATAGAGCCCGCGGTGAGCTGGATGGCCTCGCGCGGCATGCGCAGGGGCCTGGCCACGTTCATCGTCTTCATCGGCGTGATGATCGTGTCGGCGGGTTTCGTCACCCTGCTCGGCTCCGTCCTCGCGGACCAGATCATCAAGCTGATCGAAGGCTTCCCCGAGTACCTCGACTCCGTCATCAACTGGATCAACACGCACTTCAAGACCGACCTGAAGCGCGTCGACATCCAGGAGGGCCTGCTCCGCTCCGACTGGCTGCGCAACTACGTCCAGAACAGCGCCACAGGTGTCCTGGACGTGTCCGCCCAGGTCATCGGCGGCCTCTTCCAGCTGCTCACGATCGCCCTGTTCTCGTTCTACTTCGCTGCGGACGGCCCGCGCCTGCGCCGTGCGATCTGCTCGGTCCTGCCGCCCGCCCGCCAGGCGGAGGCGTTGCGCGCCTGGGAGATCGCCGTGAACAAGACCGGCGGCTACATCTACTCCCGCGGCCTGATGGCGTTGATCTCCGGCGTGGCGCACTTCGTCCTGCTCCAGGCCTTGGACGTGCCCTACGCGCCCGTGCTCGCCGTGTGGGTGGGGCTGGTGTCGCAGTTCATCCCCACCATCGGCACGTACCTGGCGGGCGCCCTGCCGATGTTGATCGCGTTCACGGTGGATCCCTGGTACGCGCTGTGGGTGCTGATCTTCGTCGTGATCTACCAGCAGTTCGAGAACTACGTGCTGCAGCCCAAGCTGACCTCCAAGACCGTCGACATCCACCCCGCCGTCGCCTTCGGTTCGGTCATCGCCGGCACCGCCCTCCTCGGCGCGGTCGGCGCGCTGATCGCCATCCCTGCCATCGCCACGCTCCAGGCCTTCCTCGGGGCGTACGTGAAGCGCTACGACGTCACGGACGACCCCCGCGTGCACGGTCACCGGCGACGGGGCGAGGGACCGGGCCTGCACGCGCGGGCGAAGGAACTGTGGGAGCGGCGGCGCCGCGAGGCAGAGCGGCATGAGGACCGGGGCCCCGGGCAGAACTCCTCCTGATCGTGTCGCCGATGACCTGAGCGGCAGCCCGCGCCGGTTCCGGATGCGCCGTGTGGTGCGCTTGACACCAAAATCGAACATCCATTCTTATGGGGGCACCGGCGAGGCTCAACGAAGGGCATTTCGACGTACTTTGGGTAGAGAAATGCCCGAGTTATCCACAGGCCGGACGTGCGTCGGGGCGCGTTGTCAGTGGCAGGCGTTAGCGTCTTTGACGTGAAGCGATCGACTCAAGCAAATCGGGTGGAACCCATGGCAGGAACCGACCGCGAGAAGGCCCTGGATGCCGCGCTCGCACAGATTGAACGGCAATTCGGCAAGGGCGCGGTCATGCGCATGGGCGACCGGACCAAGGAGCCCATCGAGGTCATCTCGACCGGATCCACCGCCCTGGACGTGGCCCTGGGCGTGGGCGGCCTGCCCCGCGGCCGTGTCGTCGAGATCTACGGACCGGAGTCCTCCGGTAAGACCACCCTGACCCTGCACGCGGTGGCGAACGCCCAGAAGGCCGGAGGCCAGGTCGCCTTCGTCGACGCGGAGCACGCGCTCGACCCCGAGTACGCGAAGAAGCTCGGCGTCGACATCGACAACCTCATCCTCTCCCAGCCGGACAACGGCGAGCAGGCCCTGGAGATCGTGGACATGCTGGTCCGCTCCGGCGCCCTCGACCTCATCGTCATCGACTCCGTCGCCGCGCTCGTCCCGCGCGCGGAGATCGAAGGCGAGATGGGCGACAGCCACGTCGGTCTGCAGGCCCGCCTGATGAGCCAGGCCCTGCGGAAGATCACCAGCGCGCTCAACCAGTCCAAGACCACCGCGATCTTCATCAACCAGCTCCGCGAGAAGATCGGCGTGATGTTCGGCTCGCCGGAGACCACGACCGGTGGCCGGGCGCTGAAGTTCTACGCCTCGGTGCGCATCGACATCCGCCGCATCGAGACCCTGAAGGACGGGACGGAGGCGGTCGGTAACCGCACCCGCTGCAAGGTCGTCAAGAACAAGGTCGCGCCGCCCTTCAAGCAGGCCGAGTTCGACATCCTCTACGGCCAGGGCATCAGCCGCGAGGGCGGCCTGATCGACATGGGCGTGGAGCACGGCTTCGTCCGCAAGGCCGGCGCCTGGTACACGTACGAGGGCGACCAGCTCGGCCAGGGCAAGGAGAACGCGCGCAACTTCCTCAAGGACAACCCCGACCTGGCCAACGAGATCGAGAAGAAGATCAAGGAGAAGCTGGGCGTCGGCGTGCGCCCCGAGGAGCCGGCCTCCGAGTCCGGTACGGACGCCGCGGCCTCCGCCCCGGCCGACGCGACGCCCGCCGTCCCGGCACCGGCCAAGACCGCCAAGTCCAAGGCCGCCGCAGCCAAGAGCTGACCTGTGACACGGCGAACCGACTGGGCGGAGTACGAGTACGCCGCCTCCGGTACCCCACGGGGGAGGGGCACCGGAGGCGACACGGGCTCAGCCGTGGACGACGCGGACGGCCCGGGGCACACACCGCACGAGGGCGACCGGCCGTACGGGGACGGGAATGACACCGGGCCGCGCGGGGGCGGCCACCCCGGGGGCGGCTCGCGTGACGGAGGCTCGCGTGACGGCGGGCCGGGCGGCATACGCGGTCGTCGTCGGCGCGGCTTCGGTGAGGCGGCGGCCGGCGCCGAGGACGGAGGTGCCCTCTCCTCGTCGAGGGCCGAGCAGGAGGCACCTCCGGGGGACCCGGTCGAGCGGGCTCGGGCGATCTGCCTGCGCCTGCTCACCGGGACCCCACGCACCCGAAAGCAGCTCGCCGACGCCCTGCGCAAGCGGGAGATCCCCGACGACGCCGCCGAGGAGGTGCTCTCACGGTTCGAAGAGGTCGGCCTCATCAACGACAGCGCCTTCGCGGACGCCTGGGTGGAGTCCCGCCACCACGGCAGGGGCCTCGCCCGGCGCGCGCTCGCCCGGGAGCTGCGTACCAAGGGCGTCGACTCCGCGCTGATCGACGAGGCCGTCTCCCAGCTCGACTCCGAGCAGGAAGAGGAGACCGCGCGCGAGCTCGTCGCCCGCAAGCTCCGCTCCACTCGCGGCCTCGACCGCGACAAACGCCTCCGCCGCCTCGCAGGCATGCTCGCCCGCAAGGGCTACTCCGAGGGCATGGCCCTGCGCGTGGTCCGGCAGGCCTTGGAGGACGAGGGCGAGGACACGGAGTTCCTCGGGGACGAGGGGTTCTGAGCAGTGCGACTGAGCCAAGGGCTGTTCAATGTGCGGCCGGCAGATGCAGCGGACCTGCCGTCGTTGCTCGCTCTGTACAGCGAGCTGAACCCGGACGACGCACCCTTGCCCCAGACGTCCGCAGACGCCATCTGGTCAGCCATATCAAGCCAGCGGGGACGCACGATCCTGGTGGCTGAAGCCGCCGGAACCCTGGCCGGAACGGCGGACTGCATCGTCCTGCCGAACCTCACGCGCGGAGGCAGGGCGATCCTGTTCGTGGAGAACGTCGTGGTGGCAGGGTCCTTCCAGCGGCGCGGCGTCGGCCGTCAGTTGATGGAAGCTGCCGTGCGGCTGGGTGAGTCGGCGGGCTGCTACAAGGTCCAGCTCCTGGCAGCGGACGACGAGTACGTCCACACCTTCTACAAGGCGTGCGGTTTCCAAGCTCTCGCAGAGGGCTTCCGCCGATACCTCCCGTAGCAGCCCTCGCTCTCACACCACCGGCAACCCGGCCCTCCGCCACGCCTGGAACCCTCCGACCAGGTCCGTGGCGCGGTGCAGGCCCAGGTGGTGCAGGGACTGGGCCGCCAGGGTGGACGCGTAGCCCTCGTTGCAGATGACGACGATGCGCAGGGCGTGGCCGGTGGCCTCGGGGAGGCGGTGGCTGCCCTGGGGGTCGAGGCGCCATTCCAGTTCGTTGCGCTCGACGACCACGGCGCCGGGGATGAGGCCGTCCCGCTCGCGCAGGGCGGCGTAGCGGATGTCGACCAGGAGCGCGTCGCCGGCCCGGGCGGCCTCGTACGCCTCCTGCGGTTCTATCCGCTCGAAGGACGCCCGGACACGTTCCAGCAACTCGTCGATGCCGAGCGGTGGTGGGGTGCCGTGGCCCGTCGGCCCGGGTGCGGCGCTCACTGCCAGTCCTCCGGCCGCTCGACCTGCTCGAGTCGCAGGACCGGGCCGCTGCGGCTGTAGCGGCGGATCTGCGGGAGCGGCGGGTAATAGGCGTGGACGGAGATCGCGTGCCGGTCGGGAGACTCGTTGAGAACCTCGTGGACGTGGTGCCGGCCGAAAGCGCGGCCCTGGCCGGCCCGCAGCCGGCGCTCCCGGTCCACGTCCTCGGCGAGCTCCAGGGTCTTCCAGCCGTCCGTGGGCAGCCGGGCGGCGAGCGAGTTCTCCTTGAGCTCGCCCGAGGCCGTCAGAAAGGCGCCGACCGAGTCGGCGTGGTCGTGCCAGCCGGTGCCCGAGCCGGGCGGCCAGCCGATCAGCCAGGCCTCACTGCCGCCGGGCCCCTCCAGCCGCACCCAGGTGCGGCCTTCCGGGTCGAGCGGCAGGGAGTCGATCAGCTCGGTGTCGGCGGCCGTGCGCCGCACGAAGTCGTAGAGTTCGGCCTGCGTGGGAGCCGGGCCGGTGGAGGCAGAGGGGATCGCGGAGGGGGATACAGACACGGATGCCGTCCTGGAGGTCCTGATGAGGGTTCGCGAGCGAGGCGCGGTGGCCGGCGGACAGAGCGCGGCGCGCGCACAGGAAAGCGGAATGCGAAATCAGCAGGACGGGCGACACACGCAGCCCGCATAGCGGAGGAGGTCCATATGGACCCTCCGCCACAGGCGCACACAGGTGTCGGTCACGCACCGGAGTACACCACGGCCGCCCGGACGGGTCAACTCACTGTCACCATGCGGACGCAGCGTGACAGTGAGCCCAGTCACCCCTGGCGGGCGTCAGCGTGATCCCGCCGCAGCACCTGCCTCCGCCTGCGCCCTCACCGGACCGCCGACGGCCGCCTCCGCCGCCGCGTACAGATCGGCCGGGCGTACTCCGCCCAGCGCGGTGACGAGGTGCCCGTCGGGTCGCACCAGCAGCACCGTGTGCGCGGCCGCGCCCGGGTAGCTCTCCGCGACGAGCAGCTCGGCGGGGTGCGGCAGCGCAGCGACCGCCGCCGCCAGCTGCGGCATGATGCCCGCGCTGACCCAGTGCCTGCGCTCCCACACGCCCGTGCCCGGTGCGATCAGCACCACGAGCAGCGCACCGCGGCCGAGCCGGTCCCGCAGCCGTACGAAGGTGCCGTCCTCCGCGGTGACCCGGACGTCGGTGACCGGTGCTCCGAGCGGTGTGTCGACGGGGACCTCCCCTTCGAGTTGCTGGGGCGCGAGCGGCGAGTCGGCGTACGCCCCCGGCGCGCCGAGCTGGCCGTGACCCAAGTGGCCCTCGGTGAGGAGCGCGTCGTGCCCCCGGGAGGAGCCGGGCACGACGGCGCGCAGCCCTCCACCGCCGCGCAACACCGGCAGCGCCTGGTCGGCGGCGCGGAGCCGGGCGGCGACGACCGCCCGGCGTTCCGTCTGGTAGCTGTCGAGGAGCGCTTCGTGCGGCCCGTGGTGCCAGGCCAGGGCCAGTTTCCAGGCGAGGTTGTCGGCGTCCCGCAGGCCTTCGTCCAGCCCGTGCGTGCCCAGCGCGCCGAGCAGGTGGGCCGCGTCCCCGGCGAGGAACACCCGGTCGGCGCGCCAGCGCCGGGCCAGCCGGTGGTGGACGGTGTGGACACCGGTGTCCAGCAGCTCGTACGGCGGGGTCGGGCCACCCGCCCAGCCGGCCAGGGTCTCCCGGATGCGGGTGAGCAGCAGCTCGGGAGTGACCAGGTCCTTGCCGGGCGGCAGGAGCCAGTCCAGGCGCCAGACGCCGTCCGGCAGCGGGCGCGCGGTGACTTCGCCGGCCGAGGGGCCGGACGTGCGCCAGGGCGGCAGGCGGTGCAGCAACGCCTCGTCGTGCCAGGGCAGTTCCGTACGGAGCGCGGCGACGGCGTGACGTTCCACCGCCGTACGGCCCGGGAAGCGGATGTCCTGGATCTTGCGGACGGTCGAGCGGGGGCCGTCGCAGCCGACCAGGTAACTGCCGCGCCACCACGTGCCCTTGGGGCCGCGGGTGTGGGCCGTCACGCCCGAGGGCTCCTGTTCGAGGCCGTCGAGGCGGCTGTCCACGGCGACCTTGACGAGCCGTTCGTCCGCGAGGGCCGCGCGCAGGGCCCCGGTCAGCACGTGCTGGGCGATGTGCAGGGGGGCGGGTTCGGTGCCGTCGAAAACGACCTCGCGCATCACCTGCTTGCGCCGCATCGACCGCCATCCGGCCCAGTGAGCACCGGCTCCGGCGAGGGGCACACCGGTCAGCCGTTCCATCAGGGCGGCGGTGTCCTCGCGCAGGACGACGGTGCGCGCCGCGCGGGGTTCGTCCTTGCCCGGGCCCTCGTCGAGGACGACGCACGGCACCTCCTGACGCGCCAGCGCCAGGGCGAGCGTGAGCCCGACGGGCCCCGCTCCGACGATGATCACCGGATCCACGGCGCGACGCCCCCTGCCCGCAGTGGTGTCTTGAGAGACGTAGGTGAACAGAAGGGTGGAGCAGGGTGCACGATCACAGAACGTATGCAACCTATTGCGGGTGCTTGCGTCAAGTGACCAGGGGCAGTGGCGATCATGCCACTGCCCCTGAGTGTGTCACGTGAGGTGACCGGGTGTCAGAGGGTGCCTCCGGCACCGGTCCCGGCCGTGCCGGCGATCTCCGCGTCGTTCGGGCCCACGACCGCGCCCGTGGACCTCTTGGCGCGTCGCAGCCGGCGCTCCAGCCAGCTGGCGAATGAGGTGAGGGCGAAGTTGAGCGCGATGAAGATGATCGCCACGACCGTGAAGCTGGCGATGATGTTCGCGCCGTAGTAGCCGCTCATGGTGTTCGCCGCGGAGAGCAGCTCGGAGTAGGTGAGGACCGCGCCGCCGAGCGCGGTGTCCTTCACGATGACGACGAGCTGGCTGACGATGGCCGGGAGCATCGCGGTGACGGCCTGAGGCAGCAGGATCAGCCGCATCAGCTGGCCCTTGCGCAGGCCGACCGCCATGGCGGCCTCGGACTGCCCCTTGGGTAGGGACAGGATGCCCGCCCGGACGATCTCCGCCAGGACGGAGGCGTTGTAGAGCACCAGGCCGGTGACGACCGCGTAGAGCGGACGGTCGTCGGAGCTGACGTTGGTGTATTCGGCGAACAGAGCGAGGCCGAAGATCATCAGCACCAGCACGGGGATGGAGCGGAAGAACTCCACCACGACCGCGGCGGGCACTCGGACCCATGCGTGGTCCGACAGGCGGGCGATGCCGAGAACCGCGCCGAGCGGCATCGCGATGATCACCGCCAGGAAGGCGGCCTTCAAGGTGTTCTGCAGACCCGGCCAGATGTACGTGGACCAGGCCTCGCTGTGGAAGAACGGCTCCCACAGGGCCCATTCCAGCTGGCCCTTGTCCTTGAGGGTCCCGAACACCCACCACAACAGAGCCGCGACGGCGACCAGGAAGACGATCGTGAGAATGACGTTGCGCCGCTTGGCGCGAGGACCCTGCGCGTCGTAGAGAACGGAGCTCATCGCTTCACCGCCACCTTCTTGCCCACCCAGCCGAGGAACAGGCCGGTCGGCAGCGTCAGGATCACGAAACCGAACGCGATGATCGCCGAGATCAGCAGCAGCTGCGCCTCGTTCTCGATCATCTCCTTCATCAGTACCGCCGCTTCGGCGACACCGATGGCGGCGGCCACCGTGGTGTTCTTGATGAGCGCAATCAGCACGTTCGCGAGCGGGACCACGGACGAACGGAACGCCTGCGGCAGCACGACGAGCCCCAGCACCTGACGGAAGCTGAGACCGATCGCGCGGGCCGCCTCCGCCTGCCCGACCGGCACCGTGTTGATGCCGGAGCGCAGCGCCTCACACACGAAGGACGAGGTGTAGAGAATCAGGCCGAGCACGGCGAGCCGGAAGTTGATCGTCTCGACGTCGCTCGCGCCGAGGGAGACCCCCAACGTTTGGTTCAGGCCCAGCGACGTGAACAGGATGATGACGGTCAGCGGGATGTTGCGCACGATGTTCACGTACGCGGTCCCGAAGCCGCGCATCAGCGGCACCGGGCCGACGCGCATGGCGGCCAGCAGGGTGCCCCAGATCAGGGAGCCGACGGCGGAGAGCACAGCGAGCTGCACTGTCGTCCAGAAGGCTCCCAGCAGGTCGTAATCCTCAAGAAAGTCGAACACGATCTCCCGTGCTTCCGCGTGTAGGGATGTCCACGCCGGTGCGCCGCCCCCTCCGGTGGGCGGCGCACCCTGTCAGGCGCTGCCTCAGCTCTTGATCTCGCCGATCTTCGGAGCCGGCTCGTTCTTGTAGTCGGCCGGGCCGAGGTTCTTGTCCACGGCCTTCTGCCAGGCGCCGTCGTCGACCATCTCCTCGAGGGCCTTGTTGATCTTGTCCTTGAGGTCGCTGCCCTTCTTGACGCCGATGCCGTAGTTCTCGTTGGTCAGCTTGAAGCCGCCGAGCTTGAACTTGCCCTTGAACTGCGACTGGGCGGCGTAACCGGCGAGGATCGAGTCGTCGGTGGTCAGCGCGTCGACGGCACCGTTCTGCAGACCGGGCAGGCAGGCGGAGTACGTCGGGTACGGCTGCAGCTGCGCCTTGGGAGCCAGCTTCTCCTTGACGTTCTGCGCCGAGGTGGAGCCGGTGACCGAGCAGAGCTTGGCGTTGTTCAGGTCCTTCGGCGACTTGATCTTGTTGTCGTCCGCACGAACCAGAACATCCTGGTGCGCCAGCAGGTAAGGACCGGCGAAGTCGACCTTCTCCTGGCGCTCGGGGGTGATCGAGTAGGTCGCCGCGATGAAGTCGACGTCACCACGCTGGAGCATGGTCTCGCGGTCGGCGCTCTTCGCTTCCTTCCACTCGATCTGGTCCGCGTTGTAACCGAGCTTCTTCGCGACGTACGTGGCGACGTCCACGTCGAAGCCGGCGTAACCCTGCGGCGTCTTCTGGCCGAGGCCGGGCTGGTCGAACTTGATGCCGACCGTGATCGTCTTGCCGCCGCCGTCGGAGCCGGAGTCGCCGCCCGTGCTGTTGTCGCCGCCGCACGCGGTGGCGGTGAGGGCGAGAGCGAAGACGGTGGCCGAGGCGGCGGTGACCTTGCGGAGCTTCATGATGAACATCCTTTGGCTGGTGAAGAGATGCGGGCCTTCAAGGGGCGGGCGACAGGGGGAGCGCGTCGGACGCGACCCGCGCCGTCAGTGGTGCAGGATCTTCGACAGGAAGTCCTTGGCACGGTCGCTGCGCGGATTGCTGAAGAACTGGTCGGGCGCAGCCTCCTCGACTATGCGGCCGTCTGCCATGAACACCACGCGGTTTGCGGCTGATCGTGCGAAACCCATCTCGTGGGTGACGACGATCATGGTCATGCCGTCGCGGGCGAGCTGCTGCATGACCTCCAGCACCTCGTTGATCATCTCGGGGTCGAGTGCAGAGGTGGGCTCGTCGAAGAGCATCACCTTCGGCTCCATGGCCAGGGCCCGTGCGATGGCGACGCGCTGCTGCTGGCCGCCGGAGAGCTGCGCCGGGTACTTCTCGGCCTGCGCGCCCACACCGACCCGGTCGAGCAGAGCCCGGGCCCGGTCCTCGGCCGCCTTCTTGTCCTTCTTGCGGACCTTGATCTGGCCGAGCATCACGTTCTCGAGCACGGTCTTGTGCGCGAAGAGGTTGAAGGACTGGAAGACCATCCCGACGTCGGCCCGCAGCCGGGCGAGTTCCTTGCCCTCGGCGGGCAGCGGCTTGCCGTCGATCGTGATCGAGCCGGAGTCGATCGTCTCCAGGCGGTTGATGGTGCGGCACAGGGTGGACTTGCCGGACCCGGAGGGTCCGATGACCACGACGACTTCACCGCGGGCGATCGTCAGGTCGATGTCCTGGAGTACGTGCAACGCGCCGAAGTGCTTGTTGACGCTCTTCAGGACGACCAGTTCTCCGGTCGCGGCCACATCTTCCTTGGCCACCGATACTTCGGTCATCGCTCTCAGGCTCCGTCCTCCTCGGTTTCGGAGGACAGTAGTTACCCTCTACGACCTGCGTCATTACATCTGAGGGGAATCTGAGCATCACGATCCGATAGCAATCGGACACGTGTCGTAGCACTTGTGAGCAGCGCTGATATCGGCCGGGTAACGGAAGGGCTCCGCAACCGGAACTCTCTTGACGCCGTCCTCATCCATCAGCGTGACTGCACAAGGTGCACCCGCGCGTGTGCACGCGTCTCGTACACATTTAGAGCGTACGGCCAGTGAACTGAAGGGGGACCGGGTGAGACTGCTGCTCGTCGAGGACGACAACCATGTCGCCGCCGCCCTGTCGGCGGTTCTGGCACGGCACGGGTTCGACGTCACGCACGCGCGCAGCGGTGAGGAGGCCCTTCAGGCACTCGTCCCCGAGGTTGACTGCTTCGGCGTCGTCCTCCTCGACCTCGGCCTGCCCGACCAGGACGGATACGAGGTCTGCGGCAAGATCCGCAAGCGCACCAGCACCCCGGTGATCATGGTCACCGCCCGCTCCGACGTGCGTTCCCGCATCCACGGCCTCAACCTCGGCGCCGACGACTACGTGGTGAAGCCCTACGACACCGGAGAACTGCTCGCCCGGATCCACGCGGTCAGCCGGCGCACCTCCCACGAGGACACCTCCAGCGGCATCGAGACCGAGCTGCGACTCGGCCCGGTGCACATCGAGCTGCCCACGCGCAGGGTCAGTGTGGACGGGTCGGTGATCAGCCTGACCCGCAAGGAGTTCGACCTGCTGGCCCTGCTCGCGCAGCGGCCCGGAGTGGTCTTCCGCCGCGAGCAGATCATCAGCGAGGTGTGGCAGACCAGCTGGGAGGGCACCGGGCGCACCCTTGAGGTGCACGTCGCGTCCCTGCGTGCCAAGCTGCGGATGCCGGCCCTCATCGAGACCGTCCGCGGAGTCGGATACCGGCTCGTCGCGCCTGCCGGGTAGCGGGGCCGGGTGCGCACTCGTCTGCTCCCCCTGCTCATCGTCCTGATGGCGGCCGTGCTGCTCGCGCTCGGCGTGCCGCTGGCCGTGAGCCTTGCCGGCGCGCAGCAGCAGAAGGTCGTCGTCGACCGGATCGACGACACGGCCCGCTTCGCCGCCCTCGCCCAGTTCGTCACCGACTCGCCCGACGGCACCACCGGCGCCTTCGAGAACGAGCGCCTGGCCACGCTCCGCAGCGAGCTCCGCAGCTACTACGAGGTCTACGGCATCCGGTCCGGGGTCTTCTACCGCACCGGCCGTGCCATGGCCCACGCCCCTGACGAGTGGTCGCTGCCCGACCAGGGCGAGGTGCGTGACGCCTTCGACGAGGCGAAGCTCAGCCGCCGCAGCCACGACCCGAAGCAGGTGTGGCCCTGGCAGCGCCGCAACCTCGTGGTCGCCTCGCCGGTCATCCGGGACGGCGACGTCGTCGCGGTCGTCGTCACCGACTCGCCCACCGGGCAGCTGCGCTCCCGCACGCTGAACGGCTGGCTGGTCATCGGCGCGGGCGAGTTCGCCGCGATGCTGCTGGCCGTCGGTGCCGCCCTGCGGCTGACCGGCTGGGTGCTCAAGCCCGTGCGCGTCCTCGACGCCACCACCCACGACATCGCCACCGGACGGCTGAAGTCCCGGGTCGCGGCCGCCGGCGGACCGCCGGAACTCCAGCGCCTCGCCCGGTCGTTCAACGAGATGGCGGACAACGTCGAGGACGTGCTGGAGCAGCAGCGCGCCTTCGTCGCCGACGCCTCGCACCAGCTGCGCAACCCCCTCGCGGCGCTGCTGCTGCGCATCGAGCTGCTCTCGTTCGAGCTGCCCGAGGGCAACAAGGAGATCGCCTCGGTCCAGGCCGAGGGCAAGCGCCTCGCGCAGGTCCTGGACGACCTGCTCGACCTGGCGCTGGCCGAGCACACCGAGGCCGATCTGAAGGTCACCGACATCGGGGAGCTGGCCGCCGAACGTCTCGCGGCCTGGGCGCCGACCGCCGAGGCCAAGGGCGTGCGCCTGGTAGGGAACTGCCCGCCCACGACCGCGTGGGCCGACCCGGTCGCGCTGTCCAGCGCGCTGGACGCGGTCATCGACAACGCGGTGAAGTTCACGCCCGAGGGGCAGGCCGTGGAGGTGACCGTCGCCTCCAACGGCGACACCTCCACGGTCGTCGTGGCCGATCAGGGTCCGGGTCTGACCGAAGAGGAGCTGGCCCGCGTCGGTGACCGCTTCTGGCGCAGCGGCCGGCACCAGAACATCAAGGGCTCGGGCCTCGGGCTGTCCATCTCCCGGGCCCTGCTCGCGGCGGGCGGCGGCGCGATCGCCTACGACCGTCACGAGCCGCACGGCCTGAAGGTGACGGTGTCGGTGCCAAGATCGGCGCCCACGGCCTGACGGACGGCGACCCGTCGGGCCGCGTGCGGCTCGGGTGCTACGGCTTGACCGACTGGTAGTAGCGCTGGGCGCCGACGTGCAGCGTCAGCGGGTCGGTGTAGATCGCCGTACGGACGTCGACCAGCTGCGCGGAGTGGACGGTGGCGCCGATCAGGTCCCGGCTGTCGAGCACCGTACGGGTCAGCCACTCGGTGAGCCGTGGATCCATGTCGCTGCGCGTGATCAGCAGATTGGACACCGCCAGCGTCGGCACCGCCTTGCCGCGCTGGATCGTGGGGTAGGCCGACTCCGGCATCTTCGTGGCGCGGTAGTAGCGCGTGGCACCGCCCTGGTCGTGCAGCTTGGCCACGAGCGTGGCGTCGATCGGCACGAACCGGAAGGCCGACGCCGACTTCTTGGCCGGCCCGCTGAGGCCGTCCGTGGGCAGGCCGCCCGACCAGAAGAACGCGTCCAGGCCGCGGCCCAGCCGCTTGGGTCCGGTGTCGATGCCGTCCGACGACGGCTGGATGTCCTGCTCCGGGTCGATGCCGGCGGCCCTCAGTACGCGGTTCGCTATCAGTCGCACACCGGAGTCGGGCAGCCCTATGGCCACGCGTTTGCCCCGCAGGTCCGCGACGGAGCGGATGTCCGAGTCCGGCGGCACGACGAGCTGGACGTAGTCGTCGTACAGGCGCGCGACCCCGCGCAGCCGGTCGGCGCCCTCGCCTTTGCCGAGTTTGTACGTGGCGACCGCGTCGGCCGCGGCGATCGCGAAGTCCGCGTCGCCCGTCGCCACGTCCGAGACGTTCTCCTGTGACCCGGCGCTGGGCTGCAGCCGTACCTTCAGGTCGGGCATGTCCTTGTCGATCTCGCCGCTCAGGAGCCGGCCGTACTCGTGGTAGACGCCCGCGCGGGTGCCCGTGCTGAACGTGATCGTCCCGTTCGGAGGTTCCTCGGCCCAGGGGCGCAGCCACCACATCAGCAGCCCGAGGACCACGAGGGAGGCGGCGCCGCCCTGCAGGGCCCGGCGCCTGCCGACGGGGGTGAGCGTTCTGGACATGCGGGCGATCCTGCCAGCCGGGTGGCACCCTGACCAGGGCAGGGGTCACAAGCCGGCGGTGGGGGAGTGCCGGCGGGCGGTACTACAGTCGCCCCCATGAGTTCTTCGCCCGCTGACCTGGTCCGTGAATTCCACCGCGCCTTCGGCCTGGACGTCCGCAGTACGCCGACGGAGGTCTCCGCGGAACTGGCGGCCCATCGCGGCGAACTTCTCGCGGAGGAGGCGGCGGAGGTCGCCGAGGTGTCGGTGCGGGGTCCGCTCGACCGGCTCGCGCACGAGTTGGCGGACGTGGTGTATGTCGCGTACGGGACCGCTCTCGTGCACGGGATCGACCTCGACGCGGTGCTCGCCGAGATCCACCGCTCCAACATGACGAAGCTCGGCCCCGACGGCACTGTCTCCCGCCGGGAGGACGGCAAGGTCCTCAAGGGCGAGCACTACGAGGCGCCGGACGTGCCGGGGGTGCTGCGCAAGCAGGGGTGGGTGCCGGGCGCGACCGCCTGACCGGGGCCCGGGAAGGGCCCCGGCCGTGGTGGCTGGGTCGGGCCCGGGGGCGCCTCGGCTGCCGGCTCGGGCGTCACTCACAGGGCGCGCGACCGACCCCTGGTCAGTCCGGGGCACCCGGCCCTGATCACGAAGCCCCCCGGGCCGCCCCGTCACACCCCCTTCAGTCGGCGACCGGTGCCTCCGTCTCCGCTGCTCGGGGTGCCGGCCGCGAGGGGTGGGGTGCGCGGCGGCGGGACCACCACGTCGCCACCGGCTCGGTGTAGCGCGCGGTGAGCGGGCCCAGGACGACCAGGATCAGGACGTACGCCGTGGCCAGCGGGCCGAGGGACGGTTCCACACCGGCCGCGACGGCGAGACCGGCGATGACGATCGAGAACTCGCCGCGGGCCACCAGCGCCCCGCCGGCCCGCCAGCGGCCCTTGACGGAGACCCCGGCCCGCCGGGCCGCCCAGTACCCGGTGGCGATCTTCGTCAGCGCGGTGACGACCGCGAGGCCGAGCGCGGGCAGCAGGACGGGCGGGATGCTCGACGGGTCGGTGTGCAGCCCGAAGAAGACGAAGAACACCGCGGCGAACAGGTCACGCAGGGGGCTCAGCAGGGTGTGCGCGCCCTCCGCGACCTCTCCCGACAGCGCGATGCCCACCAGGAAGGCCCCGACCGCCGCCGACACCTGGAGCTGCTGGGCGACACCCGCGACCAGGATCGTCAGGCCCAGCACGACCAGCAGCAGCTTCTCCGGGTCGTCGCTGGAGACGAAGCGCGAGATGAGCCTGCCGTAGCGCAGGGCGAGGAACAGCACCAGTCCGGCGGCGCCCAGCGCGACCGCCAGGGTGACGCTGCCGGCCAGCAGCCCGACGCCCGCCACCAGCGCCGTGACGATGGGCAGGTACACCGCCATCGCCAGATCCTCCAGTACCAGCACACTGAGGATCACCGGCGTCTCCCGGTTGCCGACCCGGCCCAGATCGCCCAGCACCTTCGCGATCACACCGGACGACGAGATCCAGGTGACACCGGCCAGTACGACGGCGGCCACCGGGCCCCAGCCCAGCAGCAGCGCCACGGCGGCACCGGGAAGCGCGTTGAGGGCGCAGTCGACCAGACCGGACGGGTAGTGCGTCTTGAGGTTGGAGACCAGGTCGCTCGCCGTGTACTCCAGGCCCAGCATCAGCAGCAGCAGGATGACGCCGATCTCCGCGCCCGTGGCGATGAACTCCTCGCTCGCGCCGAGCGGCAGCAGACCGCCCTCACCGAAGGCCAGACCGGCGAGGAGATACAGGGGTATCGGCGAGAGCCGGAACCGGGCGGCGAACCGGCCGAGCAGGCCGAGGCCGAGAATGATGGAACCGAACTCGATGAGCAGAACAGCGGAGTGCAAAAGCTCACTCCCGCCCGATGATGGTCGCGGCCGCGTCGACGCCCTCGCGGGTGCCGACGACGATCAGCGTGTCACCGCCCGACAGACGGAAGTCCGGAGCGGGCGACGGGATCGCCTCGGCCCGCCGCAGCACGGCCACCACCGACGCACCCGTCTCGGTCCGCATCCGCATGTCGCCGAGCACCCGACCGTTCCAGCGCGAGGCCGCCGGCACCTCGATCCGCTCGGCGACCAGCCCGAGATCGGTGGTGTACAGCAGGCTCGGGCTGTGATGGGACGGCTTCAACGCGTCGATCAGCGACCCCGCCTCCGAGCTGGTCAGCTTCAACGAGTGGGCGCAGGAGTCGGGATCGTCGGGCCGGTACATGTTCACCGTGCGCGTGCCGTCGCGGTGCGCCACCACCGACAGATGGCGGTGTTCCCGGGTCTCCAGGTCGTACTGGACCCCGATGCCCGGCAGCGGTGTCGCCCTCAGGCGCGGAGCTGACACGTTGCTTCCCCTTGTTCGTCTCGTCCGTCGAACGTGCGTATTTCGTACTGTTGATCTTGTTTGATCCGCTGTGTCGGCCCGGCGACCGGTGTCGATCATCGGACGGGTCGACTCCGCATGCTTTCATCCGGCCGTACGGTGACGACATGGGTGTCGTGACGGATATACGCAGCGGCCGGTCGCCGGAGAGAGTGGACGGGGCGGTGCACTGCGTGAAGGCGGGAAGGAGCGGATCGGCGAGCGTGTCGTTGTTCTGGCGGATCTTCTCGCTCAACGCCGCCGGCCTGGTCGTGGCCACGGCGCTGCTGCTCGGCCCGGTCACCGTGTCCACCCCCGTCCTCGTGGGCGAAGCCCTCGTCCTGCTCGGCGGCCTGGTGCTGCTGCTCGCCGGCAACGCCCTCGTGCTGCGGTTCGGTCTGGTGCCGCTGCAACGGCTGGACCGGGCCATGGCCACCGCGGACCTGCTGCGCCCGGGCTCCCGGCCTGTGGTGTCGGGTCCGGCGGAGACGGCCGGGCTGATCACGACGTACAACACGATGCTCGACCGGCTGGAGGCCGAGCGGGCCGCCGGCACGGCCCGGGCGCTGTCGGCGCAGGAGAGCGAACGCCACCGGATCGCCCGGGAGCTCCACGACGAGGTCGGGCAGACCCTGACCGCCGTCCTCCTTCAGCTCAAGCGCGTCGCCGACCGGGCGCCCGAGGACCTCCGCGAGGAGGTGGGCCAGGCGCAGGAGGCGACCCGGGCCGGCCTGGACGAGATCCGCCGCATCGCCCGTCGCCTGCGGCCCGGCGTGCTGGAGGAACTCGGGCTGGCCAGCGCCCTGCGTTCGCTCGCCGGAGAGTTCACGACCCACGGGCTGACCGTGCGCCCTCACGTCACCGGCGAGCTTCCCGACCTGACCCCCGAGGCCGAACTCGTCGTCTACCGGGTCGCCCAGGAGGGCCTGACCAACACCGCCCGGCATGCCACCGCCGACCAGGCCGAACTCCGCCTCCAGCCGGACCCCGACGGTGTCGAGCTCCTCGTACGCGACAACGGCACGGGCCTCGGCGACGCCCCCGAGGGCGCCGGCATCACCGGCATGCGCGAGCGCGCCCTGCTGATCGGTGCCACCCTGACCCTGGAGCCGGCGCGGGGCGGGGGCACCGACGTACGGCTGCGCGTACCGGTGACCGAAGGGCTCCGCTGATGTCCACACCGATCCGTGTGCTGCTCGCCGACGACCACACGCTCGTCCGCCGGGGCGTGCGCCTCATCCTGGACGGGGAGCCCGACCTCACCGTGGTGGCGGAGGCCGGGGACGGTGCCGAGGCCGTGGCCAGGGCCCGGGAGACGCCCGTGGACCTGGCCGTCCTGGACGTGGCCATGCCCCGGATGACCGGCCTCCAGGCCGCCCGGGAACTCTCCCGCCGACTGCCCGGCCTGCACATCCTGATCCTCACGATGTACGACAACGAGGAGTACTTCTTCGAGGCGCTCAGGGCCGGAGCCAGCGGCTACGTCCTCAAGTCGGTCGCCGACCGCGACCTGGTCGAGGCCTGCCGGGCCGCCGTGCGCGACGAGCCGTTCATCTACCCGGGAGCCGAACGCGCCCTCGTCCGCTCCTACCTGGAGCGGCTGCATCGGGGCGACGGCCTCCCGGAACGCCCCATCACCGAGCGCGAGGAGGAGATCCTCAAGCTGGTCGCCGAGGGACACACCTCGAAGGAGATCGGGGAGCTCCTCTTCATCAGCGCCAAGACCGTGGAGCGCCACCGCGCCAACCTGCTGCAGAAGCTCGGCATGCGCGACCGCCTGGAGCTGACCCGGTACGCGATCAGGGCAGGACTCATCGAGCCCTGAGGCCGGTACCTTCCGGAAGCCGCTCACGCTCCCGTCCGGCCGGCCGCACAGCGGCGCCGACGGCAGTCGTGCGGCTCCGGGTCCCGGGGCCGCAGAACCTTGTGGACGCCGTCGTCCGGGAAGCACCTACCCTTGAACCATGACCAGCAGCAGCGACCGGAGCCCGGCAGTGGACGTTCGATCATCTAAGACCTATGAGATCCGGACCTACGGATGCCAGATGAACGTCCACGACTCCGAGCGATTGTCCGGACTGCTGGAGGACGCGGGCTACGTCCGCGCCCCCCAGGGCGCCGACGAGGCGGACGTCGTCGTCTTCAACACCTGCGCCGTGCGTGAGAACGCCGACAACAAGCTGTACGGCAACCTCGGCCACCTCGCTCCGAAGAAGGCGAGCCGCCCCGGGATGCAGATCGCGGTTGGCGGCTGCCTCGCGCAGAAGGACCGGGACACCATCGTGAAGAGGGCGCCCTGGGTGGACGTCGTCTTCGGCACGCACAACATCGGCAAGCTGCCCGTCCTGCTGGAACGCGCACGCGTCCAGGACGAGGCACAGGTCGAGATCGCCGAGTCGCTGGAGGCGTTCCCGTCGACGCTGCCGACCCGGCGCGAGAGCGCCTACGCGGCCTGGGTCTCCATCTCCGTCGGCTGCAACAACACCTGCACCTTCTGCATCGTCCCGGCCCTGCGCGGCAAGGAGAAGGACCGCCGCCCCGGCGACATCCTCGCCGAGATCGAGGCCCTGGTCGCCGAGGGCGTCTCCGAGATCACGCTGCTCGGGCAGAACGTCAACGCCTACGGCTCCGACATCGGTGACCGCGAGGCCTTCAGCAAGCTGCTGCGCGCCTGCGGGAAGATCGACGGGCTGGAGCGCGTCCGCTTCACCTCTCCGCACCCGCGTGACTTCACCGACGACGTCATCGCCGCCATGGCTGAGACACCGAACGTGATGCCGCAGCTGCACATGCCGCTCCAGTCCGGCTCCGACCCTGTCCTCAAGGCGATGCGCCGCTCCTACCGCCAGGAGCGCTTCCTGGGGATCATCGAGAAGGTCCGCGCCGCCATCCCGCACGCCGCGATCAGCACGGACATCATCGTGGGCTTCCCCGGCGAGACCGAGGATGACTTCGAGCAGACGCTGCACGTGGTGCGCGAGGCCCGCTTCGCCCAGGCGTTCACGTTCCAGTACTCCAAGCGCCCCGGCACCCCGGCCGCCGAGATGGACGGCCAGATCCCCAAGAAGGTCGTCCAGGAGCGCTACGAGCGGCTCGTCGCCCTCCAGGAGGAGATCTCCTGGGAGGAGAACAAGAAGCAGGTCGGCCGCACGCTGGAGCTGATGGTCGCCGAGGGCGAGGGCCGCAAGGACGACACCACCCACCGGCTGTCCGGCCGCGCCCCCGACAACCGCCTCGTGCACTTCACCAAGCCGGACCAGGAGGTCCGTCCCGGCGACGTCGTCACGGTCGAGATCACCTACGCCGCCCCGCACCACCTCCTCGCCGAGGGGCCCGTGCTGGAGGTACGCCGCACGCGCGCGGGCGACGCCTGGGAGAAGCGCAACGCGGCCGAGAAGGCCAAGCCCGTCGGCGTGATGCTGGGCCTGCCGAAGATCGGCGCCCCCGAGCCCCTGCCGGCCGTGGCGAGCGGGTGCGGCTGCGACTGAGCCGGACCACCGCCCGAGCGGTGACGCGGCGGTGCGGCTGTGACGGGGCCGGCCCGCTGCCCTGTGCCGTGAGGGGGCGGGTGTGGCTGTGACCGGTCGGGTCGCCGCCGTCCCGTGCGGTGGCCGTGGCTGGTGAGCGTTACCCTGCCGATCATGCTTGTCGCCGCCGCTGTCTGTCCCTGCCCGCCCCTCCTGGTCCCCGACGTCGCCGCGGGCGCCGCCCCGGAACTGGACGCCGCCCGGGCCGCCTGCACCGACGCGCTGGGTGTGCTCGCCGCCGCCCGGCCGGGACGGCTCGTGGTCGTCGGCCCGCAGGACGGTGCCGGGATCGAGACCTACCCGGAGGGCACGGCGGGGACCTTCCGGGGCTTCGGCGTCGGCCTCGACGTACGGCTGGGAGCGGCCGAGGGCGCGGACACGACACCGCGGCTGCCGTACTCGCTGGCCGTCGCCGCCTGGCTGCTGGAGCGGACCGGCTGGTCCGACGCCCCGGTCGAGGGTCTCGGGGTGGGGGAGTCCTCACCGCCAGAGCTGTGTGTGCGGACCGGCGGCGACATCGCCGCCCGGGACGAGCGGGTGGCCCTGTTGGTGATGGGGGACGCCAGCGCGTGCCGGACGCTCAAGGCCCCGGGTTACCTGGACGAACGCGCCGCGCCCTTCGACGCGGAGGTCGCGCGGGCGCTCGGCGCGGCCGACCTGGCCGCCCTGACCGCGCTGGACACCGGTCTGGCCCACGAGCTGAAGGTGTCGGGCAGGGCCCCCTGGCAGGTCCTGGCGGGTGCGGCCGAGGGCGCGAACCTAGGCGGCTCCCTGCTGTACGAGGACGCGCCGTACGGGGTGGGCTACGTCGTCGCCGCCTGGTCGTAGCGCGGGGCGCGGGCGCGAGCGGGGTCTCCTGGAAGGTCATGCGGTCCGCTCCAGTACGAGGTCGAGGTTCCAACCAGCGGGGCCCCGGAAACGGCGGACGGCCGGGAGCTCTCGTGCTCCGCGGCCGTCCGCCGGTGTGTCTTTCCGTGCCCTTCGATGTGCCGTCGCTCGCTCGGGACCCTCGGTGCCGACGCGACCTCAGGAAGTGGGCGGTGGCGTCTCGGGAGGCGGAGTACCACCCGCGTCCGTCGGAGGGGCCGTCTCCGGCGGGGGAGCCGTGTCCCGTGACGGTGCCGTACGACCGGTGCCGGGCGGCGTCGTCGTGCCTGCCGCGCCGGGCGTGGTCGTGCCGCCCGTTTCCGGTGCGTCGTCGCCATGGTGCGTGAGTCGGCCCATGGCGCCCTTGGCCCGGCCCGTGCCCGACTGGATCCTGTCGCTGTACTTGCCCTTGGTCGTCTTGTCGACGGCCTGTGCGGCCTTGTCGAGACCGTGGTGGATCTTGCCCTCATGCCGCTGTGCGAGGTCGGAGACCTTGTCCTTGGCAGGGCCCAGCTTGGCTTTCACGTTGTCCATGAGACCCATGGCTCACCTTCCCTCACCCGGGGCGGTCACGTACGGGCGCCCTCGCCGACCTCGTTGTCGGCCGCCTTCTCGGTGGACTGCTGCCTGGGGATGTCGACGCCCTCGGACTCGCTGACCTCGGCGGCGGCCTCGGCGGCCGGCTCCGCCGCGTTCGCGGCTCCGTCGGTGCCCTTCGCCTCGGCCGCTTCGGCCGCCTCGGCCGCCTCGGCCGTCTGCGCCTCGGCCGTCTCCGTCTCCGTCTCCGTCTCGGTCCCGGCCTTCGCTGTGTCGGCCCGGGCCTCGGCTGCAGGCGTCTCCGCCGTGGCCTTCGACCGCCGGAGAAGTCGTGCAAAAACGCCCATATCCACTCCATACGTTACTCGTGCGGGCGAAATCCCGCGTTGCCCGGTGCGTCAATTTGCGCGGCCCGGACCACCGCCTCTGCGATCCGGCGGCAGGAACCTCGCAACGGGCAACGACCTCGCGTCCGTCGCGTCACGTAACTCGTTCGAGAGCAGGGGGAGAGGTTTGCGAGACTGGGGCGGTGAGCAGTGCACCCCCCGCCCCCCGCGTCATCGCCGTCGTCGGGCCGACTGCGGCCGGAAAGTCCGATCTGGGCGTTTTCCTGGCCCAGCGGCTCGGCGGCGAGGTCGTCAACGCCGACTCCATGCAGCTCTACCGAGGGATGGACATCGGTACCGCCAAGCTGACGCCCGAAGAGCGCGACGGAGTCCCCCACCACCTGCTGGACATCTGGGACGTGACCGTCACGGCGTCCGTCGCCGAGTACCAGCGTCTGGCCCGTGAGCGGATCGATGCGCTGCTCGCCGAGGGCCGCTGGCCGATCCTGGTCGGCGGCTCCGGCCTGTACGTGCGCGGGGCCGTCGACAACCTGGAGTTCCCCGGCACCGACCCCGAGGTCCGCGCCCGCCTGGAGGAGGAACTCGCGCTGCACGGCTCCGCCGCCCTGCACGCCCGCCTGGCCGCCGACGACCCCGAGGCGGCCCGCGCGATCCTGCCCAGCAACGGCCGCCGGATCGTCCGCGCGCTCGAGGTGATCGAGATCACCGGCAGGCCCTTCACCGCCAACCTCCCGGGCCACGACGCGGTGTACGACACGCTCCAGATCGGCGTCGACGTGACCCGCCCCGAGCTCGACGAGCGCATCGCGCGCCGGGTCGACCGGATGTGGGACGCCGGTCTCGTGGACGAGGTGCGCGCACTTGAGGCGCACGGGTTGCGCGAAGGGCGTACGGCCTCGCGCGCGCTCGGCTACCAGCAGGTGCTCGCGGCGCTCTCCGGGGAGTGCACGCTCGACGAAGCGCGGGCCGAGACCGTGCGTGCCACCAAGCGCTTCGCGCGCCGCCAGGATTCATGGTTCAGGCGCGATCCGCGGGTGCACTGGTTGAGTGGGGCGGCGGCCGACCTCACGGAACTTCCGCAGCTCGCACTGTCCTTGGTCGAACGACCGGTTACAGCCTGATCACGTCATGGCATCGGGACGCCCAGGCCGTCATCCGGCCCTTCGGCGGCGTGCCATCATCGAGCTTCGATCGACCGAGTTGAGTCCTAGTTGGGAGGGCGCGTGGCGATGGAGGCCGGCCCTCGCGACACCGCACGAAGCACCGATCACATCACCGCCGAGCGGGATGAGCCGGGGCGCGGGGAGCTGTCGGAGCAGGAGGCGGAGCACCTCAGCTCCGATGGGCCCGACGAGACGCAGGGTGTGACGGACGACGGCCCCGAGCCGGGCGAGATGTTCGCCGACGAGGTCGAGGTCGAGCTGCGCCCGCAGCGCCGGCTCCGCATCTGGCAGCTGGCGCCGATCGTGGCCCTCGCGGCACTCGGCTCCCTGATGTTCGCGTTCCCGCTCGCCTTCGACTTCGGCGACAGCGGGGCCGTCATCGCCATGCTGGGCCTGCTGATCTGCTCGTGCGCGGCCGGCTGGGGCATGATGGCCGCCCGCCGCGTGGGCTACACCTGGCCGGGCCTGCCGGCCCGCGGCTCCGGCCGCAGACCCGACTGGCGGGTCGTCCTCGCGTACGCCCTGGTCGTGGCCGTCGTGGTGGTCCTCGCCGTGTGGCGTGTGGCACGCCTGCGCTGACCGACCCACGGCCGCGGGGCGATGTCGGGGGCACCCCTTACGATCGAGGCATGAGCACGCGGATCGCCTTCCTCAAGGGCCACGGCACCGAGAACGACTTCGTGATCGTCCCGGACCCGGAGAACGCCGTCGACCTGCCTCCTGCCGCCGTCGCCGCCCTGTGCGACCGGCGCGCGGGCATCGGCGGTGACGGGCTCCTGCACGTGGTGCGGTCCGCCGCGCACCCCGAGGCGAGGGACATGGCCGCCGAGGCGGAGTGGTTCATGGACTACCGCAACAGCGACGGCTCGATCGCGGAGATGTGCGGCAACGGCGTGCGGGTGTTCGCGCGCTACCTCCAGCGCGCCGGTCACGTGACCGAGGGAGACCTCGCGGTCGCCACGCGCGGGGGCGTGAAGACGGTTCACATCGCCAAGGACGGTGACGTGACCGTCGGCATGGGCCGCGCGGTGCTCCCCGAGGGCGACGTCACGGTGAGTGTCGGCGAGCGCAGCTGGCCCGCCCGGAACGTGAACATGGGCAACCCGCACGCGGTCGCCTTCGTGGACGACCTGGCGCACGCCGGTGACCTGCTCTCCCCGCCGCCCTTCAGCCCGGCGGCCGCCTACCCGGACGGTGTGAACGTCGAGTTCGTGGTCGACCGCGGCCCCGGGCACGTCGCGCTGCGCGTGCACGAGCGCGGCTCGGGCGAGACCCGCTCGTGCGGCACGGGCGCGTGCGCGGTCGCCGTGGCCGCAGCCCGCCGCGACGGCGCCGACCCGACGGCCACCGGCACTCCCGCGACCTACACCGTGGACGTCCCCGGCGGCACCCTGGTGATCACCGAGCGCCCCGACGGCGAGATCGAGATGACCGGTCCGGCCGTGATCGTGGCCGAGGGTGAGATCGACGCGGACTGGCTGGAAACGGCGACCTCCGCATGAGCCGGGGCCGGGTGTCCTGAAACACCCGCGCACCGTCGGCCGGAGACCCGAAACAGCCGTTGCAATTCGGCCAGTTGGCGGAATCCGTATCACCGGCCTCGCTCTGCACAGGGGTGCAAACCTCACATTCTTCCCTCGAATGGGTGATCAGTTTCACGCTCGGCGAGAGGCGGTCGGTCCGGCGTGGTGGGCTCGGTAGCATCAAGCACCGGCCCGGACGGGGGACCGAAGCCGCCCCCTGAGTCGTGTCCGCTCTGGGGCACCCCGTCCGCCGGTTGACGCAGCCGGAGGTGCCCATGAGTGCGGAGGCCACGGATTCCGTGACCCCAGGCCCGATGCCGGGAGCGGTGTCAGCAGCGGTGACACCGACAGCCCCCCGCAGAAAGGCCCGCCCCCGGATCGACCTGCGCCGCCTCGGCCGCGCGGCCCTGCTCGGCCCCGCCGCCCGCGGCCGGCTCCCCGACGCCATCAGCCATGTCGTCGAGGCCCACCGCGCCCACCACCCCGACGCGGACCTCGAACCCCTGCGCCACGCCTACGTCCTGGCCGAGTCCTCGCACCGCGGCCAGATGCGCAAGAGCGGCGAGCCGTACATCACGCACCCGCTCGCGGTGACCCTGATCCTCGCCGAACTCGGCGCCGAGACCACGACGTTGACCGCGTCCCTGCTGCACGACACCGTCGAGGACACGGATGTGACGCTGGACCAGGTCCGCGACCAGTTCGGCGAGGAGGTCCGCTACCTCGTCGACGGCGTCACGAAACTGGAGAAGGTCGACTACGGCGCCGCCGCCGAGCCCGAGACCTTCCGCAAGATGCTCGTCGCCACCGGCAACGACGTCCGCGTCATGTCGATCAAGCTCGCCGACCGGCTGCACAACATGCGCACCCTCGGTGTCATGCGCCCCGAGAAGCAGGAACGCATCGCCAAGGTGACACGTGACGTGCTCATCCCGCTCGCCGAGCGGCTCGGCGTGCAAGCGCTCAAGACCGAACTGGAAGACCTCGTCTTCGCGATCTTGCACCCTGAGGAGTACGCGCACACCAGGGAGTTGATCGTCCGCAACGCGGCCCGCGCGGACGACCCGCTCGCCGAGGTCGCCGACGAGGTGCGCGGTGTGCTGCGCGAGGCGGACATCCCGGCGGAAGTCCTCATCCGCCCTCGCCACTTCGTTTCGGTGCACCGCGTCTCCCGCAAACGCGGCCGGCTCCGCGGCTCCGACTTCGGCCGCGTCCTGGTCCTGGTGAACGAGGACGCCGACTGTTACGCCGTCCTGGGTGAACTGCACACCTGTATGAAGCCGGTGGTCTCGGAGTTCAAGGACTTCATCGCGGTACCGAAGTTCAACCTGTACCAGTCGCTGCACACGGCCGTGGCGCGTGAGGACGGCCAGGTCGTCGAGGTCCTCATCCGCACCCACCAGATGCACAAGGTCGCCGAGGCCGGCGTCGTCGCCCTCGGCAACCCGTACGCACCGGCCCCCGACGACCCGGCCGACGGTGAGCGCGTCGACCCCACCCGCCCCGGCTGGCTCTCCCGGCTCCTCGACTGGCAGGAGGCGGCACCCGACCCCGACCACTTCTGGTCGACCTTGCGCGAGGACCTCGCCCAGGACCGTGAGATCACCGTCTTCCGCCCCGACGGCGGCACCCTCGGCCTGCCCGAGGGCGCTACCTGCGTGGACGCGGCCTACGCGCAGTACGGCGAGGACGCGCACGCCTGCATCGGCGCCCGGGTGAACGGCCGCCTGGCGACGCTGAGCACCGTCCTGAAGGACGGCGACACCGTCCAGCTCCTCATGGGCCAGGACGCGGCGTCGGAGCCGTCCCGGGAGTGGCTGGAGCATGCGCACACCCCCGCCGCCCGGATCGCCATCCAGCGGTGGCTGGCCGCCCATCCGGCACAGGCGGAGTCCCAGCAGCACGAGACACGGATCGCGGAGGACCGGACTGCCGCCCGGCCCACCGACGGCCTGCCGGGCGTCCGGCCCGCCGACGTGTCCGAGCCGGACGTGGCGCCGGAACAGCCCGCCGACCGCTCCGCCACCGGCACCGTCCTCGCCGACCTGCCCGGCGCGTCCGTGCGGCTCGCCCGCTGCTGCACCCCCGTACCGCCCGACGAGATCACCGGTTTCGCCGTACGCGGGGGAGCGGTCACCGTGCACCGCGTGGAGTGCGCCGCTGTGGCGCGCATGAAGGACGGGGGACGTGCGGAGGTCGGCGTGCACTGGGGGGAGGCCGCCGAGTGCCGCGTCACGCTGGTTGCGGAATCGTTCGTCCGTCCGCATCTGCTGGCGGACCTCACCGAGGCCATGGCCTCCGAGGGTGCCGAGATCGTCTCGGCGACCGTCGAGCCGCCGACTCAGCAGCAGGTGCGGCACACCTACACCGTGCAGCTCCCCGACGCCGGCCACCTGCCGGGCCTGATGCGCGCGATGCGCGACGTGGCAGGGGTGTACGACGTCAGCAGGTCCCAGCCGCAGCCGCAGGGCAACTGACACGGCCCGGTCGTCGCCGGGTTTCGCCGCCTGTGCGCTGAGCCGGCCCGGACCTGCCGGGGCGCGGGACCGCACGCGGCGCGGGAGCGTCGGCCGACGCACCTTCCGGGAGGATCACCGGGAGCCGAAGCGGCACCCGGCGCAGGCCTCGGTCCCCGGTTCGGGTGGGGCGGAAGCGCGCCGTCCACGACGTTCAGCGGTGCGCTGATAGCCGTGGGGCATGCTCCTGACCCCCCACAGCCGGGCCACCACCCCCACCCGGCGGCGCCGGACCGCCGCCGCGCTGCTCACGTCGGCCGTCTCCGTCTGCCTCGTCGCCGCGAGCACCCCCGCCGTACCGCTCGGCGTCGGCGACCGGCTCTTCCCACACCTCGGCAACCCCGGCTACGACGTGGCGTCGTACGACCTCTCCTTCATCTACCCGGGCGGCAACAGCGAGCCGCTGCGGGCCGTCACGACCATCGACGCCTGGACCACCGCCGACCTGGACCGCGTCAACCTGGACTTCGCCCACGGCACGGTCGAGTCGGTCGAGGTCGACGGCGACCCCGCTCAGTTCCACACCGCCGGCGAGGATCTGGTGATCACACCCGAGGACTCGGTGTCGGACGGCAACTGGATGCGCATCACCGTGCGGCACACCAGCGACCCCGTGCCCGCCGAGGGGCGTGAGGGTGGCTGGGTGCGTACCACGGACGGCCTCGCCATGGCCAACCAGGCCGATGCAGCGCACCTGGTGTTCCCCTGCAACGACCACCCCTCCGACAAGGCGATGTTCACCATCCGGGTGACCGCGCCGGACGAGGACACGGTCGTCGCCAACGGCCTGCCCGCCGGCGTGGAGAAGTCGGGCGGGACGACGACCTGGACCTACCGCACCCAGCACCCCATGGCCACCGAACTCACCCAGGTCTCCATCGGCCGCTCCACGGTGCTGCACCGCACCGGCCCGCACGGCCTGCCCGTACGGGACGTCGTCCCGACCGAGTACCGCAAGGCGCTCGAACCCTGGCTGGAGAAGACCCCCGCACAGATCACCTGGATGGAGAACAAGGTCGGCCGCTACCCCTTCGAGACGTACGGCCTGCTCATGGCCGACGCCACCACCGGCTTCGAACTGGAGACCCAGACGCTCTCGCTCTTCGAGCGCGAGCTCTTCACCGAGCCGGTTTACCCGCCGTGGTACGTCGAGTCGATCATGGTCCATGAGCTGGCCCACCAGTGGTTCGGCAACAGCGTCAGCCCCCGCACCTGGTCGGACCTGTGGCTCAACGAGGGACACGCCACCTGGTACGAGGCGCTGTACGCCGAGGAACAAGCGGACAAGCCGATGCGGGACCGGATGAAGGCCGCCTACGGCGCCTCCGACCGCTGGCGCGCCGCCGGCGGACCACCCGCGGCCCCCAAGGCCCCCGACGCCGGCCGCAAGACCAGCATCTTCCGGCCCAACGTCTACGACGGCGCGGCGCTCGTCCTGTACGCCCTGCGCCAGGAGATCGGCCGCCCGGCCTTCGAACGCTTGGAACGCGCCTGGGTCGAGCGGTACCGGGACGACACGGCCACGACGGCGGACTTCGTGCGACTGGCCAGCGAGATCGCCGGACGCGACCTGGACGGTTTCTTCCAGGGCTGGCTGTACGGCGAGAAGACCCCGCCGATGCCCGGGCACCCGGACTGGAAGCCGCAGGCACCCGCGAAGATCTCGCAGACGCAGGCACCCGCGACGTTCTCGCAGACGCAGGCACCCGCGAAGATCTCGCAGACGCAGGCTCCGGTCAGGCCGCAGGCGTCCGTGAGGCAGGCCCGGCCGGCGAAGGCGGCGGCCCGATAACACGGTGACGAGACGCCCCGTGCCGTGCGACCATCTTCGGGTCGGCGCGGCACGAAGCGCCGGGAATCTCCCGGACCGCCCGTGCGTTGCAGACAATGAACGGTTTCCCACCAACGTAAGGATCCAATGACCTCCTCTTCTTCCTTTTCCCAGGACTCCAAGCGCTTCGCGCACAGCCACCCCGAGGGTCTTCGGGCCGATGCCCTGATGGAAGAGGACGTCGCCTGGAGCCACGAGATCGACGGAGAGCGGGACGGCGACCAGTTCGACCGCTCCGACCGCGCGGCCCTGCGCCGTGTGGCGGGCCTCTCCACCGAGCTCGAGGACGTCACCGAGGTCGAGTACCGCCAGCTCCGCCTGGAGCGGGTCGTCCTCGTCGGCGTCTGGACCTCGGGAACCGTGCAGGACGCGGAGAACTCCCTCGCGGAGCTCGCCGCCCTCGCCGAGACGGCCGGCGCGCTGGTGCTCGACGGCGTCACCCAGCGCCGCGACAAGCCCGACGCGGCCACGTACATCGGCTCCGGCAAGGCCGAGGAGCTGCGCGACATCGTCATCGAGACGGGCGCGGACACCGTCATCTGCGACGGTGAGCTCAGCCCGGGCCAGCTGATCCACCTCGAGGACGTCGTCAAGGTCAAGGTCATCGACCGGACGGCCCTGATCCTGGACATCTTCGCCCAGCACGCCAAGTCCCGAGAGGGCAAGGCGCAGGTCGCCCTCGCGCAGATGCAGTACATGCTGCCGCGACTGCGCGGCTGGGGTCAGTCGCTGTCCCGGCAGATGGGCGGCGGCAAGGGCGGCGGCCTCGCCACCCGTGGTCCCGGTGAGACCAAGATCGAGACGGACCGGCGCCGGATCCGCGAGAAGATGGCGAAGATGCGCCGGGAGATCGCGGAGATGAAGACCGGCCGCGAGATCAAGCGCCAGGAGCGCAAGCGCCACAAGGTGCCGTCCGTGGCCATCGCGGGCTACACCAACGCCGGCAAGTCCTCGCTGCTCAACCGCCTCACGGGCGCAGGCGTGCTGGTCGAGAACGCCCTGTTCGCGACCCTCGACCCGACCGTGCGCCGGGCCGAGACGCCGAGCGGACGGCTGTACACGCTGGCCGACACGGTCGGCTTTGTACGCCACCTGCCCCACCACCTGGTCGAGGCGTTCCGCTCCACGATGGAGGAGGTCGGCGAGTCCGACCTGATCCTGCACGTGGTCGACGGTTCGCACCCGTTCCCGGAGGAGCAGCTGGCCGCCGTGCGCGAGGTGGTCCGGGACGTCGGCGCCACCGACGTACCCGAGATCGTCGTGATCAACAAGGCGGACGCGGCCGACCCGCTGACGCTCCAGCGGCTGCTGCGCGTCGAGAAGCGGTCCATCGCGGTCTCGGCCCGCACCGGCCAGGGCATCGAGGAGCTGCTCGCGCTCATCGACAACGAGCTGCCGCGCCCCTCGGTCGAGATCGAGGCGCTCGTGCCGTACACGCACGGCAAGCTGGTCGCCCGTGCGCACGACGAGGGCGAGGTGATCTCCGAGGAGCACACCGCGGAGGGCACCCTGCTCAAGGTGCGGGTGCACGAGGAGCTGGCGGCGGAGCTCACGCCGTACGCTCCGGCGCCGGCGCTCTGAGTCCGGCTGAGCGCGCGTCTCGCTTGAGTAGGCGGGGCGCTTGAGTACGCGTGGCGCCTGAGCGTGCGCCTTGCTCGGGCCCGCGTTTCGCTCGAACGCGGGAAGGCCCGCCCCCATCGCCGGGGGTGGGCCTTCTCCATGCGCGGGTCGTGCGGGTCACTGACCGCCGTAGGTCTTGCTCATGTTCTGGTAGAGCGCCTCGGCGTCACGGCCGAACTGCGGCCCTGCCAGCCAGGAGTTGTCGGCCGGACCGATCGAGGTGTTGGACACCAGCACCGACTTGCCGTTCAGAACCCGGAACCAGCCGCCGCCGGAGGAACCACCGGTCATGTCGCAACCGATGCGGTACATCGTCGGCAGTGAGGGGCTGAGCGAGAACCGGCCGGGGACGTCGATGCACTTGAACATCTTCTCGCCGTTGTACGGCGGTGCCGCCGGGTAGCCCCAGGCGCCCATCTTGGCGGCCCCGGCCGCGGACGGAGCGGAGAAGTCCACGTCCAGCGCGGCGCCGACCGTCTCCTCCAGCGACTTGGCACCCTGCTCGGGCTTGACGTGCAGCACGGCGTAGTCGTACGCGGCGCCGTCACCGCCGCTTTCGGAACCGCCCTGGATCCACTGGTCGGAGGTGGAGGCCCAGTTCGCCCACCAGTTGCCGTACGGGGCGATCTCCGTGGGGTTCGCGTTGGTCAGCTGCGCCTCGGACTTGCCGAGGTCGTTGTAGGCCGGGACGAACACGATGTTGCGGTACCAGCCGCCGTCGCCCCCGGCGTGCACGCAGTGGCCCGCCGTCCACACCAGGTTGGACTTGCCCGGGTGGTTGACGTCCTTGACGACCGTGCCGGAGCAGACGGCCGGGCCGTCGGGGGAGTCGAAGAAGACCTTGCCGACCGGCGCCGCGTTGCGGTGATACGGCGTCTTCTCGGCCTGCGCCCGGACGGGCGCGGGGTCCGGGTCGCTGACGCCCTGGCCCGCCGACGCGTCCTTCGTCGTGACCCTCTTGTCCGCCTCGTCTGCGGACTGCATCCGCTCCGGCTTCCAGAGGCCCTCGATCACCGGGTTGACGAAGTCCTTGGCGTCACTGAGCCACTTGTCCTTGTCCCAGTCCTTCCAGCCGCCGTTCTTCCACTTGTCGACGTCGATCCCGTGCTCCTTGAGCCTGTCCGCGAGATCGGCCGGGATCCGGACCTTGCCGCCACCGTCCGCGGCGGCCTGCGAGCCGGTGGCGTCGGGCTTGTCGCTCGCCGCATCCCCCGAGCCGCCACAGGCGGTCGCGGTGAGCGCCAGGGCGGCGACGATACCGGCGGCGGTGAGGACGGTGCGCCGTCCGCGCCCGGGTGCGGGCGTACGTGTGGAACGCATGGTGCGATGACCCCCGTTGGTGCGAATGAATGTGGTGCTGGTGAGAGTGGCGACGGTGCTGGTGCCGCGTGTGCAGGGCACAGGCGGGGAGCTGTCGGCTTCGCGCGACACCCCACTGTGCCGGGGAGTTGAGGGCGTACCGGGGTGGGGCGGTGAAGGTTCGCGAGAGCTCCCGGGGCGGCTGTCATGAGTCCGAGGCTCCGGCGCACCGGGGGCACCCGGGGGCGCCCCGGAGGAGCGGGTGCGCCGCCGGGGAATCCTTCGCCCCCCGGCGGCGAGGCTCAGCCGGCCGTCACCGGCCGGCGAACTTCTTGCTGACCGAGTCGTACACGCCCTTGGCCACCCCGCCCAGGCGCGGTCCGGCCAGCCACCCCGACGTCACCGGCCCGATCGAGGTGTTGGACACCAGCGCCGGCTTGCCGTCCGAGCCGGTCGCGACCCAGCCGCCACCGGACGAACCACCGGTCATGGTGCAACCGATGCGGTACATGGTCGGATCCGACGCGTTGACCGACAGCCGCCCGGGCCGGTCCTCGCACCGGTACAGCTTCTGCCCGTCGTAGGGCTTCGCGGCCGGGTAGCCGATCGCCGTGACACTCTTCACCTGCGGCACCGCGGGCGCCTTGAACTCGACCGGCAGCGCCGAACCGACCATTTCCTCCAGCGACTTGCCGCCGCTGCCCTTCTCCGGCGTGACGTGGATGACCGCGAAGTCGTACGGTGCGCCGTCACCACCCGTGGAACCGCCCTGCTCGATCCACTGGTCCGAGGTCTGCGCCCAGTCGCCCCACCAGACTCCATAGGGAGCGACATCCTCGCGGGTGGCGTTCTCCAGCTCCGCCACCGGCTTGCCGTCGTCGTTGTACGACGGCACGAACGCGATGTTGCGGTACCAGCCGCCCTTCTTGCCCGCGTGCACGCAGTGGCCCGCCGTCCACACCAGGTTGGACTTGCCCGGGTGCGCCGGGTCCTTCACCACCGTCGCCGAGCAGACCGCCGAGCCCTCGGGAGAGTCGAAGAACACCTTCCCGGACGTGGGGACGTTGGCGTGGTACGACGGCGGCACGGCCTGCGCCTGGACGGGATCGGGCGTCGCGTCGGTCACGCCTTGGTCCTCGGCGATCTCGCCCTCGTCGACGCCCTGGTCGGTTTCCTCGGCCTCCCGCATGCGGTCCGGGTTCCAGAGCCCCTCGATGATCGGGTTGATGTACTCGTTCGCCTCGCGCAGCCAGTCGTCCCGGTCCCAGTTCTTCCAGGCACCGTTCTTCCACTTGTCGATGTCGATCCCGTGCTCGCGCAGCCGGTCCCTGATGTCGTCCGGGATCTTGAACTTGCCGTCATCGGTGCCGGAGCCGGAGGCCGTGGCGGACGCGGAGGCCTCCCCGTCCGCCGTCGCGCCGCCCGACTCGCAAGCGGTGGCGGTCAGGGCCAGCGCCGAGACGAGGGCCACGGCAGCCAGGACGGGGGAGTTCCTGCGGCGCCTCCCCCCTCCGGCGGCTTGGGACGACGGTCGTCGTATGGGTCGCATGATCTGACTCTCCCCCTGGAACGGAACGAACGTGGACGGACCGCCTGTTTTCGCCCCGACTCCCGCTGCTCTGCGGGAAGTTCGGGGTGACTTCGCGGTGTCCGGGAACGGCATCACACACTATGCGGTGGCTGTGGGGGCGATCCGACGGATCCGCAACAGTTCCGTCACGGAAAGGATCTTGAGGCAACCCGTAACCCGGTGAGTGATCCGGGGTTGGTAGCGGTGGGGGGCCTGCTGTCCGTGCGCGGTCCTCTGTGCCCGTGCCCGGTGGGAGGTCAGGAAAGTCGTGGCGGAAACCACCCATGGGGGTCGTGCGTCGGAGGAGGCCGCTGTGGGGCGTACACAGGCGACACCCCTCCCCGGCGGAGCTCCGGAAGACGCCACCCGTACCCGGCGCCCTGCGCACGAGGGAATCCTGCGCCGCCACGCCGCACGCGAACCCGCCGCCCGGACCTACGCCCGTGCCCTGCCGATCGTTCCGGTGCGGGCCCGGGGACTCACCATCGAGGGCGCGGACGGCCGCCGCTACCTGGACTGCCTCTCCGGGGCCGGCACTCTGGCCCTAGGCCACAACCATCCGGTCGTCCTGGAGTCCCTCCGCAAGGTCCTCGACTCCGGGGCACCGTTGAGCACCCTCGACCTGGCGACACCCGTCAAGGACGCCTTCCTCACCGAACTGTTCCGTACGCTGCCGCCGGGCCTCGCCGAACGGGCCCACGTACGGTTCTGCGGCCCGACCGGCATCGACGCCGTCGAGACGGCCTACGCCCTGGTCCGCGCGGCGACCGGCCGGAACGGTCTCCTGGCCTTCACCGGAGCCGACCGTGCGGGAACCGCCGGCGCACTCGACGACACCCCCGCGCACGCCCACGACGCGCGGATCCCCTGCCTGCCCTGTCCACCGGACGACCACCTCGCCTTCGACGCCGGGGGCGAGGACGGAGCCGCCTTCGCCGCCCGCCGGCCGGAGTCCTTCCTCGACGACGTCGGGGAGGGGGCGCCCCTGCCCGCCGGTGTGATCGTCGAGCCTGTCCAGAGCGAGGGCAGAGTCGTCCCCGCTCCGGACGCGTGGCTGCGCCGCCTGCGACAGCTCACCGCCGACCGGTCCATCCCGCTGATCGCCGACGAGACCCGGACCGGCGTGGGCCGGACCGGCGCCTTCTGGGCGGTCGAGCACAGCGGCGTCACCCCCGACGTGATGGTCCTCTCCCACGCCATCGGCGGCAGCCTGCCCCTGGCCGTCGTGGTGTACCGCGACGACCTCGACACCGGGCACCCCGGCGCCCCCGCCGAAACCTTCCCCGGCAACCAGCTCGCCATGGCCGCCGGTACAGCGACCCTCGCCCATGTCCGCGAGAACGCCCTCGCCGAGCGTGCAGCCACGCTCGGGGCGCGCATGCTGGATCAACTCCGGCCCCTCGTATCCGAGTACGCCTGCGTGGGGGAGGTGCGGGGGAGAGGGCTGATGATCGGGGTCGAGTTGGTGGATCCGTGGGGCGCCGACCCGCAGGGGAAAAGGGCCCAGGCCGCTGCCCCAGGCGCTGCGGAGAGCGCCGTGGCGGAGCCCGTGATGCCGGGCAGCGGGCCGCACGGACACAGACCGCTCCCCGCCGCCCCCGAACTCGCGGCCGCCGTCCAGCGGGAGTGCCTGCGACGCGGCCTCATCGTCGGACTCGCCGGCGGGGCCGCGAGCGTCGTACAGCTGCTGCCACCCCTGACCATCACCGACGAACAAGCGGCCGCCGTACTGGACCGCTTGGCCGATGCGGTCCGGGCGGCAGCCCGGTGCCGTGGGGGTGGCACGGCAGCCGCACCGTGAACGCCGTGCACGGAGACGGCGGGCGTCGCGGTCCGCGTCATGCCTGCGCGTCATGGTGCCACTGCCGACGGTCCCCGTCCGGCATGAGCCCCGCAACGCGCGGCACGCCCCGTACGCCGCCGCCATGAGCCCCGAGCGTCAGAAGCCCCGCAGGCCCGCACGCCCGCAGCCCGCCTGCCCCGGGGCCTGTAGACCCGCCCGCTGCGGGACCTCGCGTCCCGCTTGTCGCGCCGAGTGAAGCTGCTCGGCACGCCTCCTTCGCCCGCACGATCCGGAACCACCTCACGAGGTACCTGCCGTGAATGCCACCCCGCACCCCGACGACCAAGCCCCGGGCCTCGCCCCGACCTCAGCTTCGGCGTCTGCTTCGGCTCAAGAACGACGCTCCGCCGAGGACAGGCCGACGGCGACATCGCCGGACCGGAGGGTTCCTCACCAACGGCCGGCGGCTGACCCCGCCCAGGGGTCGAGCGAGAGCCATGCCGCTGATCCACTGGAGCATCCCGACCCGCACACCGACGCCCAGGCCGCCGCCGTGGAGAACCTGCTCCGCTGCTGGGCACGCGAGACCGATCACCCGGCCCCGGCGGACGGCGTCCTGCGCATCCCCCTCCCCGCCAGTGGCACGGCCGTCCTCGCCCCGGTGCGCTACTGGTCTCCAACAGGCTGGCATCGCTTCGGCCCTCCTCGTCTCGCCGATGCTCCCGACACCAGCCCACCGGCCGATGCCGTCACGATCGCCGCCCTGCTCACCAGGGAGACATCCACAGGGGCCTCTGGCCTCCAGACCTCCCCTGTCAGCAACTCCCTTTCGATCGAGGGCGTCGCGCTCGTCGCCGGGGTCGCCGACTCCCTCCGACGCGTCGCCACCTTCATCACCGACCGCCGGGAACACCCCGCCGACGGCCCCGACCTCTTCCTGTCCGCGGAACAGGCACTCCTCCTCGGACACCCCCTGCACCCCACCCCGAAGAGTCGCGAAGGTCTCACGGAGTCCGAAGCCCTCCTCTACTCACCCGAGTTGCGCGGCGTCTTCCCCTTGCACTGGATGGCTGTCGCCCCCTCCCTCCTGGCCACCGACTCCTCCTGGACCGAACGCGGCCGACCCGTCCCCGCCAACAGACTCACCGCTCGACTTGCCGGGACCGTGACGAAGCTGCCGGAGGGGTACGACCTCCTGCCCCTGCACCCCTGGCAGGCACACGAGGTCCAGCGCCGGCCGCAGACTGCCGCCCTGTTGGACACCGGACTGCTCCAAGACCTCGGCGCCCACGGCCCCGACTGGCACCCCACCTCCTCCCTCCGAACCGTCTACCGGGCCCACGCCCCCGCGATGCTCAAGCTCTCGCTGGGCCTGCGCATCACCAACTCCCGCCGGGAGAACCTCCGCAAGGAACTCCACCGCGGCGTCGAGGTCCACCGCCTGCTCCGTAGCGGCCTGGGGCAGGAGTGGCGCTCCGAGCACCCGGGATTCGACATCGTCCGGGACCCGGCCTGGCTCGCCGTGGACACCCCCGATGGCACTCCCGTGCCCGGGCTGGACGTGGTGATCCGCCACAACCCGTTCGGCCCCACCGACGATGTGTCCTGCGTCGCCGGGTTCCTCTCGCCGCGCCCATGCCCCTCGACCCCGCTGGAGGGGACTCCGGAACACTCCGACAAGCACGGCCCTGGTCTGCGGTCCCGACTGGCCGAAGTGGTCACGCGTCTGGCCCGGCGCACCGGCCGGCCTCGCGGAGCCGTCGCCGCCGAGTGGTTCCTGCGCTACCTCGGGCACGTGGTGCGTCCCGTCCTCTGGCTGGACGCTGAGGCGGGCGTCGCGCTGGAAGCGCACCAGCAGAACACCCTGCTCCTGCTGGACGCCGACGGCTGGCCCAGCGGCGGCCGCTACCGGGACAACCAGGGCTACTACTTCCGCGCGTCCCGGCGCCAGGACCTCGACGCCCGGCTGCCCGGCATCGGAGAGCGGAGCGACACCTTCGTCTGCGACCGGGTGACCGACGAGCGGTTCGTGTACTACCTGGTGATCAACAACGTGCTCGGTCTGATCGGCGCGTTCGGCTCCCAGGGGCTCGCCGACGAGCGGCTGCTGCTCGCCGCCTTCCGACGCTTCCTGCACACTCTCGCCTCCGGCCCGGCCCGGCTGCGCACCTCGCTGCCCTCCCTGTTGCTCGACTCGCCCGTCCTGCGGTGCAAGGCCAACCTGCTGACCCGGCTGCACGGGCTCGATGAACTCGTCGGCCCGGTCGACACCCAGTCCGTCTACGTCACCATCGCCAACCCCCTGCATTCCTGACCACCGCAACCCACCCCGACCACCGCTGACCCACCCCCTGCATCTCTGAGGACTCGCCACCCCCTTCCCGAGAGGAGCGTCCGGTGTCTCCCGCCGACCCGATCGCCGAGCCGGGTGTCGCCGTCACCGACCCCGCCGGCACCGCCTCCGCCTCCCACGCCGCCAATGGGGGCGACTCCGCTTCCGATGCCGGTGCCTGTACCCCTGGCGCGGCCGACGCCGGTCACTTCGCCGGGGAGGACCTTCTCGACGACCTTGCCGCATGGGGTCCGGCAGACACGCCCGCAGGCCGGTTCCACCTCGTCCCGGCGTGCATCGAACGCGACCTTCCGCTGATCAGCCGCTGGATGAACGACCCCGCCGCCGCGACGTTCTGGGAGCTCTCAGGTCCGCAGGGCGTGACGGAAGACCACCTGACGACCCAGCTCGCCGGCGACGGGCGCAGCGTGCCGTGCATGGGCGTACTGGACGGGGTGCCGATGAGCTACTGGGAGATCTACCGGGCCGATCTCGACCCGTTGGCCCGGCACTACGCCGCCCGCCCTCACGACACGGGTATCCATCTCCTGGTCGGCGGAGTTGCCGAACGAGGGCGCGGCCTGGGAGGTCTGCTGCTCCGGGCCGTGGCCGACCTCGTACTCACACGGCGGCCCACCTGCGCACGTGTCATCGCGGAACCCGACATCCGCAACACCCCCTCCATCGCCGCTTTCCTGACCGCCGGCTTCCGGTTCTCCACCGAGGTCGACCTGCCCGCCAAGCGAGCCGCTCTCATGGTCCGAGAGCGATCACTCCGCCATGTGTTGTAGCGCTGTGTCATTGCGCCGTCACTCATCGAACGCGGCTCGTGCCGCGACAGTTCCCGCCCGCCGAGCCTCTTTTCGCGAGAACCCACGCCGCGCCGTTTTCGACAGAACCCAGGCAGAGCCGGTTTCCGCGAGGACCCGCGCCGCGACGCCACCGTCGCAGGCGTTCAACCCGCCCAGGTGCCGGCGGGTGCCCACCGCTCACCTCCCGCCCACCCACCGCACACCCCCGGGAGCCCACACCCTTGATCTCGTCCCCCGCACCCGCCTTGAGCGCCCGTTTGTCAGTGCAGGGTCGTAGGGTGGTCGCGCTATGACGAAGCCCTCACTCCCCGAACTCCTGCATGCTGCCGTCGCTGCCGTCGGTGGTACGGAGCGCCCCGGTCAGGTGGCCATGGCCGAAGCCGTCGAGGAAGCGATCGACGACGGCTCCCACCTGCTGGTCCAGGCCGGCACCGGTACCGGTAAGTCGCTGGGCTACCTGGTGCCCGCGCTCGCCCACGGGGAGCGTGTGGTCGTCGCGACCGCGACCCTCGCCCTGCAACGTCAGCTGGTGGAGCGCGACCTGCCGAGAACGGTCGAGTCGTTGCACCCCCTGCTGCGCCGACGCCCGGAGTTCGCGATGCTCAAGGGCCGGTCGAACTACCTGTGTCTGCACCGACT
The DNA here is from genome assembly GCF_042959365.1 of Streptomyces sp. NPDC007907. Classification (NCBI taxonomy): domain Bacteria; kingdom Bacillati; phylum Actinomycetota; class Actinomycetes; order Kitasatosporales; family Streptomycetaceae; genus Streptomyces; species Streptomyces sp. NPDC007907. The sequence goes on from NZ_JBIBKR010000011.1 coordinate 68,334, forward strand.
GCACGAGGGCGTCCCGCAGGACGAGGAGGAGGGTCTCTTCGACCAGTTCGAGGCCGCCGCGCCCACGAGCAAGCTGGGCCAGGACCTGCTGAGGGTGCGCGACTGGGCCGACGAGACCGAAACGGGCGATCGTGACGACCTCACGCCCGGCATCTCGGACCGGGCCTGGTCCCAGGTGTCGGTCTCGTCGCGGGAGTGCCTGGGCGCGTCGAAGTGCGCGTACGGCGCCGAGTGCTTCGCGGAGATGGCCCGTGAACGGGCGAAGCTCGCCGAGGTCGTCGTCACCAATCACGCGCTGCTCGCGATCGACGCCATCGAGGGCGCTCCGGTCCTTCCGCAGCACGAGGTGCTGATCGTCGACGAGGCGCACGAACTGGTATCCCGCGTGACCGGGGTCGCCACCGGTGAGCTCACTCCCGGCCAGGTCAACCGGGCGGTGCGGCGCGCCGCGAAACTCGTGAACGAGAAGGCCGCCGACCAGCTCCAGACCGCCGCCGAGGGTTTCGAGCGGCTGATGGAGCTGGCGCTGCCAGGCCGTCTGGAGGAGATCCCCGAAGATCTCGGGTACGCCCTCATGGCGCTGCGCGACGCGTGCCGCACGGTCATCTCCGCGATCGGCACGACCCGCGACAAGTCCGTCCAGGACGAGGACGCCGTCCGCAAGCAGGCCCTGGCCTCCGTGGAGAACGTGCACGACGTGGCGGAGCGCATCACGAACGGCTCCGAGTGGGACGTGGTCTGGTACGAGCGCCACGACCGTTTCGGCGCCTCCCTGCGTGTCGCCCCCATGTCCGTCTCGGGGCTGCTGCGCGAGAAGCTCTTCGCGGACCGCTCCGTGGTGCTGACGTCCGCGACGCTGAAGCTGGGCGGCGACTTCAACGGTGTGGGCGCCTCCCTGGGCCTCGCCCCCGAGGGCACCGAGGGCGACGACCTCCCGAAGTGGAAGGGCATCGACGTCGGCTCGCCCTTCGACTACCGCAAGCAGGGCATCCTGTATGTCGCCAAGCACCTCGCGCGCCCCGCGCGGGATGGTGACCGAGCCGACATGCTGGACGAACTCACGGAGCTGATCCAGGCGGCGGGCGGCCGGACCCTCGGCCTGTTCTCCTCGATGCGGGGTGCCCAGCTGGCCGCCGAGGAACTGCGCTCCCGTATCCCGGAGTATCCGATCCTGCTCCAGGGCGAGGAGACGCTCGGGGAGCTCATCAAGAACTTCGCGGCCGACCCGAAGACCTGCCTCTTCGGCACGCTGTCGCTCTGGCAGGGCGTGGACGTCCCGGGTCCCAGCTGCCAGCTGGTCGTCATGGACAAGATCCCGTTCCCGCGCCCGGACGATCCTCTGATGAGCGCCCGGCAGAAGGCCGTGGAGGACGCCGGTGGCAACGGCTTCATGGCGGTCGCCGCCACCCACGCCGCTCTGCTCATGGCCCAGGGCGCCGGCCGTCTCGTACGGGCGTCAGGGGACCGGGGCGTGGTCGCCGTCCTCGATCAGCGTCTGGCGACGGCCCGCTACGGCGGCTACCTGAAGGCCTCGCTGCCCGACTTCTGGTTCACGACGGACCGGAACCAGGTGCGGAAGTCGCTCGCGGCGATCGACGCTGCGGCTCAGCAGATCGAAGAAGAATGAGCCGCGGCTAGGCCGACGGCTGAGCTGCCGGCCTACCCGCACAGGCACGAGCCACCGGCTCCCGGGCTCGGTCATCACAGCCGGTCCTGGACAGCGCAGGGCCCCGGAACCGGCGCAGGGGTCCCGGGGCCCGGTCAGAGGGCGGGCCTGCCGGCCCTGCCCGACGCGGTGCGCGCTGTCAGACGCGCCGCAGTACGGCCACCACCTTGCCGAGGATGGTGGCGTCGTCGCCGGGGATCGGCTCGTAGGACGCGTTGTGCGGCAGGAGCCAGACGTGGCCGTCCTCGCGCTTGAAGCGCTTGACGGTGGCCTCGCCGTCGAGCATCGCGGCCACGATGTCGCCGTTCTCGGCGACCGGCTGACGGCGCACCGTGACCCAGTCGCCATCGCAGATCGCGGCCTCGATCATCGAGTCACCCACGACCTTCAGGACGAACAGCTCACCGTCGCCGACGAGCTGGCGGGGCAGGGGGAAGACGTCCTCGACGGACTCCTCGGCGAGGATCGGGCCACCGGCGGCGATCCGGCCCACCAGCGGCACATAGGACGCGGCGGGCTTGCCCGCGGTGTCCGTCGGCTGCACCGAGGCGGCCTGGTCGGAGCCGCGCACTTCGTAGGCGCGCGGGCGGTGCGGGTCACGGCGCAGGAAGCCCTTGCGCTCGAGCGCCATCAGCTGGTGTGCCACGGAGGATGTGCTGGAAAGGCCGACGGCCTGACCGATCTCCCGCATCGACGGCGGGTAGCCTCGTCGCTGTACGGAGTCCCGGATGACCTCGATCACCCGGCGCTGGCGGTCGGTGAGTCCGGAACTGTCCGCCCGGATGCCGGGAGGTCGGCCCGGCAGGGAGCGCTTGTGCCCCTCAGGGTTCGTGGCTTCGTTCATCGCATGCACCGGCTCCAGTCGGCCCTGGGAGCGGTCCTGGGCAGCGATGGCGGCACTGTCTGCGGTGGTGGTCACGTCGGCCCCTCTCGATGGTCTCCCTGCTGGACAACGGTAGTTGCTTTCGAAAGGTTGCGCCAAACACACGTTCGAGTGAAAAAACGCGAATCTACGGACGCGATCATGTGTCCGGGTGTATTGGCGGCCGTGCCACCTCGCGGGCAAAAGGGCCCATTGCTGTACTCTTCACCGCCGGGGTGATCACCTAGTGGACTGTGCCCCAGTCTGCCATCCGGCATTCCCGCGCTTCGGGGCCGGTCCTCATTTGTGCGGGAGTCCCACCTCCCCTCCTCGCGGCGCCCACGGTATCTCCGCGTGTGCCGCGGCGATACGCCCGTGCATCAACGGATGTGGACGCACCCTTGAGCGAGGTCGCCGGAAGGCGGCTCACGGGGGGCGAACGGGCGGGTGTGGCAGGGGTTGTTGCGTGCCACCTGCGCCTATGCGTGCGACACGCGGGGTGGGCCTGGATGTATGAGCCAATCCCCACATCTAGTGGTTGGATTGCAGCAGCAGCCCAGAAGTTGTGGTCCCCCCGGTCTCGAGGCCCATGGTCATCGCCTATGCTTGGGGCTGCTTCGTGGGGCGCAAGATGCCCGGCGAGGCTATTGAGTCTGCTGTGAGGAGGGTTGTTTTTCCATGCACTGCCCCTTCTGCAGGCACCCCGACAGCCGGGTCGTGGACAGTCGTACGACCGACGACGGCACGTCGATCCGAAGGCGCCGCCAGTGCCCTGACTGCTCCCGTCGTTTCACGACGGTGGAGACGTGCTCGCTCATGGTGGTGAAGCGGTCCGGGGTCACCGAGCCCTTCAGCCGTACGAAGATCATCAATGGTGTGCGCAAGGCGTGCCAGGGACGGCCCGTCACCGAGGATGCGCTCGCCCAGCTCGGCCAGCGGGTCGAGGAGGCGGTGCGAGCCACCGGAAGCGCCGAGCTGACCACCCACGACGTGGGGCTGGCCATACTCGGCCCCTTGCAGGAACTCGATCTCGTGGCCTACCTGCGGTTCGCCTCGGTCTACCGGGCGTTCGACTCGCTCGACGACTTCCAGGCGGCCATCACGGAACTGAGGGCACAGACGGGACCCCCCGAGACGGACGACCCGGACCGCGAGGGCGCGGCTGCGGGGAGCCGGCAGGACGACCGCGGGCCCGGAGGGAACGAGCAGGTCCCCGAGCCCGCAGGCGCCGCCGACTGACCGGCGGGCCGGACCCGGAAGGCAGCTCCGGGACCCGGCCGGGCGGCGGCGTGAGAAGACCTGTTGCGGGCGTGTGAGTGGGCGCTCGCAACATCAGACAGAACAACGTGCACCGGGAACATCGGAGCACTTCAGGGCGTTTTCGCCCGTACAGGGAGGCGGCATGACAGAGACGGCGAGCGGTCCGGCACGGAGTCCCCGCGCCAAGAGCGCCAAGGCGAGCAAGGGCCTGCGTGTCGAGCGCATCCACACCACCCCTGGGGTCCACCCCTATGACGAGGTGGCCTGGGAGAGCCGTGACGTCGTCATGACCAACTGGCGCGACGGCTCGGTCAACTTCGAGCAGCGCGGCGTGGAGTTCCCCGACTTCTGGTCGGTGAACGCGGTCAACATCGTCACCAGCAAGTACTTCCGCGGTGCCGTGGGCACCCCGCAGCGCGAGACCAGCCTCAAGCAGCTGATCGACCGCATCGTGAAGACGTACCGGAAGGCCGGTGAGGACTACAAGTACTTCGCCTCGCCCGCCGACGCCGAGATCTTCGAGCACGAGCTGGCCTACGCCCTCCTGCACCAGATCTTCAGCTTCAACAGCCCCGTGTGGTTCAACGTGGGCACGCCGCAGCCCCAGCAGGTCTCCGCCTGTTTCATCCTGTCCGTCGACGACTCCATGGAGTCGATCCTCGACTGGTACAAGGAAGAGGGCATGATCTTCAAGGGCGGCTCCGGCGCCGGCCTGAACCTCTCCCGCATCCGCTCCTCCAAGGAGCTGCTGTCCTCTGGTGGCAACGCCTCCGGCCCGGTCTCCTTCATGCGCGGCGCCGACGCCTCCGCAGGAACGATCAAGTCCGGTGGCGCCACCCGCCGCGCCGCCAAGATGGTCGTCCTCGATGTGGACCACCCGGACATCGAGGACTTCATCGAGACCAAGGTCAAGGAAGAAGAGAAGATCCGCGTCCTGCGCGACGCCGGCTTCGACATGGACCTGGGCGGCGACGACATCACGTCCGTCCAGTACCAGAACGCCAACAACTCGGTCCGCGTGAACGACGAGTTCATGAAGGCGGTCGACCAGGGCGGCCAGTTCGGGCTGCGCGGCCGGATGACCGGCGAGGTCATCGAGGAGGTCGACGCCAAGGCGCTCTTCCGCAAGATCGCCGAGGCCGCCTGGGCCTGCGCCGACCCCGGCATCCAGTACGACGACACCATCAACAACTGGCACACCTGCCCCGAGTCCGGCCGGATCACCGCGTCGAACCCGTGCAGCGAGTACATGCACCTGGACAACACGTCCTGCAACCTGGCCTCGCTGAACCTGATGAAGTTCCTGAAGGACGACGGCAAGGGAAACCAGTCCTTCGAGGCCGAGCGCTTCCAGAAGGTCGTCGAGCTGGTCATCACCGCGATGGACATCTCGATCTGCTTCGCGGACTTCCCGACCCAGAAGATCGGCGAGAACACGCGCGCGTTCCGCCAGCTCGGCATCGGCTACGCCAACCTCGGCGCCCTGCTGATGGCCACCGGTCACGCCTACGACTCCGACGGCGGCCGCGCCCTCGCCGGTGCCATCACCTCCCTGATGACCGGCACGGCCTACCGCCGCTCCGCCGAGCTCGCCTCGGTGGTCGGCCCGTACGACGGCTACGCCCGCAACGCCGACGCCCACAAGCGCGTCATGAAGCAGCACTCCGACGCCAACGACACGGCCGTCCGCATGGACGACCTGGACACCCCGGTGTGGGCCGCCGCCAGCGAGGCCTGGGGCGACGTCCTGCGCCTGGGCGAGAAGAACGGTTTCCGTAACTCGCAGGCGTCCGTGCTCGCCCCGACCGGCACCATCGGTCTCGCGATGTCCTGCGACACCACCGGCGTCGAGCCCGACCTGGCCCTGGTCAAGTTCAAGAAGCTCGTCGGCGGCGGCTCGATGCAGATCGTCAACGGCACCGTCCCGCAGGCCCTGCGCCGCCTGGGCTACCTCGAGGAGCAGATCGAGGCGATCGTCGCCCACATCGCCGAGAACGGCAACGTGATCGACGCCCCCGGTCTCAAGCCGGAGCACTACGAGGTGTTCGACTGCGCCATGGGCGAGCGGGCCATCTCCCCGATGGGCCACGTCCGCATGATGGCCGCGATCCAGCCGTGGATCTCGGGCGCCATCTCCAAGACGGTCAACATGCCGGAGACGGCGACCGTCGAGGAGGTCGAGGAGATCTACTTCGAGGCCTGGAAGCTCGGCGTCAAGGCCCTCGCGATCTACCGCGACAACTGCAAGGTCGGCCAGCCCCTCTCCGCCAAGACCAAGGAGAAGGAGAAGGCGGAGATCACCGAGAAGGCCGAGGAGACGATCCGTACCGCGGTCGAGAAGGTCGTCGAGTACCGCCCGGTCCGCAAGCGCCTGCCGAAGGGACGCCCCGGCATCACCACGTCCTTCACCGTCGGCGGCGCCGAGGGCTACATGACGGCCAACTCCTACCCGGACGACGGTCTCGGTGAGGTCTTCCTCAAGATGTCCAAGCAGGGCTCGACCCTCGCGGGCATGATGGACGCCTTCTCCATCGCGGTCTCCGTCGGTCTGCAGTACGGCGTGCCGCTGGAGACGTACGTCTCGAAGTTCACCAACATGCGCTTCGAGCCGGCCGGCATGACGGACGACCCGGACGTGCGGATGGCGCAGTCGATCGTCGACTACATCTTCCGCCGCCTGGCGCTGGACTTCCTGCCCTTCGAGACGCGCTCCGCACTCGGCATCCACTCCGCCGAGGAGCGTCAGCGTCACCTCGAGACCGGTTCCTACGAGCCGAGCGACGATGAGGTCGACGTCGAGGGCCTGGCCCAGTCCGCGCCACGCGCCCAGGAGCTGAAGGCCGTGTCCGCCCCGAGGGTCGAGGAGGCGGTCAAGCCCGCCCCGCAGCAGGCTCACACCAGCGCCGAACTGGTGGAGATGCAGTTGGGCATCCAGGCCGACGCCCCGCTGTGCTTCTCGTGCGGTACGAAGATGCAGCGCGCCGGTTCCTGCTACATCTGCGAGGGCTGCGGCTCGACCAGCGGCTGCAGCTGAAACTGAGCGGAATTGCATCGAGTGCAACACTCGGCAAACGCTCACCTGACAAGTAATCCCTGATGAGAGGGGCGTCAGCCTCGCGCTGACGCCCCTCCCGCGTAGCGGCTGGCCTGGGGATACACCCGCCGCTGAAGCGCACGCAACAATGTTGCATCCAGCGCAACCGCCCTACATGTCCCCGGTGAAGGTGATACAGAGGAAAAGTCATGGACTACGTAGTCCACGATCTCGGTCGTCAGTCCAAGGGCGCGACCGCAGTCATCAATCTGTCCGGAAGCGCAGCCAATGTGCGTCTGATGGACAGCAGCAACTATCAGAAATACAAAACCGGGCGAGACCACAGGTGTATCGGTGGGCTGGCAAGGACCTCTCCGGTACGTCTTGCGATTCCGAGTAGCGGCCACTGGTACGTGACCGTTGATCTGATGGGCCTCAAGGGCAAGGTGAGGTCTTCGGCCTCCGTCGAACCGCCCCCGCTGCCCGTGCTCCGCCCGAGCAATGCTGGTTCCCTGGCCAATATCAGGCATGAGCCGCCGCCTTACTCCGCAGGCCGTGGTGAGCCTGTACGAGATGTCTTCATCTCCCATGCCAGTGAAGACAAAGAAGCCGTGGCCCGACCGCTGGCGCAGTATCTGCAAGAAGCCGGCATCTCTGTGTGGCTCGACGTTCTCGAACTGAGGATCGGCGACAGCCTCCGCCGCAAGATCGACCACGGGTTGGCTAACAGCCAGTTCGGCATCGTAATTCTCTCGCGCCACTTCTTCGAGAAGGGGTGGCCCCAGTATGAACTTGACGGCCTGGTGACGAGGTACGTGACGGGGCAACAGAACCTGCTGCCCATCTGGCACAACGTCACCAAGGACGAGGTTATGGCGCAAAGCCCGTCCCTGGCCGACAAGTTGGCGAGAAGCACCGCTCAGTTCACGGTCGAGGAGATCGCCAGCGAGATTGCTGATGTGATTCGAGAGAGTCGAGAGGGCGATGCTCAGCGTGATGCTGGGTAACTCGAATCTCATACCTGAGAATTCCGGCGGAGAAGCCGCCGGATGGTGATCGTCTGACCCTTCGGAGGGGTCAGACGATCACCGCAGCCAGAACGAAACGTCCTGTACCGCATCCAGGCATGCATGACATCACGTTCTGAGCTGCAACGCAAAGTGGCACGAAAGGAACTGTGATCATGTCCAAGAACCCACGTCAGACAGGTAAGAAGGCTGCGTCGGCCGCAGCCAAGGTCCTGGCCAACCCGAAGTCGACCAAGGCCGAGAAGTCTGCGGCGGCAAGCGCGTTGTCGCAGACGCCGTCCAAGAAGAAGTAACACCTGAAGGTGCCCAGGGCCTGCGCCCTGGGCACCCCAATCCTCAAGGGCACCCATGGCAGGCCCTGCGTAACCAACTCAACGATGATGCGTTAGACGCAACATGAGCAGTGGGGTGGGCCTGCCAGGTGCTGCGCACCTGATGCTTGCTGACGGGGTCGTGCATCTGGACCCCGAGACAGCCGTCTTCGAGGCGATGCTGGAGGGGTGGGCCCGACAGCAGCAGGCCAGGTTTTTGGACTGGGATGGAACGATCAAACCGCGCCTCGCCCTTATCAGGCGATTTGCCGATTTCACCAATGAGTACCCATGGCAATGGCAGCCTGCCGAAGTTGACGCATTCATGAATTCCCTTCGGGATAGGCGACCAACCTTCGCGGCGGCAACTGGGCGGAGCTATCAGAACGCGCTGCGAATGTTCTGCGGTTACGTCACGGACGCTCGTTATGGCTGGCCGGTAAAGTGCTTTGATTCCTTTGGTCAAGCGCCAGTGCAGATTTTGCACGAGTGGAACACCATCGGCCACTCTAGTGAATATGAAGGTGACTCGGAACGGCGCCCCCTCACTTATGACGAGGTGCAAGCCCTATTCGACGCAGCGGATGGACGGGTCGAGGACATCAGAGCCCGTCGCCGCAAGGGCGCTTTGGCAGCCATGAGGGATGCCGTATTACTCAAAACAGTATACGCATACGGGCTGCGCCGGCAGGAGGCTGTGCGCCTAGATCTACATGATCTGAGGAGGAATCCCAAGGCTCCATCGTATGGGCGTTTCGGGGCGATTTTTATTCGCTACGGTAAATCCTCCAAGGGCGGTCCGCCGAAGCGGCGAACCGTGTTCACGGTTCCCGAGTTCGACTGGGTGGTTGAATTGCTGGATCACTACATTGAAGAGATTCGGCCGCTTGCGTCGCCAGGTAAGCACCCCGCCCTGTGGATTACCGAGCGTCTAAGCCGTATCTCTATGCGCCGACTGGACGAGGCATTCGAAACGGCTCGAACCATGGCAGGGCTGCCTACAGAGCTAAATCTCCACTGCCTTCGGCATAGCTATGTCACGCATCTCATCGAATTTGATTACCCGGAGCGATTCGTGCAGGATCAGGTGGGTCATGAATATGCTTCCACTACAGCCATCTACTCAGGCGTATCTGACGAATATCGGAATCGGCTAGTTCAGAGATCTCTGAAAGCCAGGTACTCCGACCTGTGGGGGACCTCGTCGTGATCAAGAAGATGGGGATCCGATGGAACCTGCGCCAACTTATGGCAGCTCGCGAGATGTTTCAAACCACGGACTTGGTTCCCTTGCTTGCGGAGAGGGGAATCCACCTTTCTCGCGAGCAGGTATTTCGCCTAGTGACTCAACCACCCCAGCGGTTGTCTATGGATACGTTGGCTGCTCTCTGTGACATCCTTGGTTGTACTCCCAACGACCTCATTGGCGTTGAGGTTGTTCATTCGGAGGTACGAAAGGCTTCTGGGGCTGCCGCCAATCCGGTTCCGCTGTTGCGGCGTACCACTATCCGTCGCCCTGGCCAACGATGAGCAGCCGCGATCGTCAGCTGTCCGAGAAGCGTTGGCAGCGAGTGCTACAGCATATTTCGTCAACGCTGCCTAGCCTCAATGAAGCGGGGGCGGCGGAGATTCTTCGGAAGGCTAAAGCGGATCAGGGCATCTCGCTGCGACAGCTTGATGAGCACTTCCTCGAAGTACCAGATGCGCTCGGCTCCGGGGCATCAGACTGTCCCTTAGTTCTGATCAGGCTGGTTGAGGTTCTCGTCAACGCTGGGATTGAAGGAGTCGTGAGGCCTGGTTGTTCTCAGTGTGGTGCGGTGGGTGTAGATCTTTCAAGAAAAGGGACGGCAGGTCGTGTCTGTACTCCTTGCAACAATCGCTTAAAGCGGCTTCTCTGCGCACGATGTGGTCGTCTGGAACGCATCGCCGCTCGCTGGGAAGGGGAGCCGGTCTGCTATCGCTGCTACAGCAACGACCCGAAAGTTACAGTCGAATGCTCCTCGTGTAGCCGCCTCCGCGCTCCTAGGTACCGATCCCCTGATGGCGCGGTACTTTGCTCCAACTGTGCTCCCAAGCCGGTCCACCTGTGCAGCGTATGCGGTGACCGGGCGCCAGCTCACTCGCGTGTTGAGGGGCAGGCAGTATGCAAGCGTTGTTACCGGGCCCCGCAGAGAGCGTGTGGCCAGTGTGGCAAGAATCGCCCTACGAAAATCAAAGGATCTTCGGGCAGGGGCGATCTATGCGCCCATTGCTATTACGGACCGGAAAATACTTGTGCTACTTGTGGGTTGCTTCGGCAGTGCCGGCGCAGCCGTGTCACAGGCGAATACACCTGTGAGCGGTGCTATAGGCGACCCACTCGAATCTGCTCGTGGTGCGGTCGAGACCGTCAGATCCACGCGAGATGGCCTGGCGGACCAGTCTGTGATACATGCTATAACCGCACTCTGTCTGAACCGGGGGATTGCGAAGGATGCGGCAAGCGGCGAGCGTTAATTGCCACTAATTCATTTGGGAGGCGTGTGTGCGGCCCCTGTGGCGGCAGTTGGGTGGACTATCTTTGCCGCACCTGCGGAGAAGCGGGATTCCCGTATGAGGACGGGAATTGTGATCGTTGCGTCCTTAAAGTGAGGCTGCGTGACCTATTCTCCGATCAAGACGGCTTGATCAAGCCGGAAATTCATCCGCTGATCGAGGTGCTAGGAAGCGTTCCGCGTCCCTACCGCACACTTCAATGGCTAGCCAAGGGGCGTGCTGCGCAGTTACTAGCCCAAGTGGCCCGCGAGGATAGGAAAGTAAGCCATGAACTCTTGGATGAGATGCCCCTGGGGCCTGCCGCGGATTATGCTCGAAGTGCACTAGTCCATACTCGCGTACTGCCTGAGCGGGTGGAACACTTCGGACGCCTTGAGGCTTGGTCAAAGAACCTTCTAGTGGACAAGCCTGCTCATCACGTGCGCTTGGTACGCCCGTTCATCCAATGGCATATCATCCTCCGAGCTCGACGTAAGGTTCAGCGTCATCAACTCAGTTATGGTGCGGCTCAATCGACTCGGCGACGGATTAGCATTGCCTTTCAATTTTTGGATTGGCTGGATCGGCGAGATATTCTCTTTGAGGAGATCACTCAGGGAGACGTTGACCGCTGGCTCGCGGAGGGTTCGACTACGCGATATCAGGTTCGATATTTTATTGGTTGGGCTGTGAGTCGACATTTGATCGATCCGGTATTCGTGCCATGTCGCCCGCAGGGGAATCCTGAAGTCGTCCTTGATGAGTACGATCACATCCAGCAGATTCGCCGATGCGTAAGTGACAGTGGAATTCCATTGGACGTTCGTGTGGCAGGAGCGCTGGTTCTTGCCTTCGGAGCCACTCTCGCTCGGATTGTTTGCTTGACTGTCGGTGACCTAATTCAGGAGGAGGGAGAGAGTTACGTTTCTCTCGGTAGGAAGCCACTGCTCCTACCTCCACAGCTTGCCTGCCTTGCTATGGAGCTCGCTGACTCTCCCCGGAGCTTGTCGGTTATTGGGGCGGCAGCGGGGGCGTCACATTGGTTGTTCCCGGGAAGAAGAGCTGGGATGCATCTTGCCGCTGGAACCCTTGCTCAGAGGTTGAGGAGATTCGGAATCACGCCCCCGGGCGCTCGTAACGCTGCTCGAATGTCTCTTGCGACTGACCTGCCGGCACCTGTGATTGCCGAACTCTTCGGCATGCATATCAACACGGCAGTTCGGTGGGTTCGCTTCGCAAAGCGTGACTGGGGAGGGTACCTGGCGGCTCGTGTTGCGGATGCGGAGAGCAATACCCGTGGGCAACAGTAGGTGCTCTGCATCACTGTTCGGACGTCATCAACGTGTGGAACAGTTGGTCAGTGAAGTGAACTGGACTTCGGAAACACTGCCCCCGGGCTTCTTTGCGACTGGCGGTTGGGTCTGATGCAACATGGTTGCCGCCTATCGCAACCTGGCCCCGCAGCAGCGAGATGGTGCAGAAGTTGATCGACGCTGTCAGTGACGGTGTGCCCGGCGCATTGACCGAGGTCATAACACTGAGCCGGACGTTGGTCACGCCCACCGCCGAGGACTTGGCCTACTTCGGCCAGCCCGGACCGAACGAGGGCGGCCAACGGTCGACTTGAGCACCTGCGCGGCTCCGCCCTCGTGTTCCGCACCCTCACAAGTTACATCGCCAGGTGTGCTCGAAGCTGGCGGGTTCAGACCGCAGTCGTACTTTCAACTGTGAAGAGCCTGAAAACTCCTGTAAGCCCAGCGCTTGGCTCTCTTTGCCTGCGCTTCACGCTGCTCGAAATCCTGCATTTCCATGTCGGTCAGGTAGCCGTCCAACCATCCCTGAAAGTGCAATGTTCGGTCCATTTCGGATGGTTCATCTCGATGCCACATGTATAGGTCGATGCTGGGGTGTGCGACCGAGCCAAGGCGCCGTAGGGCGGCGGGTGTTACCCCTCCAAACACACAGAGGATGCCACGGTCGACGCGTAGGTCGAGGAGCTTGCCGATGAACTCCTCGGCAGTGGTGATACCTACAGCGCGCTTGTGGAGCTTGCACTCAAAGGCGATGCGCAGGGTTCCACCGATGGCTGGCACCGATGCGAGTACGTCGATCTGGCGTTCGGCCTTGCTGTGGATGCCGGTCAGCTTAGCGTCGTGGTGCACGGTTGCGTTGGCGTCGAGTTCGCGGACCTGTTGCGCGACCAGTCGCTCGAACGACCGCCAGTCGTCGGCCTCGGTGGACCAGAACGGCATCCGGATGCTCATCATGTTTCCCACGTGGCAAGAGTAGGTGCAGGGACTGACACTCTCCCTTGGAGAGTCTGACCCTCCATCAAGTCGACGGGCAGTCGGCCGCTCACTCCCTGGCCTTCACCTCGATCGTTGCCAGTCGTGTGAGTCGACCATCCTCGGCAGGGAGCCCTACACGCTGTATCAAACCAGTCGTCTCTGCGCTGTGGCATCGGAAGTCAACTCGTGGCCCTACGGCACGACAGGCCGAGACGAGGGGAATAGCGCACGTCAGGAATAGGTGCTCTCCACCAGTACACCGAGCGCCTTGGGGGCGTGAAGTAGCTGGTCAGGGCGGTGGAGTCGATCTCGCGGCTCCACCGCCCTGACACGCGTGACGCCTGGCTGTTGCGTTTGATGCAACCCGCCGCCGAGTCGAGGGCTTGTCGCGTCGATTGCTGTCGTGGCATGCTCCGAGCCATGATCAAGAGAATCGAGTCCTCCGTCCGCCGATGAGCGAGACGACCGGGACACGACTGCCCGGGTCACCGACATCGCTGTTCGATCACGCACTCCAGCTACATCAGTTGGCTCCAGGGGAGCCGCTTCCGCGCGACGGGGAACCATATCCCGACCACGAGTTGCACCGTCGTCGGCGAGGCCCGAAGGCACCTGAGGACCGGCACTCGGCCGGCAAGGACGTTGCCCTTGTCCTGGACGCGCATTTTGCCAGGGCTTCTGCCCTGCCCAGCGAATTGGCCGATGCCTTCCACGACGTCTACGTCCCGATTCACCAGAACGAGCACATCGCCGCCGCGGCTGAGCGGGCGGGCAGAGAACGCGTTCGCCAAACGGGCCGCTGGTTGGTCCGATACGGGACCGATCGATGCGCGGTCACCGTTGGACTTGCCCTGCTGGCTGCCGTGGGCGCAGCCGAGGACATCCCACTGATTCAAACGATCGGGCTGCTTTCCAACCGCTTCGGGCCACTCGCGGCGCACGCATTCGAGCGGCAGGCAGGGGGAGTGGAAGCCTTGCTTTGGCTGGCCGAGCGTGTCACCGGCTGGGGACGCGTCTATGTCGTTGAAGCGCTTTGCAGACTCGACGACCCGACTGCCCGACCTTGGCTGCTTCGTAGAGCCTGTGACGGCGATTTCCTTAATGCGTACTTCGCCGGCAACGTCGCCACAGTCGCCAAACTCGATGAGGCACTGGCAGACCTCAACACTGACAGCGAGATGGTCGACCACGTCGGTCGCCTACTCCATCAGATGAGTGACTGTGGGGGGATGGGACTCACCCTCGCTCACTACCCCCATTCGGGAGCGGTCCTGGAAGCTCATGCTCGCCATGTGGGTCTGCTCGGCCCGACGAGGGAGCGCTATTTCACGATCGCGGTGCTCGCCCAGCACCTGACTACAGAGCCTCCCGAGGCTGCGGGATGCACTGCGGCGCAGCAGGAAGCGCTCCGGGCGACCTACCTTGAGGTGCTCGACCGAGAGGAGTGGACCCAGGCCGCACGCGCTGGGCTCGCGACGGATGACAACCGGATGCGATGGCTCGCCGACCACCGGGCGCCCCAGTTGAGGCTGCGTGCGTTCCCCGATCGAGAGCCGGATGCCGATGAATAGCGCACATCAGGAATAAGTGCTCTCCGCCAGTACGCCGAGCGTCTGAGCCGATGACGGAGGGGCACCGCCTGCAGGCGGTGCCCCTCTCGTCGTACGGGCCTGTTCCGCGGCAGGTCAGGAACGGCCTGCCGCCCCCATCATCCTGGTGAAGTCCACCGGGTCGCCCTCGAAACCACGGAGCCCGGCGCGGAAGGCCCATGGCCCGGAGCCCTCCCGGGCGAACTCCGCCACCGTCGTCGCCGTCGCCCCGAGGACCCCGCCGAAGTCGTCCTCCGCCAGGACGGTGTACCCCTCGCGGATACGCAGTCCGGGATTGCGCACACTGACGAAGGTGCGCTCCGCCGGGTGCTGCTGGATGACGACACCGACGACCACACGCGCGTAGCGCTCGTCGAGCCGGTCGAGTTCCAGTGTCATGACTTCGTCGTAGCCGAAGCCCTGGCCGTCCTTGCTGTCCCTGTTGAGGGTGATGGTGCCGTCCGGGGAGCGGCTGTCGAAGTGCACCAGGTACGCGGGATCGCCGTGTGGATCGTCCGCCAGGTAGGTCGCGGCGATCAGGTCCAGGTCCGTGGACGGCTGCCCCGCTGGGCTCGGATCCCACCGCACCGCGACCTCGATCTTGCGCAGCCCCTTGTTGAGCCCGTCCACCAGAATCCCCTTCCCCGTACCGACCGGTTCGCCGGCCCCAACTGCCGGGCGGGCATGACTGTTTGTCCATCCTGCCACGGGCGCGGGTGCGTGCGGGGAGGAGCGGTCCGGTCGAGAGTGACCGACGCCACGCCCGGTGGCCTTACCATGGCGCGGTGCTGGTCAAGTGGATTCGCTGCACCGTGGTGGACCGCCGCGGTTTCGAGCGGGGGCAGCGGAAGTGGGCGGGGCTTCTGGGGGAGCCGGGGTTTCGCGGGCAGGGGGGTGGCTGGAGCCGGGGGCGACCGGACGTGGCGCACATTTTCGCGTTCTGGGAGAGCCGCGCCTTCTACGACTCCTTCATGGCGCGGTCCCATGACCGGCTCGCATCGGCCCAGTCGGGCACGTTCAAGGACGCCCAGGTCAGGCTGTTCGACTACCGCTTCGACGTGAAGACCGGCTTCGAACCCCGATTCACGGACGCCGACCTGCTCAGAGTCGCGCTCTGCCGTATCCACGAGGAGCGGGCCGAGCACTTCGTGCTGATGCAGGAGAAGGTCTGGAACCCGGCGATGGCCGGTTCGCCCGGCATGATCCGCGGGCTGTTCGGCGAGGCCCCCGGGAACGAGTTCCTCGTGCTGTCGATGTGGCGCTCGGCCGCCGAGCACGGCAAGTACCGCACGGAGCGCGTGGAGCGGCTCGCCCTGAGAGCCCAGACGGAGGCGGACGTGGCGGCGCTCACCGGCGACGTCGTGGACATGGAGTCGAGCTGGACGGTGTGATCCGCATGGTGTGATGCCGGGCCAGGACTTCCGCCCGGGGAGAACCGCGAAAGCCGGACGGAGTCGCTCCGGTTCGACCGGCCGGAGCTGTCGTGGTCGGACAAACGTACGATCAGAGTGATCTGTGGTGCAGGATTGGTGTGACCTACGCTCTATGGGGGCGGTGGGAGTGCTCCCCCGGCCCTCACCCGATCTAGGGTCGTGGCATGGCACGACCACGGCGCATCGTCCTTGTCCGGCACGGCGAGTCAACGGGCAATGTTGATGACTCCGTCTACGAGCGCGAACCCGACCACGCACTGGCACTGACCCCGCGAGGCCGCCGGCAGGCGGAGGCGACGGGCGAGCAGCTGCGCGAGCTGTTCGGCGACGAGCGCGTCAGCGTCTACGTCTCTCCGTACCGCCGGACGCACGAGACCCTGCGCGCGTTCCACCTGGACGCCGGTCGCATACGGGTGCGCGAGGAGCCCAGGCTGCGCGAGCAGGACTGGGGCAACTGGCAGGACCGGGACGAGGTCCGCCTCCAGAAGGCCTATCGGGACGCGTACGGCCATTTCTTCTACCGCTTCGCCCAGGGCGAGTCCGGCGCCGACGTCTACGACCGGGTCGGCGGTTTCCTGGAGAGCCTCTTCCGCAGCTTCGAGGACCCGGACCACCCGCCGAACGTCCTGATCGTCACCCACGGCCTGGCCATGCGGCTGTTCTGCATGCGGTGGTTCCACTGGACGGTCGCGGAGTTCGAGTCGCTGTCGAACCCGGGGAACGGCGAGGTGCGGATGCTCGTTCTGGGGGACGACGGCAAGTACACGCTCGACCGGCCCTTCGACCGCTGGCGAGATCCCGAGCCGTACGAGATCACCGGATAGAGTGGCAGGGCGATGACCGCTGATTCCTCCCCCGACGCGCGCCTGCACCGCGCCCTGGCCTGTCTGCGCGGACTGTCCGTCGGGGACGCCCTGGGCTCCCAGTACTTCGTGCCGGTGAACTATCCGTTGCTGAAGCGCCGCGAGGTGCCGTCCGGGCTCTGGCAGTGGACGGACGACACGGAGATGGCCGGCTCGGTCGTCGCCGTCCTGGCCGCCCACCACCGCATCGACCAGGACGCCCTGGCCCTCTCCTTCGCCGAGCACCACGACTTCGACCGGGGGTACGGCCCCGCCGTCAATCGCCTCTTGCGTCTTGTCCGGGAGGGTGGCGACTGGCGGGAGCTCGCCGCCGCGCTCTTCAAGGGGCAGGGGTCGTGGGGCAACGGCGCGGCGATGCGGATCGCTCCCCTGGGCGCCTGGTACGCCGGCGATCCGGAGCAGGCGACGCACCAGGCGGAGATCTCGGCCTACACCACCCATCAGCACCGCGAAGCGGTCGTCGGGGCCATGGCCGTCGCCGCGGCGGCCGCGTTCGCCGGAGCTCCCGACGGACCGCCCAGTGCCGAAGCACTCCTCGACGGGGTCATCGACCTGGTGCCGAAGAGTGCCGTGGGCGCGGGGCTTCGCCGAGCCCGGGACATGCTCGACTACGGCGACCCGGGCACGGTCGCGGCGGTGCTGGGGTGCGGGCGGCGTACGACCGCACACGACACCGTGCCCTTCGCCCTCTGGTCGGCCGCCAGAAGCCTCGGCGACTACGAGCAGGCATTCTGGACGACCGCCCAGGTGGGCGGGGACGTCGACACCACGTGCGCCATCGTCGGCGGCGTGATCGCCTCGGGGAAGGCAGGAGCACCGCCCGCCGACTGGGTCGCGCGGACGGAGCCCCTTCCCGCCTGGGTGCCCACGTCTGCCTGACGCCTGGACCACCGCCCCTCGAAACTCTCCGTACGCCTCGGGAACTCTCCGTAACCGGTTGCCCGTTGTCCTGATATCCGCTGTGCGCACCGTCGAGGTGCGCATGCGCCGGACATCCGTGTGAGCGTGGAAGGAGGGGGGTGGCATGGAGATGTTGTTCGCGGTTCTCGTCCGTTGGTGGGGCGCTGTCGTGTCTCCTGCGGGACATGCGCGGCCGCTGTGCACCTCACCCTTCGTTCTCCGCATGCGACCCGGCCGTCCGCAACCGGTCGTGGACCGGCGTGACGGCCGTCGGCGGGCCGCTGCCGTGCCCGCCGACGTGCCGTCGAAGACGGTTTGTTGCGCCCCGAAGTCAGCCGAGCCCTGGTCCGGCCGAGCCGGACAGCGCCTCCAGATCGCTCTTGCGGACCCGGATCACCAGCCAGGCCGTCGCCAGCGCGAGGAGAGCCATCGAGGCGGCCGGGATGAACGCCGTCGAGATTCCCTGGGCCAGCACTTCGTGTCCCCACGGTGCGGGCAATTGCTGCGTCCTGGCGAATTCGGCCTTCTGCTGCGCGGATCCCTCGGCCATGAACTTCGGAAGCTGCTTCTCCGCCTCGTTCTTGGTCGCCGTGCCGAAGACCGTCGTCAGGATGGAGAGACCGAGCGATCCGCCCACCTGCTGCGTCGTGTTGAGCAGCCCGGACGCCGCGCCCGCCTCGTGCGGGGCGACACCGGAGACGGCGGTCAGGGTCAGCGTCACGAAGTTCAGTCCCATGCCGAAGCCGAAAACCAGCATCGGGCCGAGGATCCCGCCGACGTACGAGCTGTCGGAGCTGATGAGCGCCTGCCAGGCCAGTCCGGTCATGGCGAGCGCGGAGCCCACGAGCATGAACGGCTTGGGGCCCAGCACCGGCAGGAACCGCTGCGACAGACCCGCGCCGAGTGCGATCACGAACGTCACGGGCAGAAAGGCGAGCCCTGCCTCGATGGGGCTGTACCCGAGCACGTTCTGCACGAACAGCACGATGTAGAAGAACATGCCGAACATCGCGGCGGCCAGGCTCAGCATGATCACGTACGTGCCAGAGCGGTTGCGGTCGGCGAACATCCGCAGCGGAGTGATCGGCTCCTTGGCCCGCGACTCGATGATCGCGAAAGCCAGCAGCAGGACCACGGCGGCAGCGAAAGACCCGATGGTGAGGTTGTCCCGCCACCCCTCGTCCGCGGCGCGGATGAAGCCGTACACGAGCGAGGCCATGCCTGCGGTCGAGGTCACCGCACCCGCGATGTCGAAACGACCGGTGTGCCGCTCGGACTCGCTGATGTACAGCGGGGTGAGCACGGCTATCAGCACGCCGATCGGCACGTTCACGAACAGCACCCAGCGCCAGTCGAGCCATTCGGTGAGCATGCCGCCCGCGAGCAGACCGATGGCGCCGCCGCCCGCGGAGACCGCGGCGAACACCCCGAAGGCCCGGTTGCGCTCCGGCCCCTCGGGGAACGTGGTGGTGATGAGCGCCAGCGAGGTGGGCGAGGCGATCGCGCCTCCCACACCCTGCAGGACCCGGGCGGCCAGCAACTGCCAGGGCTCCTGGGCCAGCCCGCCGAGCAGCGAGGCGAAGGTGAACAACAGGATGCCGGTCATGAAGACCCGGCGCCGTCCGAGGATGTCCCCGGCACGGCCGCCGAGCAGCAGCAGGCCGCCGAAGGTGAGCGTGTAGGAGCTGACGACCCAGGTGAGGTCGGTGGTGCTGAACTCGAGCGCTTCTTGAATGTGCGGGAGTGCGATGTTCACAATCGTCGCGTCGAGTACCACCATGAGTTGGCAGGCCGCGATGACGGTGAGCGCGATGCCGGGGCGTCCCTCCCGGCGTGCCGCGCCTGGCTTGCGATCTTGGAGCAATGGAGAGGTTGTCACTATGTGTCCCCCACGAGTGCGTTAGTGAACGCTGGCGTTCACTGCCGCGTCAACGGTAGTGAGTCCCCGACAGTGAACGCAAGCGTTCACTTACGACGTCGTCGTTCGGTACGTCCCCCTGTGTGGCCGTCCGGCGCGTCCCTCATCCCCGAAATGCCCGCTTCCTCTGCTCGTTGGAGAGAGTCAGATGGTTACCCCCAGCTGGGCGGATGCCCCCGCTCGGACGGCCGCCCGTCGCCGAGGCGCGGTGCTCGAACGCGCGATCCTCGATGCCGCTCTCGACCAGCTCAGCACCGTCGGCTGGAGCGGTCTGACGATGGAGGGTGTCGCCGCCGGCGCCCAGACCGGCAAGGCCGCGGTCTACCGGCGCTGGCCGTCCAAGGAAGATCTCGTCGCTGACGCCTTGCGTGCCGGACTGCCGGAATTCGACGCGGCCCCGGACGAAGGGAGCGTGCGCGACGACCTCTTGGCGCTCTGCCTCCGAGCCCGCGACGCGATGTTCTCCCGCCCGGGTTCCGCGCTTCGCTCGGTGATTCACGAGTGCGACACCGCGCAGGCCGAACGCTTCCATGCCGTGATCTTCGCGGGGGTTGTGGAACCCACGATGAAGATGTTGCGGGAGGTCGTCGACCGAGGTGTCAAGCGAGGTGAGGTGCGCCCGGAAGCCGCGAACGGCTATGTCTACGACGCCATGCCCGCCATGATGATGTACCGCTCCAAGATGTGCGGCTGTGAATGGAAGGACCGTGAAGTCGAGGAGATGATCGACCAGTTGATGGTTCCGCTGCTGCGGCCGCACGGTTCCTGACGCCGCGGACGTGGGGGCCGAGGCTTCCGCCGAACGGTCAACGCGACCCCTGGACGAGCGCACGCGAGGGCGGCGTGCCCGCCGCGGTGGACCGGGGTGTCGCGGAGGCTTCGGGGCGGCGTAATCTAGGTGCGCCATGCCGTACGAACCACCTACTCACACCGTCGAGCGCTCCCTTCGAGCCACGACCGGAGCGAAGATCGTTGCAGGTGTCGACGAGGTGGGGCGCGGCGCGTGGGCCGGTCCCGTCACCGTCTGCGCGGCGATCACCGGGCTGCGCCGTCCGCCCGAGGGGCTCACGGACTCCAAGCTGCTCACGATCAAGCGACGCACGGCCCTCGCCGAGGAACTCCGTACCTGGGTGACGTCGTACGCCCTGGGGCACGCCTCACCGGAGGAGATAGACGCCCTGGGCATGACGGCCGCACTGCGGCTCGCGGCGGTGCGTGCGCTGGACACACTGCCGGTGCGTCCCGATGCGGTCATCCTCGACGGCAAGCACGACTACCTCGGTACGCCCTGGCGGGTCCGTACGGTGATCAAGGGTGACCAGTCCTGCGTGGCCGTCGCCGCGGCCTCGGTGATCGCCAAGGTCCAGCGCGACAAAATGATGGCCGAACTGGGTATCGACCATGCAGACTTCGGTTTTGCGGACAACGCCGGGTATCCATCCCCCGTGCACAAGGCCGCACTGGCGGAGCGGGGCCCCACCCCCTACCACCGGTTGTCGTGGGCGTATCTTGATGCGCTGCCCCAGTGGCGGCACCTCAAGAAGGTCCGCAGTTGGGCGGACGGAAGTGTTCCGGAAATCGAGGGGCAGCTCGGCTTCGATTTCTGACGGTTTCGTTCCCGCACACGCGCCACCCGCCGACGCGGGCCGTACCAGCGTTTGATAAATATCAACTCATGCCTCTCATTCCCGAGGAGCCTCAGATTCACGAGAGTGCCCAGGGTCCCCGCGCCACTCCGGCCAACGGCCGTACCGCGCCGACCCCCCGTCCCGTACCCGGCCCCCGTCCCGCGGCCCCGTCGCGTCCCGGTCGCCCCGGCCCTCTCCGGCCGGCGCCGCCGGTGCAACGTACGCCGCGCGATGTGGCCGCCAAGCCCGCTCCGTCGGGCCCTGCCGCCGGCGCCACCGCTCCGGTCACGCCGCAGATCCAGCTGATCCCGGCTTCCGCCGAGGGGGCGCTCGACGCCGCCGAGGAGGCCGTGGACCTGCTGCTGGACTCCGGTCGCGCTCCCGGCGACATCCTGCTGATCACGACCGGGGAGCAGCACCCGTGGGCCGCCCACGAGCTGTCCTTCGGTGAAACCTCGTACTGGGCTCAGCACGACGCGGCTGACGACGTCTTCTACACGGACGCCACCATCGCGGCCCGCGCTTCGTCCCGTCCGGTTGTCGTGGTCGCCGTCAACGGTGGTCCCGAGACCGCAGCCGTGAGTGCCCTGTCCCTGGCCCACTCCCGGGCCGGTGCCCTGCTGATCGTCTGCGGCGACCCGCAGCGGATCAACTCGGTGCTGGGCGCGGGCGTCTGAGCCGGTGCCGTGGCGCCCGCCAGGGCGCCGGGACTGACTCCGAGCGCCGCTGCGGCGGCGCTGCACGGTGGGCGTTCCTTCCTGCCCGCAGGGCGAGAGGCCGCGCCTGAGTGACGGCCTCGCCCGGCCCGGGCGTGCCCGTGGTCGCTGTGGCGGACCGCCGCGCTCGCATGTCGGGCGGAGCGGCGCTCGGGGACCCGCTCCGGGGCGCTCGTTTCTGCCGGCCGTCGTGAGAACCGTGAGGTGCCGTTCGGCACGGTGCGGTCGTCCCGGGGCCGTGCCGAGCGGCTCGTCCGGGACTCAGCGTGCCGCCGCCGCGCGGCGCAGGACCTCGGAGGCGCCGCCGGTGCGCGGTATCGGGGGTGGTGCCTCCGACGTGGCGAAAGGCTCCGGCGCCGAGGCCGAATGGGGGCGGCGTCCGCCACGGCCCTCGCCGAGAACCTGCCAGCCGTCACGGGTCAGCGTGATGTACGCCCCGCAGCGCAGCCCGTGCAGGGTGCACGCGTCACGCAGTCCCCACATCCACGCGCCGTCCTCCTCCGTCCAACGCGCGTCGCCCTCACGGCAGTAGAGCAGCACAGCGGTGCGTACCGGCGTGCGGCGGCGCAGGTCGTGCGGGATCACCCGACGCAGTTGCGCGAGCAGCGCGTTGCGGAACATCCAGCCGTCCGCCGGGGCCGAACGGCGCACGAACGACGCGCTCGCCCGCAGCCGCTCGTCCGGATCGAGCACGGCGACCACGGCGGTCGCCGGCTGCGGATGGTGCCGGGCGTGCAGTCCGCTGACGATCTCGCGGGGGTTGCGCAGGAGTGGGATCCCGGCGGCGGCCCATTCCGCGGGTTCGAGCAGGCGGTTGGCGGCAGCGACGGACGTCGACGCCGCTGCCGAGGCCGGAGCGAATCCGAAGGTCACGGTCCTCCCTTCGGCTACGCGCCCACACTGCGGGCGGGGTCGGGTTCTGGGAGCGCGCACCGCGGCAAAGCCCTACCGGAGCGGCGGACGAGCCGTGCGGGAGCGGACCTCAATTCTTCCTGTCGAACTTGGATGCGGCAACGAGCAATTGAGGCAGCCGACCGTTATCAGATGATGCGTGGCTAATATCCCCACGGCGTGTGACAGCGGAGCACCCACGGGGTGTTCGAGCACGACACGTTCGTACGTCTCGGGCAGGTGCCACGTCCAGGGGTGTACGGGCAACCGCCCCGAACCCGGGTCCGCTGTCAGCCTTGCACGGCCAGCACCAGCGGCAACACCCCCTGCGCGCCGGAGCGTCGGAGCATGCGGGCCGCGACGGCCAGGGTCCAGCCGGTCTCGGTGTAGTCGTCCACCAGGAGCACCGGGCCCTGGGCTGCGGCGAGAGCGGACGCCAGGGCAGGCGGCACGGTCAGCGCCCCGTCGAGCGCCTTCAGCCGCTGTGCGCTGTTGCTCCGTGAGCCGGGGTGGCCATCGCCGGTGTACTCGACGGCGCCCAGCACCGGGAGTCGGCCGACCGCCGCGATGTGCGCCGCAAGGGAGTTGATCAACTGAGGCCGCGTGCGTGAGGCGACGGTGACGACGCCGGCCGGGCGCGTTCGGCCCTCCGGTGCGCCCGCAGCCCAGCCGTCGGGGCCCTTGGCCCAGTCGGCCAGAACGTCCACCACCGCTCTGGCCACGTCGTCGGGTACGGGCAGGTCGGGCGCCTGGGGCGCGAGCATGGGCCGCAGCCGGTTGCCCCACCCGATGTCCGACAGGCGTCCCAGCGCGCGGCCCGGCGCGGCCTGTTCGCCGACGGGGATGCGTCCCTTGAGATCCACTCCGATCGCCGGCAGCCCGGTGGGCCACATGCGCCTGGGCTCCACTTCGACGCCTGCCCGGCCCAGGTCCACGCGTGCGGCGTCGAGGGCGTCCTCGGACGTGTCGGCCGTGAAGCGCGGACCGGCGCAGTTGTCACAGCGGCCGCACGGCTTGGCCGCCTCGTCGTCCAGCTGGCGTTGCAGGAACTCCATGCGGCAGTCCGTCGTCGACGCGTACGCGCGCATGGCCTGCTGCTCGGCCTCACGCTGCCGCGCCACCCAGGCGTACCGCTCGGCGTCGTACGCCCACGGTTGACCGGTCGCGAGCCAGCCGCCCTTGACCCGCTTGACCGCCCCGTCCACGTCCAGGACCTTGAGCATGGTCTCGAGGCGGGACCGGCGCAGCTCCACCAGGGGTTCCAGGGCGGGCAGCGACAACGGCTTCTGCGCGTGCGCGAGCAGGTCGAGCGTGCGGCGCACCAGCTCTTCCGAGGGAAAGGCGAGCGACGCGAAGTACTTCCAGATCGCCTCGTCCTCCTTGCCCGGGAGCAGGAGCACCTCGGCATGCTCCACACCGCGTCCCGCGCGGCCCACCTGCTGGTAGTAGGCGATGGGGGAGGAGGGCGAGCCCAGGTGCACCACGAAGCCCAGGTCGGGCTTGTCGAAGCCCATGCCGAGCGCCGAGGTGGCGACCAGCGCTTTCACCTTGTTGCCGAGCAGATCCTCCTCGGCCTGCTGACGGTCGGCGTTCTCCGTCTTGCCCGTGTACGACGAGACCGTGTGGCCGCGCTGCCGCAGGAAGGCGGTGACCTCTTCGGCGGCGGCCACGGTGAGGGTGTAGATGATTCCGGACCCCGGCAGTTCGTCGAGGTGCTCGGCGAGCCACGCCATCCGGTGTGCGGCGTCGGGCAGGCGCAGCACGCTCAGACTCAGACTGTCCCGGTCCAGGGGTCCCCTGAGCACGAGGGCGTCCGAGCTGCCGCCGGTACCGAGCTGCTCCGCGACGTCGGCGGTCACCCGGGCATTGGCCGTGGCGGTGGTGGCGAGCACCGGCACACCGGGAGGGAGATCGGCGAGCATGGTGCGCAGCCTGCGGTAGTCCGGCCGGAAGTCGTGGCCCCAGTCGGAGATGCAGTGGGCCTCGTCGACGACCAGGAGCCCGGTGGCGGCCGCGAGCCGGGGGAGTACCTGATCCCGGAAATCCGGGTTGTTGAGCCGTTCAGGACTGACCAGCAGGACGTCGACATCGCCCGCGGCGATCTCGTCCTGGACGGCGTCCCACTCCTCGGTGTTGGAGGAGTTGATGGTGCGGGCGTGGATGCCGGCCCGAGCCGCCGCCTCGACCTGGTTCCGCATGAGCGCGAGCAGCGGGGACACGATCACGGTGGGGCCGCTGCCCCGCGCCCGCAACAGCGAGGTCGCCACGAAGTACACCGCGGACTTGCCCCAGCCCGTGCGCTGGACGACAAGGGCCCGGCGTTTGTCGGCGACCAGCGCCTCGATCGCCAGCCACTGGTCCTCGCGCAGCCGTGCCTCTCCCGAGACGTCCCCGACGAGTCGGGTGAGGACCGCGTCGGCGTCCGCCCGGAGTTCCGCGTTGCTCGTGTGCTCCATGCGTTCCATACAACAGGACGGCACCGACATCCGGTGCCGCGAGCCGGGACCTGTGGACGGAACGGCCGCGGGTGACGTGTCCCTGATTGGACTTATCCACAGGCTCAAGCGGAGGTTTGTGTTCCGCGAGATCGTCTTCGCATGACGAACCACAGCGAAACGACCGGATCCTCTGAGAACGGTGACATCACCGGGCCCGAGACGCAGAGCGAGCACACCCCTGGTAAACAGCAAAGCGGGCACAACCCTGGTGAACAGAAGAACAAGGGGAGCGATACATCCGGACTGCACACCCCCGGCCCGCCGTACGACACCCGCGGCGGCACGCACCAGGTCACCCTGCGAACTCCGGCCGAACTGGCCGACGCCCTGCCCTACCTGCTCGGATACCGCCCCGAGGACAGCATCGTCCTGGTAGCGCTCCACGACAGCGACGGACGCGGACGGTTCGGCGGCCGGGCCCGGCTCGGCATCCCGGCGAGCGCGGACGACTGGCCCTCAGCAGCCCGGCAACTGTCCCACGGCCTCGTGAGGGGCAGCGAACGCCGAGGGGCCCGGCCGGAATCGATGGTCGCGTTCCTGTGCCAGGAACCGGAAAAGGGGGAGACCGGCCGACAGGTGATGGAGCGGCTGAGGCCCCTGGCTCAGAGGCTGCGCGTCGAGTGCGGTTCCCTGGACGTGGTGGTCGTCGAGGCCCTGTGCATCTCGGAGGGCCGCTACTGGTCGTACTGCTGCGACAACCAGGTTTGTTGCTCCCCCGAAGGAGCCCCCATGGGCCTGCCCGGGACCTCCGTGCTCGCGGCGGCGGCCACCTACGCCGGTATCCAGGTGCGCGGCTCGCTACGCGAGCTCAGGGCCCGCTTGCTTCCCTGGGAGAACGCCGCCGCCCTCGAACAGGAAGCCGCTCTGGACACCGCCAGCATGGCGCTGGTTCCGAAGATCCTGGACGACAGGGGCCGCGCCGCCGTGGCAGACGAGACGATGGAACTGGCCGGAAGGATCCTGGACCGCTTCGCCGAGGCCCAGCCGGTCTCCGGCGTGCTCCTGGCGGATCTGCGCGACGACGAACTGCTCGGGTGTGACGAGGCCGCCCGGTTGATCCTCGGTCTCCAGGACCGCGCGACCCGCGACCGCGCGGCCGCATGGATGGAGGGTGAAGAAGGCGGGCGAGCCCTTCGCCTCTGGCGGACCTTGGCCCGCCGCTGCGTCGGGCCCTACGGCGAACATGCCGCGGCGCCGCTCACCCTCGCCGGCTGGGTGGCATGGTCCACCGGCGACGAACTGGAGGCCCGTGAGGCCCTCGCCATGGCTCTGGGTGCCGACCCCGACTATCTCTTCGCCCGCCTCCTGCACCAGGCCTGCAATGAGGGTCTCGACCCGGAGTCGATCCGCAGGTGCCTTCGCACGGAGCGGGCAGGGCGCGCGGCTGCGTCCTCACCGGCAGAGACGGCGCCCGCATCCGAGTCACACGGCAAACCCTCACTGCCGGCGGCGCCCCCGTCGCCCCGCCGTCGCCGTCGCTCGCGTGGCCCTGCCGGCACCACTCGCCCTGCCCGTACCGCTCGCCCAGCCGACACGACCCGCCCCGCGGGCCCCACAAGTCCTGCTGGCGCTCCTGAAACCGGTGCTCGCTCAGACCGGACATCATCGGCGGGTACCGCACGGCCGGGCAGCGGACGAACAACCGGCGCGCGCTCACGTGCATCGAAGAAGACGGCCACGCCCTGCCGGGACACGGGCAATGGCGGCACGCGGCCCGGTCAGTGCGCGAGCCGTGAGGAGTGAGTGCGGCCGGGCGGCCCCGAGGCGCACTTGCCCGGGGTGCGGGCGTGACCCGGAGGCCGCTCGCGGCGTTCACCTGAGTGGCGGAACGGCTGGACGGGCCGTGACGCCGCACTGCCCGTGCTCCGTCGGAGCCCTCCGGGGCCAGGGCAGAACCCGATCTTGGCGCACCGAGCGCAGAGGAAGCCCTCCCATGCAACAGCCGACTCCGCCGGCCGCCGACGACCGCCGCCCACAAGGTGAGCCCCCAGTGCCCCTCGGATCAGGGGGCGGCCCGCCCGGGGCCGGGGTACCGCGCCCAGGGGGCCAGGTCGTGCCTGCTCAGCCAGGGGCACGTCTCGACGGCTTCGCGCCGAGGTTCCCCGGCAGCTCGCCCTACCTGTCCGCGTCTCCCACCGCGCCCATCCGCACCGGCTCAGGCGCACCCTCGTCGTCGAACTCGGGCCGGCCGTCTCCCCGAGGGGCGGCCCAGGGCCGCCGCCCTGGTGCGGATCGGGGGTGTAGCCCACCGTTTTTCGCTCAGGGCCGGACACCGTCATCCACGGGCCACTCGTCCGCGCCCCTGCCCCGGGGCGCGACGACCCCCGGACCGCGCTGGTCCGCCGAGCTGCCATCCGTCCACACCGCGATGATCTGTGTCGCGCTCCCCGGCCTCGCCATCTCATCCGAGGAGGGGCAGCTGATCGGCCGCGGACTGGAGGGCTTCTACCGGGCCGGCCGTCGCGTGCTCTCCCGGTGCGAGGTCCGCGTCGCCGGACGAGAACCCCTCGCGGTGCAGGCCCGCATGATCTCGGCCGACCGCGCCCGGTTCGTGGGCACACTCCGCTCATCACCGCAGACGGGACCGGACCCGGATGTGATCGTGGAGCGCAACCGCTTCGCCGACGGCACGGAACGGATCACCCTGCACAGCGCGGCTGCCCGCCCCCTGAGGCTGCCGGTCGAGATCGTCCTGGACACTGACCTGGCCGACCTCGGGGCGATCGCCTCCGGCAACGTCGGACCCGAACTCACCGCGAGCGTGCACGGCTCCGGCCTGCGCTGGTCCTGCCCCGCCGGCACCGCCTCCGTCACGACCGAACCGCCACCCTCGGACGCCCTCGCCTCGGCCGGACTGCTGCGGTGGGAGCTCGATCTGCCGCCCGGTGGCAGCAGAACCAT
Source organism: Streptomyces sp. NPDC007907 (assembly GCF_042959365.1). Lineage (NCBI taxonomy): Bacteria > Bacillati > Actinomycetota > Actinomycetes > Kitasatosporales > Streptomycetaceae > Streptomyces > Streptomyces sp. NPDC007907. Next base: position 96,634 of record NZ_JBIBKR010000011.1, read on the forward strand.
CGAACTGCGGGTGCGGCCGGATGGGGCGGGCCCGCTGCGAGCCGTCGGACGCACGGCGACCAGCCCGCCGGCTGCCGCGCGTGCCGAGGGCGACGACCCGAGAATCACCGCCCTCTTCAGGACGAGCATCGAGGATCTCCAGGCCCTCCTCCTGCGTGACCCCGCGAACCCCGCCGACACCCACCTCGCGGCCGGCGCGCCCTGGCGCTGCGGTCTGGCTCCCGCCGACGCGCTCGTCGCCGCCCGGATGGCGCTGCCGCTGGGCACCGGCCTGGCCACGGGAACGCTGCGGATCCTCGCCCGGACCCAACTCACCGGCCCGGGACCGCAGTCCGGAATGATCCCCGGCCCCAGACGAGACGCCGGGCCGCACCTTCCGCCACAGTGCACCGGCACCGAGGCCACGCTGCTCTTCCCCGTCCTGCTCGCCGAGGCCCGCCGCTGGGGGCTCCCCGACCAGGAGACGGAGGAGTTGCTGCCCACCGCCGAGCGCTGCCTGGCCTGGCTGCGCGCCACCGTGGGCGACGGGACCTACCTGCACGACCCGAACCGGGGCGGACCCGTCCGCTGCGAGACCCAGGCCCATGCCCACCGTGCCGCGCTGCTGGGCGCCGACCTGCTCGAAGCCTGTGGCCGGGAAGGGGGAGCGGCCCTTCGGGAGTGGGCGCAGACCTTGCGGACCGCATTCCGCGAGCACTTCTGGATCGAGGACCGTGGGCGCGGCCGGCCCGCGGCGGCCCGTGCGCCGGACGGCAGCCTGGTGCCGCACCTCGGAGCGGCGGCCGTGCACCTCCTCGACACGGGCCTGCTGGGTGGGGGTGAGGCGGCGCCCGGCCTGCTCGACAAGGTCCGGACCGAGCATCTGGCCCGACTGCTCGGCAGCCCGGCCATGGATTCGGGATGGGGCTTGCGAGGACTGGGTGCGAGGGAGACGGGATTCAACCCGTTCGGCCACCGCGCGGGAGCCGTACGGACTCAGGAGACGGCCCTCGCCGTCGCCGGACTGGCCGCCGCGGGCTATGAGAAGGAGGCCGGCTCTTTGCTGCGTGGGGTGCTCACGGCGGCCGAGACCTTCGCCCATCGGCTGCCCGAGATGTACGCGGGGGAGGGGCGCACGGAGGGGAGTGCTCCACTCCCGCATCCGGCTGCATGCCGTCCCGCGGCCACAGCGGCGGCTGCGGGAGTCCTGTTGCTGACCACCCTCGCCGGCATCCGCCCCGACGTCCCGGCCGGGACGGTCACCCTGCGCCCCCTGCGCAGCGCGCCGCTCGGGGAGATCGGTCTCATGGGACTGCGCGTGGCGGGTGCCCCGTTCTCGGTACGGGTCGGCCGACTGGGCCTCGCCATGGTCGAGGAGGCTGCCGACGGACTGCAACTAGGCGTGTGACGTGCGGCGACGCCCGCTTTCAGGGCCATTTGCCACGCAGCGCAGTCCATAACCAGAGCGAAATGGATCACTGGGCGGACGGACCGGCGAAGGGAGTGTTTATCGTCAGGCAGACGACTATGATCGCCGCATGCCCTACGACCCGTCAGCGTTTCCGCCCTTCGCCGTCACCGTGGACCTGGTCGTGCTGACCGTGCGCCGCCATGCCCTGTGTGCGTTGGCGGTACGCCGGGGCGAACCGCCGTTCCAGGGGCGCTGGGCGCTGCCCGGCGGTTTCGTACGGGCCGACGAAGACCTGGCGCAGGCCGCGGCGCGCGAGCTGGCCGAGGAGACAGGGCTGCGCGTGCATGATCCGTCCGCCCCGGCTCAGGACAACGGCGCACACCTGGAGCAGCTCGCCACCTACGGGGATCCCAAGCGGGACCCCAGGATGCGGGTGGTGAGCGTCGCCCACCTCGCTCTCGCCCCCGACCTGCCCGCGCCCCGGGCAGGCGGAGACGCCAGCAACGCGCGCTGGGCCCCGGTCGAGGAGCTGCTTCAGCAGGGTGGTTACGGGCGGGAGGCCGAGCCGGTCGCGCCACTCGCCTTCGACCACGCGCAGATCCTGGCGGACGGAGTGGAGCGCGCCCGCTCCAAGATCGAGTACTCGTCCCTGGCCACCGCCTTCTGCCCGCCCGAGTTCACCGTCGGGGAACTGCGCCGTGTCTACGAGGCGGTGTGGGGCGTGGCGCTCGACCCGCGGAACTTCCATCGCAAGGTCACGGGCACTCCGGGCTTCCTCGTGCCCACCGGTGGGACGACCACCCGCCAGGGAGGACGTCCCGCCCAGCTCTTCCGCGCCGGTGGCGCGACCCTTCTCAACCCCCCGATGCTGCGCCCCGAAGTGTGAGTGGCCGTCCGGGTGCGGTCGGCGCCGTGGGGAGGAACGCGACCCGCCCGCGGCCCGGTCACGAGCGCTGATCCCTTCCCGAGGGCGGACCTCGGCGAGGACTGGGATGCCCAACAAACCGGACATTGCGCGCTATCTTGCTGTGGGTGATCCAGGCCTACGGATTGACCAGCAACCCCCGCAAAGGGCTTCCGCCCGCAGCCGACGACGTCTCGTTCGAGGCAGGGGCGGGCCGCATCACCGCGCTGCTCGGAGCCCCGGGCGCCGGCAAGACGACGGTTCTCCGACTGATGCTCGAACTCCAACAGGGTCGCGGCATCACTCACTTCCGGGGTCGTCCGCTGCACCGCATCGCTCATCCTTCGCGTGAGGTCGGCGCACTGCTGGGCGATGTGCCCGGGCACCCCGCTCGCACGGTCAGAGGTCATCTGCGCATGCTGTGCGCAGCTTCGGGCGTTCCTGTCCGCCGTGCCGACGAAGTCCTCGAGGCAGTCGGGCTCGTGAGCCTGCGCGAGGAACGTCTCGGCATCCTCTCCCGTGGCATGGACCGGCGCCTGGGTCTGGCCTGCGTCCTCCTGGCCGACCCGCACACCCTCGTCCTCGACGACCCGGACAGCGGGCTCTCCACCCGCGAGAGCACCTGGCTGCACGGCATGTTGCGCGCCCACGCCACCCAGGGCGGCACGGTTCTGTTCACCACGTCCGACCCCAAGGGGGCCGCACGCACCGCAGACCGCGTCGTCACTCTGGAACAGGGCAGGGTCGTGGCCGACCAGGAGGCCGCGGAGTTCGCACGCACCCGCCTGCGCCCCCGTGTCGCCGTACGCAGTCCGCACGCGAGGCGCCTTGCGGTTCTCCTGGCCAAGCAGGCCCGCACCTCACAGCGCTCCGTCGAAGTCGTCCGAGAGGGCGGCAACCGCCTGTCGGTGTACGGCGGTACCTGTGCGGACATCGGCGAGATCGCCTTTCGCAACGGCATCGTGGTTCACCAACTCGCCGACGAGATCGGTGACATGGGTCCGGGTGCGGCGGGTGATTCTCATGGCGTGGGCTCCACGTCCCCCGCGGCGGCGCTCTCCACCGGGCTTCGATCTCGGCCCACTGCGGGCGCGGACGCACCGGCGGAGGCCGCTGAGCCGTCGTCCTGCTTCGAAGACCGTGCGGGAATCTCCCCCGAGCAGCGCACCGCACTCGAGCCGACACCCTTCTCCGGCACAGGAGAGCCGGTCACGGGCGAGCCGCCGCTTTCCTTCGGGCGACCGCAGCTGCCCGACGTCGAGCCGCGCGAGTGCACGGACACCTCTCCAGCCGACGGAGCGAGCGATGGCTCGTCGGCAGCGGCTGAACCGTCCTTGCCGACGGCGCCGCACGCGAAAGGGGCCCGTACCGCTCGCACACTCGACGAACTGCCTTCGCTGCCGCCCCCCATCTCCGTCAGGCCCGCCCCCAGCCCGCTCCGCCCCCTCCGCTACGAGATCCGCCGTGCCACCGGGATCGGCACCGGATTCCTGACCGGGGCCGTCGTGCTCGCCGTGTCCGCCGTGACCGCCGTCGTGCTCGCCCGCGTCGGGCACACCCCGCAACCGCGCCTGCTGGCCGCCTGGCCACAGGAGCTGCCCCTGCCGCCCGCCGCCCTCGGCGCGGGCCTGCTCGGTGCATTCGCCTTCGGGGACGAGTTCCGCCACCCCGCCCTGGCCGCGGACCGCGGCACCGTGCCCCGCCGGCTGGGGCTGCTGGCCGCCAAACTGCTCGTCTCCTCGATCACCGCGCTGTTGCTGGCCGTCCTCACCGTCGGCTGCGACGCGGAAGTGCTCTACCTCGTCTACGGACGGGAACTCGCTCAGGTTCCCGTCGACTGGATCTCCTTGAGTGCGAATTGGATCGGGCTCGTGGTCGGCTGCGCCTGGGCCGGTGTGCTCGCCGCCGGTGTCTTCCGGTCCACCACGGCCGGGCTCGCCGCTGTGGCCGCCGTCCCCATCCTCGTCGTACCGGTCGTGCACAAGCTCGTGAACGGTCCGTCCGTGCGAACCGCGGCCGGACTTCCCGTGCGGCTGCGCGAGACCCTCCTGCCGCGGTGGCCCTTCGGGGGAGAGCGTTACCTGGAGGCCGTACTCAAGGTGGTTTCCCAACCCGTGGGCGGCGCACTGACGTTGTCGCTGACCGCGCTGCTCTGCGCGTATCTGCTCACGACCCTGCGCGGCAGACTCCGGTGACGACTGTCCGTAACCCTTGGTTCGGCCATGCCCACAACTCCCCGCAGAACGCCCATTTCTTTCCGATAAGGCGTCAATTGCGACGGGGTGAGCGATCACCCTTTCGTGTGCTTTTCACCAAAGACCTCAAGGGAGTTGGAGACGGCGCCGACAAATGATGCGTGAGTACCCTTGCGCACACCATGATGACCGCCGCCCGCTCCGCTGACTCCGGCCTCGCGAGCCCGGGCGAACTCGACCGCTACCCGTACGCCGAGGCGCCCGCCGTCGACCGTGTCGGGATTCCTGCCTGGGACGGCGGGGAGCCCGAGCTGGGCCGCGTGGGCCGCCGCGCCGCGGGAAGCCGCGGGCGCGGGCTGCACGGCCAACTCGTTCAACAGCTGGGTCAGATGATCGTCTCCGGCGACCTGGGCGCCGACCGTCCGCTGGTGCCCGAGGAGATCGGGCAGCGATTCGAGGTCTCCCGCACCGTCGTCCGCGAGTCGCTCCGCGTCCTGGAGGCCAAGGGCCTGGTGAGCGCCCGCCCGAACGTCGGCACGCGCGTGCGCCCCGTGAGCGACTGGAACCTCCTCGACCCGGACATCATCGAGTGGCGGGCCTTCGGGCCCCAGCGCGACGACCAGCGCCGTGAGCTGAGCGAGCTGCGATGGACGATCGAGCCACTGGCGGCCCGCCTCGCCGCCGGGCACGGGCGTGAGGACGTGCAACAGCGCCTGGCGGACATGGTCGAGATCATGGGGCACGCGATGGCTCAGGGTGACGCGCTCACGTTCTCCCGCGCCGACTCCGAGTTCCACTCGCTGCTCATCCAGGTCGCCGGCAACCGCATGCTGGAGCACCTGTCCGGGATCGTGTCCGCGGCCCTCCAGGTGTCGGGCGGTCCGGTCACGGGCTGTGACCGGCCGAACGAGACGTCCCTGGCGCACCACGGCCGTATCTGCGACGCCCTCGCCGCCGGTGACGGGGTGGCGGCCGAGACGGCCATGCGGCAACTCCTCACGGTCCATCCCGAGGTGGAACGGGTCGTGCCCGCCCCGCGCGAGCACTGACCGCGTTCCGCGGGCGGCGCGGCCGGGTGTGCCACCCCCCTCCTGTGGCAGTGCCTGATCGGTGATCCGCCTCCCGTCGGACCCCGTGGGATCCTGGTGATCCCGCGGGGTCCGACGGTGCGAAGGGGCCGAATGTCCCACAGGGCGGACGGGCCCGCGGCGAATGTGACCATCTATGTCAGCGTCTGACCGTTTTTGTTCGCTTACGGGGTGTGACTCGGGCCACGCAGATTGGGCGTAACGCTCGCGGGAAGAACGCGATGACCTAAGAGGTGACAGCCGCGGAGGGAATACGGACGCCGTTCACGGCGCTGTGCATCTTCCCGGCCCCCGCCCGCGCCGTCGGCCCATCCCCAAGCCGGCGGTCGGCTCCTGTCCATGCTGGACGGGGCCGGAAGCCGTTTTCCAACGTTCCGAGAGGTTGTTCGTGTCGGCCAGCACATCCCGTACGCTCCCGCCGGAGATCGCCGAGTCCGTCTCTGTCATGGCGCTCATTGAGCGGGGAAAGGCTGAGGGGCAGATCGCCGGCGATGACGTGCGTCGGGCCTTCGAAGCTGACCAGATTCCGGCCACTCAGTGGAAGAACGTACTGCGCAGCCTCAACCAGATCCTCGAGGAAGAGGGTGTGACGCTGATGGTCAGTGCCGCAGAGCCCAAGCGCACCCGAAAGAGCGTCGCAGCGAAGAGTCCCGCCAAGCGCACCGCGACCAAGACGGTCGCGGCCAAGGCGGTGACCACCCGGAAGGCCACCGCCACCGCCACGCCGGCGGCGCCCGCCGCCGAGCCCGCCGTCGAGGAGGAGGCGCCCGCCAAGAAGGCGGCCGCCAAGAAGACGACCGCCAAGAAGGCGGCCGCGAAGAAGACCGTCGCCAAGAAGACGGCGGCCAAGAAGACCAGCGCGAAGAAGGACGACGCCGAGATCCTCGAGGAGGAAGTACTCGAGGAGGCGGCCCCCGGCAAGCCCGGTGAGGAGCCCGAGGGCACCACCGAGAACGCCGGCTTCGTACTCTCCGACGAGGACGAGGACGACGCGCCCGCCCAGCAGGTCGCCGCCGCCGGCGCCACCGCCGACCCGGTCAAGGACTACCTCAAGCAGATCGGCAAGGTCCCCCTGCTCAACGCCGAGCAGGAGGTCGAGCTCGCCAAGCGCATCGAGGCCGGCCTGTTCGCCGAGGACAAGCTGGCCAACGCCGACAAGCTCGCCCCCAAGCTCAAGCGCGAGCTGGAGATCATCGCCGAGGACGGCCGCCGCGCCAAGAACCACCTGCTGGAGGCCAACCTCCGTCTGGTGGTCTCCCTGGCCAAGCGTTACACCGGCCGCGGCATGCTCTTCCTGGACCTCATCCAGGAGGGCAACCTCGGTCTGATCCGCGCGGTCGAGAAGTTCGACTACACCAAGGGCTACAAGTTCTCCACGTACGCCACCTGGTGGATCCGTCAGGCGATCACCCGCGCCATGGCCGACCAGGCCCGCACCATCCGTATCCCGGTGCACATGGTCGAGGTCATCAACAAGCTCGCGCGCGTGCAGCGCCAGATGCTCCAGGACCTGGGCCGCGAGCCCACCCCGGAGGAGCTGGCCAAGGAACTCGACATGACCCCGGAGAAGGTCATCGAGGTCCAGAAGTACGGCCGCGAGCCGATCTCGCTGCACACCCCGCTGGGCGAGGACGGCGACAGCGAGTTCGGTGACCTCATCGAGGACTCCGAGGCGGTCGTCCCGGCCGACGCGGTCAGCTTCACGCTCTTGCAGGAGCAGCTGCACTCCGTCCTGGACACCCTGTCCGAGCGTGAGGCGGGCGTGGTCTCCATGCGCTTCGGCCTCACCGACGGGCAGCCGAAGACCCTCGACGAGATCGGCAAGGTCTACGGCGTCACGCGCGAGCGGATCCGTCAGATCGAGTCCAAGACCATGTCGAAGCTGCGCCACCCGTCCCGCTCGCAGGTGCTGCGCGACTACCTCGACTGAGTCTGGTCGTACGGCGCGCCGGGCCCGGTTCCCCGAGGGGGACCGGGCCTTCGCAGTGCCGCACCGCCGCGGGTGCGGCATCACGCATGGTGGATCACTCTGGGTTCCCCACGGACACCACTGAGTGAGGAGTGCGTATGAGTCGTCGTCTGGCACGAGCTCTGTTTCCGCCCTTGGTCCTGGCAGCCGCGGTACCCGCCCTGACCCTGGGCACCAGTGCCCCTGTGGCCGCCGACAGCGTGGTCATAGGCGGCTTTCCCGTGGAGGTGTCCCAGAGCCCGTGGACGGTCGCCCTGTCCAGTCGTGACCGGTTCGGGGGTACGCGCGCGGGGCAATTCTGCGGGGGAGTGGCGGTCGGCCGCACGACCGTGCTCACCGCGGCCCACTGCCTGGACGAGAACGTCCTGGGCGGGCCGCCGGAGCGGGTGCCGGACCTCAAGGTCATAGCCGGGCGCACGGATCTGCTGGCGAGTCGCGACGGCCAGGAGATCGACGTGCGTCGTACGTGGGTGAATCCGGCCTACGACGGGATCAGCAACGCCGGGGATTTCGCCGTGCTCACTCTCGCCGAACCGCTCCAGAGTGAGTCGATCATCACCATGGCGTCCGCCGGTGATCCGGCCTACACGGCGGGTGAGACCGCGACGGTGTACGGGTGGGGCGACATCTCGGGGGCCGGGGAGTACCCGGACAGCCTGCGGGCGGCACGGGTGCGTGTCCTGCCCGATGCACTGTGCGAGGAGGCGTATCCAGGAGGTGCGGAAGGCACCTACGACGCCACGAGCATGCTCTGCGCCGGTGAGGCCGAGGGAGGCCGGGACGCCTGTCAGGGCGACAGTGGGGGGCCGCTGGTGGCCCAGGGGCGCCTGATCGGACTCGTGTCCTGGGGGATCGGCTGCGGCCGGGCCGGCAACCCCGGCGTGTACATGAGGGTCTCCTACATGATGCGGACGCTCGGCTGGACACAGGGGCCGCCCGAAGGCAAGTGAGGCGTCCGAGCGGGGCCGGGACCGGGTAGGCGGACGAGGACGGGCGGTTGCCTCTGGTGATCAGAGGCAACCGCCCGTCCACCGGCCTGTACCGGGCTGGCTCGTCGTCGGACGCGAGGTGTCAGCGCTCTTCTTCGGCGGCGTTCGCGGGAGCGGACGTGAGCCGCTCCGTCTCGTCCTGTATCTCAGCGGCGATCTTCTTGAGTTCCGGCTCGAACTTGCGCCCGTGGTGGGCGCAGAAGAGCAGCTCTCCGCCGCTGAGCAGGACGACGCGCAGGTACGCCTGGGCGCCGCAGCGGTCGCAGCGATCAGCGGCCGTCAGCGGGCTCGCGGGGGTCAGAACAGTAGTCACGTCGCCTCTTCTCTAGCTCGACGAGCTGTCGTACCAGGGTCAACATCCAACCAGCCCCAAAACGTTCCCGCTCGTGGCTTTTCCTCGAAAGAATCTTTGCGAGGCGGCTGTCTGCTGCCGGTTGGCGGCGAATGTGCCGTATTGCGTGTCTATGTGTCTTACGGGGCTTCGCGTTGTATCGGTGGTCGGTCCTCCCGGCTGGGTTGCCGGTTGTTCATGAGGACGTGCCCGGAGCCTAAATGGTTCATGCCTCGAAGGGAACGTGATGTGTACTTCACTCCATCGAGGGATCGAACACTCATGCGAGTGTGGACTAGTGTGAGTTTTCGACGAGGGTGGCGTTACAACGGCTCTACCAGGCCTCGGTACCCTCTCACCGGTGACTGAAGCCGCGCCCTTACCCACAAGGGCCCCATCCGAAATTCAGCGAGGAGCGAACCGCGTGACCGCCGAGACGTCCGTGCCGTCCACAGCTCTGCTGGCAGGAGCTGACCGGGACGGATCCAACTACACCGCGCGGCACCTGCTCGTCCTCGAGGGGCTCGAGGCCGTGCGCAAGCGCCCGGGCATGTACATCGGGTCGACCGACAGCCGTGGTCTGATGCACTGCGTCTGGGAGATCATCGACAACTCCGTCGACGAGGCCCTGGGCGGGTACTGCGACCACATCGAGGTGATCCTTCAGGACGACGGGTCGGTCGAGGTCCGGGACAACGGCCGGGGCATCCCGATCGACGTCGAGCCCAAGACCGGCCTCTCCGGTGTCGAGGTCGTCATGACCAAGCTGCACGCCGGCGGCAAGTTCGGAGGCGGGTCCTACGCCGCCTCCGGCGGTCTGCACGGCGTCGGCGCCTCCGTGGTGAACGCCCTGTCCGCCCGGCTCGACGTCGAGGTGGACCGCGGCGGGCACACCCACGCGATCAGCTTCCGGCGCGGCGTGCCCGGCGCCTTCGCGGGGAACGGCCCGGACGCCAAGTTCGAGGCCAAGGGCGGCCTGCGCAAGGCCAAGAAGATCCCGAAGACCCGCACCGGCACGCGCGTGCGGTACTGGGCCGACCGCCAGATCTTCCTCAAGGACGCCAAGCTCAACCTGGAGACGCTGCACCAGCGCGCCCGCCAGACGGCCTTCCTGGTGCCCGGCCTGACCATCGTCGTGCGCGACGAGTACGGGCTCGGCGAGGGCGGCAGCAAGGGCGAGGAGTCCTTCCGCTTCGATGGCGGCATCAGCGAGTTCTGCGAGTACCTGGCGAACGACAAGCCGGTCTGCGACGTGCTCCGCTTCTCCGGGCAGGGCACCTTCAAAGAGACCGTCCCCGTCCTGGACGACCACGGCCAGATGACGCCCACCGAGGTCACCCGCGAGCTGGGCGTCGACATCGCGCTGCGGTGGGGGACGGGCTACGACACGACGCTCCGGTCGTTCGTGAACATCATCGCCACCCCCAAGGGCGGCACCCACGTCGCCGGCTTCGAGCAGGCCGTCGCCAAGACGATGAACGAGGTGCTGCGCACCAAGAAGCTGCTGCGCGTCGCCGAGGACGACATCGTCAAGGACGACGCCCTGGAGGGCCTGACCGCGGTCGTCACCGTGCGCCTCGCCGAGCCCCAGTTCGAGGGCCAGACCAAGGAGGTCCTCGGCACCTCGGCGGCCCGCCGCATCGTGAACAACGTGGTCACGAAGGAGCTCAAGGCGTTCCTCACGTCCACGAAGCGGGACGCCGCGCAGCAGGCCCGGGTCGTGCTGGAGAAGGCCGTCGCGGCCGCGCGCACGCGCATCGCGGCCCGGCAGCACAAGGACGCGCAGCGCCGCAAGACGGCCCTGGAGTCCTCCTCGCTGCCGGCCAAGCTGGCCGACTGCCGCAGTGACGACGTGGACCGCAGCGAGCTGTTCATCGTCGAGGGAGACTCCGCGCTCGGTACGGCGAAGCTCGCCCGGAACTCCGAGTTCCAGGCGCTGCTGCCGATCCGTGGCAAGATCCTCAACGTTCAGAAGTCGTCCGTGACGGACATGCTGAAGAACGTCGAGTGCGGCGCGATCATCCAGGTCATAGGAGCCGGCTCGGGCCGGACCTTCGACATCGACACCGCCCGCTACGGCAAGATCATCATGATGACCGACGCCGACGTCGACGGTTCGCACATCCGCACCCTGCTGCTGACGCTGTTCCACCGCTACATGCGGCCCATGGTCGAGGCCGGCCGGGTCTTCGCTGCAGTGCCGCCGCTGCACCGCATCGAGATCGTCCAGCCGAAGAAGGGCCAGGACAAGTACGTCTACACGTACTCCGACCGCGAACTGCGCGACAAGCTCATGGAGTTCCAGAGCAAGGGCATCCGCTACAAGGACTCGATCCAGCGCTACAAGGGCCTCGGTGAGATGGACGCCGACCAGCTGGCCGAGACGACGATGGACCCGCGCCACCGCACCCTGCGCCGGATCAACCTCTCCGACCTGGAGGCCGCCGAGCAGGTCTTCGACCTGTTGATGGGCAACGACGTGGCGCCGCGCAAGGAGTTCATCTCCAACTCGGCGGCGACGCTGGACCGCTCGCGGATCGACGCGTAGCCGCTGCGGCGGTTCCAACCGGGTCCTACGGGGTCGGCACGTCGGCCGGGTCGCTCCCCGCGGCGACTCGGTGTGTCTGACATCCGGTTACCGGCCTGAAGGGCCGCAGCTCCGCCGAGTCGGCGTGAGGCCGGGGCCCAGGCGATCATGTCTCGGGACACCCTCGCCGTCTGGCCGCGAGACGCGTCTCTCCACCCCCGGGTGGAGAGACGCCCGGCCGGGATTCAACCCGTGATCCCCCCAGGCTCCGATCCCGTGGCCTGGCGACTTCCGTAGCGTCATAGGCATCGGCGGCGCTCGCCGCCGACACCCTCTCCCGCTCACGGAGCTTGTGATGTCCGGGCTCGTCGACGCGTTGGTAATCGTGCTCGTCGCCGTCGTGGTGATAGCCGGGCAGTTCCGTGCGCGCCGGATATTCAGAGACGCCTGCCGGAGCGTCTCACCGAGCCGGAGACCAAGCCGGTCGCGCATCCCGAGCCGCCGGACGGGCTCACCGCCCGGGAGACGGAGGTGCTCGTCCTCATCGCCGAGGGGCTCAGCAACCCGGAGATCGCCCGCAGGCTGCACGTCTCCACGGCGACGGTGAACACCCACATCAACAACCTCTTCACCAAGACCGGGCTCAAGGACCGTGCGCAGGCCGTGCGATACGCCTACGGGAAGGGACTTGTGCGGCCACCAGCGGTTTAGTCACCTGATGGGGTGAAATGAGGTGGGAAGAAGAGTCGGGGATCTTCCCGTTCTGTCCATCCTTGGGCATGCAGCAGAGCAAGGGCCTTCCCCGCGGCGGCGGAACGGACCAGGAGAGTCCGGCCGACACCTTCGACGGTCAGGACCCGGTCCCGGCCGAGGAGACCGGTCAGTTCAGGTACGACGATCCCTGGTACGACGCGCTCGCCTCCGGCTGGGGCGAGTCGGCCGAGGACGGGGAGCATGCCCATGCGCTGATCCCGCCCGCGCGCGGGGAGAGCGGAACGGGGCCCGCGGCGGCCGACGTGTATCTGGAAGTGCAGCGCAGTGCGGCCTTTCAGGAGGTGCGGCGGCGCTACCGGAGGTTCGTGGTGCCGGCGTTCGTTGCCTTCTTCGCCTGGTACGTGGGCTACGTCGTGGCTGCCACGACCGTGCCGGAGTTGATGGCGCGGCCCGTCGCGGGGGCGGTGAACGTGGCGATGGTGGCGGGGCTGGGGCAGTTCCTGTCGACGTTCCTGCTCACCTGGGCGTATGCACGGCACGCGCGGCTGCGCAGGGACCGGGCGGCGCTCCAACTGCGGTGGGACACGCAGGAACTGACGCGTGGCGTGGGCGGTGGCCGGCCGTGACGGGGGAACACCAGACACTCGCGCTGCTGCTCTTCAGCGCGTTCATCGCGGTCACGCTGGGGATCACCACCTGGGTCAGCCGCAACAGGCGCGGTTCGGCTGAGGAGTTCTACGCCGGGGGGCGGCTCTTCTCGCCGATGGAGAATGGTTTTGCCATCGCGGGCGACTACATGTCGGCCGCGTCCTTCCTGGGCGTCACCGGACTCATCGCGCTGTTCGGCTACGACGGGCTGCTGTATGTCGTGGGGTTCCTCGTGGCCTGGCTCGTGGTGCTGTTCCTGGTCGCCGAACTGGTCCGCAACTGCGGCCGGTTCACCCTCGCTGACGTCGTGGCGTCACGGATGAGGGAGCGGCCGGTGCGGATCGCGGTGGGATCCGCCTCGGTCACGGTGTCCGTTCTGTACCTGGTGGCGCAGATGGTCGGCGCGGGGAGCCTGGTGGCGCTGCTGCTCGGCGGTACGAGCGACGCGGCGCGGTCCTGGACCGTCATCGGCGTGGGGGCGCTCATGGTGATCTACGTGTCGCTGGGCGGGATGCGGGCGACCACATGGATCCAGATCGTCAAGGCCGTCCTGCTGCTCGGGGGCACCGTCGCGCTGACGGTGCTCGTCCTGATGCGGTTCCACGGCGACGTGGACCGGCTGCTGCTCACCGCGGCCGAGCGCAGCGGCCACGGCGAGGCGTTCCTGGCACCGGGGCTGAAGTACGGCGGGGACTGGACCGCCCGCTTCGACTTCGTCAGTCTGGGCCTGGCGCTGGTGCTGGGTACGGCGGGGCTGCCGCACATCCTGTCCCGCTTCTACACCGTGCCCACCGCGCGTGCCGCCCGCCGCTCGGTCGTCTGGGCCGTCGCGCTCATCGGCGGTTTCTACCTCATGACGATCGTGCTCGGGTTCGGTGCGGCCGCCGTCCTCGGGCCGGACGCGGTGCGCGGGTCGAACGCGGCCGGAAACACGGCGGTTCCGCTGCTGGCGCTTGACCTGGGAGGTGGTGCGGGATCCACCGGGGGGACGGTGCTGTTCGCGATCGTCGCCGCGATCGCCTTCGCGACGATCCTCGCCGTGGTCGCCGGCATCACGCTCGCGTCCTCGGCGTCCGTGGCCCACGACCTGCACGCCTCCCTGCGGCGCAGGGGCAGGAAACCGCGCAGCGAGGTGGCGGTGGCCCGGATGGCGGCCGTCGGCGTCGGCGTGGTGGCGATCGCGCTCGGTCTGCTGGCGCAGGACCTCAATGTGGCGTTCCTGGTGGGCCTGGCCTTCGCCGTCGCCGCGTCGGCGAACCTGCCGGTGCTGCTGTACTCCCTGTTCTGGCGGGGCTTCACCACACGGGGCGCCGTGTGGGCCGTCTACGGCGGTCTCGTCCCGGCCGTGGTGCTCGTGGTGCTGTCCCCGGTGGTCTCCGGCGGCCCGGACTCGCTCTTCCCCGGCCTCGACTTCCAGTACTTCCCGTTGCAGAACCCGGGCCTGGTCTCGATACCTCTCGGCTTCCTCGCGGGCTGGCTGGGGACGGTCACCTCGGCGGAGGTCGCGGACGAGGCCAAGCACGCGGAGACCGAGGTGCGGTCGCTCACGGGCGCGGGGGCGGCGTAGGGAGGTGCGTTCGGTGAGGACCCCGGCCACCGAGAGCGCCGGGCTGCCGTCCTAACCGCGGGTCGCCCACACGTAACGGTGTTCCGGGCGGCCCGCGTCGCCGTACTTGAGGGTGAGCCGGGCCCGTCCCGTGCGCTCCAGGAGCTTCAGATAGCGCTGGGCGGTCTGCCGGCTCACCCCGGTCCGCTCGGCGATTTCCAGGGCGGACAGAGGCCCCTCCGCATGCATCAGGGACTGGCGGACCAGCTCCGCGGTGGTGGGGGAGTGGCCTTTGGGCAGGTCCGGCTCCGAGGGCGCCGACAGCGCGCCGAAGATGCGGTCCACCTCGGCCTGTTCCGCCTCCCCGCCGCCGTCGAGGGTGCGGCGCAGTTCCGCGTAGGCCTCCAGCTTGCCGCGCAGACCGGCGAAGGCGAACGGTTTGACCAGGTACTGCAGAGCGCCGTGCCGCATCGCCGCCTGGACGGTGGAGACGTCCCGGGCCGCCGTCACCATGATCACGTCGGTCTGGTCGCCGCGTCGCCGCATCTCCTGGACGACCTCGAGCCCCGTGGCATCCGGCAGGTAGTGGTCCAGGAGCACCAGGTCCAGTCGCGGCAGCGTCTCCAGCCGATGCAGCGCTTCCGCGGCGCTGTGGGCCTCACCGGCGACATGGAAGCCCGGCACCTTCTCCACGTAGGCGGCGTTGACCCGCGCGACTCTCACGTCGTCGTCCACGACCAGGACCTCGATCATCACGACTCCTTCTCGGCGGTCTGCGGAGCCGGCGGCACGGTCAGGACGGTCGGTTCCGGGCCGGACTCGGACAGCGCCTCGGGCAGGACGACGGTGAACTCCGCGCCGCCGCCGTGTGCTTCGCCGACGGTCGCGCTGCCACCCTGCCGTTCGGCCAGCCTGCGCACCAGGGAGAGTCCGATGCCCCGCTCGCGGTGAGCCGGCGGCTTCTTCGTAGACCATCCCGTCGTGAAGATCAACTCCCGGTGCTCCGGCGGGATCCCCGGCCCGGTGTCCCGCACCCGGAGGATCACCGTGCGCTCCTCGGCGCGCAGCTCGACCTCCACGCGTGCGTGCGGCTCGCCGGCCACGGCGTCGAGGGCGTTGTCCACCAGGTTCCCCACGACCGTGACGAGCCCCTGCGGGTCGACCAGCCGGTCGGGCAGCCGGGTCCGGTCCGACACCCCCAGGGCGACGCCCCGCTCGGCCGCGACGGTCGCCTTGCCGACCAGCAGGGCGGCGAGCAACGGGTCCTCGATCCGCTCGGTGACCTGTTCCGCGGTGGCCCGGTGGTCACCGACCACCTCGCCGACGAACTCGACGGCATCGTCGTACATCTCGAGTTCGAGCAGCCCCAGAAGCGTGTGCATGCGGTTGGCGTGCTCGTGGTCCTGGGCGCGCAGGGCGTCGATCAGACCGCGGGTGGAGTCCAGCTCGCGGCCCAACTGCTCCAGCTCGGTGCGGTCGCGCAGCGTGGCCACGGCACCGCCGTCGTCGGTGGGCATGCGGTTGGCGACCAGCACCCGCTGGCCGCGCACGGTGAGCAGATCCGTACCGGTGACCCGTCCGGCCAGCACATCGGCCGTACGGCCGGTGCCGAGCGCCTCGTCGGGAGACCGGCCCACCGCCTCCTCGATGCCCAGCAGGCGCTGTGCCTCGTCGTTCACGAGGCGGATGCGGCCGGTGCGGTCCAGGGCGACGACGCCCTCACGGATGCCGTGCAGCATCGCCTCCCGTTCGGACAGGAGCGCCGCGATGTCCGAGAAGGCCAGGTCCCTGGTCTGCCGATGGACCCGCCGTGAGATGACCCACGCGGCCAGCGCGCCCACGGCCAGGGCACCGCCAGCGTACGCCAGCAATCCCGGGATGGCGTGGATCAGGCGGGCCCGGACACTGTCGTAGGCGATGCCGACCGAGACCGCGCCGATGACGCTGCCGTCACTGGCGCGCAGCGGCACCTTGCCCCGGGCGGAGCGGCCGAGGGTGCCGCTGTCGATCTCCATGACCTGTTTGCCGGCCAGCGCCTGGCCGGGGTCGGTGGAGACGATGCCGCCGATCTGCCGCGGGTCGGTGTGCGACCAGCGCACACCTCGCCAGTCCATCACGACGATGTACTCGGCCTGGGTGGCCTTGCGGATCCGCTCGGCCTCCCGCTGGACCGGGCCGTTCGGCGAGGGCGGGGTGTCCCGCAGGTCCTGGGCGAGGTCGGGCAGTTGCGCGGTCGTCTGCGCGATCGCGAGCGCGCGGCGCATGGCCTGGTCGTCCAGCTGGTTGCTCAGGGGCGCGAGGAACAGCCCGGTGGCCAGCACCGCCACTCCCGCAGCGATCACCACCTGCATCAGCAGCACCTGTGAGAAGACCCTCCTGGGCAGGCCGAGGCGCAGGCGGCGTGCGGGGGGAGTGCGGCTCATACCCACGACCGTACGTGCGGACGGCTATCCGCCCTAGACGGGTGTGGCGTGGATCTCCAGATCAATGTGGGCCGGCAGGCGGGCGTCAAGGCGGTCACCCCGTGACGTCATGCTGGACGCACGGCGTCAATGATTGATCACGGCGTCCGTACCGGGCAGCGCCCGGCCCCGCAGCCCTCCCGCTCCCGGTGGGGCCCGGTGGTCAGCCGGCCAGTGCCGTCGCGAGTCGCAGCTCGCGCACCGCCACCACGTCCATCCGGGCGGGCGAGCCGAGGACGGACGCCCCGCAGCTCTCCGGGCGGGGCGGCAGGCCCGCGCTCTGCGCCACGTCGACCAGCCAGCGGCGTCCGTCGGTATGGGCGACGGTCACCTCCCAGCGTGGGGCCACGCCGGCCGTCCGGACGACGCTCAGTGCCTCCGCGGTGAATTCCCCGGTCCTGGTGCGTACGGCGAGCTCGGCAGCCTGGCCGGGCCGGTCCCAGGCCGAGCTGCCCCGGCACCCCTCCACGACGATCCGCCCCTCCCGGGCGCCCTGCAAAACCTCCTTGAGGGAGTGGGCCTCGGCCCGGCCGTACGCGTATCCGTAAGGCAGCACGAGCGCCGTGGGGGAGAAGCGGTGACCACCCAGATGGGTGACCTCCCAGACGCCCTCTGCGCCTGACGTCGCCAGTTCGGCCGCGAGGGGACGGCCGAGGAGGGCACAGCAGCGGTCACGCTTGCCGTTGGTGCAGACGAGGGCCAGCGGGCCGCCCTCGTGCGGCCGGCCGCCGAGCAGCGTGTCGAAGGTGCGGTGGTCGCCCCGGCCGAGCGCCGCGAAGTCGAGATCGAGCAGCTGCCCGGGGTCGGAGGTCGAGGCGCTGTGCAGCCACACGTTTCCCGGGACCACGTGCGCCACGTACACCCGGCGCGTGGCGGGCATGCGGCGGTCCGCGTGGCGCCCGGGGCGGCGGATGAGCGCGATCCGCACGCCCGTGTCCTTGGCGGCCGACTCCAGGGCACGCCCCAGGGCGGGGTCCAGGTGGCTCGAGGTGAGCGCCTTGGCACCCCACGGACCGGGCTGTTCCAGCAACAGCCAGGTCCTCGCGGTGGCCGCGGTTCCCGAGACGGGCTCGTCGAAGTCCCGGGAGACGCTTGAGCACGTACTCACAGAGGTGAGCCTAACCTGACTTGGGTCGTGGCGGCCGCCGGCCCCGGCCTGCTCTACTCCGGCAGTGGCTGAGGAGGCTTCGGACCTGCGTAAAGACCGCTCGGCCGCATCCGCAGCGGGCGTTCGCCGTACTCCTCCAGGGCGTGGGCGATCCAGCCCGCCGTGCGGGCCACGGCGAAGATCGTCTCGCCGGCGGTCGGGGCCATGCCGCAGGACGCGGTGAGCACGGCGAGCGCCAGGTCCACGTTGGCGTGCAGAGGGGTGTGGCGGGCGGTGGTCTCCACGATGTCGCGGGCGGCGAGGAGTGCCGGTTCCGCGCGGGGGATCCGTTCCAGAAGGGCGAACAGGGCACGCGCGCGGGGGTCCTCGCCCGGGTACAGCCGGTGTCCGAGGCCGGGGATACGGCGTCCGGCGCGCAGCTCGTCCGCGATCACGGGTGCCGCGTCGCCCTGTTCCAGGACGTCCTGCAGCAGCCGGTGGGCGAGCCCGCTGGCCGCGCCGTGCAGCGGGCCCTCGATCACCCCCAGCCCCGCGGAGACAGCCGCGTAGGCATGGGCGCGAGCCGACGCGGCGACCCGCACCGCGAGGGTGGAGGCGGCCAGGTCGTGGTCGACGAGCAGGGCGAGCGCGGCGTCCAGGGCGCGCAGGGAAGCCTCGTCGGGGTCCTTGCGCATCGAGAGCCTGCTCCACAGGCGATGGGCAACAGGTCCCTCGTCGAGGCGGTGGCGCCCCGCCGGGGGCAGCGCGTCGACGAGCGTGGGGATGAGGGCGCGCGCGGTGCCGAGAACGGCGTCCTCCGACAGATCGAACCGCAGGGGGTCGGCAGTGGCGGCGGCGATCGTCGCCACCCGCAACTGGTCGGTGGGGGAGGCGTGTTCGGGCAGTGCGTCGACGGCGCGGCGGGCGACGGCGACGGAGGCCGCGGGCGCGGTGAACGTGCTGCCCGGGAGCATGCGCCCCGTCCACAGCCACTCGGCGACCTCCTCGTAGGTGTGCCGCGTGGCCAGGTCGACCGCGTCCACACCGCGGAAGAAGTAGCGGTCGCTCTCGATGAGGGTGATGCGGGTGCGTACGGACAGTTCACCGCCGGAACCGCACCCACCCGCGCCCTCCCGCCTGTTGCGCCGGGCGAGGGCCTCGACCTCCGTGGCGTCGAAGGTGCTGCCGCGCCCGCCGCTCACCCGTCGGCTGCTGAGCTGGCCGCGGCTCACGTACGCGTACACGGTCTCCGGCTTCACGCCGAGCAGCTCGGCGGCCTCCTTGGTGCTCAGCCGTCCCTCCGCGCCGAACGGGGCGGGTTCTTCATCGCGCATGGGGGTCACCGTATCCGTCCAGCGAATCATTGACTCGTATATTGATTGAATCAATATTGACAGGCATTGAGTCAAGCATGGACAGTCAAATCAAGTCCAGGGAGGAACTCATGTCCGACAACAGGTCAGCCGCCACTCTTCTCGAAGTGCCTCGGGGCCTCGCCGGAGTCGTGGTCACCGACACCCGCATCGGTGACGTCCGCGGTCTGGAGGGCTTCTACCACTACCGGCAGTACTCAGCCGTCGACCTCGCGCGCACCCGCTGCTTCGAGGACGTCTGGCATCTGCTCGTGCACGGTGAGCTGCCGGACGCCGGCCGTGGGGCGGCCTTCGCGGCCGAGACCGCCGCTCTGCGCGGACTGCCCGACGAGGTGCGAGCGGCGCTGCCCGCCATCGCGGCGGCCGGCGGACGTTCCGGGCCACTGGCCGGGATGCGTACGGCCCTGTCGCTGCTGGGCGCGGCGAAGGGGTTCCGCCCGGTGTACGACCTCGACGCCGACCGGCGCCGGCAGGACACCATCGAGGCGTCCGCGGCCGTACCCACGCTGCTCACGGCGCTGCACCGGCTGGGCAGGGGTCTGAAACCGCTGGAGCCGCGCGAGGACCTGTCCTACGCGGCGAACTACCTGTACATGTTGACCGGCTCGGTGCCCGCCGAGCCGCAGGCACGGGCGATCGAGCGATACCTGATCTCAACCATTGATCACGGATTCAATGCGTCGACGTTCACGGCCCGGGTCATCGCCTCGACGGGAGCGGACGTGGCGGCATGCCTGGCCGGGGCGGTGGCGGCGCTGTCGGGCCCGTTGCACGGGGGCGCGCCCAGCAGGGCGCTGGACACCCTCGACGCCATCGGCACACCGGACCGCATCGAGCCCTGGGTACGCCGGCGGGTGCTCGCCGGTGAACGCATCATGGGATTCGGTCACGCGGTCTACCGCACGGAGGACCCGCGGTCACGGATGCTGCGCGAGGTCGCCCAGGGGTTCGGCGGGCCGAGGGTGGACTTCGCCGTCGAGGTCGAGCGTCGCATCGAGGCCGTCCTGGCGGAGCTCAAGCCCGGCAGGGAACTGCACACCAACGTCGAGTACTACGCGGGCGTGGTCATGGAACTCTGCGGCCTGCCCCGCGAGATGTTCACCCCGACCTTCGCCGCCGGGCGGGCGGTGGGCTGGAGCGCGAACATCCTGGAGCAGGCGGAGGACTCGAAGATCATCAGGCCGGCGGCACGGTACGTGGGGCCGACGGCGCCGGTGCCGGTGCCCGCCTGAGACGCCCGTACCCGGGTGACCTCACCGCCGGGACGAACGCACACACCCCTGCGGCGCGTGGCGCTTGCCGCGCTCCTCGGGGTGCGCTGCTGACAGTCGTTCACTTCGGCGTGGATCTCACGGCTCGTATTCTGGGGCGGCATCCCCATCCCCCCTGTGTGCCGGGAACGCGAGCCGGTGCACGCGTCGGCGCGAGAAAGGTCCACGGTGAGCCAGCCGAGCCCGCACCCGCAGCAGATCCCGGTCGTCGTCCTGGCGGGATTCCTCGGTTCGGGGAAGACCACTCTGCTCAACCACCTCCTGCACCGCAGCGGTGGCAGCCGTATCGGTGCCATCGTCAACGACTTCGGGGCGATCGAGATCGACGCGATGGCCGTGGCGGGAGCACTCGGCGACTCGACCGTCTCCCTCGGCAACGGCTGTCTGTGCTGCGCCGTCGACGCGAGCGAACTCGACCAGTACCTGGAGCGGCTCGCGGAGCCCTCCCTCGGCATCGACGTCATCGTCATCGAGGCCAGTGGTCTCGCCGAGCCGCAGGAACTCGTGCGGATGCTGCTGGCCAGCGAGCATCCGGGGGTCGTCTACGGCGGGCTCGTCGAGGTCGTCGACGCCGCCGAGTTCGACGACACCCGGAGCCGGCACCCCGAGATCGACCGGCACCTCGCGCTGGCCGACCTCGTCGTGGTCAACAAGCTCGACCGGGCGGAGGACGGCGAGCGTGTTCTCGGGCTGGTCCGGTCCCTCGTCGACCGTGCCGCCGTCGTCCCGGCCACCTACGGCCGGATCGACCCCGAGTTCCTCTTCGACTGCCGGCCGAGCGAGGAGCGCATCGGCCAGCTGTCCTTCGACGACCTGCACGACCACGGCACCGACGGGAGCGAGGACCGCGCGGGCGGGGACCACACGAGCGAGGACCACACCGGGCATCTGCACACCGCCTACGACAGCCTGTCGTTCGTCTCGCCCGAGCCCCTCGACCCGCGCCGGCTGATGACGTTCCTCGACAGCCGGCCCGAGGGGCTGTACCGGATCAAGGGCTATGTCGA
The DNA here is from genome assembly GCF_042959365.1 of Streptomyces sp. NPDC007907. Lineage (NCBI taxonomy): Bacteria > Bacillati > Actinomycetota > Actinomycetes > Kitasatosporales > Streptomycetaceae > Streptomyces > Streptomyces sp. NPDC007907. The sequence continues at coordinate 118,135 of NZ_JBIBKR010000011.1, forward strand.
TTTCGGGCCGTACGACCTCCGCAACCGCTACGCCGTCCACGCCGTCGGGCGCTTCCTGCGCTTCTACCCCGAGCCCTGGCCGGCCGGCGACGAGCACCTCACCCGGCTCGTCCTCATCGGCTCCGGCATCGACACCACCGCTCTCCGCAAGGAACTGGAGGCGTGCAAGACCGACGCCCCACACGCCGACGAGCACGGCATGTGGGGCGTCCTGCGGTACGTGCGCCATCCCGAGGAGGACGGCGCCGACCCGGCCTGGTCCGACCCGGCCTAGACGGGCCCGGCCACGACCGCCACCGTCTTCGCCAGGGACACCCCCGAGCCGTCGCGGCGCGGGTCGATCTCCGGGAGCTCGGCCGGCGTGCCGTTCTTCTGCGCCGCCAGGGCCGGGGCAGGGCCCGCCCAGGCCAGGGACAAGCAGTCCTCGCCCTTCAGGAACCGCTGGCAGCGGACACCTCCGGTGGCGCGGCCCTTGCGCGGGTACTGGTCGAACGGGGTCAGCTTGGCCGTCGTCTGGACGGAGTCGTCCAGCGTGCCCCGCGAGCCCGCGACGGTGAAGACGACGGCGTCCACGGCAGGGTCCACCGCCGTGAACGAGATGACCTTCGCGCCCTCGGCGAGCTTGACGCCCGCCACACCGCCGGCCGGACGGCCCTGCGGGCGGACCTGGGCCGCCTGGAAGCGCAGCAGCTGTGCGTCGTCGGTGATGAAGACCAGGTCCTCCTCGCCGGTGCGCAGCTCGACCGCGCCGACGATCCGGTCGCCCTCCTTGAGGGTGATCACCTCGAGCTCATCCTTGTTGGCCGGATAGTCCGGCACCACGCGCTTGACGACGCCCTGAGCCGTGCCCAGCGCCAGGCCCGGCGACGATTCGTCGAGCGTGGTCAGGCAGACCACCGTCTCGTCGTCCTCCAGGGAGACGAACTCCGCCAGCGGGGCGCCGCCCGCGAGGTTCGGTGACGGCAGCGACTCCGGAAGCTGGGGCAGGTCGATCACGTTCAGCCGCAGCAGCCTGCCCGCGGAGGTGACCGCGCCCACCTCGCCGCGGGCCGTGGCGGGCACCGCCGAGACGATCACGTCGTGCTTCACGCGCTTGGCGGCGGCGTCCTGTGCGAACGGCTCGCCGTTCGCCGTGCGGGCCAGCAGACCGGTGGAGGACAGCAGCACCCGGCACGGGTCGTCGGCCACCTGCAGCGGTACGGCCGCCACCGGGGCACCGCCCGACTCCAGCAGGACCGTACGCCGGTCGGTGCCGAACTTCTTGGCGACCGTGGCCAGTTCGGAGGAGACCAGCTTGCGCAGCTCCACGTCCGAGTCGAGGATGCGGGTCAGCTCCTCGATCTCCGCGGTGAGCCGGTCCTTCTCGGCCTCCAGCTCGATGCGGTCGTACTTGGTCAGACGCCGCAGCGGCGTGTCCAGGATGTACTGCGTCTGCACCTCACTCAGGGAGAACTGCTCCATCAGGCGCTGCTTGGCCTGTGCGGAGTTCTCACTGGAGCGGATCAGGCGGATGACCTCGTCGATGTCGAGCAGGGCCGTCAGCAGGCCCTCGACCAGGTGCAGCCGGTCGCGCTTCTTGCCGCGGCGGAACTCCGAGCGCCGCCGGACGACGGTGAAGCGGTGGTCGAGGTAGACCTCCAAAAGCTCCTTCAGGCCCAGCGTGAGCGGCTGGCCGTCGACCAGGGCCACGTTGTTGATGCCGAAGGACTCCTCCATCGGCGTCAGCTTGTAGAGCTGCTCCAGGACCGCCTCGGGCACGAAGCCGTTCTTGATCTCGATCACCAGGCGCAGGCCGTGCTCGCGGTCGGTGAGGTCCTTGACGTCGGCGATGCCTTGGAGCTTCTTCGAACCGACCAGGTCCTTGATCTTGGCGACGACCTTCTCGGGGCCGACCGTGAACGGCAGCTCCGTGACGACGAGACCCTTGCGGCGGGCCGTCACGGGCTCCACCGACACCGTCGCCCGGATCTTGAAGCTGCCGCGGCCGGACTCGTAGGCGTCCCGGATGCCGGAGAGGCCGACGATGCGGCCGCCCGTCGGCAGGTCGGGGCCCGGGACGTGCTTCATCAGCGCGTCGAGATCCGCGTTGGGGTGCCTGATCAGGTGGCGGGCGGCGGCGATGACCTCGCGCAGGTTGTGCGGCGCCATGTTCGTGGCCATGCCGACCGCGATGCCCGAGGCGCCGTTGACCAGGAGGTTCGGGAAGGCGGCGGGCAGGGCGACCGGCTCCTGCTCCTGGCCGTCGTAGTTGGGGTTGAAGTCGACGGTGTCCTCGTCGATGGACTCCGTCATCAGACTCGTGGCCTCGGCCATCCGGCACTCGGTGTACCGCATGGCGGCCGGCGGGTCGTCGTTGCCCAGCGAGCCGAAGTTCCCGTGGCCGTCGACCAGCGGGACCCGCATCGAGAAGGGCTGGGCCATGCGCACGAGGGCGTCGTAGATCGACGCGTCGCCGTGCGGATGCAGCTTGCCCATCACCTCGCCGACCACGCGGGCGCACTTGACGTACCCCCGCTCGGGGCGCAGGCCCATCTCGCTCATCTGGTAGACGATGCGGCGGTGCACCGGCTTGAGGCCGTCGCGTGCGTCCGGCAGGGCGCGGGAGTAGATGACCGAGTACGCGTACTCGAGGAAGGAGCCCTGCATCTCGTCGACGACGTCGATGTCGAGGATCCGCTCCTCGTACGAGTCGTCGGGCGGCGGGGTCTTCGTGCTGCGGCGGGCCATCGCTGCCGGCTCCTTCTGTTTCCTGGTCGCTCGCCTACGGGCACTGATGCCGGTGCTGAGAGGCCGATCGTGCTCAACTCCTCGGGCCTCCGCGCGCTCGCCCTCTCCTCACCGGCGCGCCCTTCGGCTCGCTCATGCTGAAGCGTGAACGAGAACTGACGCCGACCATTGTGGACCGCCGCACTGACAACCGGGACCGCGACCCGGTCCGGGGCACATCCCGTACCGCGGGACAAGGTCGCCGCCGGGAACTTCACCAGGGCTCCGCACGCTTGCATACAGTGGCAGGACCGGCAGAAAACCGCGGTCTGAACAACCGCTCAGCGATCGAGGGGACGTACATGCCCATGGGTCACACGGCCACAGCCCAGGCAGGCTCCGGGGGCCTGACAGCGACCGAGCACCGCCTGGCCAACGGCCTGCGCGTGGTGCTCTCCGAGGACCACCTGACCCCGGTCGCGGCGGTGTGCCTCTGGTACGACGTCGGCTCACGCCATGAAGTCAAGGGGCGTACCGGCCTGGCTCACCTTTTCGAGCACCTGATGTTCCAGGGCTCCGCCCAGGTCAAGGGCAACGGTCATTTCGAGCTCGTCCAGGGTGCGGGCGGCTCGCTGAACGGCACGACCAGCTTCGAGCGGACCAACTACTTCGAGACCATGCCCGCCCACGAGCTGGAGCTCGCCCTCTGGCTCGAGGCCGACCGCATGGGCTCGCTGCTGACCGCGCTCGACGACGAGTCGATGGAGAACCAGCGCGACGTCGTCAAGAACGAGCGCCGCCAGCGCTACGACAACGTCCCCTACGGCACCGCCTTCGAGAAGCTGACCGCCCTCATGTACCCGGAGGGTCACCCGTACCACCACACGCCGATCGGCTCGATGGCCGACCTGGACGCGGCGACGCTGGAGGACGCGCGCGCCTTCTTCCGCACCTACTACGCGCCGAACAACGCCGTACTCTCCGTGGTCGGCGACATCGACCCGGAGCAGACCCTCGCCTGGGTCGAGAAGTACTTTGGCTCCATCCCCGGCCACGACGGCAAGCCCGCCCCCCGCGACGGCTCGCTGCCGGAGACCATCGGCGAGCAGCTGCGCGAGGTCGTCGAGGAGGAGGTCCCGGCCCGTGCCCTGATGGCCGCCTACCGGCTGCCGCACGACGGCACGCGCGCGTGCGACGCGGTCGACCTGGCCCTCACCGTCCTCGGCGGCGGCGAGTCCTCCCGCCTCTACAACCGGCTCGTGCGCCGCGACCGTACGGCCGTGGCGGCCGGCTTCGGCCTGCTGCGGCTCGCCGGGGCGCCCTCCCTGGGCTGGCTCGACGTGAAGACGTCCGGTGACGTGGAGGTTCCGGTCATCGAGACCGCCATCGACGAGGAGCTCGCCCGGTTCGCCGAGGAGGGCCCCACGGCCGAGGAGATGGAGCGCGCCCAGGCCCAGTTGGAGCGCGAGTGGCTGGACCGGCTCGGCACGGTCGCGGGCCGCGCCGACGAACTGTGCCGGTACGCCGTGCTGTTCGGCGACCCACAGCTGGCCCTGACCGCCGTCCAGCGCGTGCTGGAGATCACGCCGGAGGAGGTCCAGGAGGTGGCCAAGGCCCGCCTGCGGCCCGACAACCGTGCGGTCCTCGTCTACGAGCCGACCGCCCCCGAAACCCCCGCCGACCAGGACGAGAACGAGGAGGCGGCCCGGTGACCGAGCTCGCCACGATGGACTTCCACCCCCGGCCGCAGGCGGGCGACGCCAAGCCGTGGGCCTTCCCCGCCCCCGAGCGCGGCGCGCTCGACAACGGCCTGACGGTGCTGCGCTGCCACCGCCCCGGCCAGCAGGTCGTCGCCGTGGAGGTGCTGCTCGACGCCCCCCTGGACGCCGAGCCCGCAGGTCTCGACGGTGTGGCCACGATCATGGCCCGGGCGTTCTCCGAGGGCACCGACAAGCACTCCGCCGAGGACTTCGCGGCCGAGCTGGAGCGCGCCGGCGCCACCCTCGACGCGCACGCCGACCACCCCGGTGTCCGGCTCAGCCTGGAGGTGCCGGCCTCCCGGCTCGCCAAGGGACTGGGGCTGATCGCCGACGCCCTCAGGGCGCCCGCGTTCGCCGACAGCGAGGTCGAGCGGCTGGTGAACAACCGTCTCGACGAGATCCCGCATGAGCTGGCCAACCCCTCGCGCCGCGCCGCGAAGGAGCTCTCCAAGGAGCTGTTCCCGGCGGACTCCCGCATGTCGCGGCCGCGGCAGGGCACCGAGGAGACCGTCGCCGCGATCGACTCCGCGGCCGTACGCGCCTTCTACGAGAAGCACGTCCGGCCCGCCACCGCCACCGCCGTGGTCGTCGGCGACCTCACCGGCATCGACCTCGACGCCCTGCTCGCGGACACGCTGGGCGCCTGGACGGGCTTCGCGGCGGAGCCGCGTCCGGTGCCGCCGGTGACCGCCGACGACACCGGCCGGGTCGTCATCGTGGACCGCCCCGGCGCCGTCCAGACGCAGCTGCTGATCGGCCGGATCGGTCCGGACCGGCACGACCGCGTGTGGCCCGCGCAGGTGCTCGGCACCTACTGCCTGGGCGGCACCCTCACCTCGCGTCTGGACCGCGTGCTGCGCGAGGAGAAGGGCTACACCTACGGCGTACGGGCGTTCGGCCAGGTCCTCAGGTCCGCCCCGGACGGCACCGGTGCCGCGATGCTCGCCATCAGCGGTTCCGTGGACACCCCCAACACCGGCCCCGCCTTGGAGGACCTCTGGACGGTGCTGCGCACCCTGGCCGCTGAGGGCCTGACCGACGCCGAGCGGGACGTCGCCGTGCAGAACCTGGTCGGCGTGGCGCCGCTGAAGTACGAAACGGCGGCCGCCGTCGCGAGCACGCTGGCCGACCAGGTCGAGCAGCACCTGCCCGACGACTACCAGGCCACGCTGTACCGGCAGCTCGCGGCGACCGGCACCGTGGAGGCCACCGCGGCGGCCGTCAGCGCCTTCCCGGTGGACCGTCTGGTGACCGTCCTCGTCGGTGACGCGGCGCAGATCAAGGCGCCTGTGGAGGCCCTCGGCATCGGCGAAGTCACCGTCGTCTCGGCGGAGTAGCGGCAGGCGCGCGCAGGGGCCCTGGTTGTCTTCGAAGGCACCAGGGCCCCCTTATGCCCGAATTGGGATGGGAGTTGCCTGTCTGCCCTGTGGGATGCGCTACAAAAGCCGGGATTCGTTTGGGAATTGAAAGCGGCGCCGCTTAGCGTCGTCCGGGCTGTTCGTCAGGCAGTGCGCCGCACCCGCGGCACCGGACAGTCATCGCCGAGTCCCCGTACGGCGCGAGCCAGGGGAGCCGGGGACCCACCGCAGTCCCTGGGGTGAATCGGACGCCCGCGCGTGCCGCGAGGGAGTCCGTAGGAGACCTTCCTGCTCCGAACCCGTCAGCTAACCCGGTAGGCGAGAGGGAAGGAAAGGACCAGCCACCACATGGCGTTCACTCGCGCCACCGGGAAGCACCGTCGTCCCAGCAGGATCCAGCGCGGCACCGCCCGCGCGGCAGGTGTGGCGGCCCTCGCCACCACCGGCGTGATCGGCACCGTGGCGGCCCCCGCGGCCTTCGCCGCCGAGCCCAGCACGGAGCAGACGGGTCTCACCCCGGTCGTCACCATGGGCGACACCGTGGCCCAGCAGATCGACGCCCAGGCCGTCGCGCAGCAGCAGGCCGCCGACGAAGCCGCCGCCAAGCAGAAGGCCGAGGAGGCCGCCCGCAAGCGGGCCGCCGAGGTGGCCGAGAAGGCCAAGGAGGCGGCCGAGAAGGCCCGCGCGGCCAAGGAGCGCGCCGCCCGCGAGGCCGAGCGCAAGCGCCTCAACGCCTTCGTGGCCCCGATCTCCGGCTCGTACGTCTCCACCGCCTACCAGGCCAGCAGCGGTCTGTGGTCCTCCGGCAGCCACACCGGCGTGGACTTCCACGCCGCCAGCGGCACCTCCGTCCACGCGGTCGGCATGGGCGAGGTCGTCGAGGCCGGGTGGGGCGGCTCCTACGGCAACAACATCGTGATCAAGATGAACGACGGCACGTACACCCAGTACGGCCACCTGTCGTCCATCGCTGTCTCGGTCGGCCAGAAGGTCACCCCCGGTCAGCAGATCGGCCTGTCCGGCGCGACCGGCAACGTCACCGGCCCGCACCTGCACTTCGAGGCCCGTACGAGCCCCGAGTACGGCTCCGACATCGACCCGGTCGCCTACCTCCGCTCGCACGGCGTCAGCCTCTGACCGGAACCTCTCCGCCGTTCCCGAAAGCCCCGGCTCCCCGAGCCGGGGCTTTCGGCGTTTGCGGGCCACCGGACTACGGCCTCCCGGATGGCCTCCCGGGCGGCCCGTGGATGTCCGCTGTCCAAAAAATATCCATGGATTCCCGCTTGCCGTCGGAAATTCCGGCTCATTGCAATAGAGTCACGGAACACACGCCGCTCGTCGGCGTTTCACGGGGATTAAGCGGAGGTCGGTCATGCGTATTCCCGCGCACTCGGTGTGCACCGCCATCCGCGACGACATCGTCGCGGGTGTCCACGCGCGCGGCAGCCGGCTCACCGAGGAACTCCTCGCCCGCCGCTACGGCGTCTCGCGGGTGCCCGTCCGGGAGGCGCTGCGCACGCTGGAGGCCGAGGGCTTCGTGGTGACCCGTCGGCACGCGGGCGCGTGCGTGGCCGAGCCCACCGAGCAGGAGGCCGCCGACCTGCTGGAGATGCGGATGCTCCTGGAGCCGCTCGGTGCGGCCCGAGCCGCCCAGCGCCGCACCGAGGCGCATCTGAAGGTCCTGCGCGGCCTGGTCCGGCTGGGCCAGGACCGGGCCCGTCGCGGCACCAGCGACGACCTGCGCTCCCTGGGCGTGTGGTTCCACGAGACGCTCGCCCAGGCCTCCGGCAGCCCCGCCCTGACCTCGATGCTCACTCAGCTCCGCCACAAGATCACGTGGATGTACGCCGTGGAGGCGCCGCTCAGCCCGGTGGAGTCCTGGGCGGAGCACGGCGCGATCGTGGACGCGGTCGCGCGCGGGGACGGCGAGCGCGCGCGGGCGGTCACAGCGCTGCACACCGAGCGCGCTACCGGGGCGCATCGCCTGCGCATCGGCTCCACCGGGGAGCGCGCCGACCGTGTGAGGAACTCGCAACATGCCGTAAACACGGCGAGCCCGCGGCATTAACACGGTGGCCGTATACAAAGAGACGGCAATTCCCGGAGTTCCTCGACGAGCGTTCCGGTGAATTAATTCCGGCTGCGCGGGTGCGGAAAACACTTCTCCCTGGCGGCCCGGCAATGGCGAAGGACTCGCCCGGTGAATTCGGACGAGCCCTTCACTGTGCGCCGGATCGGGCGCCGGGAAATCAGACGGTCTCGGGCAGTTCCTCGAGACCCTCGGCGACCAGCTTCGCCAGCCGGTCGAGGGCGGCGTCCGCGCCCTCGGCGTCGGAGGCGAGGACGATCTCCTCGCCTCCCTGTGCGCCGAGACCCAGGACGGCCAGCATCGAGGCCGCGTTGACGGGGTTGCCGTCAGCCTTGGCGATCGTCACCGGGACGCCTGCGGCCGTGGCGGCTCGGACGAAGATGGAGGCGGGGCGGGCGTGGAGGCCCTCGGCCCAGCCGACGTTGACGCGGCGCTCAGCCATGTGTTGCTGCCCTTCGGTTTTCAGGGTTGTCTAGACCAGTTTCCCATATCGTGAAGCCCACCCGGAGCGGTCCTGTCGTTCCACTCCGGAGGTGCCGTCGGATCGCGGCCTCGACCCGACTGACGCCCTCCACAGACTGCCTCGCGCCGTTGTCAGGCGCTAGCCGTACTCTGGGGCCCATGCAGACCTCGCCGGACCGGCACGAGTATCCCGCCCACTGGGAAGCCGACGTGGTGCTGCGCGACGGAGGCACCGCGCGCATCCGGCCCATCACCGTTGATGACGCCGATCGCCTGGTCAGCTTCTATGAGCAGGTCTCCGACGAGTCGAAGTACTACCGCTTCTTCGCGCCGTACCCTCGCCTGTCCGCCAAGGACGTCCACCGCTTCACGCACCACGACTTTGTGGACCGGGTGGGACTCGCGGCCACGGTCGGCGGCGAGTTCATCGCCACCGTACGCTACGACCGGATCGGCGCAGACGGAACGCCCGCGTCCGCACCCGCCGACGAGGCCGAGGTCGCCTTCCTCGTGCAGGACGCCCACCAGGGGCGCGGGGTCGCCTCCGCCCTGCTCGAACACATCGGAGCCGTCGCCCGCGAGCGTGGCATCCGCCGCTTCGCCGCCGAGGTGCTGCCCGCCAACACCAAGATGATCAAGGTGTTCACGGACGCCGGCTACACGCAGAAGCGCAGCTTCGAGGACGGCGTCGTCCGTCTGGAGTTCGACCTCGAACCCACCGACCGCTCCCTCGCCGTGCAGTACGCGCGCGAACACCGCGCCGAGGCGCGCTCCGTGCAGCGGCTGCTGGCCCCCGGCTCGGTCGCCGTCATCGGCGCCGGCCGCGCACCGGGCGGCGTGGGCCGCAGCGTTCTCGGGAACATCCGGGACGCCGGGTACACGGGCCGCCTGTACGCGGTGAACAAGGCCCTCCCCGAGGGGCACAAGGAGCTCGACGGCGTGCCCGCCCACCGTTCGGTGCGGGACATCGACGGCCCGGTCGACCTCGCGGTCGTCGCCGTCCCCGCCGAGCACGTCCCCGAGGTCGTCACCGAGTGCGGCGAACACGGCGTGCAGGGGCTGGTCGTGGTGTCCGCCGGGTACGCCGAGAGCGGCCCCGAGGGGCGCGAACGCCAGCGCGCCCTGGTGCGGCACGCGCGTACGTACGGCATGCGGATCATCGGCCCGAACGCCTTCGGCATCATCAACACCTCCCCGGAGGTACGCCTCAACGCCTCCCTCGCCCCCGAGGTACCGCGCCCGGGCCGGATCGGTCTGTTCGCCCAGTCCGGCGCCATCGGCATCGCCCTGCTGTCCCGGCTGCACCGGCGCGGCGGCGGCGTCACGGGCGTCACCGGCGTCTCCACCTTCGTCTCCTCCGGCAACCGCGCCGACGTCTCCGGCAACGATGTCCTGCAGTACTGGTACGAGGACCCCGACACCGACGTCGTCCTCATGTACCTGGAGTCCATCGGCAACCCCCGCAAGTTCACCCGTCTCGCCCGCCGGACGGCCGCCGCCAAGCCCCTGGTCGTCGTCCAGGGCGCGCGGCACGGCGCCGCTCCCCAGGGGCACGCCGTACGGGCGACCCGGCTCGCGCACGCGACCGTGTCGGCGCTGCTGCGGCAGGCCGGTGTCATCCGCGTCGACACCATCACCGAGCTGGTCGACGCGGGCCTGCTCCTCGCCCGCCAGCCCCTGCCCGCCGGGCCCAGGGTGGCGATCCTCGGCAACTCCGAGTCACTCGGCCTGCTGACGTACGACGCGTGCCTGGCCGAGGGCCTCAGGCCGCACCCTCCGCAGGACCTGACCACGGCGGCCTCCGCGGCCGACTTCCACACGGCCCTGTCCCACGCGCTGGCCGACGACCGGTGCGACGCCGTCGTCGTCACCGCCATACCGGCGGTGGGGGAGGGCTCGGTCGGCGACGCGGCCCTCGCGCAGGCCCTGCGCTCGGCATCGGCGGCGGCTCCCGACAAGCCGGTCCTGGTGGTCCACGTGGAGCTCGGCGGCCTCGCGGAGGCCCTGTCGGCGGCGGCCAGCACCGCACCGCAGGCCGCGGCGGAGGGCGACGACGTCCCCCGCCCGGCACACTCCGGGCGACGCCCCCCGGCCCCCGAGGTGCAGGTCGACGCCGAGGCCACCGAGGACACCCGCCTCATCCCCGCCTACCCCGCCGCCGAGCGCGCCGTACGGGCACTCGGCCAGGCCGTCGCGTACGCGCAGTGGCGGCGCGAGGCCGCCGACCCCGGCAAGGTGCCCGAGTACGACGACATCAACGAAAAGGGAGCCGCCGCCCTGATCGAAGGCCTGCTCGCGCGCGGGCAGGGACTCACCCTCGGCACGGACGAGACCTGCGACCTCCTCGGCCACTACGGCGTGCAGGTCCACCGCGCCCTGCCCGCCCCCACCCCCGACGACGCCGTGGAAGCCGCCCGCACCCTCGGCTATCCCGTCGCCCTCAAGGCCACCGCCCCGCACCTCAGGCACCGGGCCGACCTGGGCGGCGTCCGCCTCGATCTCGCGGACGAGGACCAACTGCGCCGCGCGTACACCGAGTTGACCGAGCTGTTCGGTGCGCCCGAGGAGCTGCGGCCGGTGGTGCAGCGGATGGCACCGCGCGGCGTGGACGTCGTCGTCCGCGCCGTCATCGACCCCGCGGCCGGAGCGGTGCTCTCCTTCGGGCTGGCCGGAGCCGCCTCGCAACTGCTCGGTGACACGGCCCACCGGCTGATCCCCGTCACCGACCGGGAGGCCACCTCGCTGGTGCGCTCGATCCGCACCGCCCCGCTGCTGTTCGGCTGGCGCGGCTCCGCACCGGCCGACACACGGGCCCTGGAGGAGCTGCTGCTGCGGGTGTCCCGGCTGGTCGACGACCACCCCGAGGTCGTCGCGGTCACCCTGGAGCCCGTCGTCGTCGCCTCGCACGGCCTGAGCGTCCTCGGCGCCTCGGTCCGCCTCGCACCCCCTCCCGCCCGCGACGACCTCGGCCCCCGGACGCTCCCCGCGTACTGACGGCAGGCGAGCTGTCCCTCGCAGTCAGTGGTCCCCCGTAGGATGGGCGTCATGGCCAAGACCAGTACGACGACCCAGGGGCTGCGGGCGGCGATCGAGCGCAGCGGCTACTACCCGGCCCTCGTGGCCGAGGCGGTGGAGGCCGCTGTGGGCGGCGAGCCCATGCGGTCGTACCTGGTCCACCAGGAGACGACGTTCGACCAGAACGAGGTGCGGCGGCATGTGACCGTGCTCGTCCTCACCGACACCCGCTTCATCGTCAGCCACACCGACGAACAGGCCGCCGACAGCACCTCCCCGACGCCGTACGCCACCACGTCGACGGAGTCCGTGAAGATCGGCCGCATCTCGTCGGTCGTGGTCAGCCGCGTGGTCGCCAACCCCGAGTCGTACAAGCCGGGGACGCTGCCCCGCGAAGTCGTCCTGACCATCGGCTGGGGTGCCGTCTCCCGCATCGACCTGGAGCCTGCCGCCTGCGGCGACCCCAACTGCGAGGCGGACCACGGCTACACCGGCAACTCCACGGCGGACGACCTCAGCCTGCGCGTCAGCGAGGCCGGGGACGGACCCGAGACGGTGCGCGAGGCGCTCGCCTTCGCGCAGGCCCTTTCCGAGGCGACCGCGGACACGACCCGCTGATGACACAGCTCCATACGGCGTGGGACCAGCACCCCGAACCGCTCACCGTCGCCTCCGCACCGGCCCCCGAGTACGGCAGCGGATCACTCGCCGATCTCCTGCCCACCCTGGCCGCCGGCCTGGGCGTACCGGACATGAGCGCCGCGATCACCGAGCTGACCCCCGCCGACCGGAACTGCGTGTTCCTGATCGACGGCCTCGGCTGGGAGCAGCTCCGGGCGCACCCGGAGGACGCCCCCTTCATGACGTCCCTGCTCGCCACATCCCGCGGAGGCACCGGACGACCGCTCACCGCCGGCTACCCGGCGACCACTGCGACCTCCCTCGCCTCCGTCGGCACCGGTCTGCCCCCGGGCGCGCACGGCCTGCCGGGCTACACCGTCCGCAACCCGGACACCGGCGAGCTGATGAACCAGCTGCGCTGGCAGCCGTGGACCCCGCCCGGCCCCTGGCAGCCGTACCCCACGGTCTTCCAGCTGGCGCACGCGGCCGGGGTGCACGCCGCGCAGGTGTCGTCCCCGACCTTCGAGAACACCCCGCTGACCAAGGTCGCGCTCAGTGGAGGAACGTTCCTCGGGCGGCTGTCCGGCGAGGACCGTGTGGACCTGGCGGCCGAGCAACTGGCCGCGGGCGACCGGTCCCTGGTGTACACCTACTTCGCCGAGGTCGACGGCGCCGGCCACCGCTTCGGCGTCGACTCCGACACCTGGCGCGGCCAGCTCATGTACGCCGACCGCCTCGTCCAGCGCCTGGCCGAGCAACTGCCGCCGCGCAGCGCGCTCTACATCACCGCCGACCACGGCATGATCGACGTGCCCTTCGACGAGCAGCACCGCATCGACTTCGACGAGGACTGGGAGCTGAGCGCCGGTGTCGCCCTGCTCGGCGGCGAGGGCCGCGCCCGCCACGTCTACGCGGTGCCCGGCGCGGCGAACGACGTCCTGACCTGCTGGCGCGAGGTGCTCGGCGAGCAGTTCTGGGTCGCTTCCCGCGACGAGGCCATCGCCGCGGGCTGGTTCGGCCCGCACATCGACGAACGGGTCTACGGCAGGATCGGCGACGTGGTCGCGGCAGCGCGGGACGACGTCCTGCTCATCGCCTCGGAGCGGGAGCCGAAGGAGTCGGCCATGGTCGGCAACCACGGTTCGATGACCCCCGCCGAGCAGTTGGTCCCCCTGCTCGAAGTACGCTCCTGACCCGAAGTACGCTCCCGACACGGCCCCGTCCCGGCCTCTCACGCCGAAAGGTACTCAACTCCACATGCCCGAGCTGGTGTTCTTCAGCGGAACGATGGACTGCGGGAAGTCGACGCTGGCTCTCCAGATCGAGCACAACCGCTCGGCGCGCGGCCTGCAGGGCATGATCTACTCCCGCGACGACCGCGCCGGCGAGGGCAAGCTCTCCTCCCGCCTCGGCCTGGTGACCGACGCGGTCGAGGTCGGGGACGGACAGGACCTCTACGGCCACCTCGTCGACCACCTCTCGCAGGGCGGCCGCGCGGACTACGTGATCGCCGACGAGGCGCAGTTCCTCGCACCGGAGCAGATCGACCAACTCGCGCGTGTGGTGGACGACCTGGGCCTCGACGTCTACGCCTTCGGCATCACGACCGACTTCCGCTCCAAGCTGTTCCCCGGCTCGCAGCGGCTGGTGGAGCTGGCCGACCGGGTGGAGGTCCTCCAGGTCGAGGCCCTGTGCTGGTGCGGAGCCCGCGCCACGCACAACGCCCGCACGATAGGCGGGGTGATGGTCGTGGAGGGCGCCCAGGTGGTCGTCGGCGACGTCACCCACTCCGCCGATGAGGTCGGCTACGAGGTGCTCTGCCGACGCCACCACCGCCGCCGGATGACCGCGGCGACGTCCCGCGCGGCCGCCCTGTCCCCGGACGTGCTGCCGGTGACGTCCGCCTGACCCGCGGCCGGCTCGCCGTACGTCAGCTCGGCCGTTGCAGCAGCGCGAACCGCGCCCCCTCCGGGTCGGCCACGTTCGCCACCCGACCGTGGGCCGTGTCGTGCACCGGCTCCAGGACCTGCCCGCCGAGGCGGACGAGGTGCTGCGAGGCGTCGTCCACATCGGCCACCTGGAAGTATGTGACCCAGTGCGGTCCCCGGTCGCGGGGCAGGGCGTGTCCCAGGCCGCGGATGCCGGCGACGGGCTCGCCGTCGAGGTGCAGGGACACGTAGTCGACGTCGGCGGAGACCACCGGCTCCTCCTCGTAGCCGAACACCGTGCGGTAGAACTTGGCGACACCGGCCGACTCGAAGGTCAGCAGTTCGTTCCAGGCGGGGGTGCCGGGGACCCCCGCGACGGTGGTGCCGAGGTGCGCGGCGGCCTGCCAGATGCCGAAGACCGCGCCCGAGGGGTCGGAACAGATGGCCAGGCGGCCGGCGTCGGCCGCGTCGAGCGGGCCCACTCCGATCGTGCCGCCGCGGCTGCGCACCGTGTCGGCCGTCAGATCGACGTCCTCCGAGGCGAAGTAGGGCGTCCACGCGATGGGCAGGTGGCGGTCCGGGGGCAGCCGTCCGATGCCGGCCACCTCGCGCTCGTCCAGCAGAGCGCGCACATACGGGCCGAGCTGCTGGGGGCCCGGCCGGAACTCCCAGCCGAACAGCGCTCCGTAGAACTCCTCGGTCGCATCCGGGCCGTGCACCATCAGACTCACCCAGCAGGGCGCGCCGGGCGTGTGCCGAGCGGGTGTGTCGCGGTTCGGCCCGGCGGACCCCCGTGCGTCGGTCATCGTCACTCTCTTCTCGGCCTCGCGGTGGCCGTTCTCCGCAGCCTGACGGGGCGGCCCTGTGGGGCGTTCCCATGTCCGGGAGAATGCCCGATCTGCGGGCACCTGTCCCTCGTGGCGCGCTTATCGACAGGTGTCGTTCAGCTGTACAGCATGTGCTTGTTCCGGTACGCGGAGTGATCGCTGCGCTCCGGCCGAGCAGAGTAACCGGACGAGGGCGGCTCGGCCACCCCCGTGCGCGAGGATGGGGACCATGAACGCCATCATCAGCGCATCCGATCTCGCGAAGGACCTGGCGGGCGCCCGGCCCCCTGTCCTGCTCGACGTCCGCTGGCAGCTCACGGCGGCGAAGTCGGCCGGCGAGCCGCCGTTCGACGGCCGCGCCGCGTACGAGGCGGGACACCTGCCCGGGGCCGTATACGTCGACCTGGACCGGGAGTTGGCCTCCGCGCCGGGCGAAGCCGGCCGGCACCCGCTGCCGGACCTCGCGCACTTCGGTGCCGCGATGCGCCGGGCCGGCGTCTCGGCCGGAACGCCGGTGGTCGTCTACGACGGCGGCCAGGGGTGGGCGGCGGCCCGGGCATGGTGGCTGCTGCGCTGGACGGGTCACCCGGAGGTGCGAGTCCTCGACGGCGGGTTGCCGTCCTGGGAAGGGCCGTTGGAGCAGTCCGTGCCGACGGTGGAGGAGGGCGACTTCGTGCCCGAGCCGGGGGCGACGGGCCTGCTGGACGCGGATGCCGCCGCTGCGCTGGCCCGCTCCGGGGTGCTGCTGGACGCGCGGGCGGGGAAGCGGTACCGGGGTGAGGTGGAGCCGATCGACCCCGTGGCCGGGCACATTCCGGGCGCGGTGTCGGCGCCCACCACGGAGAATGTCGGCGCCGACGGGCGCTTCCTGTCCGCCGGGGAACTGCAGGAGCGGTTCAAGGGCCTCGGCGTGACCGAGGGGTCGCGGGTCGGCGTGTACTGCGGTTCGGGGGTCTCCGCCGCGCACCAGGTCCTGGCCCTGGCGGCCGCCGGCATTCCGGCCGAGCTGTACGTGGGGTCGTGGTCGGAGTGGTCCTCGGACCCGGACCGGCCGGTGGCCGTCGGTCCGGACCCGCAGTGACCTGACACGACGAGGGGCCGCGCCCGGACGGCGCGGCCCCGTCGTTCATCGGCCGACTCGGCTACTCCTGCTTCTTGCGCCGGGTCCCGAACACGATCTCGTCCCAGCTCGGGACGGCCGCCCTGCGCCCGGGGCGCACGCCGTCCGCCTCGGCCTGGCGGTCGGTGGCACCGATCAGCCGGTCGCGGTGGCTCCCCACGCTGCGCGGCATGAGGACGTCGGCGTAGGCGGAACCGGCCGAGGCGGCGGGAGCCGGGGGCTCCTCCTCCTCGATCTCGGCGACGACGGGCTCCTCCTCGGGCTCCGCCGGGGGGAGTTCGGGAACCACCAGGTCACCACGGAAGCTCGGCACCGCCTCCAGCAGGCTGGTCAGCGAGTCGCGCTCGCCCGTGGTCTCCTCGATGGGCTCGGACGCCTGCGCGGGCAGGCTGGGCCGCTCGGGACGGTCCAGCGGTCTGTCGCGCGGCAGCCGGGCGATCCTGGGCACGAACGGGAAGCTCGGCTCGGGCGCGGACAGGTCGTCGGACTCACCGATCAGGGAGCGCGCCTCGTCGTCGACGGCCTGGACGAGCCGCCGGGGCGGGTCGTACGTCCAGCCGGCCGAGTGCGGTTCGCCGGCGACACGGTAGACGAGCAGGACTTCCCACGTGCCGTCGTCCCGGCGCCACGAGTCCCACTGCACGGAGTCCTTGTCGGCGCCCCGCAGCAACAGGCGCTCCTGCACGGCCTCACCCAGGGGCGGGCCGGAGTTCTCGCCGGGGCGGCGGACGGGCGTCTTACGGGCCCGCTCGGCCATGAAGGCACGCTCGGCGAGCACGGGGCCCTCGAAGCGGCGCACCCGGTCGACGGGGATGCCGGCCATCTGCGCGACCTCTTCCGCGGTCGCGCCGGCACGTATACGCGCCTGGATGTCGCGGGGGCGGAGGTGGCTTTCGACCTCGATCTCGATCTGACCGAGACGGGGACGGTCGCCGCGCACGGCGGCGCGCAGGCGTTCGTCGATCGGAAGCGTGTACTCCGTAGAGTCGGCAGCCTTCAGCACCAGCCGTGTGCCGTCATTCGAGACGGCCACGACACGCAGTTCGGGCATGGGGACCTCCCGGGTGGTGCCTGCCGACGTCACGTGCGTCGCTGCTTCCGCTAGTCGAGTGTGGCCTGCCCGGGTGCAGCCTGCCACAACCTTGCCGAGTTGCCCGGCGTGTCGGGCGCGGGCCCTGGATCGCCGTTATGGCACGGTTACCTATTCGCAACGCTAAGTGACGAACTCTGTCACCCCGTGCAACTAGCCCCCCTCCCGGCGGTCCTTAAAGGCCCTGTACACCCTGACGGGAGACCGGACCCAGGGCTCGCAACAGTACTCCATTCGGGCCACGTGCGTGGATTGGCACGCCGCCCAACTTCTCGCAAGAGGTGGGTCTTGGACTCCCTTGCCCCCTTCACTCGATCTTGAACGTGGGGAACTTCACGTAATCACCAGAATCGGAACTAAGGGTTTCGGGCGCACGCCCCCTTCTTGTGTGATTGAACGCCAACTCGGCCGACTCCGGCGTCGAGGAGACCCCCACGGCCTGTCCCTCCGGCGCGCCGCAAGGCGGGACCGCATCGCCCTCATTCCGGGAGGGCGGCGGGACGGGTCCCGGCCAGGCCGCCTCCCCGAGTGGCAGGGGGCGCGGAGGCCGGGAGCGCCACCTCCGGTGCGCCCTTTACGCCCCCAGAACCCGCCGCAAGTAGTCGTTCTGAAACCGCCGATCAGGGTCCAGGCGATCCCGCAGCGCCGTGAACTCGCCGAAGCGCGGATACACCCGGGAGAAGTACTCGGCGTCCCGGGTGTGGATCTTGCCCCAGTGCGGGCGGCCTTCGTGGGCGGTGAAGATGCGCTCGGCGGACGTGAAGTACCGCTGGTAGGGCGTCCCCCGGAACATGTGGACGGCGATGTACGCGCTGTCCCGTCCGGAAGCGGTGGACAGGGTGATGTCGTCGGCGGGGGCGGTGCGCACCTCGACCGGGAAACTGACCCTGAGGCCGGAGCGGTCGACCATCGCCTTCAGCTCGCGCAGCGTCTCGACGACGGCCGCGCGCGGAACGGCGTACTCCATCTCCACGAAGCGCACGCGGCGCGGAGACGTGAACACCTTGTAGGGGATGTCCGTGTACGTCCGTGCGGACAGGGCCTTGCTGGAGATCTGGGCGATCGCGGGGATCGTGGCGGGCGCCGCGCGGCCGACCCAGTTGGCCACCTGGAACGCCCCGTTGGAGAGGAGCTCGTCCTCGATCCAGCTCTTGAGCTGCGGCACGGGCTTCTCCGGGCCCGCGCTGCGGTTGTTGCGCTTGGCATTGGTGCTGTCGGTGTGCGGGAACCAGTAGAACTCGAAGTGCTCGTTCTCGGCCCAGAGTTCCTCGAAGTCCGCGAGGACCCGGTCCAACGGCATCGGCTCCTCGCGGGCCGTGAGCAGGAAGACCGGCTCGACGGCGAAGGTGATCGCGGTGACGAGCCCCAGGGCGCCGAGGCCGATGCGGGCGGCGGCGAAGACCTCCGGGTTCTCCTTCTCGGAGCAGGTGAGAACCGAACCGTCGGCGGTGACCAGCTCCAGGTCCTTGATCTGGGCGGCGATCGAGCCGGAGTCCCGGCCGGTGCCGTGGGTGCCGGTGCTGGTGGCTCCGGAGACCGTCTGCTCCATGATGTCGCCCATGTTCGTGAGCGACAGACCCTCACGCGCCAGGGCCACGTTGAGTCTCTTGAGCGGGGTGCCGGCCTCCACCGTGACCGTCATGTTCTCGCGGTCAATGCTGCGGATGCCGGTCAACAGTTGAGGACGGATCAACACACCGTCCGTCGCGGCTATGGAGGTGAAGGAGTGCCCGGCGCCGGCCGCCTTCACCTTCAGACCGTCCTCGGCGGCCCGCCGCACGGCGGCGGCCAGCTCGTCGACGGAGGCAGGGGTGACCTCCCGCGCGGGACGTGCCGAGACGTTGCCGCCCCAGTTACGCCACGTGCCGTTCTTTCCGTTCGCTGTGCTGCTCAACGGAGCCTCCCCGACCCGGTGCCGGTCGCTTGAGCCGGCGGAACCCGAGGAAACCCACCGCGACCGCGACGGCCCCGGCCACCGCCGGAACCCCGTACCCCGCACGCGCCCCGGCCGCGTCGATCACCCAGCCGGCCGCGGCGGAGCCCAGGGCGACTCCCACCGCGAGCCCGGTGCTCACCCAGGTCATGCCCTCGGTGAGCTGCGCGCGTGGTACGTGCTCTTCGATGAGGGACATGGTCGTGATCATCGTCGGCGCGATGGACAGACCCGCAACGAACAGCGCCACGGCCAGAAACGGCAAGTTTCCGACCAGTAGGAGGGGGATCATACTCACGGCCATGGCGCATACGCCCAGCAGCCACCGTCGTTCCGGCGCCCCGGCGAAGTGCAGGAGCCCGAAGATCATGCCCGCCACGCAGGACCCCGCCGCGTACAGGGCGAGGACGACGCTCGCCGCCGCCTTGTGCCCCTCCTCCTCGGCGAAGGCCACGGTGACCACGTCGACGGCCCCGAAGATCGTCCCCGTGGCGACGAAGGTGGCCACCAGGACCTGGAGCCCCGGTGCCCGCATCGCGCTGCCGCCGCCCTTCCGCTGCCGGGGGTGCGGTTCGGGTTCGGTGGCGCGCTGCGCGGTCAGCCAGAAGACGCCGGCGGCCAGGAAGCACGCGGCGAGCAGCGGGCCGGCCTCCGGGAACCAGGCGGTGGACAGGCCGATGGAGATGATCGGCCCGAAGACGAAGCACACCTCGTCCACCACCGACTCGAACGAGTACGCGGTGTGCAGTTGCGGCGTGCCCCGGTACAGCGCCGCCCAGCGGGCCCGGATCATCGCGCCGACGCTCGGCACGCAGCCGATGCCGGCGCAGGCCACGAACAGCACCCAGTCCGGCCACCCGTAGTGCGCGGCGAACAGCAGGACCGCCGCGGCCGTGAGCGAGATCAGTGTGGCGGGACGCAGCACCCGCCGCTGCCCGTACTGGTCGACCAGGCGGGAGACCTGGGGCCCGGCCACCGCGGCGGCCAGCGCGATGGTCGCCGAGAGGCCACCGGCGAGCCCGTACCGGGCGGTGAGCTGCGAGATCATGGTGACGACGCCGATGCCCATCATCGACAGCGGCATCCGGCCGAGGAAACCCGCAGCGGAGAAGCCCTTGGAACCGGGGGCTGCGAACAGGGCGCGGTAGGGGGTGGGCACGGGGTCTCCGGAAAGCTCAGTAAGCTGCGAACGCAGTCGACACAGCTTACGGCCCGGAACGCCCAGACGACACCCGTCCGGCCCCCGCACGGAACCGCCCGACGCGCCCGTCCGGTTCCGCAGAGGAGCGCCCCGGCAGGTGCCCGTCCGGCTCGGCACGGAACCGCCCGACGCACCCGCCCGGTTCCGCAGAGGAGTGCCGCGATGTGTGCCCGTCCGGCTCGGCACGGGATCGCCCGACGCGCCCTTCCGGTCCGCAACGAATGGCTCGACGCGCCCGTCCGGTCCCGCACAGCAGCGCCCCGGCCTGTGCCCGTCCGCCCCCGCACAGGCTCCCCCGACGTGTGCCCGCCCGGACGACAACGCGGCAGATGCGCGTGCCAGGCCGTTGCCTAGCGCCCCGCGTGCGTCGGCCGCGCCGGTGGCACCCGTCGTTTTCCGGCTGTCGGTGCCGGGTGGCAGGATCGACTTATGCCAGACGCGCGTGATGTCAGCCCCTACGACGCCCTACTCCTGCTCTCGTTCGGTGGCCCGGAAAGCCCGGACGACGTGGTCCCGTTCCTGGAGAACGTGACACGAGGGCGTGGCATCCCCAAGGAACGCCTCAAGGAAGTCGGGCAGCACTACTTCCTGTTCGGCGGGGTCAGCCCGATCAACGACCAGAACCGCGCCCTGCTGGACGCCCTGCGCAAGGACTTCGCCGACCACGGCCTGGACCTGCCGGTCTACTGGGGCAACCGCAACTGGGCGCCGTACCTGACGGACACCCTGCGCGAGATGGTCCGCGACGGCCGCCGCCGCATCCTGGTCCTCGCCACCAGCGCCTACGCCTCCTACTCGGGCTGCCGCCAGTACCGCGAGAACCTCGCCGACGCGCTCGCGACCCTGGAGGCGGAGGGCCTGGAGCCGCCGAAGGTCGACAAGCTGCGGCACTACTTCAACCACCCGGGCTTCCTGGAGCCCATGATCGACGGTGTGCTGCAGTCCCTCGCCGAGCTTCCCGAGGACGTCCGGGACGGGGCCCACCTCGCCTTCTCGACCCACTCGATCCCGACGGCCTCCGCCGACACCTCCGGGCCCGTCGAGGAGCACGGCGACGGCGGCGCCTACGTGAAGCAGCACCTGGACGTGGCGCAGCAGATCGCCGACGCCGTCCGTGAGCGCACCGGAGTCGACCATCCCTGGCAGCTCGTCTACCAGTCCCGCTCCGGCGCCCCGCACATCCCGTGGCTGGAGCCCGACATCTGCGACCACCTCGACGAGCGGCACGCGGCCGGCGTCCCGGCGGTCGTCATCGCCCCGATCGGTTTCGTCTCCGACCACATGGAGGTCCTCTACGACCTCGACACGGAGGCGAAGGCCAGGGCCGAGGAACTCGGGCTGCCGATGCGGCGCTCGGCCACCGTCGGCGCCGACCCCAGGTTCGCCGCCGCGATCCGTGATCTCGTCACGGAGCGGGCCGCCGTCGAACGCGGGCAGGACGTCACCCCGTGCGCCCTGGGCGCCCTGGGGGCGAGCCACAACCTCTGCCCGGTCGGCTGCTGCCCGGCCCGCGCCCCCCGGCCCGCCGCCGCGGGCGCCGACAGCACCTACGCGTGAGGAGCCCCGTGACCGACCCCCTGCACACGGACCTGCTCGACCTCGCCCACGAAGCGGCCCGCCGCGCCGGGGCGCTGCTGAGGGACGGACGTCCGGCCGATCTCGCGGTCGCCGCGACCAAGTCCAGCCCCATCGACGTCGTCACCGAGATGGACATCGCGGCGGAGAAGCTGATCACGGGTCTGATCGCCGAGCGCCGCCCGGACGACGGCGTGCTCGGCGAGGAGGGCGCCTCCACCGAGGGCACGAGCGGCGTCCGCTGGGTGATCGACCCGCTCGACGGCACCGTGAACTACCTGTACGGGCTGCCCACCTGGGCCGTCTCCATCGCCGCCGAACAGGACGGCGAGACCGTCGTCGGAGTCGTCACGGCCCCGATGCGCGGCGAGACGTTCCACGCGGTGCGCGGCCGCGGCGCCTGGGCCACCGGCGCCTGGGACGGCGAGCGAAGGCTGGCCTGCCGCCCCGCACCGCCCCTGGACCAGGCGCTGGTGTCGACGGGCTTCAACTACGTCGCCGGTGTCCGCGCCCACCAGGCCGACGTGGCCCAGCGGCTGATCCCGCTGCTGCGCGACATCCGGCGCGGCGGCTCGGCCGCGGTCGACCTGTGCGACGTGGCCGCAGGACGTCTCGACGGCTACTACGAGCGCGGCCTGCACCCGTGGGACCTCGCGGCCGGGGACCTGATCGCCCGGGAGGCGGGCGCGCAGACCGGTGGACGCCCCGGAGAGCGCCCCTCGGGTGAGCTGGCGGTCGCCGGTACTCCCGGTGTCTTCGAGCCCCTCCAGCGCCTCCTGGAGGATTTCGGGGCCTGGCACGACTGAGCGGGCGGCCCGGACCGCACCGCACGATGACGACGCACTGAACGTCAGGTGAACGGGCCCCCATGACAACGCGACGGGCCCCGGCGCTGGATTCGCCGGGGCCCGTCGCGTACGGCCTGATCAGACGCTCGTGGCGCCGACCTGCACACCGTGCTCGGCGGCGAGACGGTGCAGGTCGTCGAGCTCGCCCTGCTCCACGTCGACGAGGAACTCGTCGCCCTCGTCTCGAGCCCGGGACAGATCGGACTCGGTCGCCCTTATGCGCTGCAGAAGTCCTGCGGTGAATGCGTCCATGCTGCGCCCCCTCGTCCTGGGTCGTGGGTCGATGGCACGGGGGTGTGCCGTCCGGAAGGGACGATCACGCCGCATGTGGATGCCCAGCCCCGCCCGGCCGGACGGCGACGGTGCCGGACACCCACGCCCGCCCTGCGGCAAGCGGATTGATGCGCACCGCGTGGTGCGGCGCCAGCAGAGCGTGATCGTGGGATGTAAAGCCGTCCTCCCCAAGCTCTCTTCCGTGGAAACCTAACCGGAGGAGAAAATCTCTTATTCCCCCTCGGGTCACCGCTCCCTCACCCGCCTTACCTCCGACTTATGGCCGAAAAGGGCAGGATGGAGGGCAACACACCAAGGCATCGTCGAAGACCCCTGCCCACGTGTGCCCGGTGCCGGGCCGCGCGGGCGGACATGAGGAAGGACCACGAACGTGCGCGTACTCGTCGTCGAGGACGAGCAGCTGCTCGCCGATGCGGTGGCCACCGGGCTGCGCCGGGAGGCCATGGCCGTCGACGTCGTGTACGACGGTGCGGCCGCCCTGGAGCGCATCGGCGTCAACGACTACGACGTGGTCGTCCTCGACCGCGACCTCCCGGTCGTGCACGGTGACGACGTCTGCCGCAAGATCGTCGAACTGGGCATGCCCACGCGCGTGCTGATGCTGACGGCCTCCGGCGACGTCAGCGATCGGGTCGAGGGGCTGGAGATCGGCGCCGACGACTACCTGCCCAAGCCGTTCGCGTTCAGTGAGCTCATCGCACGGGTGCGCGCCCTCGGCCGGCGCACCAGCGTGCCCCTGCCGCCCGTCCTGGAGCGTGCCGGGATCAAGCTGGACCCCAACCGGCGCGAGGTCTTCCGCGACGGTCACGAGGTCCAGCTCGCGCCCAAGGAGTTCGCGGTCCTGGAGGTGCTGATGCGCAGCGAGGGCGCCGTCGTCTCCGCGGAGCAGCTCCTGGAGAAGGCCTGGGACGAGAACACCGACCCGTTCACCAACGTCGTGCGCGTGACCGTCATGACCCTGCGCCGCAAGCTGGGCGAGCCCCCCGTCATCGTCACCGTCCCCGGCTCGGGCTACCGGATCTGATCCCCCGTGGCAACGACTCCCGCGCCCCCGCAGGCGCCCCCCAAGCCCACCTGGGACCCCAGAAGGCCCGTGCCGCCCTTCCCATGGCTGCGCCCGACCATCCGCATAAGGCTCACACTGCTCTACGGCGGCATGTTCCTGATCGCCGGCATACTGCTGCTGTCGATCATCTACCTGCTGGCCGCGCAGGCACTGCACGTGGGCAGCGACCTGCCCTTCAAGATCGTCGAGGGCAAGGTCACCAGCGACATCTGCAACCTCCCCGACCAGGCCTCACCGAGCGAGTTCAACGACGCGATGAACGCGTGCGTCAACGAACAGCGCCGGCACGCCTTGGACGACCTGCTCAGCCGCTCGCTGCTGGCGCTGCTGGGCCTGGCGGTCATCGCCTTCGCCTTCGGCTACGCGATGGCCGGCCGCGTCCTGTCGCCGCTGGGCCGGATCACCCGTACCGCCCGGGCGGTGGCGGGCTCCGACCTGTCCCGCCGGATCGAGCTGGACGGCCCGGACGACGAGCTGAAGGAGCTGGCGGACACCTTCGACGACATGCTGGAGCGGCTGCAGCGCGCCTTCACGGCCCAGCAGCGCTTCGTCGGCAACGCCTCGCACGAGCTGCGCACGCCCCTGGCGATCAACCGCACGCTGCTGGAGGTGCACCTGTCCGACCCGAACGCCCCGGTGGAGCTGCAGCAGCTCGGCAAGACGCTGCTGGCCACCAACGAGCGCAGCGAGCAGCTCGTCGAAGGCCTGCTGCTGCTCGCCCGCAGCGACAACCAGATCGTCGAGCGGGGACCCGTGGACCTCGCCGAGGTCGCCTCGCAGGCCATCGACCAGGTGCACGGCGAGGCGGAGAGCAAGGGCGTCGCGATCCGCGGCGAGCAGAAGCCTGCGGTCGTGCAGGGCAACGGCGTGCTGCTGGAGCGGATCGCGCTCAACCTCGTGCAGAACGCCGTGCGCTACAACGTGGCGGAGGACGGCTGGGTCGAGGTCACGACCGACGTCCAGCACGGCCAGGCGGTCCTGGTCGTCTCCAACACGGGCCCGGTCGTTCCGGCCTACGAGATCGACAACCTCTTCGAGCCGTTCCGGCGGCTACGCACGGAGCGGACAGGCAGCGACAAGGGGGTGGGGCTCGGGCTGTCCATCGTCCGGTCGGTGGCCCGGGCGCACGGCGGGCACATCTACGCCCAGCCGCGTGAGGGGGGTGGACTCGTCATGCGGGTCACGCTGCCGATCTGAGATCATGTCGCCGATCCACTCGGCGACACTCGGGGATGTTCGCTTTGCGCGGAATTTCTGATGCGTCGCCGCGCGTGCGCCGTGTGTGATCGATCACAGGGACGCCTTTCTGGCCATCTACTCTCCGTGATCATGCACGCTGTCGTAAAGCCGGGAAAATCCCGGTTTTCGGGGGTCTTGATCACGGGAAGTACACGGTGAGACGCCTTTGGCGTGCAGCATTCGGACCGTGTACGGTCCCCATCGCCATCCAAGCCGATCACTCGTCAGGAGTCCGGTTGGGTGTCGATTGAGTAACAGACCTTGATGTGAGGCAAAATCTCCGCCTCAGGTCGGGCACAAGTCCGGCCTCTCACGCGTTACGTGCGCTGGAGACACCGCAGACACCCAGAGGGGGAGAGCGACCATGGCAACCGATTACGACACTCCACGCAAGACCGACGACGACGTCGACTCGGACAGCCTCGAAGAGCTGAAGGCCCGGAGGAACGACAAGTCGGCTTCCGCCGTGGACGTCGACGAGTTCGAGGCCGCCGAAGGCCTTGAGCTGCCCGGAGCCGACCTTTCGAACGAGGAGCTGGCCGTCCGGGTGCTCCCGAAGCAGCAGGACGAGTTCACGTGCATGAGCTGCTTCCTGGTGCACCACCGCAGCCAGCTGGCCCGCGAGAAGAACGGTCAGCCGATCTGCCGCGACTGCGACTGAGGACGGGTCGGCCGTGACTGGCTCGACCCCTCCCTGGAAGCGCCGCTTCTCCAAGCGGGAAGCGGACGAAGGGCCGCTCGACGGCCCGCGGTACAGCGCGCGTGACGACGAGCGAGGCTCAACCGGTCCGGAGACGGCCTCGCTCGAACCGGCAGCGGACCGGGGTGACCTCCCGGCGTCCGTGGACGTCCCCGCACCCGTCGCGAGACGGCGGGCGGGGACGATCCGGGATCGTGCCAGGGAAGGCGCCCGCAAGGGCGGCGACCGGGCCCGTGCCGGGCTCGCCTACCTCGCCGACCGGATCATCGAACTGGCCCCGCGCGTGCCCGTACGGGACCTGGCGACGCTGCGCCGGCAGTTCCCGGGCCTCGGCCCCGAGGAGCTGGCCGACAAGCTCGTGGCGGGCGCCGCGAAGGCGACGGCGACGGTCGGCGCCGGCATCGGCGCGGCCGCGATGCTTCCCGTGCCCCCGGCGATGCCGACGGAACTGGCCGCCGAGGTCACCGGCGTCGCCGCGATCGAGCTGAAGCTGATCGCCGAACTCCACGAGGTCTACGGGGTGCGACCGCCCGGCAACCTCAAGCAGCGCAGCACCGCGTACCTCGACTCCTGGTCGGGGGAGCGAGGCATCGACGCGTCCAAGCCGTCGACCCTCAGCACGGCGCTGAACAGCCGCATGAAACGCGAACTGCGGCAGCGGATCATGAAGCGCACGCTCCGCAACATGCCCAACCTGATGCCCTTCATGGTGGGCGCCGCCGTAGGAGCGGCCATGAACCGCGGCGAGACGAGAAAGCTCGCCGGGCGGATCCGCCGGGACCTGCGCAAGATCCAGGTGCCCTGGGAGGCCCTGGAGGCGCTCCCCACGCTGGAACGTCCCGCGGACGCCCTGGAGATGGGCGAGATCACGCACGACCCCCTGGGCCGCCACGAGGGCCACCGGCGCGACGACGGCGGACACGACAGCAGACGCGGCGACAGCCGCTGAGACGGCGGGCGCGCCGACCGGGGCGGGCGGGGGCCGTCAACGCACTGACCGGGTGACTCCCCGTGCAGGTGTGCTACGGCTTCGCCGTCCGCAGTGCCTCCGCCAGGCGCTCCGGCTCGCGCGTGGACAGGTACAGGTACGGCGTCGGGTCCTGCGGGTCCGTGACCTCCACGCGCAGGGCCGTGGGGATGTACGCGCGCAGCAGGAGGAAGGCGCGCGGGTCGGCCTTGTAGGTGCGCCAGGCGCGGGCCTCCTCCGCGTCCAGCACCTCCGCCTCGCCCAGTGCCGCCAGCGGGATCTTCGCCTCGCCCGCGATCAGGGAGTCGCCGACCACGCGGATGCGCACCGCGCCGTAGGAACTCGCGGCGACGGCCGCGACCGCGGTGCCCCCGGCCAGGCCGCCCAGCATCGGCAGCGTGCCGAAGGGGAGCAGGATCAGGGCCATCGAGACGCCCACGAGGAACGAGATCAGCCACCAGGTCCGCGGGGCGGTCAGGCGTTCTTCGTAGGGGGCGGCGGAGAGCTGCATGGAGCCAAGCTTGACACGGTGTCCGGAAGGGGCCGACGCGCGGGTAAGGTCTCCGGCTGTGAGTGGTACTTCCCCAGCTCTTCAGCCTCCGGCCGACGCCGTGCAACCGGTGCGGCACCCGGACGCGCCCGCACCCGGTGAGCTCCTCGGCGCGCACTACGGCCAGTGTTTCGGCTGTGGTGGCGACCAGCCGCACGGGCTGCACCTGGAGGCGCGGGCCGGTGAGGGCGTGTCGCTCACCGCCGAGTTCACCGTCCAGCCCGCCCATCAGGGTGCGCCGGGCCTCGCGCACGGCGGCGTGCTCGCCTCCGCGCTGGACGAGACCCTCGGCTCGCTGAACTGGCTGCTGCGCACGATCGCGGTGACCGGGCGTCTGGAGACCGACTTCGTGCGGCCCGTGCCCGTCGGCACGACCCTGCACCTGGAGGCGGAGGTCACGGCCGTGGCGGGACGGAAGATCTACTCCACCGCGACCGGACGCGTCGGCGGCCCCGACGGGCCCGTCGCCGTGCGCGCCGACGCCCTCTTCATCGAGGTGAAGGTCGACCACTTCGTCGACCACGGCCGCCAGGAGGAGATCCAGGCGGCCATGAGCGACCCGGACCAGATCCGGCGCGCCCGTGCCTTCGAGGTGAACCCGTGAGCGCAAAACGTCCGGCGAGCGCCGGGAGCACCGCCGCCCCCGCCGACGCCGTGCGGCCCGGAGCCCACGCCGCCTCCACCGACCCCGCGGGCACCGTCGGCCCCTTGGGCACCGCGAGCCCGGGCAGCCCCGTGGCTCCCGCGAGCCCCGGGGGCAGGCCGCCGCTGGACGTGCTGATCCGGCGCCTCGATCCGGAGGTGCCGCTTCCGTCGTATGCGCAGCCCGGGGACGCCGGAGCCGATCTGCGCACCACCGAGGCGTGCCAACTGGAGCCGGGCGAACGGGCCGTACTGCCCACGGGCGTGTCTGTGGCGCTGCCCGAGGGGTACGCGGCCTTCGTGCACCCGCGATCCGGTCTGGCCGCTCGTTGCGGCGTCGCCCTGGTGAATGCCCCGGGGACGGTTGATGCCGGGTACCGTGGGGAGATCAAGGTGATCGTGGTGAATCTCGACCCGCGCGAGGCCGTGCGGTTCGAGCGCTTCGACCGGATCGCCCAACTGGTAGTCCAGCAGGTCGAGAGGGTCCGCTTCCAGGAGGTGGCGGAACTTCCCGGCTCCGCGCGGGCCGAGGGGGGCTTCGGGTCCACCGGAGGCCATGCCGCGGTGGACGGGACGAGCGGCACAAGCGGTCAGGCCGCCATGGGCGGTCGGGCGGGTGGGAATCGATACGCTTCGGTCGTATCCGACCGGGAAGGACAGTGACGTGTTCGGACGTCGCAAGAAGAGGGATGCCGCCGAGGGCGCGGCCGGCGAGACCGAGCAGGTCGTCGACGGTGTCGACACCGAGGCGGACGAAGAGCGCGAGCGCCTGAGGCTGGAGCCCGCGCCGCGCCCCGACGGCCCGTGGGACAGCTCCGAGGTCCGTGACCCGGGCGAAGGCCGGGTCGACCTGGGCGGCCTGTTCGTGCCGGGCGTCGACGGCATGGAGCTCAGGGTCGAGGTCGCGGGCGACGCGATCGTCGCGGCGACGGTCGTGCTGCGCGACAGCGCCATCCAGCTGCAGGGCTTCGCCGCGCCCAAGCGCGAGGGCATCTGGGGCGAGGTGCGTGAGGAGATCGGCACCGGCATCACCCAGCAGGGCGGCATCGTCGACGAGGTCGAGGGGCCGCTGGGCTGGGAGCTGCGCGCCCAGGTGCCCGTACAGCTGCCGGACGGTACCGGTGGCTTCCAGGTCGTGCGGTTCGTCGGCGTGGACGGCCCCCGCTGGTTCCTGCGCGGAGTCATCTCGGGTCAGGGTGCGGTGCAGCCGCAGGCAGCCGGGCTGCTCGAGCAGATCTTCCGGGACACGGTCGTGGTCCGCGGCGAGGGCCCGATGGCGCCCCGCGACCCGATCGTCCTGAAGCTGCCGAACGACGCGCAGATGGTCCCCGAGGGTGTCCAGCAGGAGGAGGGCTCCCGTTTCGCCGGCGGAATGGGCCAGCTCCAGCGCGGGCCGGAGATCACCGAGGTCCGCTGAGCGCACCGAGACACCAGGGCCGTACCCCACCGGGGGTGCGGCCCTTTCTCATGCGTGGAACCTTGACGGCCCATTGGTCTGTACCTACCGTCTCCGTCCAACGCGTCTGTTCATAAAGGCGCTTCACGTTCACATACGAGAACGGAGGGCCCCCCACGCATGCGCAGAACCGCTCTCCTCATGGCCTCGGCCGCCCTCGTCGCCGGTGCCCTCGCCTGGCCCGCCGACGCCGCTCCCAGCGCCCCCGCGGCCTTCGCCCACCCCGGAGTCACCGTCTCCAAGAGCCAGTTGGACTTCACCCGGTCCAAGGTCAACGCCGGTGCCCAGCCCTGGAAGGGCGCCTTCGACCAGATGACGGCGAGCAAGTACGCCGACCTGAACCGCACGCCCAAGCCCCGGGCGGTCGTCGAATGCGGTTCGTATTCCAACCCCGACCGCGGCTGCACCGACGAGCGCGAGGACGCGATCGCCGCGTACACCCACGCCCTCGCCTGGTACCTCACCCGTGATGAACGGCACGCCCGCAAGGCCATCGAGCTGATGGACGCCTGGTCCGCCGTCATCAGGGACCACACCAACAGCAACGCGCCCCTTCAGACCGGCTGGGCCGGCTCCTCCTGGCCGAAGGCCGCCGAGATCATCAAGTACACGTACACCGGCACCTGGGCGAACTCCGGCCGCTTCGCCACCATGCTCCGCACCGTCTACCTGCCCGAGATCATCAACGGCTCGAACTCCAACGGCAACTGGGAGTTGTCGATGATGGAGGCCGCCGTCGGCATCTCCGTCTTCCTGGAGGACAAGGCGTCCTACGGCAAGGCCATGGCGAAGTTCCGCACGCGTACGGCCGCCTACGTCTACCTGGAGTCCGACGGCGCGCTGCCGAAGACCGTGCCGAGCCAGAACCTGAACACCCGGGACAAGATCGTCAAGTACTGGCAGGGGCAGTCGAACTTCGTCAACGGCCTCAGCCAGGAGACCTGCCGCGACTTCACCCACACCGGCTACGGCCTCTCGGCCGTCTCGCACGTCGCCGAGACCAGCCGCATCCAGGGCCAGGACCTCTACGGCACCGACGTGGGCGAGCGGCTGCGGCACGGGCTCGGTTTCCACGCCAAGTACCAGCTCGGCGCCGGTGCCGAGGGCCGGCTGTGCGGCGGCTCGCTGAAGCTCGGGCTCGGGCCGGTGACCGAGGTCGGCCACAACGCCCTGGCCAACCGTCTCGGCCACGCCATGACCAACACCGGGACGCTGACCCTGCGCGGCCGCCCGGCCGGCAGCAACAACCTCTTCGTCGCCTGGGAGACCCTCACCCACGGCGACAACCCCGCCTGACCCATGTCCGGCCGGGCGCCGGTGGGGACCCGGCGCCCGGTCCCACCCGGTCCCGCCCACGGACCGGCAGCGTCAGGGTTCCGTCAAAGTGTGCGCAGGGCACCCGCCCGGCACCGCACGGGGCGCTGCCCGGCCGTAGGGTCGACGCTGCGCAGTCGGCGCGGCACCGAAAGACAATGGGGCAATGGCACGCGGCAAGCTTCGGATCCACCTCGGCGCGGCGCCGGGCGTCGGCAAGACGTACGCGATGCTGTCCGAGGCCCACCGCCGGGTCGGGCGGGGCACGGACTGTGTGGTGGCCTTCGTCGAGCACCACGGCAGGCCCCGCACCGAGGTGATGCTGCACGGCCTGGAGCAGGTGCCGCGCAAGGAGCTGGAGCACCGCGGCGGCGTCTTCACCGAGATGGACCTCGACGCCGTCCTCGCCCGCCGTCCCCAGGTCGCCCTGGTGGACGAACTCGCCCACACGAACGTCCCGGGCTCCCGCAACGCCAAGCGCTGGCAGGACGTGGAGGAACTGCTCGCCGCCGGGATCGACGTGGTCTCCACCGTCAACATCCAGCATCTGGAGTCCCTCGGCGACGTCGTCGAGTCGATCACCGGGGCGCGGCAGCAGGAGACGGTGCCGGACGAGGTGGTGCGCCGGGCCGACCAGGTCGAGCTGGTCGACATGACGCCCGAGGCCCTGCGGCGGCGGCTGGCGCACGGCAACGTCTACCAGTCCGACAAGGTCGACGCCGCCCTGTCGAACTACTTCCGCCCCGGCAACCTGACCGCCCTGCGCGAGCTGGCGCTGCTGTGGGTGGCCGACCGGGTCGACGCCCACCTCACCCGGTACCGCAGCGAGCACCGGGTATCGAAGATCTGGGGCTCGCGCGAGCGGATCGTGGTCGGTCTGACCGGCGGCCCCGAGGGCCGCACCCTCATCCGCAGGGGCGCCCGGCTGGCGGAGAAGGGCGCCGGCGGCGAGGTGCTGGCCGTCTACATAGCCCGCAGCGACGGCCTGACCTCTGCCTCGCCCAAGGAACTCGCGATGCAGCGGACCCTGGTCGAGGATCTCGGCGGAACGTTCCATCACGTCGTCGGCGACGACATACCGGCCGCGCTGCTCGCCTTCGCCCGGGGAGTGAACGCCACCCAGATCGTGCTGGGCTCCTCGCGTCGCAAGAGCTGGCAGTACGTCTTCGGACCCGGCGTCGGCGCCACCGTCGCCCGGGAGTCCGGGCCCGACCTGGACCCTGCACATCGTCACCCACGACGAGGTCGCCAAGGGCCGCGGACTGCCGGTGGCCCGGGGCGCGCGGCTCGGGCGGTCCCGGCGGACGTGGGGCTGGCTGGTCGGAATCGTCGGACCGCCGGTGATGACGGTGTTGCTGAGCACCGTCGGTCTCGGCCTCGCCAACGACATGCTGCTGTTCCTGGCGCTGACGGTGGCGGCGGCCCTGCTCGGCGGACTGCTGCCCGCCCTGGCGTCGGCGGCGGTGGGCTCCCTGCTGCTGAACTACTTCTACTCACCGCCCCTGCACCGCTGGACCATCGCCGACCCGAAGAACATCGTCGCCATCGTGATCTTCGTGGCGGTCGGTGTGGCGGTGGCGTCCGTGGTCGACCTGGCCGCCCGCCGCACCCAGCAGGCGGCCCGGCTGCGGGCCGAGTCCGAGATCCTGTCCTTCCTCGCGGGCAACGTGCTGCGCGGCGAGACCGGCCTGGAAGAGCTGTTGGAACGGGTGCGGGAGACCTTCGGCATGGAGTCGGCAGCCCTGCTGGAACGGGCGAGCGACGTCGAGCCCTGGATCTGTGTCGGACGCGTCGGCCGGGGACGTCCCGTCGAACGGCCCGACCAGGCGGACGTGGACATGCCCGTCGGCGACCACATGGCCCTGGCACTCACCGGCCGCGTGCTGCCCGCCGAGGACCGCCGCGTGCTGGCCGCCTTCGCCGCCCAGGCCGCCGTCGTCCTGGACCGCCGCCGGCTCCGGGAGGAGGCCGACCGGGCCCGCACGCTCGCCGAGGGCAACCGCATCCGCACGGCGCTGCTTGCCGCCGTCAGCCACGATCTGCGGACTCCGCTCGCCGGCATCAAGGCGGCGGTGACCTCCCTGCGCTCCGAGGACGTCGAGTGGTCCGAGGAGGACCGGGCCGAGCTGCTGGAAGGCATCGAGGAGGGCGCCGACCGCCTCGACCACCTCGTCGGCAACCTGCTGGACATGTCCCGCCTCCAGACCGGCACCGTCACCCCGCTGATCCGCGAGATCGACCTGGACGAGGTCGTGCCGATGGCGCTCGGGGGCGTGCCCGAGGGCAGCGCCGAACTGGACGTCCCGGAGACCCTGCCCATGGTCGCGGTCGACCCCGGACTGCTGGAGCGGACGGTGGCCAACCTCGTGGAGAACGCCGTCAAGTACGCTCCGCCCGGTACACCCGTGCTGGTCGCCGCCAGCGCGCTCGCCGACCGGGTCGAGGTGCGGGTCGTCGACCGGGGGCCGGGCGTCCCCGACGCGGCCAAGGACCGCATCTTCGCACCGTTCCAGCGTCACGGCGACGCCCCGCGCGGCGCCGGGGTGGGCCTCGGGCTCGCCGTGGCGCGCGGCTTCGCCGAGGCCATGGGCGGCACCCTGAACGCCGAGGACACCCCCGGCGGCGGGCTGACCATGGTCCTCACCCTCCGCGCGGCGGGAACCCGCCCGGAGCCTCACCACGTGGCAGAACCGGAAAGGCAGGTCTCATGACCCGCGTCCTGGTGGTCGACGACGAGCCGCAGATCGTGCGTGCCCTCGTGATCAACCTCAAGGCACGCACCTACGAGGTCGACGCGGCCCACGACGGGGCCACCGCCCTGCGGCTCGCCGCGGCCCGCCACCCCGACGTGGTGGTCCTCGACCTCGGTCTGCCCGACATGGACGGTGTCGAGGTGATCAGGGGACTGCGGGGCTGGACCCGGGTGCCGATCCTGGTGCTGTCCGCCCGGCACTCCTCCGACGAGAAGGTCGCGGCGCTGGACGCGGGAGCCGACGACTACGTCACCAAGCCGTTCGGCGTGGACGAGCTGCTGGCCCGGCTGCGGGCGGCGGTGCGCCGGGCCGAGCCGGCCCACGGTGAGGGCGACGTGATCGTGGACACCGGTGAGTTCACCGTCGACCTGGCCGCGAAGAAGGTCGACCGGCGCGGCAAGGACGTGCGGCTGACCCCCACGGAGTGGCACCTGCTGGAGGTCCTGGTGCGCAACAGCGGCCGGCTGGTCGGACAGAAGCAGCTGCTCCAGGAGGTGTGGGGGCCGTCGTACGGCACGGAGACGAACTATCTCCGCGTGTACATGGCGCAGTTGCGACGGAAGTTGGAGGCGGATCCCTCCCATCCGAAGCACTTCATCACCGAGCCGGGCATGGGCTACAGGTTCGAGAAATAGGCTCCTCGCCCTTCGTCAGTACGCCCCGGTACGCTTCAGATATGAGTGCTGTTCCTCGTTCCGAAAAGCCGGTGGGCCGGTTCCGGCGCATGCTCGACCGGCTCTCCTCGTCGCAGGAGGACCTGGAGTCCGAGGAACTGCGGGAGGACGCCGAGACGGCCGGCTGCATCCGGATCGGAGACTGTCAGGACCGCCAGATCGTGACGGTTACTGGTACCTTGCGCACGGTCACCCTTCGGCCGCGCGCCGGAGTCCCCGCCCTGGAGGCCGAGCTGTTCGACGGCACCGCAGCGCTGGACGTGGTGTGGCTCGGCAGGCGCTCCATCGTGGGGATAGAGCCCGGACGCAAGCTGATCGCGTCGGGCCGGATCTCGATGAGCCGGGGCCGCCGGGTGCTGTTCAATCCCAAGTACGAACTGAGACCCCTCGGACGGGAGTAGCCGGTGACGTCGCTCGACAAGCCGACCGAAGAGACATCTGCGGACGACGCCCGGGCGGTGACGGAGGCCGCCCTGTTCGAGGCGTTCGGCGGCGTGCGGGGCATGGTGGAGACGGTGGTCCCCGGCCTCCTCTTCGTCACCATCTACACGATCAACAAGGACCTCCACCTCTCGGCGATCGCGGCGCTGGCCGTGTCGCTCGTGCTGGTCGTGGTCCGGCTGGTGATGAAGGACACCGTCAAGCACGCCTTCAGCGGTGTCTTCGGCGTGGCCTTCGGTGTCGTCTTCGCGATGATGACCGGCAACGCCAAGGACTTCTACCTGCCCGGCATGCTCTACACGCTGGGACTGGGCCTCGCCTACATCGTCACCACCCTGTGCGGGGTGCCGCTGATCGGGCTGATCCTCGGCCCGGTCTTCAAGGAGAACCTCTCCTGGCGCACGCGCAACCCGGGCCGCAAGAAGGCGTACGCGAAGGCCAGCTACGCGTGGGGCGCCATCCTGCTCGCCAAGTGCGCGATCCTCTTTCCGCTGTACTGGTGGGCCGACACCACGCAGCTGGGCTGGGTGCTGGTCGCCCTGAAGATCCCGCCGTTCCTGCTCGCGGTGTACCTGACGTGGGTGTTCCTCGCCAAGGCGCCCGCGCCGATCGACGTGTTCGCGGAGATGGAGGCGGAGGAGAAGGCCGCCGAGGAGCGGGAGCGGCAGGCCGCCGCCCGGTCCGCGGAGCAGTGACCCTCCACAGCCGGCGGTAAAGCCCGAAGGTGAAGGCCGACGGAAAGGGGCGTCCCGAGCACTCGGGACGCCCCTTTCCGTTCGCTCGGCGACCGGCCGGCTCAGCTCGCCGCGTCGCGCCGCACCGACAGCAGGTCCTCCAGCTGCTCCTCGCGGGCCTGGGCGGCCACGAAGAGCAGTTCGTCGCCCGCCTCCAGGGAGTCCTCCCGGGACGGGGTCAGTACGCGGTTGCCGCGGATGATCGTCACCAGGGACGTGTCCTGCGGCCAGTCGACGTCGCCGACCTGCGTACCGGCCAGGGCCGACTCCTCCGGCAGGGTCAGCTCGACCAGGTTGGCGTCGCCGTGGCTGAAGCGGAGCAGGCGGACCAGGTCGCCCACGCTCACCGCCTCCTCGACCAGGGCCGACATCAGACGCGGGGTGGAGACGGCCACGTCCACGCCCCAGGACTCGTTGAACAGCCACTCGTTCTTGGGGTTGTTCACGCGGGCGACGACGCGCGGGACGCCGTACTCCGTCTTGGCCAGGAGCGAGACGACCAGGTTCACCTTGTCGTCGCCGGTCGCGGCGATCACGACGTTGCAACGCTGGAGCGCCGCCTCGTCCAGGGACGTGATCTCGCAGGCGTCGGCGAGCAGCCACTCGGCCTGCGGGACGCGTTCGACCGAGATGGCGGTCGGCGCCTTGTCGATCAGGAGGACCTCGTGGCCGTTCTCCAGCAGTTCGCCCGCGATCGAGCGGCCGACGGCGCCGGCTCCGGCAATGGCGACCCTCATCAGTGACCGCCCTCCTCTTCGGGACCCTTGGCGAACGCCGCCTCGACCTTGTCGACCTCGTCGGTGCGCATCATCACGTGCACCAGGTCGCCCTCCTGCAGCACCGTCTGCGAGGTGGGCAGGACCGCCTCGCCGAGCCGGGTCAGGAACGCGACGCGCACGCCGGTCTCGTCCTGGATCCGGCTGATCTTGTGGCCGACCCAGGCGGTGGAGGTGTGCACCTCGGCGAGCTGGACGCCGCCGGTGGGGTCGCGCCACAGCGGCTCGGCGCCGGAGGGGAGCAGACGGCGCAGCATCTGGTCGGCCGTCCAGCGGACGGTCGCGACGGTGGGGATGCCCAGGCGCTGGTAGACCTCCGCGCGGCGGGGGTCGTAGATGCGGGCGGCGACGTTCTCGATGCCGAACATCTCGCGGGCCACGCGGGCGGCGATGATGTTGGAGTTGTCACCGCTGGAGACGGCGGCGAAGGCGCCGGCCTCCTCGATGCCCGCCTCACGCAGAGTGTCCTGGTCGAAGCCGACACCGGTGACCCGGCGGCCGCCGAACGAGGAGCCCAGCCGGCGGAAGGCCGTGGGGTCCTGGTCGACCACGGCGACCGTGTGCCCCTGTTGCTCCAGGTTCTGGGCCAGTGCGGAACCCACCCTTCCGCAACCCATGATCACAATATGCATCGCGTCACACCGCGCTTCCTGCTGGCCCTCTGGGCTTCATGAATGTCGTGCTCATGTCTCTCTCTCGGCTCGCCCGGCATCACGTCGCGACCCGCGAGCGGGCCGCCGGGCAACATCATGCCGGTGGAATCACGCCATGATGCCCTCCGGGGGCGGTGCCGCCTTCGGCTGCCCGAGTCCAACGTATCCGCAAAGCCGAGGGCGTTGCCTAGGCCCTGCCGGGCTCCCGGCCGGGCAGGCGGCCGCCGTGAGTCACAAGAGCGAGAGCGGCGGGGCGGGGCAGGGGCGGCGGAGAGTCAGCGGCGGAGAGGGAGGGGAGCGGAACCCGCCCGAGCAGCCGACGGGCCTCGGACACCCAGCGGGCCCCGAGCGCCTAGCGCGCCCCGGACGCCTGGCGTGCCCCGGGTGGGACGTCCTTGCGGCGGCCGATGCTGCGCACACTCGCCAGGGTCAGGAATCCGAGGGCGACGAGGGTGGCCGTGGCGCCGATCAGCTGGGCGGGGGTGTGCATGGAACCTCCAGGGGCGGCAACGGCCGGGAACGGACGGGGCTTAGTCATATAGGCATGGGAAGCGGGTGACCTGCGGAATCCTCAGCCGCATGCGCCTCTGATTTCACTCGGAGAGCAGACGGAACGCCGATGAGGGGTGGCGGGTGGGCGCCCCCGCAATCGAACGCCTACGATCCTCTGTTGTGTCCAAACTGACCGACGTGCCCAAACGGATCCTGATCGGGCGCGCACTGCGCAGTGACCGGCTGGGCGAAACGCTCCTGCCGAAGCGCATCGCACTCCCCGTCTTCGCCTCCGACCCGCTCTCCTCCGTGGCGTACGCGCCCGGCGAGGTGCTGCTGGTCCTGTCGATCGCGGGAGTGACGGCGTACCACTTCAGCCCGTGGATCGCCGTCGCGGTCGTCGTGCTGATGTTCACCGTGGTCGCCTCCTACCGGCAGAACGTGCACGCCTACCCCAGCGGCGGCGGCGACTACGAGGTGGCGAACACCAACCTCGGGCCCAAGGCCGGCCTGACGGTCGCGAGCGCCCTGCTCGTGGACTACGTCCTCACCGTCGCCGTGTCGATCTCCTCCGGCATCGAGAACCTGGGCTCCGCGGTCCCCTTCGTGGTCGAGCACAAGGTGCTCTGCGCGATCGGCGTGATCGTGCTGCTGACCTTGATGAACCTGCGCGGGGTGAAGGAGTCCGGCTCGCTGTTCGCGATCCCGACGTACGTCTTCGTCTTCGGCGTCTTCACCATGATCGCGTGGGGTGCCTTCCGCGGACTGGTCCTGGACGACACCATGCGGGCACCGACCGCCGACTACGTCATCAAGCCCGAGCACCAGGGCCTGGCCGGTTTCGCGCTGGTCTTCCTGCTGCT
This sequence comes from Streptomyces sp. NPDC007907, assembly GCF_042959365.1. NCBI lineage: Bacteria > Bacillati > Actinomycetota > Actinomycetes > Kitasatosporales > Streptomycetaceae > Streptomyces > Streptomyces sp. NPDC007907. The sequence goes on from NZ_JBIBKR010000011.1 coordinate 156,282, forward strand.
GCGCGCCTTCTCCTCCGGCTGCGCCGCCCTCACCGGCGTCGAGGCGATCTCCAACGGCGTCCCGGCCTTCCGCAAGCCCAAGTCGAAGAACGCCGCGACCACCCTCGCCATGATGGGCCTGCTGGCCGTCACCATGTTCTGCGGCATCATCGCGCTGGCCGCCGCGACCGACGTCCGCATGGCCGAGAACCCGGCCAAGGACCTCATCCACAACGGTGTCCCGCTCGGCCCCGACTACGTGCAGAACCCGGTGATCTCCCAGGTCGCCGAGGCCGTCTTCGGCAAGGGCAGCTTCCTGTTCATCATCCTGGCCGCGGCCACGGCGCTGGTGCTGTTCCTCGCGGCCAACACCGCGTACAACGGCTTCCCGCTGCTCGGTTCGATCCTCGCCCAGGACCGCTACCTGCCGCGCCAGCTGCACACCCGCGGCGACCGGCTGGCCTTCTCCAACGGCATCGTGCTCCTCGCCGGCGCCGCCGGACTGCTGGTGGGGATCTACGGCGCCGACTCCACGCGCCTGATCCAGCTCTACATCGTCGGCGTGTTCGTGTCCTTCACGCTGAGCCAGACCGGCATGGTCCGGCACTGGAACCGCCACCTGGCCACCGAGAAGGACCAGGCCAAGCGCCGCCACATGATCCGCTCCCGCGCGATCAACGCGTTCGGCGCCTTCTTCACCGGCCTCGTGCTGGTCGTCGTCCTGCTCACCAAGTTCACCCACGGGGCCTGGGTCGCCCTGCTCGGCATGGTGATCTTCTACGCGACGATGACGGCCATCCGTAAGCACTACGACCGGGTCGCCGCCGAGATCGCCGCCCCCGAGGGCCCCACCGACGACCTCGTACGGCCCTCGCGGGTCCACTCGGTCGTGCTGATCTCCAAGATCCACCGCCCCACGCTGCGCGCCCTGGCCTACGCCAAGCTGATGCGCTCGGACACCCTGGAGGCGCTGAGCGTCAACGTCGACCCGGCGGAGACCAAGGCCCTGCGCGAGGAGTGGGAGCGGCGCGGCATCGACGTACCGCTGAAGGTCCTGGACTCGCCCTACCGCGAGATCACGCGGCCGATCATCGAGTACGTCAAGAGCCTGCGCAAGGAGTCCCCGCGCGACGCGGTGTCCGTGATCATCCCGGAGTACGTGGTCGGCCACTGGTACGAGCACCTGCTGCACAACCAGAGCGCCCTGCGGCTGAAGGGCCGGCTGCTGTTCACACCCGGGATCATGGTCACCTCGGTGCCGTACCAGCTGCAGTCCTCCGAGGCGGCCAAGCGGCGGGCCCGCAAGCAGCAGGACTGGAACGCGCCGGGCTCGGTGCGCCGGGGTCCCGCGCAGGTGCGGTCCAAGGAGTCTTCCGAGCACAAGTCGTGATGACTTCCTGAGGCGACGGCTCATGTGAAGCGGCCGGTCGGCAGCCACGTAGACTGGTGGGCTGTCGTCCGGCCGTTCCCGTTTCGGCCCCTCCCCTCACGTGTTTTGGAGTCACCCCGCCATGCAGGCAGAACCGAGGAAGTCGCTGGTGGGGGAGGAGTACGAGGTCGAGGTCGGCCCCGTCGCCCACGGCGGTCACTGCATCGCCCGCACGTCCGAGGGCCAGGTGCTGTTCGTCCGGCACGCGCTGCCCGGCGAGCGGGTGGTGGCGCGGGTGACGGAGGGCGAGGAGGGCGCGCGGTTCCTGCGCGCCGACGCGGTGACGGTGCTCGACGCGTCCAAGGACCGTATCGACGAGCCCTGTCCGTTCGCCGGCCCCGGCCGCTGCGGCGGCTGCGACTGGCAGCACGCCAAGCCCGGGGCGCAGCGGCGTCTGAAGGCCGACGTCATCGCCGAACAGCTCCAGCGTCTCGCCGGACTCACCCCGGAGGAGGCCGGCTGGGACGGCACGGTGCTGCCCGCCGAGGGCGACAAGGTGCCGGCCGGCCAGGTCCCGGCGTGGCGCACCCGCGTGCAGTACGCCGTCACCGCCGACGGCCGGGCGGGCCTGCGCCGGCACCGCTCGCACGAGGTGGAGCCGATCGATCACTGCATGATCGCGGCGGAGGGCGTCAGCGAGCTGGGCATCGAGAAGCGGGTCTGGACGGGCATGGACTCCGTCGAGGCGATCGCGGCGACCGGCTCCCAGGACCGCCAGGTGGTCCTCACCCCGAAGCCGGGCGCGCGTCTCCCGCTCGTCGAGCTCGACCGCCCGGTCTCCGTGCTGCGGGTGGACGAGCGCTCCGGCGGTGTCCACCGCGTCCACGGCCGCCCCTTCGTCCGCGAACGGGCGGACGGCCGCACGCACCGCGTCGGCAACGGCGGTTTCTGGCAGGTCCACCCGAAGGCCGCGGACACCCTCGTGACCGCGGTCATGCAGGGCCTGCTGCCGCGCAAGGGCGACATGGCGCTCGACCTGTACTGCGGCGTCGGCCTGTTCGCGGGCGCGCTGGCCGACCGGGTCGGCGACCAGGGCGCGGTCCTCGGCATCGAGTCGGGCAAGCGGGCGGTGGAGGACGCGCGGCACAACCTGGCCGACTTCGAGCGCGTCCGCATCGAGCAGGGCAAGGTCGAGAGCGTGCTGCCGCGCACGGGCATCACCGAGGTCGACCTGGTCGTGCTGGACCCGCCCCGGGCCGGGGCGGGCCGCAAGACCGTGGAGCACCTGTCGTCGCTGGGCGCCCGGCGGATCGCGTACGTGGCGTGCGACCCGGCGGCGCTGGCACGGGACTTGGGGTACTTCCGGGACGGTGGTTACCGGGTGCGGACGCTTCGGGCGTTCGATCTGTTTCCGATGACCCATCATGTTGAGTGCGTCGCGATCCTTGAGCCTACTGGGAAGGGGCACTGACCTGCGGTTTTGCCTGGTGTGCATGATGTGCGCTGTGGGTGTTACGGGCGATATCTTGACGCACGAGCGACGCATGTGACGCACGTCTGACGCACGCTTGACGCGCTTTCTGGATGAGGTGTCAGGCGCATGAAAGCCGCCCCTGAGTTGGGATGGCCCTGCGGCTCACCCGCCGCCTTCGGCGACGACTGCGTCGGAGGAGTGGCGGCGAGGGCAGGGCGGTCCCACGACTCCGAGGAGGGTCGGCCCCGCAAGAGCGGGTAGCCGCGGCGTGTGGAACTTTCGGTGTGGGCGAGGTCAACTGGTCCACCCTGGAAGGTCAGTCACGGGCGCTCACTCGGTTCAACGAAAGGCGCGAGATATCGACCCTATGAGTTTCGGCCGAGAAACGGCCCCCCGCCCATCGGCGGGGCCGGCGCGCGATTCGCGCCACGTAAGCGGTCGGCCCACCCGGGCGGGGCAGGTGTGACGGCGTTCCGTCACCGCCTCACTCGGGCACCTCGGCGGTCACCGCCCACCGCGTGTCCCCGTCTAGGCGGTTCACGACGAGGGAGCCGCCGACGAGGGCCAGGCGTTCCCTCATGCCCGTGAGGCCGTAGCCGGGCGCGTGGTCAGGGTCGGGGAGACTCGACGTCGGCGTGGCGTTCTCCACGGTGAGCCGCAGCGCGTCCGCGCGGTACTCCACCGTCACCCCGATGGTCTCGCCGGGGGCGTGCTTGGCGGCGTTGGTCAACGCCTCGCGTGCCGTCTGGACCAGCGAGACCGTGGCCGCCGGAGAGAGTGGCCGCAGTTCGCCCACGATGTCCACGTGGACCTCGCTGAGGTGGTTCGAACGGTGCTGCCCGGCGAGGCTCTTGAGTGCCTCGGGGAGCGAGGGCACATCCCCCCGCAGGGCCGCCACCGCGTTCCGCGCCTCGACCAGGCCCTCGTCCGCCAGCCGGTTGGACCGGCGCACCCGGGCCAGCGCCCCGGCCGAGTCGCCCTTCTCTATCAGTGCGGTGGCGACCTTGAGCTGGACGCTCAGCGCGCCCAGGGAGTGTGCGAGTACATCGTGCATCTCCCGTGCGATCCTGCTGCGTTCAGCGAGCGCGGCAGCCCGGGCCTGCTCCTGCTGGATCAGCTGGTTCTGTGCCAGCAGTTGCTCGGCCTGCCTGGCCCGGCCCTCGTACTGGCGCCGGTTGAGGCCGAACAGCGTCAGCACGAGGGCCAGCATCGTGTAGCCGAGCACGTATGTGAGCGGCTGCCCCGCCACCATGCAGCTGACCCAGATGGCCACCAGGCACGCGCACGTCACGACCGTGAGGGTGCGCGCGGAGGAGGTGATCATCGAGGTGAATCTGCCGAGCAGTACGCACAGCATGATCACCGCGGTCGCGTCGTCGGAGTACCCCACCACCAGGGCCGGCAGCAGTGCGCTCGTCGCCAGCATGGCATTGGCGGCCTCGGGCCGGACGGGGTGCAGGACCATGAACAGGGTCCAGCACAACAGACTCGCCGCGTACACGCCCCAGACCCAGAGCGTGTCCTCCCTGGCCGTGACTATGGCCACGACGAGCACGGCCGTGCCGAGGAACTGCACCACGAGCCAGGCAGGCGCCAGCCGGTCCACGATGCGCCAACTACCGCGTGCGGGTGCCTTGTTCACCTTGCTCCAACGATGTCGCGCGACGGCCCCGGGATGCATGGGCGAGCCTATTTGGGGCCCGTTCTCCGATAGATGATGATCATGGCGGTCAGCACGAGGATAACCGCTGCCACCACGATGCCCATCTTCCACAGTCGGTCCAGCAGCACCGCCAAGAGGATGTCTCCCGCTTCCTCGCCGTCTGCCTGGACGGTCATGGCCGACCGCGCCGCCCGAACCGTCCCGCTCATGAGCGGCCACCGTCCTTGGTGATGCGGTCCAGGGCCCGGCGCCGATCCCGCACGATGTGCTCCACCCGCCTTCTGAGGGCGCCGAGATGGCCGCTTCGCTTGAGACCGATCAAGATCGCGAAGGCGATGATCACGAGCACTGCGACGGCGCCGACGATCAGGGCGAAGCGGATCAACAGGATGGTCATGACCGTATCGAGGTCGAGGGCCAGGCTCATATGCGTTCCTTCCGGGGAATGCCCAGAGGGTAGGAACGAGGGACCGTGCCGCGGGCCCACCCTGTGGTGGAGATCAGGGCGGAGATCCTCGGTCGGGTCCTCCCCGGCCTGCGCAGTGACCCTCCCCGCGGTCGCCCACGCGGTCTGGCCGGTCCGTGGATTGCGGGTAGGTTGGGTCGCCGAAGGAAAGCGGGGGACGCCTGGTTCGGCGCCCGCGCTCGGACCGCAAGAGGCGTGGGGGTCGCAGGCGTGGATGCTGAGCCCGGTTCGGCGCGGATTCGCGTCATGGTCGTGGATGATCAGCACATCGTTCGTGAAGGTCTGATGTCGTTGCTCGATCTGATGGATGACATCGAGGTGGTGGGAGGCGCGGCCGACGGCGCGGAGGCGGTTCGCCTGGCCAGCGAGACCTCGCCTCGGGTGGTGCTCATGGACTTGCGAATGCCGGGCATGGGCGGTGCGGAGGCCACCCGGCGGATTCTGTCGGAACACCCGGACGTGGCCGTGCTGGTGCTCTCGACGTTCGCCGACGACGAGTCCCTCGTCGACGCGCTTAACGCTGGGGCGTGCGGCTATCTGACCAAGGATGCCAACCAGGAGCAGATCGCGGTGGCCATCCGCAGCTCGGCCCAGGGTCAGTCGACCTTCGATCCGGCGGTGACCCGCCGGCTGGCCGCGGCGCTCAGCGTGCCCGCGGCGCCTGCGGTCACCCCGAGCCAGTCCCCGCAGCCCCCGTCCGCCCCGGCCCCGGCCAGGCGCCGGGTCAACCCCGACGGTCTGACTGGCCGCGAGGTGGATGTGCTCAAGCTGATCGCCCAGGGTCTGAGCAACGGGGAGATCGCCTCGACGCTCTTCATCGAGGAGACGACGGTCAAGACGCACATCAACAACGCGTTCGCCAAGATCAACGCGCGCAACCGGGCCGACGCCGTGCGCTACGCCTACCAGCGGGGGCTTGCGCACCCCTCTGACCGCACGTCACGGGACGGCCCGAACCCCTACCGTTGAGGTTCATTTGAGGTTGAGCACCCCCGAGGGGCGGGCGTGGCGTAAATCACGTCCGCGCCGTCTTAATGTCACCCCGAGGGGGCACATCCCCCTGTGGAACTCGGCCTATGCGCCTCCGGACCCCTGCGCCATCCCCAGTGCCGGGGTGTCGCAACCCCTCCACGTGACCGCGCAGCCCCTAAATAGGGGTACCCCCTACTTTGATCATGCTGCCTAATATTGCTGCCATCGGCGAGTACGTCGCACCGAGCACTTAATTGAAGGTGGAACGGCAGCCAATGATTCAATCTATAACCAACACGCCCTGGCTGATACGGTTCCGGTCGGCCTCGCAGGCCAGGACCCGTCTCGTCTGCTTGCCGCACGCGGGTGGCTCAGCATCTTTTTACTTTCCCATGACCCGGACGGTAGCTCCCGATACGGACGTTCTCGCGGTGCAATACCCGGGACGTCAGGACCGCCGGTCCGAACCCTGTCTCACGGATTTGGGAGAGCTGGCCGACGAGATCGCGTCGGCTCTTCAGCCGTGGCTCGAACTGCCCACCGTCCTCTTCGGCCACAGCATGGGGGCGACGCTCGCCTTCGAGGTGGCGCGACGGCTGGAGCGGGATCCGGCATTCACTCCGCGGAGGATCATCGCCTCAGGGCGGCGCGCGCCTTCCACGCACCGTGAAGAGGCGGTCCACAAGCGCGACGACGACGGCATCATCGCCGAGATGCGCCTGCTCAGTGGCACTGATGCCCGGATCCTCGCCGATGAGGAGTTCCTCCGGATGGCGATGCCGGCCATCCGGGGCGACTACACCGCGATCGAGACGTACCGGGTCGAGCCGGGCGCCAAGGTGCGCGCGCCGATCACCGTGCTCACCGGTGACACCGACGTACGGACGAGCGCGGAAGAGGCCGCCGCGTGGCGGCAGCACACCACCGGTGACTTCGAACTGCACACGTTCGCGGGCGGCCACTTCTTCCTGGCCGATCACCTGGAGCAGGTCGGCGGAATCGTTTCCGACTGTCTGCTCTAGCCGACTGCGCAGACCCGCGCCCGCATGACCAGGCGCGCGAGGGTTTTGCGGATCGCGTTCATTGACAAAGCATTTACCGCCAGGCTTTCCCTTTCCTTGCGAAAGCCCCGGCGGCTCGGGGGAGGAATATGTTCCTGGACACACACTATGTCGAGCGGGAAAAGCAGCGGGCCCTGCTGAGAGAGCTCCTGGAAAAAGCGGGTGAGGGGCAGGGGCAGGTCGCACTGCTCAGCGGTGCGGTCGCCAGTGGGAAATCAGCGCTGTTGATGCATTGCGCCGACCAAGCGTTGGCGGAGGGCGCGCTCCTGCTGGACACGGCAGGGGTCCAGGCCGAGCGTGCCCGGCCGTTCGGCCTCCTCGGCAGGATCTTCGCGAGCGCGCCGCTGGCCCCAGGGGGCCACGCGGAAGTGGCCCGGCTGATCGACGGAGTGGCCGGGGGCGAGTCATCGGTCCACGACCAGATGCTGGCCATGCCTCAGCTGAGCGCGGTTCTCCTCGACTTGGCCAAGGATCACCTCGTGGTGATCGCAGTTGATGACGTGCATGACAGCGATCAGGCCTCACTTCGGTTTCTGCTCTATCTGACCCGCCGCATTCGCCACGTCCGGATGCTGGTCATCCTGACCGAACCCGCCAGACTCGAAGCGGGGAAGCGGGGATTCCACACGGAACTCGCGCACCTGCCCCACTGCACACTGCTGCGACTGAAGTTGCTGTCGCCGATGGGGACCGTAGGACTGCTCAGTGAACATTTCACGCCGTCGACAGCCGCGCGCCTCGCCCCGGAACTGCACGACATCACCGGCGGCAGCCCGCTGCTGCTCCGGGCGCTGGTCGAGGACCGCCTCACCGCCACCGAGGCGGGCGACCCGTACCAGCCGCTCGTACGAGGCGACAACTACGCACAAGCCGTGATCGACTGCCTGCACCGGTGCGGGCCCGAAACGCTGGAGATCGCGCGGGGCATCGCCGTCCTCGGGGCGCACACCGGGCCGGGGCTGCTCAGCCGCCTCCTCGGCCTCCACCTCAGAGATGCCGAGCAGGCCGTCGCCGACCTCGGCCAGTGCGGGCTCCTGAGCGAAGGCCGCTTCCGCGACGAGCACGCCGCGTCCTTGGTGCGGGACGCCGTGCCGGCGGACCGCCTCTCGCGGCTGCGCACCCACGCCGCCGAACTCCTGCACCAGGACGGCTCGGCCGCGTACGACATCGCACACCACCTCGTCGCGGCCCGGGACACGGCGGACCTCTGGGCGGTCCCAGTGCTCCAGGAGGCCGCCGACTACGCCCTGGCCGACGGTGACATGGACTTCGCCCACCGCTGCCTCGCCCTCGCCCGGAACTCCTCCCGGGACGACCGGGTGCGCGCCTCGCTCACCGTCAAGCTGGCCGGTGTCGTCTGGCGCACTGATCCGGCGGCCGTCGACATCGATGCCTCGACGCTCCTGCTGGACGCGAAGGCGGGCAGGCTCTCGCCCGGCGACCTCGTGGTGTCCCTCTCATATCTGGCCTGGTCGGGCCAGCTGCACGAGGCGGGAGAGGTGCTGGAGGCCCTCGAAGGCACCGAAGGCTGGTCCGGGCGCGAGGAACGGACGGCCCTGACCGCCGCCCGCCGCTGGCTGACCGTACTCAGCCCCTCGCTGGACATGGAGCCCGGCGACGAGGAGCCGATGCGCCCGGGGCCCGCAGACACCCTCGCGGGAGACGCGGAGATCGCCCACCTGCACGCCTCCTCCGCGGTGGCGGCCGCCCTGTCGGAGAGCAGGCGCGCGGACGCGGTCGCCGAGGCCACCAGGGTGCTTCAGCGCTACCGGCTCGACGACGGCTATGTGCAGCCCCTGGCCCTCGCCCTCTGGGCGCTGGTGTATGCCGGCCGGCTGGATCTCGCCGCTCCCTGGTGCGAGCGATTGCTCAACGAATCAGCAGCCCACCACGCCCGGCCCTGGCAGGCCCTGTTCACCTCCGTACGGGCCGAGACGGCCCTGCGCCAGGGTGACTTGCCCGGGGCGAGGGTGCACGCCGAAGCGTCGCTGCGGCAGTTGGGGCCGCGGGGCTGGTCCCTCGCCCGTGCCTTCCCACTCGCCACGCTGATCCAGGCGCACACCGGCATGGGGCAGTTCGATGAGGCGGAGAGCCTGCTCGGCCAGACCGTGCCCGAGGTGTTCCTGCACACCCTGCCCGGCCTGCACTACGCGCGTGCCCGGGGCCGCTGGAACCTGGCCATCGGCCGCTACCACGCCGCTCTCGGGGACTTCCTCGCCTGTGGCGAGGCCCTTGAGGAGTGGGGTATCGACGCTCCCGAGCTGGTGCCGTGGCGGCTCGACGCGGCGGAGACCTGGATGGCCCTCGGCCACCCCGAGAAGGCCCGGAGCCTGGCCGAGCAACAATTGCTGCGCAGTCCTGACCGGGCGCGCGGCACGGCTCTGCGGCTGGTCGGCGCGACCGGCGAGGGCCGCCGCGGCCTCCAGCAGCTCCAGGAGGCGGTGGAGATACTGGAGAACGGTGGCGACCGGCTGCAACTAGCATTGTGCCTGGGAGAGTTGGGGCGCCTGTACCGGGCGATGGACGATGTGAATCGAGCCCGGATGCTCGTGCGCAAGGCGTGGCAGGTGGCCAAGTCGTGTGGCGCCGCGCCGCTCTGCCGCCAGCTGATACCGGGCGGCACGGACCCCGAACGGGAGGCGCCGCGTCACGAGCCCGTGCTGCCGCAGGACACGGCCGCGCTGACCGAGGCGGAGAGCCGGGTGGCCGTGCTGGCGGCCCACGGCAACACGAACCGGGAGATCGCGGCCAGGCTGTACGTCACCGTGAGCACGGTGGAGCAGCATCTGACGCGCATCTACCGGAAGTTGAAGGTCAACAGGCGACGCGACCTCTCGACCCGGCTGGCAGGCGGTGGCGACGCCCAGTTCGCGCTGAACGGCAGGCAAACAGTCGCCGATCTGGTTCCGATGGAGGTGACGTGCTGTGGAACCGGCAGCCCCAACTAACCGCATCTGTACCTGACCTCGACACCAGCCAGGTGTCCTGACCGGAGCTGACCACCCGGTCACCCCCGTTCCGCCAGACCGCCGCGGAACGAAAGGGGCGCAGTACTCCCGCACCGCGGGCATTGCAACGGGGAAGCGCAGTGGCAGTCGGATCCCGGCCTCGGCCGGGACAGCGGTCCCGGCCGCCGCAGCGCACATCGCAACGGGGAAGCACGACGTGCAGGCAGGACCAGCCGACCGCTGGCGTGTCCGTACCTCGTCGCCACCCGTGAGCGACGGAGGGGAAGGACACGTGGCCATGACGGTGTATCGGGGCGAGGAAACGGCGCGGCTCCGCGAGTTTCTCGAGGCGGACTCCAGGACGGCGAGACCCGGCCCCCGCCTCGCGGTCATCAGCGGCGCGGCCGGCATGGGCAAGACCGAACTCCTCCATGCGGTCGCGGACTTCGCCGCGGCGAACCGGGTCACCGTCGTGAGCGCCGTGGCGGCGCCCACGGAACAGGACCTGCCGTACGCCGTACTGGAACAGCTCCAGCAGGGCATGCCGGCCGAGCCCCAGCAGGAGCACCGGACCGACCCGGACCGCCCCGAAGCCGCGGCGCCCTCCGCGCCCGCTTCCCAGGTCCCGCTGCGAGTACTGCGTGAACTGACGCGCGAGTTCGGCGCACCGGCCGCTGCCGGGCGGGTGCTGATCACCGTCGACGACATCCAGTTCGCGGACGTCCAGTCCCGCCAGGTCCTGCAGTACCTCCTGCGGCACTCCGGGTTCTCCGGGCTGTCCATGGTGGTGACGGAAGGGCCCGCGCCGACCGGGGAGGTCTTCTCCGCCGACGCGTCGCCGGAACCGGATCGTGTGCTGCGTATGCGGCTCGGACCGCTCGGCGTCGAGGACGTCGGCCGGCTGCTCGCCGACCGGCTCCCCGCCACCGAGGCCGCTCACCTGGCCCCGGAATTCCACCGAGCCACGGGCGGCAATCCCACGCTGCTCAAGGCGCTCGCCGCGGACCGGATCCTGGTGTCGCCCACCCGCCGGGGCGGCGGGACACCGCAGGCCGGTGACTTCTTCCGGCAGGCCGTGCTGCGCTGTGTGCAGCGCAGTGGCCCCTACGCCATGGCCGTCGCACGCGGTATCGCGCTGCTCCGGGAGCCCCCAACCTCGCCGAACGTGACTCTGCTGCTCAGAGTCGAGGACCGGACGATCCGGTCGACCGCGGCCGCCCTGGAGGACGCGGGCATCCTGCGCGGACGGCAGTTCCATCACGAAGCGATGGGGCAGGCGGTACTGGACGACCTGCCGACCGAGGAGGCCGCGCGGCTGCACTATTCCGCGGCCGAGCTGCTGCACCAGGGCGGTGCCGACCCCGTGCGCGTCGCGACTCAGCTTCTGGCCCAGGACCTGCGGGGGCCGGTGGACGAGGCATGGGTGTGGGAGGTCCTTCAGGAGGCCGCCCGCCAGGCACCGGCCGGCGGTGAGCCGGACTTCGGGGTGCGGTGCCTGCAAATGGCCGAGCGTTGCTGCCGGGACGAGCCGACCCGGTTGTCCATCCGGGCCCAACTGGCCGAACTCAACTGGGGGCACCAGCCAGCGACCGCCGCCCAACAGGTGCGGTCACTGGCCCTGCCGGCCCGCGACGGCCGGCTGCCGGTCAGTTACACCCTGCGGCTGGTCCCCAAGCTCATGTGGTACGGGTACGTGGACGAGGCGACCGCCGCCCTGCGGCAGGCGACGACCGCCGCCGAGACGCACGCTCCGCGCCTGGACGACGAGGTCAGGGCAACCCGGTGGCAGGTGGCCGGTACATATCCGGACGCCCTCACGGAGAACGACCGGGCTCCGTACGTCGAGCCGCGTCCGGAACCGGAGGCGGCCACCGCGTCCGCGCCCACAACGGCGACCGAATCCATGCCGACGAAGTCCATGGCGACTCACCCCACCCCGGCCGTACTCACCACGACCGCATCCGCCCCGACGAAACCCGCCCCGGGTGCCGCGGCCCGCGCCCGGGTACGGGTCTTCGGGGCGCTGAACTCCGTACTGGGTCTGCGGTCGGAGACGACGGCGGTGGCAGACGCCGAGCAGAGCCTGCGGTCCAGCATGCTGACCGAGACCACCGTCGAGATGCTGCTGGCCGCGCTGGGAGTCCTCATCCTCAGCGATCTGCTCGACTCCTCGGCCCGCTGGTGCGACCGGCTGCTGGGGCAGGCCCGCGGCAAGCGCGCCATGGCCATGCTCATGGCCATCCGGGCGCACATCTTCCTGCGGCAGGGCAATCTCACCGCGGCAGCGGAGCGAGCCGAGGCATCGCTGGCGCGGCTGCCCGCGCACGGCTGGGGCGTCGGCATCGGACTGCCCCTGTCGGCGCTGGTGGAGGCCCACACCCGCATGGGGCACCACAAGGCGGCGGCGGAACTGCTCGAACGACCGGTACCCGACGCGATGTTCAGGACCCGCTACGGACTCTCCTATCTCCACGCGCGTGCGGGGCTACAGCTGCAGACCGGGCGTCATCACGCCGCTCTCGCCGACTTCCTGCGGTGCGGCGAACTCATGATGGCCTGGGGCATGGACTCTCCCGCCCTGGTGCCGTGGCGCACCGGCGCGGCGCAGACCTGGCTGAAGCTGCAGGATCCCGAACGGGCCGCCGCCCTGGTGAACGACGAACTGTCCCGCACGCATCCCAAACATCTGCGCACCCGGGGCGCCGCTCTGCGGGTGCTGGCCGCCACCCGTCCCCTCGCGAAACGGCCCGCCCTGCTGGAGGAGGCCGTGCGACTGCTCCGCGACGTCGGTGACTCGTACACCATGGCCCTGGCGATGACCGACCTCGGTCACGCCTACAAGCGGCTCGGCGCACCGGCCAAGGGACGTGGACTGGTCCGGCAGGCGGGGCAGGTGGCCGACATCTGCGGCGCGTACGAGCTGTTCCGGTCTCCCCGGCCCGCCGCGGCCCGCGTCGCCCCCGCCCGGGTCGCCCCGGCCGGCCCCGAAGCCCTGCCCAAAGGGCCGGAACCCAGCACCGGGACCGGGATCCGCGCGGAGGAGGCCCTGACGGAGGCCGAACGCCGGGTGGCCAGGCTGGCCGCGCTCGGCCACACCAACCGTGAGATCTCCAGCAAGCTCTTCATCACCGTCAGCACGGTGGAGCAACATCTCACCCGGGTCTACCGGAAGATCAACATCAGGCGCCGACAGGACCTGCCGACCACTTTGGACTTCGATGTCGCCGACTGTGCATGAACGACAACTCCTCGCCGTGAGCGATCTGCACGTCGGGATGGCCGACAACTGGCCGATCACAGAATCCCTGCGCCCTGAGGGCGAGGGAGACTGGCTGGTCGTGGCCGGAGACGTCGCCGAACTGACGCAGGACATCGAACGGGCACTGAGTATGCTGGCCGACCGGTTCGCCAAGGTGATCTGGGCGCCGGGCAACCACGAACTGTGGACGCCGCGCGAGGATCCGGTCCAACTGCGCGGCGAAGCCCGCTACCGGCATCTGGTGGAACTCTGCGAAAGTCTCGGCGTGGTCACGCCCGAGGACCCCTACCCGGTCTGGGACGGGCCGGGAGGGCCGCTCGCAGTCGCCCCGCTCTTCGTGCTCTACGACTACACCTTCCGGGCGCCCGGCGCGCGGACCGAGGAGGAGTCACTGGCGCGCGCCTATGAAGCGGGCGTGGTGTGCACGGACGAGTTCCTGCTCCATCCCGACCCCTATCCCGGCAGGGCCGCGTGGTGCCGGGCGCGCGTGGCGGAGACCGAACGCCGGCTGGCGGCGCACGACCCGGGCCTGCCCCTCGTCCTTGTGAACCACTTCCCGCTGGTGCGGCAGCCCACGGACGTCCTGTGGCACCCGGAATTCGCCCAGTGGTGCGGCACCGAGCTGACCGCTGACTGGCACACACGCTTCAACACCGCCGCCGTCGTTTACGGGCATCTGCACATTCCGCGTACCACCTGGTACGACGGGGTCCGCTTCGAGGAGGTCTCCATCGGCTATCCGCGCGAGTGGCGCAAACGGGGCCACCCACGAGGCCTGTTGCGCCGGATCGCTCCGTTCACACCGGAGACCGCGGCCCCTCAGGGCACTGCCGACCGACTGAAAGGGCCGGCATGATCAGCCAGCTGATGCCGAAGACGGTCGTCTGCGCGGAAGCCTTCGAGGACGGGGAGAGGCCGGAGACTGCCCTGTACCCGCAGGAGGCAGCCCTCATCGGGTCCTCGGTGCCTGAACGGCGCGCGGAGTTCGCGACCGTACGGGCCTGCGCGCGGCAGGCGCTCGCCGGTCTGGGGCTGCCGCCCTCGCCGGTGCTGCCGGGGATGCGCAACGTGCCGCAGTGGCCGCGGGGTGTGGTGGGAAGCATGACCCACTGTGCGGGTTACCGGGCCGCGGCGCTGGCCAAGGCCGACGACGTCCTGGCGGTCGGCATTGACGCGGAGCCCGACGGGCCGCTCCCCGACGGGGTGCTGGGGGCGATCGCGCTGCCCCGTGAGGCCGCGTGGGCGCTCGCCCCGGGGACGGCCGGTCCCGTGCACCGGGACCGTTTGCTGTTCAGCGCCAAGGAGTGCGTCTACAAGACCTGGTTCCCCCTCACCCGGCGAGAGATCGACTTCGATGACGCGGAGATCACTTTCAGCGGTGCCGGCGGATCGTCCGGGATGTTCTCGGCGCGGATCCTGCGTCCGGGGCGGCTGCCCGACGGGAAACCGCTGACGGGTTTCACCGGCCGTTGGCTCGCCCGGGACGGCCTGCTCGTCACCGCGATCGCGCTGGAGGCCCAGGAGCCCGCCCGCCCGTAAGGATTCGCCCGCCCACAAAAAGCGGACGCCGGTTCCGACGGTCGATCGGAACCGGCGCCCGCCGGACGCTGCCGGACGGGGGACCGGCAGCGGGTTCAGGGGGGCCTGACAGGACGTCAGGCCCGGGTCACGCGGTGGCGGTGGCGGTGGCGGTAGCTGTGGCGACGAGCGACTCGAGGTGGGTGACGACCTCGCCGATGCCCGGAAGGCCGAGCATCTGCCGGTGGGCGCTGCGCATGCCCGCCTGGATCCGGTCGTCGCCGAGCACCTGCATGCAGGCCAGGGCGACGCCCTCGGCCGTCACGTCGGTGACATGGGCGCCCAGGCCCAGCTCCGTCAGTCGCTCGGAGTTGTGCAGATGGTCGCCGAACTGGGGCAGCGACACCATCGGCACGCCCTGCCGGATGGCCTCACGCACGCTGTTGTAACCACCATGCGTCACGAACAGCTGTGCACACTCCAGGAGTTGCTGCTGGGGCAGCCAGTCCATCACGGTCACGTTGTCCCCCACCGTGACGCCGTCGACGGGGAAGCCCGCGGTGCCCACGACCGCGTAGCAGTCGAGTGCGGAGAGCCCCTCGATGATGGCCCGCAGCGTCTCGGACGGGTGGAGCATGCCCTCGGGCGGCTCGACGCCCTGCTCCTTCATGCCCATCACCGTGGGCAGTGCGCTGCCCACCGACGCCACCACCAGCGGGCGGTCGCCCGGCAGTCCGGCCAGCTCGGCGGAAAGGCCCCGCGTGTCGTGCAGTGCCGCGGGCTGCTGGTAGGCGAACGCCTCCGGCGCCGGGTAGCGCGTGAAGGAAAACGTCTGGGGGACGCAGTCGATGCGGCTGAAGGGGTAGACCGACCACGGCTCCGTGCGGGGCGGCAGGCCGACTTCCACGCGCCGCTCGTTCAGGAAAGGCAGCAGGCCTTCGGGATCGGTGACATTCGTCGGGCCCGAGGGGCAGGAGACGTGCGGAATGCCGAGCGCTTCGGCGACCAGTACGCCGGTCAGTTCGCCACCGTCCCGCAATACCAGGTCGGGATTCCATTCCCGGGCGATCGGAATGATCCGCTCGAAGGTGGTGGTGATATGCGGGCCGCCGCCCCAGAGGATCATCTGCAACCTGTTGTCGACGACGATCTCCTCGCCGGGGTTGCTCTCCTCGAAGCGGGCCCGCAGGGAGAATATGGAGTGCATGATCTCCGGAATGCCCGGCATCACGGGCCGTACGGTGACCGGCGAGCCCTCGAATACGTGGACGAGATGCTCGGGCACTGTGGCGAGAACCTCGTGGCCCGCCTCGGCCAGTGCCCGTGCCAGCGGCAGCACCTCATTGGCATGCCCCTGAGTTCCGGTCACCGTACAGAAAACTCGCATTTCCAGATCTCCCTGACGTTCCGTGTGTGCCGCGCCGGCCCAATTTCCCTGAAGTGAATGTTTCCGGCCGGTGAGAGGCGGCGACAACCCCTACCCGCCCCTCCCGTCCGACGGTCAGGCAGCGGTGGTCTGCCTGGTCCGCCCCGCGGGCGCCACGGGCCGCGGCCGCTGGATCCAGCGGATGCCGACGCCGACCGTGCGGACCAGAACCATGGCCATGGCCATCAGGACGAAGAAGGCGGCCACCCCGTCGGGGTCGATCTGCTGCTCAACCGTCCACTTGCCGAAATCGGCGCGGAAGGAATCGATGTTCTCCAGCGACCAGATGAACGTGAGCCGACTGACGAGTACGACCATCCAGATGGCGAGGTAACTCCAGCCGGCCCGGGTGTAGGTCTTCCCGGTGGTCGCGTCGTTCTCGACGCTCATGGTGTAGAGCAGTCCGACACCGATGACCGCGCCAATGGCGATTCCGACACCGGCTGACGTGAGATTGGGTTGCGTCGTCTTCATGTTGTGCAGCATGTCGTAGGCGAAATAAGCCACGAGTCCCAGCGGCATGAGCAACTTGAGGAGTCCGAAGCGATGCCGCCCCACCTGGGTGGTAAGGACGATGGTGATCAGGATCCCGGCCAGGAACAGAGCATCCAACATGGCGTCAGTCACTGCGTACCTCCGATTCGTTCTCGTGCTTCGTTCTTGCGTATGAAGGAAGACTAGGAGCCGCGCCATTTCCGGTCCTGAGGTCAGGGGTGGAGAAAGGGGGTGGAGACCGAGGCTTCGGTTTCCACCCCCCTCAGCCCTCCGCAGGGAGGACCCGGACGGATCGCTACGCCGACGGGTCGAGGCGCGAGAGCCACTCGTGCACGGCCCGCGCCGTCTCGCCGGCGTGCTCCTCCATCATCGAGAAGTGGTCGCCCGCGGTGTCCAGCGCACTGTGCTCAAGGCGCCAGGAGGACTGCCAGTCAACCGTGTGCCGCCAGTTCGGCAGCGGTTCCGAAGCCCTCACCAGCAGCGTGGGTGTGGCGATCGGCTGCGGCTGCCATGCGCCGAAGACGCGGAAGTACCCGGCCATCGCGGTGAGCCGCACGTCGCCGAGCGCCCCCAGGCCGCCCGCCGTGGCCCCGGAGTCCGGCCCCCGCGCGTCGTCAGGGGATCCGGCGCCACCGATCCGCGTCTGGACCCCCGCGAACGCCTGCGCGTTCAGCGGATAGATGTCCATCAGGACCAGCCCGCGCGGCTGTACGCCCAACGACTCCAGCCGGCTCACCAGCGCGTGCGCCAGCATGCCTCCCGAGGAGTGCGCGGCCAGCACGAACGGCTTGCCGTCCGTGTGGTTGAGCAGCGCTTCGGCGTGTGCCGCGGCCAGCGCGTCCACACTCGCCGGCAGCGGCTCCCCGGGAACGAAACCGGGCGCCGGCAGCACCGACACATCACGCACATCGCGGAGCGCGGCGGCGAACCGGGCGTACTCGTGCGGCCCCGACATCGGAAGGACCGAGGGAATGCAGACCAGTTCGGCACCGGAGTCGCCCTTGGCCAGCCGGACCACGTCCAGCTCGTCGGACAGCTCCGCGGACGACGCGAACGACGGCCGGAACTCCGAGGCGCTGGTGAGCAGCGTGACGAACTCCTGGAGCCGGCCCAGCTCGCCCGCACGCCGCGCCATCGCCCCGAACACGCTCTCCTGACCGGCCGCGGCGGGCGCATCCCCGTCCTCGGGACGCGACGCGGCCGCCGCCCCCATGGCCCGGGTGAGATAGGCGGCCAGCGCCTCTGAGGTGGGGTTCTCGAAGGCGACGGTCGCCGGCAGCCGTACACCGGTCGCGGCGCCCAGACGGTTGCGCAGTTCGACGGCGCTCAGCGAGTCGAAGCCCATCTCCAGGAACCTTCGGGTGGGCGCCACCGCGTCCGCGT
Organism: Streptomyces sp. NPDC007907; assembly: GCF_042959365.1. Taxonomy (NCBI): domain Bacteria; kingdom Bacillati; phylum Actinomycetota; class Actinomycetes; order Kitasatosporales; family Streptomycetaceae; genus Streptomyces; species Streptomyces sp. NPDC007907. The sequence continues at coordinate 174,295 of NZ_JBIBKR010000011.1, forward strand.
CGGCATAGCCGAGGACAGAGGCGGCCTGAGTACGGACGTACTCCAGCATCGCCGCACCCCGCTCGTGCTCCGGCAGCCCGGCCAGCCGCTCCGTCAGTGACGGGCCCGCGGCCTGTGCCCCGCCGGCGGAACGCCGGGCGACGGTCTTGACCAGGCCACGCAACAGCGGCGGCACGCCCGCCGGATCCGCCTGGGCGCGCAGGCCCGCCAGGTCCAGCCGCATCGGCACGAAGAGGGTGTGCTCGTGGTGCCATGCCGTGTCGAACAGCTCAAGCCCCTCGCGCGAAGTGAGGCCGGGGATCCGGTTCCCGGTGCGGGCGGCGGCGTCCTCGCCGTTGGCCTCGCCTATCGCGCCGAGGCTGTCCAGCCACAGGCCCCAGGCCATCGAGGTGGCCGGTAGGCCCCTGACGCGCCGGTGCTGGGCGAGGGCGTCGACGAACGCGTTGGCGGCCGCGTAATTGGCCTGGCCGGGGTTGCCCATCACACCGGCCGCGGACGAGAACAGCACGAAGGCACTGAGGTCCAGGCCCTCGGTCAGCTCGTGCAGGTGCAGCGCGGCGTCGACCTTGGGGCGCAGGACCTTCGCCAGCCGCTCGGGGGTGAGCCCGTCGAGGACACCGTCGTCCAGCACTCCGGCGCTGTGCACCACCGCCGTCAGCGGATGACCGGCGGGCACACCGGCGCACAGCGCTTCGAGCGCGGCCCGGTCGGAGGTGTCGCAGGCCACCAGCCGGACATCGGCGCCCAGCGCGGTGAGTTCGGCCGTCAGCTCGGCGGCTCCCGCCGCTTGCATGCCGCGCCTGCTGGTCAGCAGCAGATGGCGCGCGCCGTGCTCCGTAACCAGGTGGCGGGCGACCAGGGCGCCCAGCGTCCCGGTGCCGCCGGTGATCAGCACGGTCCCGTTCGGGTCGAGGGCCGTACGCGGCACCTCACCGGCCGCCGGATCCACCCCCGCACCGCTCTCGCCGGTCACCGGGAGCCGCGCGAGACGCGGGGTCAGCGCACTGCCCGCACGCAGAGCGATCTCCGGCTCCCCGGAGGCCGCCGCGGCCCAAAGCGCGTCGGCCGATGACCGCTCACCGTCGAGGTCGACGGTGACGAACCGGTCCGGGTTCTCCGCACGCGCGGAACGCAGCAGACCCCACACCGGGGAGTCGGCCAGGCCGGGAACGTCCTCGTCGAGACCGGTGGCCACCGCGTTCCGGGTCACCACGACCAGACGCGCGTCCGCGAGACGCGGCTCCGCCAGCCACGCCTGGACCAGTTCGAGCGCCTCACGGGCCGCGCGGTGCGCGGCCTCGGCAATCCCGGCCGCACCACCGGAGCCGGCTTCGGATGCCAGGCCGAGCGGCGCGAAGACCAGCTCGGGGACCGGCCCGCCCGCCGCCAACGCGGCGGTCAGCGCCTCGAGATCGGCGTGTACCGGGCCCGTCGCGCCGGGCAGACCGGCACCGAGCACGGCGTACGGGGCCTGCGCGCCGGCCGCCGGGAGCGGCAGCGGCACCCAGTCGACCTGGAACAGCGACTCGTGGTGGCGCGTGCTCGCCGCGCTCAGCTTCTCGGCCGAGATCTGCCGCACCACCAGCGCGTCGGCGGCCACGACCGGACGCCCGGCGGCGTCACCGACCTGGAGGGAGAGCGCCTCCTCGCCCTCGACCGGCGCGAAACGCACCCGCAGGGCCTTCGCACCCTTCGCGTACAGGCTGACGCCGCGCCACGAGAAGGGCAGCCACAGCCCGCCCGCGTCCGACCCGTCCGCCCCGTCGACCGTCCCCGCCGCCACGGCGTGCATCGCCGCGTCCAGCAGAGCCGGATGAACCCCGAACTCCGCGGCCGCGGAGTGCAGTTCCTCCGGCAGGTCGATCTCGGCGAAGATCTCCGAGCCGCGCCGCCACACCCCGCGCAGCCCCTGGAACGCCGGTCCGTAGCCGATCCCGGCGGCGTGGAACTCGTCGTACAGGCCGTCCACCGGCACCGCCTCGCCGCCCTCGGGCGGCCACGCCGTGAAGTCGAACGACGCGGGCGCGGCGGATCCGGCGAGGGTGCCCGTGGCGTGCCGGGTCCACGGCTGCTCGCCGGTGGCATCGTCGGGGCGGGCGTGGACGCCGACCGCGCGCCTGCCCGTGGCATCCGGCGCACCGACGACGAGCTGCACCGCGACACCGCCCTCCGCGGGCAGGATCAGCGGGGCCTCGAACGTCAGCTCCTCAAGCACCCCGCAACCCACCCGGTCGCCGGCGTGCAGGGCCAGCTCCACGAAGGCGGTCCCCGGCAGCAGCACGGTGTCCAGGGCGGCATGGTCCGCGAGCCACGCGTGCGTGCGCAGGGAGAGCCGACCCGAGAGCAACAGACCGTCCTCGTCGGCCCGTTCGATGACGGCGGCCAGCAGCGGATGACCGGCCGGGACAAGCCCGGCGGACGTCACGTCACCGTCGTAGGGCCCCGGCTCCAGCCAGTAGCGGCTGCGCTGGAACGCGTACGTCGGCAGCTCCACCCGGCCCGCGGGGCCGGGGCTGATCACCGCGTCCCAGGCGGGCTCGGCCCCGGCGGCGTGGGCGGCGGCCAGGGCGCCGAGGAAGCGCCGGGCCCCTCCCTCACCGCGGCGCAGGGTGCCCTGGACGACGGCCTCGCCACCGGCGCTCTCCAGGATGCCCTGGAGCGGCACCGTCAGCACCGGATGCGGGCTGACCTCGATGAACATCTGGTGACCCGACGCCAGCAACTCGCGTACCGTGCCGTCGAACTCAACGGTCCGCCGCATGTTCTCGTACCAGTACGCGGCGTCCATCGTGGCGGTGTCGAGCAGCTCACCGGTGACGGTCGAGTACAACGGCACCCGAGCCGCCCGCGGCACGACCGGGCCGAGGTCGGCGAGGATCCGCTCCCGCAACGGCTCGACCTGCGCGGAGTGCCCGGCACCCAGCGCGCCCGGCACACGCCGCACCCGTATCTCCGCCGCCTCCATCGCGGCGACGAACTCGTCCACGGCGTCCGGCACACCGGCCACCACACACGCGCCGGGCCCGTTGACCACCGCGATCGACAGCCGGTCACCGTAGGGCGCGATCCGCTCCCGCACCGACTCCACCGGGGCGAGCACGGACGCCATCGCGCCCTTGCCGATCAGCGCGAGCAGCGCCCTGCTGCGCAGCGCGACGATGCGGGCGGCGTCCTGGAGCGACAGCGCGCCCGCGACGTACGCGGCGGCGACCTCACCCTGCGAGTGGCCCACGACGGCGGCGGGCTCGACGCCGCAGGACCGCCACAGCGCGGCGAGCGACACCATCGTGGTGAACAGCATCGGCTGGAGCACGTCGAGGCGTTCCCGGTCCGGTGCGCCCGGCGCCCCGCGCAGGGCGTCGGCCACCGACCAGTCGAGGAACTCGGCGAAGGCGGCATCGCACTCGGCGACGGAGGCCACGAACACCGGCGACGACTCCAGCAGGCCCGCGGCCATGCCGAGCCACTGCGAGCCCTGCCCCGGAAAGACGAAGGCGATCTTCCGGTCCGGCCGGGCCATGCCCTGGACGATCAGTGCCTCCCCGGCCTCCTCGCCCGTCTCCGTGGCGCCGTCCGCGAGCGCCGCGAGGCCCCGCAGCAGCCCGTCACGGTCGTCGGCGACCACGGCGGCCCGGTAGTCGAACCGAGCGCGCGTGGTCACCAGGGAGTGCGCCACATCCGCCGGGTCCAGCTCGGGCCTTGCGGCGACATGGCCGCGCAGCCGTTCGGCCTGACCGCGCAGCGCCTGCTCCGACTTGGCGGACAGGAGCCAGGGCGCGGCGACCTCCGCCAGCGGCCGGGCGGCGGCCTGCGGGGAACCCTCCGCGGCGGCGTTCTCCACCGGGTCCCGCGGCGCGGACCCGGCGTCCACCGGCTCGGGGGCCTGCTCCAGGATCACGTGCGCGTTGGTGCCGCTGACGCCGAACGACGAGACGCCCGCACGGCGGGGCTCCCCGGACTCGGGCCACGGTCTCGCCTCCTTGAGTACCGCGACGGAACCGCCCGACCAGTCGACCTTCCGCGTCACCTCACCGACGTGCAGCGTCTTCGGCAGCACCCCGTGCCGCATGGCCATCACCATCTTGATGACACCGCCGACACCGGCCGCGGCCTGCGTATGCCCCACGTTGGACTTGAACGAGCCGATCCACAGGGGCCGTTCGGCGCCACGCGCCTGACCGTACGTGGCGATCAGCGCCTGCGCCTCGATCGGGTCGCCGAGCGTGGTCCCGGTGCCGTGCGCCTCCACCGCGTCCACCTGCTCCGGTGCGAGCCGGGCGTTGGCCAGCGCCTCCTGGATGACGCGCTGCTGGGAAGGCCCGTTCGGGGACGTCAGACCGTTGGACGCGCCGTCCTGGTTGACCGCCGTACCCCGGATGACGCCCAGGATCCGGCGGCCGTTGCGGCGCGCGTCGGAGAGCCGCTCCAGGAGCAGCATGCCCGCCCCCTCGGAGAACCCCGCGCCGTCCGCGTCCTCGGAGAACGCCTTGCACCGGCCGTCCGCCGCCAGCCCCTGCTGCTTGCTGACCTCGATGAAGGTGCCCGGCGCGCACATGACGGTCGCGCCGCCCGCCAGCGCCATGGTGCACTCGCCGCCCCGCAGCGCCTGAACCGCCAGGTGCAGCGTCACCAGCGACGACGAGCACGCGGTGTCCACGGTCACGGCTGGACCGACCAGGCCGAACGTGTACGACACCCGGCCCGAGGCCACGCTCCCCGAGGTGCCCGTGCTGAGGAAACCGCCGACGCCTTCCGGCAGCACGGTTGCCTGCGCCAGGTAGTCGGTGTTGTTCATCAGGCCCGCGAACACACCGGTCCTGCTGCCCCGCAGCTCGGCCGGGTTGATCCCCGCGCTCTCGAACGCCTCCCAAGACGCTTCGAGCAGCAGCCGCTGCTGCGGCTCCGTCGCGAGCGCCTCACGCGGCGAGATGCCGAAGAACGCGGGGTCGAACTCGGCGGCGCCGTGCACGAACCCGCCGTACACGGTGTCGGAGGTGTATCCCTCACCCTCCTCGCCGGAGCCCTGGAGCGCCGCGATGTCCCAGCCGCGGTCGGTGGGGAACTCCGTGACGCCGTCCCGGCCGTCGCGCACCAGCTCCCAGAGCCCGTCCGGGTCTTCCACCCCGCCCGGGAAGCGGCAGCTCATGCCGACGATCGCGATGGGTTCGTGCGCGCCCGCCTCCAGCTCGCCGAGGCGCTGACGGGTCTGGTGCAGATCGGCCGTGACCTGCTTAAGGAAGTGGCGGAGCTTTTCCTCGTTGGACATGGTGACGCTCTTCTCCTAGCGGGTCAGGAAATGCCGAATTCTCGGCCGATGAACTGGAACATCTCGTCGTCGCTCGCGGAGTCGATCGCGTCCGCCACCGACTCCGTCTCGGCGCCCTCGTCGCCGCGGCCCTCGCCCAGGCGGGCCAGCAGCGTCTGGAGGCGGGTGCTGATACGGACCCGCTCGCCGCCGTCCGGGTCGAGCGAGGAGAGCAGCGACTCGAGAGCGTCCAGCTCGTCGTGCACACTGCGCCCGGCTCCGTCGCCGTCGGGCAGCGCGCCCAGCAGGTACTCGGCGAGTTCGACCGGGTTCGGGTAGTCGAAGACCAGCGTGGCGGGCGGCCGCAGTCCGGTCGCCTTGCCCAGCTGGTTGCGCAGCTCGACACCGGTCAGCGAGTCGAACCCCAGCTCCCGGAAGGCACGGTCCGCGGGCACCTCCGACACACTCGCGAAACCGAGCACCGACGCGGCCTGCCGCCGTACGAGATCGAGCAGCGCGGCACGCCGCTCCTCACGCGACAGCCCGGCGAGTCGCTGCGTCAGCGTTTCGCTCTCGGCCGGTGAAGTTGCCTGCGCAGTACGGCGGTTGGGGGCGCGTACGAGTCCGCGGAGCAGCGGGGGTACGCCGGTCGAGGTGGCCTGGGCGCGTACGGCGGCCAGGTCGAGGTGCATGGGCACGAGCAGGGCCTGCTCGGTGTCCCACGCGGCGTCGAGGAGGTGGAGGCCCTCGGCGTGGGTGAGGCCGGTCATGCCGCCGCGGCTCATGCGGTCGGCGTTGGTGCCGCCCAGGTCGGCGGTCATGCCGCCGGTCTGTTCCCAGGCGCCCCAGGCGAGTGAGGTGGCGGGGAGGCCGAGGGTGTGGCGGTGGTGGGCGAGTGCGTCGAGGAAGGTGTTGGCGGCGGCGTAGTTGGCTTGGCCGGGGTTGCCGAGGACACCGGCGGCGGAGGAGAAGAGGACGAAGGCGGAGAGGTTCAGGTCTTTTGTGAGGTCGTGGAGGTTGAGGGCGGCGTCCGCCTTGGGGCGCAGCACGGTGTCGAGGCGTTCGGGGGTGAGGGAGTTGATGACTCCGTCGTCGAGGACGCCGGCGGTGTGGATGACGGCGGTGAGGGGGCGCGCGTCTTCGACCGAGTTCAGCAGCGTTTCGAGGAAGCCGCGGTCGGCGGCGTCGCAGGCGGCGATCTCCACGGTGTCCGCGCCGAGTTCGGCCAGTTCGGCGGCGAGCTGCGGGGCGCCTTCGGCGTCGAGTCCTCGGCGGCTGGTGAGGATGAGGTGGCGTACACCGTGCTCGGTGACGAGGTGGCGGGCGACCAGGGAGCCCAGAGCGCCCGTGCCGCCGGTGACGAGGACGGTCCCGGCCGGATCCAGGCCAGGGCCGGTCTGGTCGGTGGCGGTCTGGGCGGTGCCGGTGCCGGTGATGGGCTCCCGGGCCAGACGCGGCACGCGCAGAGCGCCGTCACGCAGTGCGGCTTCCGGCTCGTCGGAGCCGAGGAGCGACCCCAGCGAGGTGAGTTCCGAGGTCGCCTCGTCGAGGTCGAGGAGGACGAACCGGTCGGGGTTCTCGGCCTGCGCGGCGCGTACGAGGCCCCAGACCGTCGCGTTCGCCAGGTCGCGCACCGTGTCGTCCGGACCGGCGGCGACGGCACCGCGCGTGACGAACACCAGCCGGGAACCGGCGAAACGGTCGTCCGCCAGCCACTCCTGGACCAGGGACAACGCGTGATGCGCGGCCCGATGTGCGGCGGTGCCCGTGTCTGTGCCTTCGTAGGCGGGGACGGCGGCGAGAACGACCTCGGGAACGGTCCCGGAGCCGGCGAGTTCCGCCAGGTCCATGACGGTCACCGCGTCGACACCGGAGCCCTTGAGTAGGCGCTGGAGGACGTCATCGGCCCCGACGACGGCACAGGAGAGCGCCTGGGCGGTCGGGTCGGCCGCGGGGGTGGTCAGTCCGGTCCAGTCGACGCGGAAGAGAGTGTCGTGCGTGGCCTCGCGGCCCCCGGTCAGCTGCTCGGCCGCGAGCGCGCGCAGCGTCAACGACTCCACCGACGCCACGTGGGCTCCTGTCTCGTCGGCGACGGTCAACGACACCGCGTTGGCGCCGCCAGACCCGGCGGTACCGGCGGCACCGGCCGGGGACAGCCGCACGCGGAGCGCGGAGGCGCCGGTCGCGTGCAGGGAGACACCGTTCCACGCGAAGGGCAGCCACGGGCCGCTCTCCGGCTGGCCCTCGCCCGGCGCTCCCACGAAGTCGCCCAGGGCCACGGCGTGCAGGGCGGCGTCGAGGAGGGCGGGGTGGAGCCCGTAGCCGCTGGTGGCGGTGGACTCGGGCAGCGCCACTTCGGCGTAGACGTCGTCACCGAGTCGCCAGGCGGCGCGCAGGCCCTGGAAGATCGGGCCGTACGCGAGACCGGCCCCCATGAGATCGGCGTAGAGGCCCTCCGTGTCCAACGGCTCGGCGCCCTTGGGCGGCCACACGACCAGGCCGGCCGAGGTGCCTGGGGTGTTCTCCGCCAGGAGACCGGAGGCGTGGCGGGTCCACGGCTCCGCGGCGTCCGCCTCGTCCGGACGGGAGTAGATCCCGACCTGACGCAGCCCGTTCTCCTCGGCGGCACCCGCCGTCACCCGGAGGGCGATACCACCGCGCTCGGGGAGGACAAGGGGGGCTTCGAGCGTCAGCTCCTCGACCAGACCGCAGCCGACCTGGTCACCGGCGTGGATGGCCAGCTCGACCAGTCCGGTGCCGGGGACGAGAACGGTGTCCATGACGGCGTGGTCGGCGAGCCAGGGGTGCGACTGGAGGGACAGACGGCCGGTGAGCAGGACGCCGTCGGAGTCGGGGAGAGCGATCGCCGCGCCGAGCAGCGGATGGCTGGTGGCGGACTGACCGAGCCCCGACGCGTCGCCGGTGGTGGACAGCGGCTGGAGCCAGTAGTGCTGGTGCTGGAAGGCGTAGGTGGGGAGGTTGACGCAGCGCGCGTCGTGGCCTGCGAAGACGCCGTCCCAGTCGAGTTCGGCGCCGTGGATGTGGGCGGTGCCGATGGCTTGGGTGAGGGTTTCGGTTTCGGGGCGGTTCTTG
>NZ_JBIBKR010000012.1:0-25123 GCF_042959365.1 Streptomyces sp. NPDC007907
CACAACGCATAGTCCGCGTACTGCACCGGCAACGCACCCCACCCGGGCACCCGCCCCTCACACCGCGCCGCGTACGCCACCGACACGTCCCGCGCGAGCGGTCCCATCGACCAGCCGTCACCGGCGATGTGGTGCACCACGAGCACCAGCACGTGCTCGTCGCGGTCCACCCCGAACAACCAGGCGCGTACGGGTGTCTCGACGGACAGGTCGAAGGCGTAGCCGGCGGCTCGGGCCATCGCTGCCGTGAGGTCGCCCGGGGCGATCTCACCGGACGGGAGGTCGGCGGACGGTTCGATCGTCGGCAGGTCGATCACCGGCTCGGTCAGTGACAGGTCGCCGAGGTCGAGCAGGCGGCCGTCCTGGTGTGGCTGCCGCCCCTGTCGCACGTCGACCACGGTGAGGTCCCAGTCGAGCTCGTCGACGGGGACGATCCGCTGGTAGGGCTCCCCGTCGGCCACGGGGAACACCGTCCGCAGCACCTCGTGCCGCTCGATGACGTCCGCCAGTGCGTGGGCGAGGGCCTGCCGGTCCAGGTCCCCCGTGAGGCGTACGACGACCGGGCTGTTGTAGGTCTGGCTGGGCCCTTCCAGCTGGCCGATGAACCACAGCCGGCGCTGCCCGTACGACAGGGGCAGCCGCTCCGGCCGCCGCCTCTCGGCCAAGGCCGCTCGGGCCGTACCCGCTCCGGCCAGTCCGGCGGCCACACCGGCCGGGGTCGGGGCGTCGAAGAGCGTCCTGATCTCCATCTCCACGCCGAGTACGGTGCGGATCCGGCTGACGAGTCGGGTGGCGAGCAGCGAATGCCCGCCCAGTTCGAAGAAGTCGTCGTCGACGCCGACGCTCTCCAGACCCAGGACCTCGGCGAACGCACCGCACAGGATCTCCTCCCGCAGATCGGCCGGTGCGCGGCGCGACCGAGCGGCCGCCGCGGCGTAGTCGGGGGCCGGCAGGGCCGAGCGGTCGAGCTTGCCGTTGCCGGTCAGCGGCAGCGTCTCCAGGACCACGACCGCCGACGGCACCATGTGCTCCGGAAGCCGCTCACCGGCGTATGCGCGCAGCGAGGCGGCGAGGGCCGTGTGGTCGGCGTCCTCGTCATCGGTGACGACGTACGCGACCAGGCGCACCTCTCCGGGGATGTCGTCCCGGGCGACGACGGCCGCTCGGATGATCTGCGGGTGGGAGTCCAGTACCGCCTGGACCTCTCCCGGCTCGATGCGGAAGCCGCGGATCTTGGTCTGTTCGTCGACGCGGCCGGCGAAGACGACCTGGCCGTCCGGGGTCCAGCGGGCGCGGTCCCCCGTGCGGTACATCCGTTCGCCGTTCGCGAAGGGGCATGCCACGAAGCGTTCGGCGGTCAGTCCCGGCTGTCCCGTGTAGCCGCGCGCCAGCTGCGCGCCCGCGACGTACAGCTCCCCCACCACGCCCGGCGGGACCGGTTCCAGGATGGCGTCCAGTACGTACAGCCGGGTGTTCGCCGTCGGGGTGCCCACCGGTATCACTCCGGAGGCCGCCCGGTCCGGGGTGAGGCGGGTGGTGGCGACGCCGATCGTCGTCTCCGTGGGCCCGTAGTGGTTGAAGACGGCCCGGTCGCCGGCCGTGGCCAGGAGCTCGCCCACGAGCGTGGGCGTAGCGGCCTCACCGCCGAGAACCAGTGCTCGGGCGGGCAGTGCACCGTCGGGGCCGAGGGCGGCCACGTGTGAGGGGACCGCCTTCAGGAAGTCGATCCGGTGTTCCGCCAGGTACGCCGCGACGGCGATCGGGTCGGTGACCGTCTCCGCGTCCAGAACGTGGAGTTCGCCGCCCGTGGTCAGGGACGCGAACACCACGGTGTTGCCCAGGTCCGTGGCCTGTGCCTGGAGTACCGCGTAGCGGCCGCCCGGCGTGCCGAAGCCCACCCGGGCCGGCACCGAGGTCACGTAGTTGGCCAGTGCGCCGTGGGTGACGGCCACTCCCTTGGGGCGCCCGGTGGACCCCGACGTGTACATCACGTAGGCCACCTGTTGCGCCCACAGGTCGACGTCGGGTGCCGTGTGGGGCGCGGCGGTGAGCTGGGCGGCGACCATGATGCCGTCCACGGCGACCAGGCGGTGCCGTCCCGCGGGGAGCTCCTCCAGGATCTCCTCGGTGGTCAGGGTCAGCACGGCACGGCTGTCGCCGAGCATGAACGCGATGCGTTCCGCGGGCTGGCCGGGGTCGATCGGCAGGTAGGCAGCGCCCGCCTTCCACACCGCCAGCATTCCGGTGATGGTCTGAACGCCCCGCGGCAGGCACAGTCCCACCACCGAGTCCGTGCCCACGCCCTGGGCCCGCAGGTAGTGCGCCAGGCGGTTCGCCCGTGCGTCCAGTTCCGCGAACGGCACCGAACCGCCGGACGAGACGACGGCCGTGGCGTCGGGCGTACGTGCCGCCTGCGCCGCGAACAGCTCGGGCACCAGCTCGCCCGCCGGCTCGGTCGCCGTGTCGTTCCACCCGGTCAGGACCTGTGCGCGTTCGGCGGGTGTGAGCACCCCGACCTGGCTCAGTCGCGTCGCGGGGACCGTGACCAGTTCCTCGATCGCCCGGACGAACCGGTCCGCGATCCGCTGGGCTGATCCCTCGTCGAACAGGTCCACCGCCGCGGTCAGTGCGCCCCGGATGCCTGCCGGTGCCCCGGTGTCGTCGAACGCCTCACCCGCCATGACGTCCAGGTCGAACTTGGCCGCGGGCCGGGCGGTCGACATCATCTGCGCGCGCAGCCCCGGGAGTTCCATCAGCCCGTCGGCGATGTCGTTCATGGTGAGGACGACCTGGAAGAGGGGGTGGCGGGCGAGGGAGCGCTGCGGAGCCAGCTCTTCCACCAGCCGCTCGAACGGCACGTCCTGATGCTCGAAGGCCCCCAGGCCCGCTTCCCGCACGCGGCGCAGCACCTCGGTGAACGCCGGGTCGCCGGACAGGTCGGTACGCAGCACGAGGGTGTTGACGAAGCAGCCGACCAGGTCGTCCAGCGCCTCGTCCGTGCGCCCGGCCACCGCCGACCCGATGGGGATGTCGACGCCGGCCCCCAGGCGGGACAGCAGCACCGCCAGAGCGCCGTGCAGCACCATGAACGGCGTCACGCCCTCGGCGCGGGCCAGGTCCAGCAGCCGCGCGTGCACCTCGGCGGACACGCCGAAGGCGGCCGTGCGTCCGCGGTGACTCGCCACCGGCGGGCGTGGCCGGTCCGTCGGCAGGTGCAGTTCCTCCGGAGCGCCCGCGAGCGCGTCGCGCCAGTACGCCACCTGGCGCGACAGCACACTCCTCGGGTCGTCGTCCGCGCCCAGCAACTCCCTCTGCCACAGGGCGTAGTCGGCGTACTGCACCGGCAGGTCGTCCCACCCGGGTGTCCGTCCCTCGCAGCGCGCCGTGTAGGCCGTGGAGATGTCCCGGGCGAGCGGTCCCATGGACCAGCCGTCACCGGCGATGTGGTGCACCAGCACCACTAGGACGTGCTCGTCCGTGCGTTCGGTGCGGAACAGCCAGGCCCGCACGGGTACGTCGGCCGACAGGTCGAAGACGTGGCCGGCGGCGCCCACGACGGCGCTCGTCAGCTCGGAGAGCGTCCCGTCGGCGGAGGCGGCCGGTTCGGGCAGGTCGGTCATCCGCGAGAGCTGCTCGTAGGCCCGGCCGGAATCCCGGACGGTGACCTCCGTCAGCTCCCAGTCGAGGTCCTCCATGCCGAGGACGGCCTGGTACGGCTCTCCGTCCTCGGACGGCAGGATCGTGCGGAGCGCCTCGTGGCGGCCCAGCACGTCACGCAGGGCGGCCTTCAGGGCCGCGGAGTCCAGCCGGCCGGACAGCCTGAGCACGATCGGGGTGTTGTAGGTGGCGCTGGGACCTTCCAACCGGCTCAGGAACCACAGCCGGCGCTGCGCGAACGACAGCGGCACCCGTTCGGGGCGTTCCCGCCGGGCGAGCACCACGCGGGCCTGGTCCGCGCCCGCGAGTCTGGCGGCGAGTCCCGCGACGGTCGGCGTCTCGAACACGGCCCGCATCGGCAGTTCGACGTTCAGCGTGCTGCGGATGCGGCTCACGAGCTGGGTCGCGAGCAGGGAATGGCCGCCCAGGTCGAAGAAGTCGTCGTCGACGTCGACGCTCTCCAGCTCCAGGACCTCGGCGAACAGCGCGCACAGGGCCTCTTCACGGGCGTCGGCAGAGCTGCGTTTCGTGTCCGCGTGCGTGGGCCGCTGCGGTGGGGGCGGGTTCTGTCCGTGCCGCTCCGGTGCCGGCTGCTTCCGTCCGTGCTGTCCGGCCTCGGCTGCGCCGCCCGGGAGCTCCAGTTCACCGTCGGTGGTCCAGCGCGCCCGCATGCCGGTCCGGTACATGCGCGACCCGTCCGCCGCGAACGGGTCCGCGACGAACCGCTCCGCCGTCGCCCCGGCCCGGCCCAGCAGCCCGCGCGCCACCCCGGCACCGGCCAGGTACAGCTCCCCCGGTACGCCGGGCGCGACGGGACGGAGCCCGGCGTCGAGCACGTAGACCCGGTTGTTCGCGAGCGGTCGCCCGAGCCGCACCGAGCCGTCCTGCGCGTCGCCGGTGCCCGTCTCGTGGACACAGCAGGCCACCAGCACTTCGGTGCCGGTGGCGTCGGTCCGCCACGGGGCCGGGGCGTCGACGCCGCCGGGCGCTTCGGCCGCGGTCCTCGCCTGCGGCAGCAGCGCGCTCAGCACGGCCCGGTCGACGGGTGCCGCGGCCTGCCGGGGCAGGCCCGCTTCGTCCGCCGCCCACGTGAGATGGCTGGCCAGTGCGCCGTGGGTGATTCCCACGCACGTCGGCTGTCCCGTCGTGTCCGTCGTGGGGATCACCTGCGCGAGGGCCCGGCTCGGGACAGGCAGGTCCAGCGGGCCGGTGTGCGGCCCGTCCAGCGGTTCAGGCAGGTCCAACGGGCCGGTGCCCGGCCCGTCCAGTGGTTCCGTCAGCGACGGATCGTCCAGGGCGACCGCTCGCACCCGGCTCGACGGCAGAGCCGGGAGCCCGTGGTCGGGATCGTCGTGGCCGGTGAGGACGAGATCGGTCCCCGCGTCGGCGAGCAGTCGGCCGATCCGCTCGGCCGGCAGGGCCGGGTCGACCGGCAGCGTGGCGCCGCCGGCCTTCCACACCGCCAGGGTCGCCACGAGCGTGTCCGTGGCGCGTGAGGTGCACAGTCCGACCACGGACTCCGGGCCCACGTGCCGCTCGGCCAGATGACGTGCCAGCCGGTCGGCCCGCCCGTCCAGCTCGGCGCAGGACAGGCCGGTGCCGTCGACGATCGCGTCCGGTGTGCGCGCGGCCCGCGCCTCCCACAGCCGCACCGGCGACGACTCCGTCACCGCCTCGGAGGCCGTGTCGTTCCACTCGACGAGTACCCGCGCCCGCTCCCGCTCCGACAGGACGTCGATCCGGCCGAGGGGGTCGGTGTGCTCGGCAGCGGCGAGGCTCCGCAGGATCCGGCCGAAGCGGGGGCAGATCTGCTCCTCCGGTTCCAGGTCACGTGCGCCGCGGTGCACGTCGACGTCCAGCTGGAGGCCGCTGCCGTCCAGCCGGTCGTAGACGTCGAAGCTGAGCGTGTCGATGGGGCCGTTGGCGAGGTTGCGGGTGGTCGCCGTGCAGTCGCCGAAGCCGAGCCGGTAGTCGAACGCCATGACGTTGACGATCAGGTCGCAGAGCGGAACGCCACCGAGGAGCTTCAGGTCGCGCAGCATGTCCTCGTAGCGGTAGCGCTGGTGCCGGGTCGCGGCCCGCACCTGTGCCGTGATCTGCCGCAGGAGGCTCCCCACCGTGGTCGACTCCGCGACGGAGAGACGGATGGGGAGGATGTTCGACGTCATGCCGGGGACCGCGAGCGCGCGGTGTCCGGAACGCCCGACGACGGGGACCCCGACGACGATGTCCCGCGCGTCCGTCGTGCGGTGGTGGTAGAGGGCCGCCGCGGCGATCGTCAGACCGGCCAAGGTGGTCCGCAGCCGCCGCGCGCCCCGCTTGAGCCCGGCACTGTCCTCGGCGTCGATCTCGCCCCGGTGCCGGACCGGCGTCCGCGGGAGCTGCCGGGGCCGGTGCCCGTCGGACCGTTTCGAGTGCGGGAGGTCCGACAGCGCGCCCGTCCAGTAGGCCCGGTCCTCCGCCAGGGCCGGGGAGGAACGGTAGGCGAGGTCCTCGTCCAGGAGGACCGCGATCGGCTCGATGATCCGGTCCTGCTGCGGATCGCGGCCTTCCACCAGGGCCGTGTAGTTGTGCGCCAGCCGGTCGGCGAACAGCCGGCCGCTGTGTCCGTCCATCACGAGGTGGTGAGCGCAGTGCATCCAGTAGTGGCGGTCCGGGCCGACCTTGATCACGGCGTAGCGGGTGAGGGGCCCGTCGAGGACGTCCATCGGCCGGCGCATCCGGCCCAGCATCCAGGCCTCTGCGGCCGCGCGGGGATCGGGCTCCGCGGTGAGGTCCAGGATCTCGACGGGGTGGTCGTCCGCGTCGCCGAGGTGCTGCCGCGGAACGCCGTCCACCAGCCGGAAGCGCAGCCGCGCCGTCTCGGCGTCGTCCATCGTGCGGCGCAGGGCTCGGGTGAGCAGCTCCACGTCGAGCGGGCCGCGTATCTCCACGTACTCGCCGACGTTGTAGACCGGGTTCCCGGGGTCGAGTTGCTGTGCGTACCAGACAGCGAGCTGACCGGCCGTGAGTTCCCGGTGTTCACCTACAGTTGCTGCCATCCCTGCACACCCCAACCGATCCGGATCATCGACTGGAGCAGCGAGGAGCAGCCGCCGTCGAGGCATGCTGAATTACCGTCCAGTCCTCAATGACAAAGCTGCGAGGGGATGCTGTTCGGCACCCCCGGGTACTGCGCTCGGAATTCCCGCCGTGGGGTCGGTAATTCCGCGAAGTTCGACGTGCTCGTCCCTTCCGACCGTCGGCGGGGCGAATCAGGACACGGACATTCATCGACGCGGCCACTCGCCCGGTGACCGGTGGCCGGCTGCTGGCCACGGCGCGCCCCATGGTGGCAGTACCCCGCGAAGACGGTCCAGGTCGGCGCCCCGCGTGTTCAACTGAGGCGGCGCCTCACTTGAACGGCTGCCGGTCCGATGCGGGCGTGATGCCGCTGACACCGGAAGTCGGGCCTGCGTACGGTAGGGCGGATGAGCCGTGCCCAATAGGACAGAGAGCGGGGGGCATTGAGCGTCGACCGCATATCGAGGACGCAGTTCGGTTCCGTGCTGCGCGGCGCGCGAAAGCGCGCGGGTATGACACAGGGGCAGCTCGCCGAGATCTCGACGGTGAGCATCCGGGCCATTCGGGACCTCGAACTCGACCGTACCGGCAGCCCGCGATTGCAGACCGTCCGGTTGCTGGCCGATGCCCTGCGGTTGAACGGGGCACGGCGGGCGGAACTGGAAGCCGCCGCCGGGCCGACGGCGACGCGGTCGCTCCACGACGACCTGCCGGCACCACCCGCCCCCCTGTCCCCGCCCCTTGCCCGGGAGGAGGAGACGTCCTCGCTCGTCGGAGTGCTGCGGTCCACCGGTCACCGGCTGGTCCGGGTGGTGGGCGCGCCCGGGGTGGGCAAGACGGCGCTCGTCCAGCACGTCGCGAGCGAACTGCACCGGACCCGGCTCGTTCCGGTGATCTTCCTGGAGCGTTCTCAGGCGCTGCCCGGCACCGGCCCGCACGGTTCCGCGCGCCGGCTGCTGAGCCGCGTCGCGGACGTGGTCGGCTGTGCCGCCACGGTGGACGAGGTGGCCGGCCGTCTCGCCGCGGACGAGGTCCTTCTCGTCGTGGACGACCGTGACCTCGACGACCGGGATCACCGGGACCTGCGGGGACTGCTGCGGCTCTGCCGCACGCTGCGGGTGCTGATGGAGTCCTGCGACGCCACGCCGGGACGCGCCGGGGAGATCACCTTCACGCTCTTCCCCCTCGACGTCCCGGAATGGGACCCCCGCGCCTGCGACGCGGCGGCCGCCGTGGACTCCCCCGTGACGCGGTACATGCTGTCGCGGTGCGCCCTGCTCTACCCGGCGGAGGTGTCGTCCCCGCAGACGGTGGCCGCGATCGCCGGCGTGTGCTGGCTCCTCGACGGGATACCGTCGGCGCTCGAGTCGGCGGCCTCCTGGCTGCTCATCTACGAGCCCACGGAACTCCTGCGCATGGCGCAGGCGTCCCCGGCACGGCTGGTGATGCCCCCGTCCCGGACCGATGCCCCGCTCGTCGTCTGGATGCGTGACACCCTCGCGTCGCTACCGCCGCTGCAGCTCGACGCTCTGCGCAGGCTGGTCGACGCGCGGCCCTGGACGGTCAGCGACGCCGTCACGCTGCTCGCCGGTTCCGTCACGGATGCGGAGAGCGCCGTGCACGTGTTGCGCGCACGCGGTCTGGTACGCCGGGTGGCGTCCGCGCACGGGGGCGGGCAGCGGTTCGTGGTGCTCAACCTGGTGCGCCACCTCGTGCACTCCGAGTTCGGCACCTCCTCCCCTGCCCGCGGTGTGCCCGTCGCGTGGGCCGGGCTCCGTGACGTCCAGCCGCTGACGTCGTGAACGGAGCCGGCCGTCGGCGGTGATCGCCTGGGCCGTGCGCCGCCGTTGCGGGACCTGTCAGCGGTCCGCCGCCTTGAGGGCCGCCACCACCTGGCGGATGGTGGGGTGGCGGTAGAACTCGCGCAGGCGGAGGGTGGGTATCCCCTCGGCCCGCATCGCCGCGGAGCTCTTCACCGCGACCATGGAGTTTCCTCCGGCCTCGAAGAAGTCGTCGTCGAGACCGACCGGGAACCCCAGGAGCCGTGACCACAACTCCTGGAGCCACGCTGCCAGTTCGTCGTCCGCCGTCGGCGTGGCATCCTCGGCGGCGCCCTTGGTCATCTCGGGGGAGGGCAGACGCGCCACATCCACCTTGCCGCTCGTGGTCAGCGGCAGGGCATCCACCTCCGTCACCGTGGCCGGGACCATGTAGTCGGGCAGGACGGCGGCGGCGTGTTCACGGACGGACCGCACGTCCCCGCCGTCCAGCACCACGTAGGCGTCGAGACGCAGGCCGGAGGAGCCGCCCCCGTCGGTGGAGCCCACGACGACCGCTGCGGCCCGGACGGCTCCGTTCTCCAGCAACACCGCGCGGATCTCGTCCAGTTCGATCCGGAAGCCCCGTATCTTCACCTGGTTGTCCAGGCGTCCCAGGTGTTCCAGTGCCCCGTCCGGCCGCAGCCGTCCCCGGTCGCCGCTGCGGTACATGCGGCCACCGTGGTACGGGTCGGGCACGAACCGTTCGGCGGTCAGGTCCGGTTGGCCGACGTAGCCGTGGGCGACGCCGGCGCCGCCGACGCAGATCTCGCCCGCGACTCCGGGCGGCAGCAGCCGTCCCTCGGGATCCAGCACGTAGACGTGCCATCCGGGCAGCGGTGCGCCCACCGAACGCGTCGCGCCGAGCGCCAGCTCACGTGTCACGGTCTGTGCGGTGACGTGCACGGTGGTCTCGGTGATGCCGAACATGTTCACCACCCGGCACCGGTCGTCGGGGTACGCGTCGAACCAGGGCAGCAGCATCCTGGCGTCCAGCGGTTCACCGCCCAGGATCACCAGCCGCACCGCCAGACCCGTGTGGTCGACGGACAGGAGGTTGGCGAGGGCCGAGGGAGTCTGGCTGAGCACCGTGACGCCGTGGGTGACCATGAGCTCGCGGAACCGGTCGGGTTCGCGTGAGGTGAGGTGGGGCACGACCACGAGGCGGCCGCCGGTCAGCAGGCAGCCCCAGATCTCCCACACCGAGAAGTCGAAGGCGCTCGAGTGGAAGAACGTCCACACGTCCGCCGCTCCCAGCCCGAAGTCGGCGCGGGTCGCCTGCACCAGACTGAGCACGTTGCCGTGGGGTACGGCGACGCCCTTGGGCCGCCCGGTGGAACCGGACGTGAAGATGACGTAGGCGGTGCCGGTGTCCCCCGTGCCGTGCTGCCCGCCGGGCGCGTCCGACGCGTGGGCGTCCTCGAGCAGTTGGTCGGGGGTGGCGAGGCGGTGGCCGTCCCGCGCGAGGTCAGGGCGCCGGGTGACCAGCAGGCCTGCCGCCGTGGTCGCTCTCATGCGGGAGACCCGTTCGGCCGGGTACGCGGGGTCGGCCGGGACGTAGGCGGCGCCGGCCTTGAGCACGCCGAGCAGCACGGCGACCAGCTCCGCCGACCGGTCCAGGCAGACTCCGACGCGGTCGCCGGGGCGGATCCCCCGCGCTCGCAGGCCGGCCGCGAACATGTCTGCCAAGTGGTCGAGTTGGGCGTAGGTGAGCCGCACGTCGTCGTCGGACACCGCGACGGCGTCGGGTGCGGAGGCGACCACCCGGGCGAACGCCTCGTGCACGGTTTCCGCCGAGGCGGGCGACGCGGGCAGGGACCTGCCCAGGCGCACGATGCGGTCGCGTTCCCCGTCGTCGAAGAGCTCGGGGTCGGCGGCGGGGGTCCGCGGTGCCGTCGACGACTGCCCGTACACGTGGGCGACGTGCCGGGCCAGTTGCTCACCGGTCGCGGGACCGGCATGGCTCAGCAGGTGATCGCAGCGCAGCCACAGCCTGCGGTCCGCACGGCGGGCGAGGGAGAACGTCAGGGGGAACACCGGCGCGAGTGAGGGGAGGTACGCCTCGCCCTCGCGCAGTGGTTCCCCGTCGCCGCCCGGCAGTGTGCCGGCCACCACCGGGGCGTCCACGAACGGATGGGGCTGCCGGTACACCTCGTCGGGGGTGCCGTTCACCCGTACGGCCACGGCGCCCTCGTCGGATCCGAGGACGATCTCGTCGGTGTCGTCGTCCGCGTAGCGCCGCAGCGTCACGGCCAGGGCGGTGCGCAGCCTCGTGTCGTCGGCCGGTGCGTCGGGCGGCAGGACCGCCCAGGCCGTGGCGGACCGGTCGCCGTCGCCCTGGCCGAACCCCCAGCCGGGAGGGGCGCCGTGCTCGGTGCTCGGCGTGCGCACGGGAGCGTCGGCGATGCGTTTGAACTCCGCGCTCACCGCCTCCTGGTTCCCGTCGGCCAGCTCGCAGACCAGACGCCGCAGTCCGGCCGTGTCCAGCAGGGCGCGGGGGGCCACGACGACCAGGTCGGCCGATCCGTCCGGGCGGCGGAGCAGCAGCGCGTGCACGCCGTCTCCCGCTCTCGCCGCCTCCCCGCACCACAGGTCCGGGGCACCGGGTTCTGCCGTTGACGAGGGCACGTCCACGACGCGGAGGTGCGGCACGTCGCCGACGCCCGCGAAACGCTCCTCGACGAGTTCCGCCCGCGCGGGCTCCGTCAGGCGGAGCCGGACGGCGTGCTGCTGTGCCCTCACCATGGGTGCGCTCCTCCGCGTCGTCGAATCACCCGAGTACGGTACGAGGCCCCGCGCACGCTGAACGGCAGTTCGGGCGGCGACTCGTAGGCAGCGCGCACACCGCCTTCTCCCCGCAGGGCGGCCCGGCGTCCGGGGAAACTGCCTCAGGGATCGCCTCCCGTACTGCCGGTGCCGGAGTCGGCGGGACCCTAGTCTCGGTGCGATGACAGCAGGTGGAGGAACTCCCACGGCTCCGGTCAGGAGAAAGCTCCCGAACGGGATGCGCGTCTTCAGTCTCAACGGCAACGAGACGGACTACCTGTACGGCGAGATCTTCGACGACGAGTCCTACGTCCCACCGCGGGGCTGGCGCATGTCCGAGAAGCCGGTGGTTCTCGATGTAGGCGCCAACATAGGCCTGTTCACGCTCTTCGCGACGCAGCGGTGGCCCGACGCGCAGGTGTTCTCCTTCGAGCCGGCACCCGACGTCTTCGACGCCCTCCGCCGGAACACGGGCCACCTTCCCGGTGTGCGCGTCCAGAATCTGGCCCTGGGCGACGAGGATCAGACGCGCGAGCTGACCTACTACCCGCACTGCACCATGATGTCGGGCTTCGACGCCGACCCGGCGGTCGACAAGGTGCTCGCCTCGGCGTTCATCACCAGCGCCGCCGGCTCGCTCGACGAGGAGCTCCGGGAGGAGTTCATCCAGGAGGCGAAGGACCTGGTGGAAGACAGCCTCGACGAACGGCGCCTGGTGCGCTGTGACGTGCAGCGCGTGGAGACGTTCGCCGAGCGGGCCGGCATCGACCGGGTCGACTTCCTCAAGGTCGACGTGGAGGGCTTTGAACTCCGGGTGCTGCGGGGCATCGGCGACCGTCTGTGGCCGGGGATCGCCAACGCCGCCGTCGAGGTCGCCGACCGGGGCGGGGCGCTCGACGCGGTGGTCACGCTCCTGGAGGGCCAGGGCATGACCACCTCCGTCCGGCAGGCGGCGGAGTACCGCACCACCGATCTCCACACCGTTTTCGCCTGGCGGGAGGCGTGAGATGACGGATGTTTCCCCCGCCCCCGCCCCCTCAACCGCACCCGCACCGCCGCCGGTGCCGGCACCACCACCGGCGCCGGACCCGCGGGCCCTGCTGTCCGCCAAGCGGTGGGTCGTCCGTCCCCGGCGGACCGAGGATCCGGGCATCAGAGTCTTCTGCTTCCCGCACGCGGGCGCCGGGGCGTCCGCGTTCACCCCGTGGGCCAGGCGTCTGCCGCCCGAGGCCGAACTGTGCGCCGTGCGCTACCCGGGACGGGAGAACCGGATCGACGAGCGGCCCTTCGACGACCTCCACCAGCTGGTGGACGCGCTCGAACCGGTGGTCGCACCGCTGACCGGCCGGCCTTTCGTGTTCCTCGGGCACTGCTCCGGCAGCGTCGTCGCGCTGGAACTGGCCCGCCGCATCCGCGAGGCACACGGAAGGCTGCCGGCCGCGCTGTTCGTCTCCTCCATCGCGGGGCCCGTCCGGCATTCCTCGGAGTCGATCCACCTGCTGCCGCGGGAGGCGTTCTTCGAACGCGTCGCGCTCTACGGCGGGATCGACGCGTCCGTGCTCGACGACCCCGAGATCATGGACGTCTTCGAGCCGACGCTGCGCGCCGACTTCCGTATCGCCGAGGAGGGAGCGCCCGGGCGGGCGGCACCCCTGGACGTCCCCATCACGGCGGTGGGCGGCCGGCACGATCCCTTCGTCGGCTTCGAGGACCTGGCGGCCTGGCGCGAGGAGACGAGCACCGCGTTCTCCCTCCACCACATCGACGCCGGTCACTTCGTCCTGGACCAGACGATGGAGCGGATGGCGGACGCCCTGCCCGACCTCCTTCGGCGAACGGGCGCGACCGTACCCGCGCCTCGCCCGGCGGACTAGAAGGCAGGCCCCGGCAGCACGAGTCGGCGGCACAGCGACGCACACAGGCCCGTGCCCCCGGCCCGACATTGCATGTCGGGCCGGGGGCACGGGCCTTTCGCCTGCCTACTTCTTCTCCATGGCCTCGATCAGACTCTTGGGACGCATGTCCGTCCAGGCCCTCTCGATGTAGTCGAGGCATTCCGTGCGGCCCGCCTCACCGAACACCGTCTTCCAGCCGTCCGGCGCATCCACGAAGACCGGCCAGAGGGAGTGCTGTCCCTCCTCATTGACCAAGACATAGTAGTTGGCATCGGGGTCGTCGAATGGATTCGTCACCACGCCGTCCCTTCCGAGTAGTCACATCAGCCGGCCGGTCAGGGCCATCCCCCGATCAGCAACGGTTGGAGGCTAATCAATCAGCGGCGGCACCACACCCATCGTTCAACTGAGCCGCCGCACCAGTTGAACAACTCACCCCTCCTGACCTGCGAGTTCATGGCATCGACCGACCTTGGAAGGCGATGCGGATATTCCGTTACGTCGATACGTGAAGACCATTTCCGGCCACGGTTGTGCACGGATCCGGAAATGGATACCGTCGCCGGACGATTCACATCACCTCATGCCACGGAACTGCCGTGCCGATCGTGCACGCACTTCGGGAGGCGGCTGAATGAGCGCGTCACGCCTCGACATCGGTGCCCTAAGGGATTCCGAACCCCGGGCCGCGGCCGTGATCTCCGGACTGGGAACCTGCCTTCCGTCGAACACGGTCCACAACACCTCATTGGCGGAAGGCCTGGACACCAGTGACGAATGGATTCGCACCCGTACCGGAATCCAGTCCCGCCGGCGTATCACTCCGGATCTTTCGGTGCTCGACCTGGCCTGCGAGGCCGCCGGAAACGCCCTGCGGTCCGCAGGGACCGACGCCGTCGACGGCCTCGTCTTCGCCACGACGACACCGGAGCGCCCCTGCCCCTCCGCGGCCCCCGAGATCGCGTCCCGCACAGGACTGGGACATGTCCTCGCCTTCGACATCTCGGCCGTCTGCAGCGGATTCCTGTACGCGCTGACCACGGCCGGCGCCCTGATCACGGCCGGGACCGTGGACAGCGTCCTGGTCGTGGCCGCGGAGACGTACTCACGCGTCGTCGACCCGACGGACAGGTCCACGGCCGTCCTCTTCGGGGACGGGGCCGGGGCGGTCGTACTGCGCTCCGGGACGACCGGCGAACCCGGGTCGCTCCTCGCCCACGACCTGGGCAGCGACGGCACGGGCGCGGACCTGATCCGGATCCCCGGCACCCGCGAACAGGGCACCGGGCAGCGCTGGTTCACCATGTCCGGACGGAAGGTGTACCTGCAGGCCATCGACCGCATGGCGGAGTCGGCCCGGCGGGTCATGAAGGACTGCGGCTGGAGCCCCGCAACCCTCGGCATGCTCGTACCGCACCAGGCGAACGCACGCATCATCGAGGCCCTGGCCGGCCGGCTCGGACTCCCGCCGGAACGCGTGCTCCGCGCCCTCGCGCACACCGGCAACACCGCGGCCGCTTCCATCCCGCTGGCCCTGGCCGGCGCGGTGGCCGACCACCGGCTGGAACCCGGGGCCCGCACCGTGCTGACCGCCTTCGGCGGCGGCCTCAGCTGGGCCTCCACGGGTCTGATCTGGCCACAGCTGACCGCCGTCACCTCAGAGGTCTGAAAGAAGGAGCCACCTGTGTTCATCGACTACCTCACCACCCTCCTCGGCACCGTCTACAAGGTCCCCGGAGTCATCGACCCCGACAAGTCGTTCACGGAACTGGAAGTGGACTCGCTGTCCCTGGCGGAGCTCGGCGCGCATCTGGAGGAGGAACTCGGCGTGGCGGTCGACGAGGAGGAGCTGACCGGCTCCACCACCGTCACCGAGCTCGCCGGGCTGCTGCACGCTCGCGGGGCGGTCGTACCGGCATGAACGGACGAAGACAGCAGCACCCGGATGTGGTGATCACGGGCCTCGGGACGGTCTCGCCCGCCGGCCCGGACACGGCGACGGCGTGGAAGGCGGCCTGTGCCGGGCTGCCCACGGCGGCTCCCGACGCCCGGCTCGACGGCATGGCCGTGGACTTCAGCTGTGCGGTGTCGGCGTTCGACGCGCACGCGGTTCTGGGGACCGATGCGCGCCGGATGGATCCCTTCACGCAGTACGCCGTCGCGGCGGCCCGCGAAGCCGTGGCGGACGCGGCGGCGGACGGCGGGCACTGGGACCCGGCCAGGGTGGGGGTGCTGATCGGTACCGCCGTCGGTGGCCTGGAAACCTGGCTGGAGCAGTCGGCGCGGCTGCGGAACACGGGGCCGCGTGCGGTCAACCCGCTGACCGTCCCGAAAGCCATCGGGAACATGGCCGCGGCCACGGTGGCCCTGGACCTCGGCCTGAACGGACCCACGCTCGCCGTGGCCACCGCGTGCGCATCCGGCACCACGGCGCTGGGCTTCGCCCTCGACCTGTTGCGCGCCGGCCGCTGCGACGTCGTGCTGGCCGGTGGCACCGACGCCGCGATCACCCCGCTCCTGTCCGGCGCCTTCGACCGGCTCAAGGCCCTGTCCCGGCGCCGCGACGAACCGTCGTCGGCCTCCCGGCCGTTCGACCGGCACCGTGACGGCTTCGTCCTGGCGGAAGGGGCCGCGGTGCTCGTGCTGGAGCGTGCGGCGGACGCGCGGGCCCGTGGCCGACGCCCGTACGCGACGCTCCTGGGGTACGGCGAGTCCACCGACGCCCATCACCTCACCTCGCCCGACCCGGACGGGAAGGGGGCGCGGCTCGCCATGCGGAGCGCACTGGCGGACGCCGGGGTGGCCGCGTCGGACGTGGCGCTGGTCAACGCGCATGCGACGGGCACGCCGCTGGGCGACGCCATCGAGGCACGCCTCATCCACGGCTTCTTCGGCTCGCACACGGCGGTCACCTCCACGAAGGGAGTGACGGGGCACATGCTGGGAGCCGGCGGCGCCGCCGAGGCGGTGTTCACGGCCTTGTCCGTCGAACAGGGCGTCGTCCCGCCCACCGCCAACCTTGATGAGCCGGGGGCCGACATCGCCGACATCGACATCGTGCACGGCGCTCCGCGGTCCGCCCCGGTGCCCGTGGCGGTGAGCAGCTCGTTCGGCTTCGGCGGGCACAACGCCGTCGTCGTCCTCGGGCGCGCCTGAACGGGGCGCCCGAGGGGCCGGGGGCGGGGCGTCCGCGGTACACGAGGGGCAGGGGTTGTTCTCCGCGCACGGGGCAGGGGGTGCGCCGCGCACGGGGCAGGGGGTGTTCGCCGCGCAGGAGAGCCAAGGGGTGTTCTCGCCGCGCAGGAGAGCCAGGAGCCAGGGGGGTGTTCGCCGCCCCACGAGGGCACGTCGGACGCATCAGGGCTCGTCAGCTCGCGTCAAGGACTCCCGTGCCGGTTCCCCGCGCGGCCCTCACTCGGCGCCTTCGTCGAGTTCCTGCGCGACCTCCAGCCAGGTCTCGGCGTACTGGCGGGCCAGGTCGACGACGAGGTCCCCGCAGTGCGAGGGCACCGCGGCGGCCAGCTTGGACCAGCCCCGCTCCTCGATGGCGTTGCGCTGAAGTACCCGGAACAGGCGCCGGTCCTCCTCCCTGTGCCGGAGCGACGGATCGCTGAGCAACCTGTCGAGGAGGGCGGCGGGATCGGGGACCGGCAGCCGGCTGCCCCGCGCCGGCGGCCGCGGTCCCTCCGGCGTGGCGGACACCACCGGCAGGATCGGCTCCACGGCGTCGGCTTGCGGGCGCTCGCCGCCGGGCGGGACCGGCTGGGGCGTCTGCTCCGGAACGGGCGGCTCGCCGGCCAGAAGCCGTCTGCGGACGTCGCTCACGGTCGCGGGCGAGACACCGGCGAGCCTCGCGATCTCGCGCAACGACGCCTGCGGACGCTCGGCGATCAGTCGGGCGGCCCGCTCGCGGCCCTCGGCGCTGTTGAGGGGGCGCACCTTGCCGTCCCTGCCGATGCGCGCGCTCAACTGGGCGTTCCCGCCTGCCGAGTTGCGGCGGATGGCGGCGACCGTCTTGGCTCCCAGGCCCGCGACCCGGGCGATCGCCCGGTCCGACATCGCGGGATGCGAGGCGATGATGCGCTCGGTCGCGGCTCGGCGGTCCTCCTTCGACAGCGGGAGGCCGTGGGTCACGTTCGCCTCGACGGCCCGCAGGAAGGCCTCCTCGGCGGTGCCGTCGAAGAACTCGACGAGGATGGTCGCCTCGCCCTTGCGGAAGGCGGCCGCCAGCCGGTGCATTCCGTCGATCACGCGCAGGCTGCGCCGGTCCACCAGGATGGGAGGGAGCGGGGTCTCCACCGACGCCAAGCGGGCCACGTGCTCCGCGGCCTGGCCCTCGAGACGCGGGGAGTCCGCGGGAAGGAGTGAGGCGACCGGAACGGACGTGACCCCGCGCACGGCCGACGCGGGAGGCGCGGCGGACCAGGCCGATCCGTCTCTTTCTCCGGAGGATTCTGGATACCTCGAGTCGACAGCGCTACGCTTCATTTCCCGCTCCCCCACTGACGAAACGTCTGTTCTTGACGACGACTTTCGGCAGAAAATCTGCGACCACCGGGCAGTGAGGGAAATGCGGAATCAAGGCTGTCGAACTCGCGACCAGTACACCGGTAGCGGTTTCATCAACTCACCGCCACTCCTCCAGAACGCCCGAAACTGCATTCGAACCTACATCCAGCGTGCGGTTCGGGCAACTGGCCAAGACCAATCCGCGGCCGTCACGAGACGGCGTTCAAGTGCGGCACGGCGGCGGTTGAACGCCCTGTTCCACCGCAGGTCCCTCGCCTCCACGGGCGCCCCTGTCCTATCTTCTGCAGCATGACGCTGATCCGGGCAAGGGGCCCGGTGGGCAAGGGGTTGGTGGGCATGGTTACCGGTCGTGTGGTGCGGTTCGACAGTGTGCGGGGTTTTGGGTTCATCGCTCCCGATCACGGAGGGGACGACGTCTTCCTGCACGTGAACGATCTCCTGATCCCCGAGCACTACATTCGCTCGGGCCTCTCGGTCCAGTTCGAGGTGGAGGAAGGTGACCGCGGGCTCAAGGCCTCGGCCGTCCGGCTCGCGGACGGGGCCGAGGCCAAGTCTGCGGCCTTCCAGACGCCCGCCGGCGCCGCCGCGGCCCTGGCGTCGGAGCCCGCCAGGCAGGCCGACGGCGA
The DNA here is from genome assembly GCF_042959365.1 of Streptomyces sp. NPDC007907. Taxonomy (NCBI): domain Bacteria; kingdom Bacillati; phylum Actinomycetota; class Actinomycetes; order Kitasatosporales; family Streptomycetaceae; genus Streptomyces; species Streptomyces sp. NPDC007907. The sequence continues at coordinate 18,355 of NZ_JBIBKR010000012.1, forward strand.
CGACTCCCTGTGCGATGTACTCGCCGCGAACGAGTACCTGCACGAGGTGACGGAGGTGCTCCTGTCGACCGCTCCGTCGCTGACGGGAGATCAGATCGTGCAGATCCGAGCGGGATTGCTCCAGTCCGCCAAGAACCACGGCTGGACCGAGGGCTGATCGACGGTGCCGGGGGGAGTTCCGGCTCCCCCTCGCCCGGCCCGCACCGTTCCCTGCCTACCGGCCTTCCCGGGGCCCTCGCGCGTGACGCCATTCCGCGCTGACCCCGAAGCGCTGACCCCGAAGCGCTGACCCCAAAGCGCTGACGTCCCGAAGCATCGCGATCTTTTTCTCCGAGCTCGGCACCCTTCCCGTGCCATGGGCCCAGCACTCCGCATACGGCCGGATGAACGGTCCGTCCGGTATTGATCGGGGCGACCGTGCACTGCATCGTGGATGCCACGGTTTTCTCTTCATGGAATGCTGCGACGGCGATTTCAGCACACCGCAGAATTCCGGTCCTGGTCGCCGGATGTTGACCCGATGTCTTCTCTCCGCCCGATGCGGCGATGCGAGAAGAGCAGAGAGCGAGGCAGTTTCCGTGACCGTGCTAAACCGCCCGTCCATGGGCCCGATACGGCTGCGGCCGGGCGACGAGTCGCTCCAGCGCCAGCAGGTCAGACCGGGAACGGTGCGGCGCATCCTCCCGTACGCCCGGCCATACCGCTGGCACGTCGCGCTGTTGCTGACGGTGACCGCCGTCGACGCCTGCATCGCGGCCGCCAGTCCGCTGATCCTCAAGTACATCATCGATCACGGCATCCTGCCCGGGCACCTCGACGTCGTCGTGTGGCTCAGCCTGGCGCTGGCGGGACTCGCCGTCGTGAGCGCCGGGGTCGTCTACGTCCAGAGCCGGTGCTCGGGCCGGGTGGGTGAAGGAGTCGTCTACGAGCTGCGCACCCAGGTGTTCGCGCATGTGCAGCAGCAGCCACTGGCGTTCTTCACCCGCACGCAGACCGGCAAGCTGATCAGCAGGCTCAACACGGATGTCGCCGGCGCCCGGCAGGCCGTGACCACCCTGCTCACCCAGGCCGTGTCCACGGTTCTCACCCTGGCCCTGGTCCTCGGGGCGATGTTCTACCTCTCGTGGCAGATCACCGTGGCGGCCCTGGTGATGATTCCGCTGTTCCTGATCCCCGCGCGGCTGCTGACGCGCCGCATGCAGCGCATCACCAGATCGCTGATGGAGCAGGACGCGGAGATGAGCTCGATGATGACCGAGCGCTTCAACGTCTCGGGCGCCATGCTGGCCAAGCTGTACGGGCGCCCCCAGGACGAGGAGGAGCTGTTCGCCGGCAAGGCCGCCCAAGTACGCGACCTCGCGGTCAAGCTGGTCGTCTGGGGGCGGCTGCTGCCCATCATCGTCACCATCCTCACGACGTTCACCACGGCCCTGGTCTACGGCCTGGGCGGCGCCCTCACCATCGACGGGGCCATCGAGTTCGGCACGCTCGTGGCGATGGTGGCCCTGCTGATGCGGCTGTACGGCCCGGTCAACGAACTGTCGACCATGCAGGCGACCGCCACGGTCGCCCTGGTCAGCTTCGACCGGGTCTTCGAGGTTCTCGATCTGAAGCCGCTGATCACCGAGCGCCCCGGCGCCAAGGCGCTGCGCCTCGAAGCCGGCGCCGAGAGCGACGGGGGGCCCGCCACGGACGCTCCGGACATCGAGTTCGAGGCGGTGTCGTTCCGGTACCCCAGCGCCGACGAGGTGTCGATGGCGTCGCTGGAGGCGGCCGCGAGCCGCAAGCACGAACGCGCGGATGCGGTCCCCCAGGAGATCCTCCACGAGTTGAGCTTCCGCGCTCCGGCCGGGAAACTGACCGCGCTGGTCGGCCCGTCTGGGGCCGGCAAGACGACCATCACCCAGCTGGTGCCCCGGATGTACGACCCGAACGCGGGTACCGTGCGCATCGGTGGTCACGACATCCGCGAACTGACCCTCGCCTCCCTGCGCGAGAACGTCGGTGTCGTCACTCAGGAGTCGCACCTCTTCCACGACACCCTCCGCGCCAACCTGATCTACGCCCGTCCCGGGGCCGACGAGGCGGAGCTGATCGAGGCGTGCAAGGCGGCGCTGATGTGGGACACCATCAGCGCGCTCCCCGAGGGCCTCGACACCGTCGTCGGTGACCGCGGCTACCGGCTCTCCGGCGGCGAGAAACAGCGGGTGGCCCTGGCCCGGCTGCTGCTCAAGGCTCCGCCGATCGTCGTGCTCGACGAGGCGACCGCCCATCTGGACTCGGAGTCGGAGGCGGCGATCCAGCAGGCGCTCAAGACCGCTCTCGCCGGCCGCACCTCGCTGGTGATCGCCCACCGGCTGTCCACCATCCGTGAGGCCGACCAGATCCTGGTCGTCGAGGACGGACGGATCTGCGAGAGCGGAACCCACGAGGAACTGCTGGCGCAGGCCGGGCTCTACGCCGATCTCTACCACACGCAGTTCTCCCACCAGGCGACCGAGCGCAAGCACATCGGCCGCAGGCCGTCGCCGTCCGCGGTGATCGCGGGAAGCGCCCAGTCAGGGGCCTGACCGGCCCCGTCCCGTCGAACGTCGAGGGTGGGTCACCGCATGCGGTGACCCACCCTCGACGTTCGCGTTCCCCACCCGGTAGCCGCCCGTCGCCTGTCGGTGTCGTGCATCGCTCGGCTCCGCGGCCACCGTCAGCGCACCCGGGAGGCCGGTCGACTGCGGGAGCCACCCGGCACATGCCCCCATCCGGCACATGCCCTCATACGGAAACGGTGCCCGGGCCCGACCCCCGTCGCGGGGTCGGGCCCGGGCACTGTCCGGTGGAGGGGCCCTCAGGCGCTCACGGCTCGGGGCTCAGGCCCCCCGCTCCTCTCGCGTCGCCAGCCACTCCGACATGACCTCCCACGCCGCTCCCAACATGTCGGGCCGTGCCATGTCCGAATGCCCGCAGGGGAGACGGACGGAGGTGAGCTGCCGGGTGTAGGGCTGCCACAGGGACTCGAACGAGAAGTCCGCCGGCTTTCCCTCCTCCGCGATGAGCAGCAGCGTGTCCCCGCCGAAGGTGCCGTAGGCGTGGCGGTCCCGCAGCGTCGCGTTGTTGTCGAACACGCGGGCCAGCAGGGCGATTTCGTCGTCGTCGACTCCGCCCAGCACCGGACCGAGTTCGGCACGGACGCGCTGCGCGAGGCGTGCCGGGCCTTCGGCCGCGTCGCTCGCGGGAGTCGCGGCCTGTGTCCCTGGAATGGGCGGGAACGCGTCCATGAGGACCAGCGACACCTCCTCGCCCTCGGCCTCGAGCCGCACCGCGATCTCGTGTGCGGGGGTTCCTCCGAAGGACCAGCCGACGAGATGGTACGGACCCGACGGCTGCAGTGCGCGCATGCGGTCCACGTACTCGGCGGCCATGTCGGCGACCGAGACCGCCGGCTCCCCGGAGCCGGCGAGGCCCTGTGCCTGAAGGCCGTACAGCGGGTGCTCCTCGGGGATGAAGCGGGCGAACGGCATGTAGCACCAGCTCAGTCCGCCCGCGGGGTGGATGAAGAAGAAGCCCGGTGCGCTGCCGCCGGTCCGGATCGGCAGCACGCCGTCGAGGGCGTCCCGCACCGACGTCAGGCCGAACGTCTGCATCAGCCGGGCCGGTGTCGGGTGGGTGATCAGGGTGCGCAGCGACACGGTGACGCCCTTGCCCCGCAGGCGCTCCACCAGCGAGACCGCCATGAGCGAGTGGCCGCCGAGCGCGAAGAAGTCGTCGTCGGCACCGACCGCCGGAACGCCCAGGACGTCGGCGAACGTCTCGCACACCAGGGCTTCGAGCGCACCCGTGGCGCCCCGCTCCGGCGAGGGTTCCCCGGCGGTCACCGCCGCGAAGGCCGGGGCGGGCAGGGCCCTGCGGTCCACCTTGCCGTTCAGCGTCAGCGGCAGGGAGTCCAGGACCGTCACCGAGGACGGCACCATGTAGCTCGGCAGCCGCTCGGCCGCGAAGTCCCGCACCGACCCCGCCAGTGCGCCCGGATCGGCGCCCCCGGCCGCGGGGACGACGTAGGCGACCAGTCGCTTGCCGCCCTGGAGGTCCTCGTGCACGACGACGGCCACCTGGCTCAGGTGCGGATGCCCGTCGAGCACCTCCTCGATCTCGCCCGGCTCGATCCTGAAGCCACGGATCTTCACCTGGTCGTCCGAGCGGCCGGCGAACTCCAGGTTTCCGTCCGCCCGCCACCGGACCCGGTCGCCCGTCCGGTACATACGTTCACCGGCGACCCCCGGCGAGCACGCCACGAAGCGCTCCGCCGTCAGACCGGGCCGTCCCAGATAGCCCCGGGCCAGGCCCGCACCGGCCAGATACAGCTCGCCGACCACCCCGACCGGCACCGGGTTGAGGGAGTCGTCGAGCACATAGGCGCGGGTGTTGGCGATCGGGGCGCCGATCGGTACGGTGCCCGGCTCCAGCCCGGGGCGGCAGCGCCACGCCGTGGCGTCCACCGTCGTCTCCGTGGGGCCATAGGTGTTGAACAGCACCCGCCCGGCCGACCAGCGTTCCATCAGCTCGGGCGGGCATGCCTCGCCACCCACCTCCAGGACCACCCCGGTCCCGATCGCCCCGTCCGGCATCGTCGCCAGGGCGGCAGGGGGCAGCGTCGCGTGGGTCACCGCCTGCTCGGTCATGAACTCGGCCAGTTCAGCGCCGAGCCGCCGGTCCTGGGGCACGATCACCAGGGTTGCTCCCGACAGCAGGGCGAGCGACCACTCGGAGCAGAAGTTGTCGAAGCCGACCGACGCGAACTGCGCCACCCGGTGGCCCGGTTGGACGCCGAACCGCGTATGGCTGGCCGACAGGTTGGCGAACCCGGCGTGCGAGACGACCACGCCCTTGGGCCGGCCGGTCGAGCCGGAGGTGTAGATGACGTACGCCGGGTTCTGCCTGAGCGGCGGCGCCGGCGGGCCCGCGTCCCGGGTGTCTCCCGCGTCGGGTTCCCCGGTCGCGTCCAGCACCAGCACCGGGACGTCGCGGTCCTGCGGCACGACCCGCCCGCAGCGTGACGTGGCGAGGATGCACACGGGCCTGGCGTCGTCGAGCGTGTAGACGACGCGCTCGACGGGGTGGTCGGGATCGATGGGCAGATAGGCGCCACCGGCCTTCAGCACGGCGAGGATCGCCACGACCAGCTCGGCGGAACGCTCGGTGAGCACCCCGACCACCGACTCCGGACCCACACCGTGCTCCGACACCAGGCGACGGGCCAGCCGGTTCGCCCGCGTATCCAGCTCGCCGTACGTAAGCTCAGCGCCGTCGCACACGACCGCGACGGCATTCGGCGTCCGGGCCGCCTGTGCCGCGAACAGCTCGGGCACCGTGGCCTCCTGGACCGGCGTGTCGGTGCCGTTCCAGTCCGCCAGCACACGCCGCTGCTCGACCTCGTCGAGCACGTTCACCGCGGCCAGCCTGCTCTCCGGGCCGTACTCCAGCGCGGCCACCAGGTTGTCGAGGCAGGTGTGCAACAGCCGGCACACCGCCTGCCCGTCCACCGACCGCACCGCTTCCACGGTCAGCCCGAACCCGGCCCCGAGGTCGTCCACCGAAATGGCGACCGGGTAGTTGGTGGTGTCCCGGGCGAACACCATCCGGATGCCCCCGGGCGCGGCGCCGTCCTCCTTGCGCGGTTCCTCGCTCGGGCGCTGACTGTGCCGGAAGTTGAAGATCGAGGTGAACAGCGGAGTGCCACCGGGGACGCCGCTGGCCTGCTGCGCCAGGGTCAGCGGGGCGTGCTCGTGCACCATGAGCTCCGCCAGCTGGCTCCGCAGGCCCTCCAGCGCCTCGCCGACACCGGTGGCGCCCACGCGGACCCGCACGGGCAGGGTGTTCAGGAAGAGACCCGGCACCCGGTCCGCGCCGGTTCCGGCGTTCATCCGCCCGAACAACACCGTCCCGAACACGACGTCGTCGCGGCCGCTGATCGTGGCCAGCACCCGCGCCCAGGCCAGGTGGAACACGGTGGCCGGGCTCACGCCGAGCGACCGGGCGACGTCACGCACCCGTCGGCCGACCTCGTCGTCGACGCCCAGGTGCGCGCGCTCGACACCGCTGCCGTCACCGTGCACGTCCAGCAGGCCAAAGGGAGCGGTGGTCTCCTCCACGTCCCCCAGCAGGTCCGCGAAGTGCCGTTCGTGCTCCTCGCGCGGGACACCCAGCCGGGCCTGCGCGACGAAGTTCCGGAAGGGCAGCGGCTCGGGCAGGGAGTCCTCCCGTCCCGACAGGAACGCGCCCATCTCGTGCAGCAGTACGTCCTGCGTGGTGTGGTCCTGGATCAGGTGGTGCATCCGCAGCAACGCCAGCCACCCACCGTCCTGGCCCGTTTCCTCGGCTGTGTGGACGTCGATCAGCGGAGCGCGGCCGATGTTCATGGTCGGGCCGGCCGCCGCGATCAACTGCTCGACGGCGGAGGGCCCGTCGGCGCGCAACCCCACCGAGGTGACCGGGAGTTCGACCCGGCGGACCACGACCTGGACCGGCTCACGCAGGTCCTGCCACAGGATGGCGGTCCGGTAGATGTCGTGCCGGTCCACCACCCGCTGCAACGCCCCGAGGAACGCGTCCAGCCGCTCCCGCGAGTCGAAGCGGATGACTCGCGGCGCCGCGTACACGTCCGTGCCACCGTCCGTCTGCAGCAGGTGGTGGAAGAGGATGCCTTCCTGCAACGGGGCGAGCGGGTAGACGTCGGCGATGTTGGCCGCGCCGCCCGGTATCTGCCCGACGACATGCT
>NZ_JBIBKR010000013.1:0-10813 GCF_042959365.1 Streptomyces sp. NPDC007907
TCCAGAGTGAAGACCCCGGCCACATGGGCGGCGGCCAGTTCACCCACGGAGTGCCCGACGAGGAAGTCAGGAGTCAGGCCCCAGGCCTCCACCAGGCGGAAGAGTGCGACCTCGATGGCGAAGAGCGCGGCCTGCGTGTAAACGGTCTGGTCGATCAGACCGGCGTCCGTCCCGTCCGTGCCGAAGACGACGTCCTTCAGCGGACGCTCAAGCAGCCCGTCAAAGTGCGCACACACCTCATCAAAGGCCGCGGCGAACACGGGATAGGTCTCGTACAGTTCGCGGCCCATCCCGGCCCGCTGGCTGCCCTGCCCCGTGAACAAGAACGCCAGCTTGCCGACCGTTCCGGCGGTCGCCGCGCCCTCCACGACCCCCGCGGCGGACTTGCCGGTGGCCACGGCTTCCAGGCCGGCCAGCAGTTCCGCGCGGTTCGTACCCGTGACGACGGCCCGGTGCTCGAAGCGCGCGCGAGAGACGGCGAGCGAGTAACCCACATCCGCGGGGCCGAGGCCCAGTCGCCCGGCGAGGAACGACGTCAGGCGCTCGGACTGGGCCCGCAGCGCGGCATCGGTCCTGCCCGAGATCACCCACGGCACGGGGGCGTCCGCCTGCTGCGTGACGGCGGGCGGCTCCTCGGCGGAGGGCTCGGCGGCCGCCTGCTCCAGGATGATGTGCGCGTTCGTGCCGCTGATGCCGAACGAGGAGACCGCGGCCCGTCGGGGCCGCCCCGTCTCCGGCCACTCCCGCGCCTCGGTCAGCAGCGAGACGGCGCCCGCCGACCAGTCGACCTTGGTGGAGGGCTCGTCGATGTGCAGCGTCTTCGGCATGATGCCGTTGCGCAGTGCCATCACCATCTTGATGACGCCGCCGACGCCTGCGGCGGCCTGCGTGTGACCGACGTTGGACTTGAAGGAGCCGATCCACAGCGGCTGCTCGGCCGGGCGTTCCTGACCGTAGGTGTTGATGAGCGCCTGCGCCTCGATGGGGTCACCGAGCGTGGTGCCCGTGCCGTGCGCCTCGACGAGGTCGATCTGGTCCGAGGAGAGCTGGGAGTTGTCGAGGGCCTGGCGGATGACGCGCTGCTGGGACGGGCCGTTGGGGGCGGTCAGGCCACTGCTCGCACCGTCCTGGTTGACGGCCGAGCCGCGGACGACGGCGAGCACCTTGTGGCCGTTGCGCTCCGCGTCCGAAAGCCGCTCGACGAGGAGCATGCCCACGCCCTCGGCGAAGCCGGCGCCGTCCGCGAGGTTGGAGAAGGCCTTGCAGCGGCCGTCGGGGGAGAGGCCGCCCTGCCGGGCGAGGTCGATGAACGCCTCGGGGGTCGACATGACCGTGGTGCCGCCGGCCAGGGCCATGGAGCACTCGCCGTTGCGCAGCGCCTGGACGGCCAGGTGCAGCGTCACCAGCGACGAGGAGCAGGCGGTGTCGACGGAGACGGCCGGGCCCTCGAGCCCGAGTGTGTAAGAGATGCGTCCAGATGTGACGCTGTACGCGTTGCCGGTGCTGAGATATCCCTCCACGCCGTCGGGGATTCGGTCGAGCCGAGTGGCGTAGTCCTGGTACATCACGCCCGCGAATACACCGGTCTTGCTTCCGCGCATCGCGTGCGGGTCAATTCCGGCGTGCTCAAAGGCTTCCCAGGCGACTTCGAGGAGCAGTCGCTGCTGCGGGTCCATCGCCAGCGCCTCGCGCGGCGAGATCCCGAAGAACGCCGGGTCGAACTGTGCGGCGTCGTAGAGGAATCCGCTCTCGCGGTTGTAGAAAGTGCCCGGCTTTTCGCGGTCGGGGCTGTACAGCCGCTCGATGTCCCAGCCGCGGTCGGTGGGAAGGTCGGACACGGCGTCCCGGCCCTCGGCGACCATTTGCCACAACTCCTCGGGGGAATTGGCGCCGCCCGGATAACGGCAGCTCATGCCCACGATCGCGATGGGCTCGTGTGCCCGCGAGTCGGCCGCGCTCAACAGCTGCTTCGTCTGCTGCAGATCGGCCATTACCCGCTTGAGGTAGTCGCGAAGCTTCTGCTCATTCTGCATCTAAAGCAACCTCTTGAGGACGGACAGCACTTGGGCACCTGGGCAATACATGAGATCGCGTCGCACGCGAAACCCGGGCGGAAGTCCATTTACGACGTGACTCCCCGGCTGGGAGACCCATTCGGCGATGCCTCGAACCGGCTGTGTATGAGCACGGGGGACACATCGACATGACTTCACATACGACGCTAGGAGATGACCACCCGACCGCGGCACCCCTAACCTTCCCTAAGAGCCCCCCTACACCCCCCAGGGCCGGCCACGCTCCTTTGGGGAGGTGACCGGCCCCGGGCCGGAGAGAATTGCCGTGGTCAGGACAGACCCAGCTCCTGGTCGATCATGGCGAACATCTCGTCGTCGCTCGCCGACGTGAGGTCCGTGGCAGCGGCCCCGGCGCCACCCCCTACGACGACCGGGCGGCCGAGCGCGGCCAGCAGGGACTGGAGCCGGTTGACGACCTTGTCGCGGTCCTCGTCGGACAGCTCGGCGGCGGAGACGGTGGCCTCAAGGCGGCCGAGATCGGCATGGACCGGTGTGGCACCCGGCCCCGCGGCGTCGGCGGAGAACTGCGTGCCGAGATACTTGGCGACCGCGCCCGCCGACGGATAGTCGAAGATCAGGGTCGCGGGGAGCCGGAGGCCGGTCGCGCCGCCCAGCCGGTTGCGCAGCTCCAGGGCGGTCAGCGAGTCGACACCGAGGTCCAGGAAACCGCGGTCCGGCTCGACCTGCCTGCTGCTGGTCAGGCCGAGCACCTTGGCGACGTTCACCTGGACCAGCTCCAGCAGCACGCCGGCCCGCTTGTCCGCGGCGAGCCCCGACAACCGCTGCGCGAGCGAACTGCCCTGCGCTTCCGCGTCCGCCGCGGCCGGCGCCGTACGCCGTGCCGGTGCCTTGACCAGCCGGTCGAGCAGAGCGGTCAGTTCACCGGACGAGGCCTGGGCGCGCAGTCGGGGGAGGTCGAGGCGCACCGGCACGGAGACGGCCTCCGCGGTGGCCAGCGCGGCGTCGAACAGGGCGAGCCCCTCGACCGAGGAGATCGTGGCCAGCCCCGATCCCGTGATGCGCCGTACGTCACCGGTGGCGAGGTTCGCGGTCAGGTCGCTGCGCTGCTCCCACAGGCCCCAGGCAAGTGAGTGGGCGGTGAGGCCGACGGCGCTGCGGTGGCGCGCGAGAGCGTCGAGGAACACGTTCGCCGCGGCGTAGTTCGCCTGGCCGGGGCCGCCGAAGACACCCGCGGCCGAGGAGAAGAGCACGAACGCGGCCAGGTCGAGGTCCTGGGTCAGCACATGCAGGTTGACCGCCGCGTCGACCTTCGGCCGCATGACCGCCTCAAGGCGCTCGGGGGTGAGCGAGCCGACCACACCGTCGTCGAGGGCGCCCGCCGTGTGCACGACAGCGGTCAGCGGACGGTCCGCGGGCACACCGGCCAGAAGAGCCGCCAGAGCCTCCCGGTCCGCGGCGTCGCACGCGGCGACGGTCGTCTCGGCCCCGAGCGCGCCGAGTTCGGCCACCAGCTCGGAGACGCCCGCTGCCGCCGCCCCGCGGCGACTCACCAGCAGCAGACGGCGGGCGCCGTACTCGCTCACCAGGTGTCGCGCCACCAGCGCGCCGAGCGTGCCGGTACCACCGGTGATCAGGACCGTGCCCTCGGGGTCGAGCCGCGGGCGGGCGGGCTCGGCGGGCGCCTCGGTCCTGGCGAGCTTCGGCACGTACAGGGCGCCGCCGCGCACGGCCAGCTCGGGCTCCTCGGAGACGGCCGCCGAGGCCAGCACGTCACGCGTCACGGTCTCCGCACCGGCCGGGTCGAGGTCGAGGAGGACGAACTGCCCCGGGTTCTCGGCCTCGGCGGAGCGGACCAGACCCCATAGGGGGGCGTGCACGAGGTCGGTGGGAGCCATGTCGGCACGCCCGGCCGTCGCCCCGCGGGTGACCAGGACGAGCCGCGACCCGCCGAACCGCTCATCGGCCAGCCACGCCCGTACGGTCTCCAACGCCCGTACGGAAGCGGCGCGAGCACCCTCCGCCAGGCCCGAGAGATCCAGCGAGACAACCGGCGCGAAGGGCACGAAGACGATCTCCGGCACGGGCGCGCCTGCGTCGAGGGCCGCCGCGAGACCGGCGAGGTCCGCGTGGACCGTCGGCTCCGCCGAGCCGCCGGCCTCCCGCAGCACACCGTGCAGACCGAACCCATCGGTCCCCACAGCCGCCCACCGCCCGCCGGCGGACGCGATCGGCGCCGCCGCGACATCCGGGGCGCTCGCCCAGTCGACGCGGAACAACGACTCGTGCCACGCCCCGCCGGCCGAGGACAACTGCCCCACCGAGACGGGACGCGTCGCCAGGCCCTCCACGGAGACGACCGGGGCACCGGTGGTGTCGGCGGCCGCCAGCGTGATCCGCCGGTCGCTGTCGACACTGAGGCGTACCCGCAGACGCGAGGCGCCCTCGGCGTGGAAGCTGACACCGGCCCACGAGAACGGGAGCCGCACCTCGGCCTCCTCGCCCCCACCACCGCTCCGCGCGGCGTGCTCGGCGCCGACGATGACGGCGTGCAGCGCGGCGTCGAGAAGCGCGGGGTGCACGACGAACCCGTCGGTCCCGGTGCCCGGGGCCAGCTCGACCTCCGCGAAGATCTCCTCGCCACGCACCCAGACCGAGCGCAGGCACTGGAAGGTGGGCCCGTACTCGTAGCCGTGCTCGATCAGACCTTCGTACAGACCGTCGAGCGCGACCTCGTCACCACCGGCCGGCGGCCAGGACATCAGATCGGCGTCCACGGCCGCCACGGTCGGCGCGAGCACACCCACGGCGTGTGACGTCCATGGCTCGTCCACGGCGTTGTCCGGACGCGAGTAGATGCCGACCGCGCGGCGCTCCGACGAGTCGGGGGCGCCCACGACCACCTGCAACTGAAGCGCCCCGGCCTGCGGCAGTACGAGCGGAGCCTGGATCGTCAGCTCCTCGACCTGACCACAACCGACCTGACCACCCGCGTGGAGCGCCAGCTCGACGAGCCCGGTGCCGGGAATCAGCACGGTGCCCATGACGGCATGGTCGGCCAACCACGGGTGCGTGCGGAGGGAGACCCGGCCGGTGAGCAGCAGGCTGTCGGAGTCGGCGGGGGTCACGGCGGCTCCGAGCAGCGCGTGCTCACTCCCTACGAGCCCCAGGCCGGCGGCGTCATGAGCGGAGGCGGGCCCTTCGAGCCAGTAGTGCTGGTGCTGGAAGGCGTAGGTGGGGAGGTTGACGCGGCGCGCGCCCCGGCCTGCGAAGACGCCGTCCCAGTCGAGTTCGGCGCCGTGGATGTGGGCGGTGCCGATGGCTTGGGTGAGGGTTTCGGTTTCGGGGCGGTTCTTGCGGAGTACGGGCGTGAAGAGTGCTTCTTCGCTGTCGGACGCGATTTCCTGGGCCAGGGCGGAGAGGGTGCCGTCGGGGCCCAGCTCGATGAAGGACGTGACGCCTTGTTCGGCGAGGTGGGTGATGCCGTCGGCGAAGCGGACGGCCTGGCGGACGTGGCGGACCCAGTAGTTGGCGGTGCAGAGGTCTTCGGGGGTGGCGAGCCGGCCGGTGAGGTTGGAGACGACCGGGATGTTCGGAGTGCTGTAGGTCAGGCCCGCCGCGATGGTGCGGAACTCGTCCAGCATGGGTTCCATGCGGGGGGAGTGGAAGGCGTGGCTGACGCGGAGCTGGTGGACCTTGCGGCCCTGTTCACGCCAGCGCTCCAGGACCTCGACTACGGCGGTCTCGTCGCCGGAGACCACGACCGAGGTGGGTCCGTTGATGGCGGCGATGGCGATCTCGTGCTCGCGGCCTTCGAGCGTCTCCAGAACCTCAGCTTCGGTGGCCTGGATGGCTGCCATGGCCCCACCGGCCGGGAGAGCCTGCATGAGGCGTCCACGAGCGGCGACGAGCTTGGTCGCGTCGTCGAGAGTGAAGACCCCGGCCACGTGCGCGGCAGCCAGTTCACCGACGGAGTGCCCGACGAGGAAGTCAGGGGTCAGACCCCAGGCCTCCACCAGCCGGAAGAGTGCGACCTCGATGGCGAAGAGCGCGGCCTGCGTGTACACGGTCTGGTCGATCAGACCGGCGTCCGTCCCGTCCGTACCGAAGACGACATCCTTCAGCGGACGCTCAAGCAGCCCGTCAAACTGCCCGCACACCTCATCGAAAGCCGCGGCGAACACCGGATACGTCTCGTACAGTTCGCGGCCCATTCCGGCCCGCTGGCTGCCCTGCCCCGTGAACAGGAACGCCAGCTTGCCGCGCCGCACGCTCCCCGAGGCCACCGCACCCGACGCATCCCCGGCGGCCAACGCCTGCACACCCGTCAGGAGTTCATCGACATCGGAGCCGGTGATGACGGCCCGGTGCTCGAAGCGGGCCCGCGTCACGGCGAGGGAGTAGCCCACGTCCGCCGGACGCAGCTCGGGGTTCTCCCGTACGAAGGAGTGCAGCCGCTCGGCCTGCGCCCGCAGCGTCTCCTCCGTCTTACCGGAGAGCATCCACGGCACCACCCCACCGACGACCGGAGCCTCGGAAGGCGGCTCGGCCTCGGCAGTCGGCGCCTGCTCCAGAATCACATGCGCGTTGGTGCCGCTGAGGCCGAAGGACGAGACGCCGGCCCGGCGCGGGCGCCCTGTGTCCGGCCACTCGCGGGCCTCGGTCAGCAGGCGGACGTCGCCCGCCGACCAGTCGATCTTCCGCGAGGGCTCGTCGACATGGAGGGTCTTGGGCATGACGCCGTGGCGCAGTGCCATGACCATCTTGATGACGCCGACGACTCCCGCGGCGGCCTGCGTATGACCGAGGTTCGACTTCACCGAGCCGAGCCACAGCGGCTCGGCCCCCTCGCGCCCCTGCCCGTAGGTGTTGATGAGGGCCTGTGCCTCGATGGGGTCGCCGAGCGTGGTCCCGGTGCCGTGCGCCTCGACCACGTCGACTTCCGCCGTCGTCAGCCGGGCGTCCGCGAGTGCCTGGCGGATCATGCGCTGCTGGGAGGGGCCGTTCGGGGCGGTGAGGCCGTTCGACGCACCGTCCTGGTTGACGGCGGAACCGCGTATCACGGCGAGGATCTCGCGACCGTTGCGCCGCGCGTCCGAGAGCCGCTCCAGGAGGAGCATGCCCACGCCCTCGCCCCAAATCGTGCCGTCCGCGCCGTCCGCGAACGCCTTGATGCGGCCGTCCGTCGCGAGTCCCCGCTGCCGGGCGAAGTCGGTGAAGGAGATGGGCGTCGCCTGGACCTGGGCCCCGCCGGCGAGCGCGAGCGCGCAGTCGCCGCGCCGCAGCGCCTGGGCGGCGAGGTGCAGGGAGACCAGGGACGACGAGCACGCGGTGTCCAGCGTGATCGCGGGCCCCTGGAGGCCGAGACTGTAGGCGATCCGTCCCGAGGCGACGCTGTTGACATTTCCATTGGACAGGAACGGCTCGATATCGGCCGGCACGGACGGGAGAATGCAACCGTATTCGTTGTGGATCATTCCCAGATATACGCCGGTCGAGCTGCCCTTGAGTGAACCGGGGTCGATCCCGGCACGCTCCAGCACTTCCCATGACGTTTCCAGGGCGAGACGCTGCTGGGGATCCATCGCGACGGCCTCACGCGGTGAGATCCCGAAGAACGCCGGGTCGAACGCGTCGGCGTCCTCGATGAAACCGCCTTGGCGCACGTACGTCGTGCCGGGGCGGTCGGGGTCCGGGTCGTACAGCGTGTCCAGTTCCCAGCCGCGACCCTCGGGGAAGTCGGAGATCGCGTCGACCCCGTCCGCCACCAGCCGCCACAGGTCCTCGGGCGATGTCACTTTGCCGGGGAACCGGCAGGCCATGCCCACGATCGCGATCGGCTCGTGCTCCGCTTCCTCGACCTCGACCAGGCGATGACGGGTCCGGCGCAGCTCGGCCGTCACGAACTTGAGATTTTCCAGAAGTTTCTCGTCCTGCGCCATCAGATTTATCACCTATCGAAGTCAAATGCTGCGCGAGAGCCGGAGATGCCGGTACCGGGATCTCACTGGATCCCGGTACGCGGCGGATTCTCAGGCCTTGCCGAATTCCCGCTGGATAAGGGCAAGCATCTCGTCGGCGGTCGCCGATTCGAGATCGTCGTCACTGTCCGCGGCCGCCCCGGTCGTGGCGCCCTGGATTTCGTTCCACTTGGAGAGCAGGCTCTTCAGCCGTTCCGTGACCCTCTCCGCCCGCTCACCCGCGTCGCCGTGCCCGTCACTGCCTGCTTCGCTGCCCGCGTCGCCGTGGAGCGCGACGCGGGACATCGCCGACTCCAGGCGGTCCAGCTCGGACAGGACCGAGCCGACGGGCGCGGCGGCGGCCGCGTCCGCGGCACCGCCGACCATCTCGCCGCACAGGTACTCCGCCAGGTCCTGCGGGGTCGGGTAGTCGAAGACCAGGGTGGGCGAGAGGCGGAGCCCGGTGCTCGCGCCGATGCGCGCGTTCAGGCGGTTGCGCAGTTCGACCGCGGTCAGCGAGTCGAAGCCCAGTTCCCTGAAGCTTCGCTCGGCGTCGATCGAGCCGGTCTGTGAGTGCCCGAGCACCGCCGCCACGTTCGATGCCACCAGCTCCAGGACGCTTCTCAGCTGCACGGCGGGTGACAGTCCGGCGAGGCGCTCGGCGAAGGACGGGGCCTTCGCGCCACCGGCGGCGCCGGCGTTCGCGTGCGCCACGCGCCGCGCCGGTACGCGTACGAGCTTGCGCAGGATCGCGGACGCCGGACCGTCGTCCACCTGGATACGAGCCGGGTGCAGCCCCATGGGGGAGAGCGCCGGGTAGCCCGATGTGCGTGCTGTGTCGAGGAGTTGGAGGGCGCGGGTGGTGGGGAGGGGGGTCATGCCGGAGCGGTGGATGCGCTCGATGTCGGCGGTGGTGAGGTGTCCGGTGATGCCGCTGCGCTGTTCCCACAGGCCCCATTGGAGTGAGCTGGCGGGCAGGCCGAGTGCGTGGCGGTGGTGGGCGAGTGCGTCGAGGAAGGTGTTGGCGGCGGCGTAGTTGCCCTGACCCGGGTCGCCGAAGAGGCCGGCGGAGGAGGAGAAGAGGATGAAGGCGGAGAGGTCCAGGTCCTTGGTGAGGTCATGGAGGTTGAGAGCAGCGTCGACCTTGGGTCGCAGGACCGCGTCGAGGCGCTCGGGGGTGAGGGAGGTGACCAGACCGTCGTCGACGACACCGGCGGTGTGGAAGACGCCGGTGAGGGGGCGGTCGACGGGGATGCCGGCCAGGAGAGCCGCGAGGGCCTCGCGGTCCGCGATGTCACAGGCGGCGAACTGCACGCTGTGCGCGCCCAGTTCGGCCAGCTGGGCGGCCAGCTCGGGCGCGCCGTCCGCGCTCTGCCCGCGCCGGCTGGTGAGGATGAGGTGGCGTACGCCGTGCTCGGTGACGAGGTGGCGGGCGACGAGGCCGCCCAGGGTACCGGCTCCGGTGATCAGAGCGGTTCCGTCCGGGCCGGGTGTGGCGATCTCACCGGCGTGGTCGGCCTTGGCGACCCGGCTCAACCGCGGTACGTGCACGGCCCCTTCCCGCACGGCTGCCTGTGGCTCACCGGCCCGCAGTAGTGGCCACAGGACCGCGAGCCCGGCGGATTCGTCGGTGTCGAGGAGCAGGAACCGGTCGGGGTTCTCGGCCTGCGCGGAGCGTACGAGACCCCAGACGGGCGCGTTGGCCAGATCGGCCACGTCTTCACCGGGCCGGGCGGCGACCGCACCACGGGTGACGAGGACCAGGCGGGATCCGGCGAACCGGTCCTCCGACAGCCAGCCCTGGACGAGGGCGAGTGCGTGGCGGGTGGCCCGATGCGCGGCGGTGGCCGCGTCGGTGTCCCCGTATCCCGCCAGGGGAGCGAGCACGACCTCGGGAACCGTGTCGGTGGCGGCCAGTTCGGCCAGGTCCGCGAAGACCGGACCGTCGACGCCGAAGCCGTCCGGCTCACCCACCACCGCCCACGCGCTCGGGTTGGCCGGGGGGAGGGGCAGCTGTGGCCATTGCACGTGGAAGAGGGAGTCGTGGAAGGGGTGGTGTCCGGTGGTGAGTTCGTCGGGGGTGGTGTGGCGCCAGGTGATGGTTTGTGCGGTGAGGACGGGTGTGCCGGTGTCATCGGCGGCGGTGAGGGTGCCGCTGATGGTGGAGAGTTTGACGCGCAGGGTGGTGGCGCCGGTGGCGTGGAGGGTGACGTGGTTCCAGGTGGAGGTGGTGCGTGCCTGCTCGTGGGGGGTGAGGGGCAGGGCGTGCAGGGTGGCGTCGAGGAGTGCGGGGTGGAGGCTGAAGCCGTCGGTGGTGGCGGTTTCGGGGAGGGCGACTTCGGCGTAGATGTCGTCTTCGAGCCGCCAGGCGGCGCGCAGGCCCTGGAAGGCGGGTCCGTAGGTCAGTTGGGCGTGTGTGAGGTGCTCGTAGGTGGTGTCGACGTCGATCGCGACGGCACCCCGCGGCGGCCACACCGACAGATCGGAGCCCCCGTCGTACGTTTCGTCCGTGAGCAGACCCACGGCGTTCTTGGACCAAGACGTGTCGTCCCCGGCACTGTCGGGCCGGGAGTGGATCGCCACTGCCCGGCGGCCCCCCCGCTCATCGGCGGCATCGACCGTCAGCCGCAGCACTACGCCGCCCTGCTCGGGCAGGACGAGCGGGGCCTGGAGCGTGAACTCCTCCAGGGACCCGCAGCCGACCTGGTCACCGGCGTGGATCGCCAGCTCGACCAGCGCCGAGCCCGGCACCACGGCCGTGCCCATGACGGTGTGGTCGGCCAGCCAGGGGTGTGACTGGAGGGACAGCCGACCGGTGAG
>NZ_JBIBKR010000014.1:0-10796 GCF_042959365.1 Streptomyces sp. NPDC007907
GAGGGCTACGGCGTGCAGGGCGGCGTCCAGGAGTGCGGGGTGCAGTCCGAAGCCGTCGGTGGTGGTGTCCTCGGGGAGGGCGACCTCGGCGTAGATGTCGTCACCGAGCCGCCAGGCGGCACGCAGACCCTGGAACACCGGCCCGTACGAGAGACCCGCATCGGCGAGGTTCTCGTAGAGACCCTCCACGCCGAGGGGCTCGGCGCCCTTCGGCGGCCACACCGACAGGTCGAAGGACGCCTCCGGCGTGCTCTCCGCGAGGAGGCCGACCGCGTGACGCGTCCACGGCACCGCGGCATCCGCCTCGTCGAGCCGCGAGAAGATCGCGACCTGCCGCCGCCCACTTCCGTCGGCCGCGTCCACGGCCACACGTACGGCGATGCCGCCACGCTCGGGAAGGACCAGCGGGGCCTGGAGCGTCAGCTCCTCCAGGGACCCGCAGCCGACCTGGTCACCGGCGTGGATGGCCAGCTCGACCAGTCCGGTCCCGGGGACGAGGACGGTGTCCATGACGGTGTGGTCGGCGAGCCAGGCGTGCGACTGGAGCGAGAGGCGGCCCGTCAGGACAATGCTGTCCGTCTCGGGCAGCGACATCGCCGCGCCGAGGAGCGGGTGCCCGGTATTACCGAGGCCAAGGCTCGTGGCATCACCGGCTGCGGCCGTCGCCTCCAGCCAGTAGTGCTGGTGCTGGAAGGCGTAGGTGGGCAGGTCGACGCGGCGCGCGCCCCGGCCTGCGAAGACGCCGTCCCAGTCGAGTTCGGCGCCGTGGATGTGGGCGGTGCCGATGGCCTGGGTGAGGGTTTCCGCTTCCGGGCGGTTCTTGCGGAGTACGGGCGTGAAGAGTGCTTCTTCGCTGCCGGACGCGATTTCCTGGGCCAGGGCGGAGAGGGTGCCGTCGGGGCCCAGCTCGATGAAGGATGTGACGCCCTGCTCGGCCAGGTAGGCGATCCCGTCGGCGAAGCGGACGGCCTGGCGGACGTGGCGTACCCAGTAGTTGGCGGTGCAGAGGTCTTCGGGGGTGGCGAGCCGGCCGGTGAGGTTGGAGACGACCGGGATGCTCGGAATGCTGTACGCAAGCCCGGAGGCGATGGTGCGGAACTCATCCAGCATGGGTTCCATGCGGGGGGAGTGGAAGGCGTGGCTGACGCGGAGCTGGTGGACCTTGCGCCCCTGTTCACGCCAGTGCTCCAGCACCTCGACGACCGCAGTCTCGTCACCGGAAACCACGACCGAGGTGCGCCCGTTGATGGCGGCGATAGCGATCTCGTGCTCACGGCCTTCCAGAAGCGGAAGGATCTCCGCCTCCGTGGCCTGGATCGCGGCCATGGCCCCACCGGCCGGGAGAGCCTGCATGAGGCGTCCACGAGCGGCGACGAGCTTGGTCGCGTCGTCGAGAGTGAAGACCCCGGCCACGTGCGCGGCAGCCAGCTCACCGACGGAGTGGCCGACGAGGAAGTCAGGGGTCAGGCCCCACGCCTCCACCAGGCGGAAGAGTGCGACCTCGATGGCGAAGAGCGCGGCCTGCGTGTAAACGGTCTGGTCGATCAGACCGGCGTTCGTCTCGTCCGTGCCGAAGACGACGTCCTTCAGCGGACGCTCAAGGTGCCCGTCAAAGTGCGCACACACCTCATCAAAGGCAGCAGCGAACACGGGATAGGTCTCGTACAGTTCGCGGCCCATTCCGGCCCGCTGGCTGCCCTGCCCCGTGAACAGGAACGCCAGCTTGCCGCGCCGCACGCTCCCTGAGGTGACGGCACCGTACGGCTCGCCCACAGCCAACGCCTGCACACCCGCCAGGAGTTCGTCCACATCGGAGCCGGTGACGACGGCCCGGTGCTCGAAGCGGGCCCGCGTCACAGCGAGGGAGTAGCCCACGTCCGCCGGACGCAGCTCGGAGTTCTCCCGTACGAAGGAGTGCAGCCGCTCGGCCTGCGCCCGCAGCGCCCCCTCCGTCTTACCGGACAGCACCCACGGCACAACCCCACCGACGACCGGAGCCTCGGAGCCCGCCTCCTCGACGGTGGTGTCGACGGCAGCCGGCGCCTGCTCCAGGATGATGTGGGCGTTCGTGCCGCTGATGCCGAAGGACGACACCGCCGCTCGGCGCGGCCGGTCGGAGCCGGACCACTCCCGTGCCTCTGTCAGCAGGGAGACGTCGCCCGCCGACCAGTCGACGTGCGGGGAGGGTTCGTCGATGTGCAAGGTCTTGGGCATGACGCCGTGGCGCAGCGCCATGACCATCTTGATGATGCCGGCGGCACCGGCGGCGGCCTGGGTGTGGCCGATGTTGGACTTGATCGAGCCGAGCCACAGCGGCTCGGAGCCCTCGCGGTCCTGGCCGTACGTGGCCAGCAGCGCCTGCGCCTCGATCGGGTCACCCAGTCGCGTGCCCGTGCCGTGTGCCTCGACCACGTCCACGTCACCGGGTGTCAGGCCCGCCGACGCCAGGGCCTGGCGGATGACGCGCTGCTGGGAGGGCCCGTTGGGGGCGGTGAGGCCGTTGGAGGCGCCGTCCTGGTTGACGGCGGAGCCTCGGACGACGGCGAGGACCTGGTGGCCGTTGCGCTTGGCGTCGGAGAGGCGTTCGACGAGGAGCATGCCGACGCCCTCGGACCACGCGGTGCCGTCCGCGGCACCGGCGAAGGCCTTGCAGCGGCCGTCACCGGCCAGGCCGCCCTGGAGGGCGAAGTCGATGAACGTATCCGGGTTCGGCATGACGGTGACACCGCCGGCCAGCGCCAGCGAGCACTCCCCGCGACGCAGTGCCTGAACCGCCAGGTGCAGCGTGACCAGCGAGGACGAGCACGCGGTGTCCACGGTCACGGCCGGACCCTCAAGACCGAACGTGTACGAGACACGGCCGGACACGACACTGCTGGAGTTGCCGGTGCCGAGGAAACCGCCGACCCCGTCGGGGATGTCCGTCACGCGAGCGGCGTAGTTGTGGTACATCACACCGGCGAACACACCGGTCGAGCTGCCGCGTACGGAGGCCGGGTCGATCCCGGCCCGCTCGAACGCCTCCCAGGACGCTTCGAGGAGCAGTCGCTGCTGCGGGTCCATCGCCAGCGCCTCACGCGGCGAGATCCCGAAGAAGCCGGGGTCGAACTCGGGTGCGTCGTGCAGGAATCCGCCGGCCAGCGCGTACTTCGTGCCCGGGCGCTCCGCGTCCTCGATGAACTGGTCCTCGACGTCCCAGCCGCGGTCGGTGGGGAACCGCGAGGTTCCGTCGCCGCCCCGCATCAGAAACTGCCACATCCCCTCGGGCGTGGTGATTCCGCCCGGGTAGCGGCAGGCCATGCCGACGATCGCGATCGGCTCGTCGTCGGTGAGCACCACGGGAGCGGACGCCGCCGCCTCCACGGTGTCCGTACCGCCGAACTCGGTGAGCAGGAAGTCGACCAGGGACAGCGGGTTCGGGTAGTCGAAAACGAGGGTGGCGGGGAGGCGGAGGCCGGTCGCGGTATTGAGCTGGTTGCGCAGCTCGACCGCGGTGAGCGAGTCGAAGCCCAACTCCTTGAAGGCGCGGGCCGGTTCGACGGTGGCAGGGTTGTCGTAACCCAGGACGTGGGCGACGTGGGTGCGCACCAGGTCGAGGAGGTGTGCCTGGCGCTCCTCGTGCGTGAGGGGGGCGAGGCGCTGCGCGAGGGCGCCGGTCTCGACGGCCGCGGTGTGAGCGGTCCGGCGTGCGGGGGAGCGGACGAGTCCGCGCATGAGGGGCGGTACGCCCGCCGAAGCGGCCTGGGCGCGCACAGCGGCCAGGTCCATGTGCGTCGGCACGAGCAGGGCGGCGCCGGTCGTCCATGCGGCGTCCAGGAGCCGCAGGCCCTCGGCGTGGGTGAGGCCGGTCATGCCGCCGCGGCTCATGCGGTTGGCGTCGGTGTCCCCGAGGTCCGCGGTCATGCCGCCCGCCTGCTCCCAGACGCCCCACGCGAGTGAGGTCGCGGGCAGGCCGAGCGAGTGGCGGTGGTGGGCGAGAGCGTCGAGGAACGTGTTGGCGGCGGCGTAGTTGCCCTGGCCCGCGTTGCCCATGACGCCCGCGGCCGAGGAGAACAGGACGAAGGCGGAGAGCCCCAGGTCCCACGTGAGTTCGTGGAGGTTGAGGGCGGCATCGGCCTTCGGGCGCAGGACGGTGTCGAGGCGTTCGGGGGTGAGGGAGCCGATGACTCCGTCGTCCAGAACGCCGGCCGTGTGGACCACGGCGGTCAGCGGACGTCCGGCGTCGATCGAGTGGAGCAGGGCCTCCAGCGCGTCGCGGTCGGCGGCGTCGCAGGCGGCTATCTCGACGGTGTCCGCGCCGAGTTCGGCCAGCTCGGCGGCGAGCTGCGGGGCGCCTTCGGCGTCGAGTCCTCGGCGGCTGGTGAGCAGCAGGTTGCGTACGCCGTGCTCGGCCACGAGGTGGCGGGCCACGAGTGAGCCGAGGGCGC
Organism: Streptomyces sp. NPDC007907; assembly: GCF_042959365.1. Classification (NCBI taxonomy): domain Bacteria; kingdom Bacillati; phylum Actinomycetota; class Actinomycetes; order Kitasatosporales; family Streptomycetaceae; genus Streptomyces; species Streptomyces sp. NPDC007907. The sequence goes on from NZ_JBIBKR010000014.1 coordinate 4,428, forward strand.
CGGTGCCGCCGGTGATAAGGACCGTGCCGGACGGGTCCGGCACGACGGCCGCCGTCTCGGCATCGGCGGCGGGCACGCGCGCCAGCCGGGGCGCCCGTACGAGGCCGTCACGCAGGGCTGCTTCCGGCTCGTCGGAGGCGAGGAAGGGCCACAGCAGGGCGAGTTCGAGCGACGCGCCCTCGGTGCCGGTGCCTGTGCCGTTGTCAGTGCCGCTGTCGGTGTCGAGGAGTACGAACCGGTCGGGGTTCTCGGCCTGCGCGGACCGTACGAGGCCCCAGACAGGCGCGTTGACCAGGTCACGGACGGTGTCGTCCGGTCCGGCGGCGACGGCGCCGCGCGTGACGAACACCAGGCGGGAGTCGGCGAACCGGTCTTCCGCCAGCCAGCCCTGGATGAGGGCCAGCGCGTGATGCGTGGCCCGATGGGCGGCAGCGGCCGTGTCCGTACCCTCGCGGTCGGTCAGCGGGACGAACACGACCTCGGGGATCGTCTCGGCGCCGGCCAGCTCGGCCAGGCCCGGGAAGGCTCGGCCCTCGGCGAAGGAGCCCGGCTCACCGAGCACCGCCCAGGTCGCAGGCGCGGCCGACGGCACGGACAGCTCGGGCCACTCCACGCGGAACAGCGAGTCGGTGAAGCCACCTCGGCCCGCCGAGAGCTGCTCGGCCGTGACCTGGCGGAAGACGAGGGAGTCGGTCGAGGCGACCGGCGCACCGGCCTCGTCCGCCATGGCGAGGGCCAACCCGTCGGTTCCGGTCGGCGTCAGCCGTACGCGCAGGGTCGACGCGGCCGTGGCGTACAGGGACACACCACTCCACGCGAACGGCAGACCGGTCCCCGTGTCCTCCTGCGGCGACGCGCTCAGCGAAGTGGCGTGCAGGGCGGCGTCGAACAGCGCGGGGTGGAGCCCGAAGCCGCCGGTCGGGGTGGACTCGGGCAGGGCGACCTCGGCGTAGACGGCGTCGTCCAGCCGCCAGGCGGCGCGCAGGCCCTGGAACACCGGCCCGTAGGACAGTCCCGTACCGGAAAGGTTCTCGTAGAGGTCCGCGACCTCAAGGGACTCGGCGCCCTTCGGCGGCCACACGGACAGGTCGAAGGAGGCCTCCGGCGCGCTCTCCGCCAGGAAACCGGCGGCGTGACGGGTCCACGGCTCCGCTTCCGAGCCCTCGGGCCGGGAGAAGACGGCCACCGGACGCCGCCCGAGCGTGTCCACGACCTCCACGGTCACGCGCAGGACGACGGCACCGCGCTCGGGGAGGACCAGCGGGGCTTGGAGCATCAGCTCGTCGACGTGGCCGAAGCCCACCTGGTCACCGGCGTGGATCGCCAGCTCGACCAGACCGGTCCCGGGCAGCAGGGCCGACCCCATCACGCGGTGCTCTCCGATCCACGGGTGGCTCTGCAACGAGATGCGCCCGGTGAGGACGAGCGTGTCCGAGTCGGGCATCACCACAGCGGCACCCAGCAGCGAGTGCTCGGTTGCGGACTGCCCGAGCAGGGAGACGTCGCCCGCGGGGACGGCCATCTCCAGCCAGTAGTGGTCGTGCTGGAAGGCGTAGGTGGGCAGGTCGACGCGGCGCGCGTCGTGGCCTGCGAAGACGCCGTCCCAGTCGAGTTCGGCGCCCTGGATGTGGGCTTGGGCGAGGGCGGAGGTGAGGGTTTCGGTTTCGGGGCGGTTCTTGCGGAGTACGGGGGTGAAGAGTGCCTCTTCTGTGTCGGTGAGGGTTTGCTGGGCCAGGGCGGAGAGGGTGCCGTCGGGGCCCAGCTCGATGAAGGACGTGACGCCCTGCTCGGCGAGGTGGGTGATGCCGTCGGCGAAGCGGACGGCCTGGCGGACGTGGCGGACCCAGTACTCGGGTGAGCCGATGTCCTCGGGGGTGGCGAGCTGGCCGGTGAGGTTGGAGACGACCGGGATGCTCGGAGTGCCGTACGCAAGCCTGGAGGCGATGGGTCGGAACTCGTCCAGCATGGGTTCCATGCGGGGGGAGTGGAAGGCGTGGCTGACGCGGAGTTGGTGGACCTTGCGGCCCTGTTCACGCCAGTGCTCCAGCACCTCGACTACGGCGGTCTCGTCACCGGAAACCACGACCGAGGTGGGTCCGTTGATGGCGGCGATGGCGATCTCGTGCTCGCGGCCTTCCAGAAGCGGCAGGATCTCCGCCTCCGTGGCCTGGATCGCGGCCATGGCCCCACCGGCGGGGAGCGCCTGCATGAGGCGTCCGCGAGTGGCGACGAGCTTGGTCGCGTCTTCCAGGGTGAAGACCCCGGCCACGTGCGCGGCGGCCAGTTCGCCCACGGAGTGGCCGACGAGGAAGTCAGGGGTCAGCCCCCACGCCTCGACGAGCCGGAAGAGTGCGACCTCGATGGCGAAGAGCGCGGCCTGCGTGTACACGGTCTGGTCGATCAGACCGGCGTCCGTCTCGTCCGTGCCGAAGACGACGTCCTTCAGCGGACGCTCAAGGTGCCCCTCAAAGTGCGCACACACCTCATCAAAGGCAGCAGCGAACACGGGATAGGTCTCGTACAGTTCGCGACCCATTCCGGCCCGCTGGCTGCCCTGCCCCGTGAACAGGAACGCCAGCTTGCCGCGCCGCACGCTCCCCGAGGCCACCGCACCCGACGCATCCCCGGCGGCCAACGCCTGCACACCCGCCAGGAGTTCGTCCACATCGGAGCCGGTGACGACGGCCCGGTGCTCGAACCGGGCCCGCGTCACAGCGAGGGAGTAGCCCACGTCCGCCGCACACAGCTCGGAGTTCTCCCGTACGAAGGAGTGCAGCCGCTCGGCCTGCGCCCGCAGCGCCCCCTCCGTCTTACCGGACAGCACCCACGGCACCACCCCACCAGCAACAGGAGCCTCGACGGTCTCGGAGGCCTCCGCCTCCCCCGCCGTGGCCGGCGCCTGCTCGATGATGGTGTGGACGTTCGTACCGCTGACGCCGAACGACGAGATGCCGGCCCGGCGCGGGTGCCCGGTCTCCGGCCACTCCCGTACCTCGGTCAGCAAGGAGACAGCGCCCGCCGACCAGTCGACCTGCGGGGTCGGCTCGTCGACGTGCAGGGTCTTCGGCAGCAGGCCTTCCCGCATCGCCATGACCATCTTGATGACACCCGCGACACCCGCGGCCGTCTGGGTGTGGCCGATGTTGGACTTGATCGAGCCGAGCCACAGCGGCTGGTCCGCGTCGCGGCCCTGGCCGTAGGTGGCCAGCAGTGCGCCCGCCTCGATCGGGTCGCCGAGCCGCGTGCCGGTGCCGTGCGCCTCGACCACGTCCACGTCGCCCGGCTCCAGGCCCGCGCCGGCCAGCGCCTGGCGGATGACGCGCTGCTGGGAAGGGCCGTTGGGGGCGGTGAGGCCGTTGGAGGCGCCGTCCTGGTTGACGGCGGAGCCTCGGACCACGGCGAGGACCTGGTGGCCGTTGCGCTCTGCGTCGGAGAGCCGCTCCAGCAGAAGGAGCCCCGCGCCCTCGGACCATCCGGTGCCGTCCGCGGCGCCCGCGAAGGCCTTGCAGCGGCCGTCACCGGAGAGGCCGCGCTGCCGGCTGAACTCGATGAAGGCGCCCGGGGTCGCCATGACGGTGATACCGCCCGCCAGTGCCAGATCGCACTCGCCCTGGCGCAGCGACTGCGCGGCCAGGTGCAGCGCGACGAGCGAGGACGAACAGGCCGTGTCGACGGTCACCGCGGGGCCCTCCAGCCCCAGCGTGTAGGACACGCGGCCGGAGATGACGGAGGACTGGGTGCCGGTGAGGAAGTAGCCCTCGGTCCCCTCGGGGGCGTCGTGCGCGTCGATGCCGTAACCCTGGGAACCGGCGCCGATGAAGACGCCGCCCTGGCTGCCGCGCAGCGACAGGGGGTCGATGCCCGCACGCTCCAGGGCCTCCCAGGAGGCTTCGAGGAGCAGTCGCTGCTGCGGGTCCATCGCCAGGGCCTCGCGCGGCGAGATCCCGAAGAACCCGGCGTCGAAGCCGCCGGCACCGTCGATGAAGCCGCCCTCGTACGCGTACGTGGTCCCGCTGCGCTCCGGGTCCGGGTCGTACAGGTCGTCGATGGGCCAGCCGCGGTCGGTGGGGAACGGGGAGATGGCGTCGCGGCCTTCGAGGACGAGCTGCCAGAGTTCCTCGGGCGTGCTGACACCGCCCGGGTAGCGGCAGCTCATCGCGACGATGGCGATGGGCTCGTCGTCCGCCGCCGGGCCGGTGAGGGCGGCCTGACGCGCCGGGTCGGCCGCGCCGGTGTCGTCGGCGCCGAGCAGTTCGGTGAGGACGAACCCGGCGATGGCGTCGGCGTTCGGGTAGTCGAAGACGAGCGTCGTGGGCAGCGTGAGCCCGGTCGCGCCGTTGAGGCGGTTGCGGATGTCGACCGCCGTGAGCGAGTCGAAGCCCAGCTCGCGGAAGGCCGAACCGGGTTCGATCGCCGTCGCGTCGGCGTGGCCGAGTGCGGCGGCGGCCTGCGTGCGGACGAGGTCGAGGACCAGTTCCCGCTGCTCGCCCGTCGACAGGCCGCTCAGCCGCCGCGCGAGCGCGTTGCCGTCCGCGGGCTCGGCGGAACCCGCCGTCTCCGCTTCCAGGACGCTCCGTACCTCGGGAAGGTCCTCGATGAAGGGACGTCGGCGGATGGCGGAATAGGCGGGGGCGAACCGGTCCCAGGCGAGGTCGGACACGCACACCGTGGTCTCGTCGTGCGCCACGGCCTGGACCAGGGCGGACACGGCGAGTTCGGGGTTCATGCGCTTGAGGCCGACGCGCAGCATGGCCTCTTCGTCGCCGTCGGTGCCCATGCCGCCGCCGCCCCACAGGCCCCAGGCGATGGACGTGGCGGTACGGCCCTTGGCGCGGCGCCGCTCGGCGAACGCGTCGAGGAAGGAGTTGCCCGCGGCGTAGGCGCCCTGATCGGCGCCGCCCCACACCGCGGCGGCGGAGGAGAAGAGGACGAAGGCGTCCAGAGGCGTGTCTCCGAGCAGGTCGTCGAGGTGGGTGGCGCCCGCCGTCTTGGCCGCGACGACGGCGGCCACCTCGTCGAGGGCGCTGTCCATGAGCGACCCGGTGTCGCCGACACCGGCGGCGTGCACGACCGCCATCAGCGGCCGGGCCTCGTCGGCCTCCAGGTCCGCCAGGACGGCGGCCAGCGAATCGCGATCGCCCGCGTCACACGCGGCGATGGTGACCTGGGCGGTCCCGAGCCCGGTGAGTTCGGCACGCAACTCCTCGGCGCCGGGCGCCTGATCGCCGCGCCGGCTGGTGAGGACCAGGTGCTCGGCACCGTTGGCCGCCGCCCAGCGGGCGACATGGCCGCCGAGCGCGCCCGTACCGCCGGTGATGAGGATCGTGCCGCGCGGCGTCCACGAACCGCCGGCCGAGTCGGCGAGCGGCGCCCGGACGAGACGACGGCCGAAGATCCCCGTCGAGCGTATCGCCAGCTCGTCCTCCGCGCCGAGACCGGCCAGGACGTCGGTGAAGCGGGCGAGCGCGGGCGCGTCGACCGTCTCGGGCAGGTCGATCAGACCGCCCCAGCGGTCGGGGTGTTCGAGCCCGGCCACCCGGCCCAGGCCCCAGACCTGGGCCTGCGCCGGGTCGGCGGCCCGGTCCGAGCGGCCGACGGACACGGCGCCGCGGCCGGCGAGCCACAGTGGCGCCTCGACCCCGGAGTCGCCGAGGGCCTGGACGAGTTCGAGCGTCCCGGCGAGCCCCGACGCCACGTGGGGGTGGCCGGGGTGCGGGGCCGTGTCGAGGGCGAGCAGCGAGAGCACACCGTCGACGGCGCGGTCGCCCACGGCCTCACGGATCAGCCCGGCGAGCGAGGCGCGGTCCGAGCCGGTCGCGCTCCACTCCACCCGTACGGTCGTGACACCCCGGCCGTGCAGGGCCTGCTCGGCGGCGGGCACCCAGGCGTAGGTGTCACCGTCGGCCGGAACCACCAGCAGCCAGGTGCCGGAGAGACGTTTGGCCGGGGCGACGGACAGGGGCTTCCAGGTGACGCGGTACCGCCAGGCGTCGACGGTGTTCTTCCGCCGGTTCTGGCGCCGCCACGTCGACAGGACCGGCAGCGCGGCTTCGAGCCACTCGGGCTCGACCTCACCGTCGAAGTCGAGCGCGGCGGCCAGCGCGGCCGTGTCCTCCCGCTCCACGGCCTCCCAGAAACGCGTTTCCTCGGGGGCGGCGGCATGAGCGGCCGCCGCCTCCACGGGCTCAGCGGCTTCGAGCCAGTAGCGCTGGTGCTGGAAGGCGTAGGTGGGGAGGTTGACGCAGCGCGCGTCGTGGCCTGCGAAGACGCCGTGCCAGTCGAGTTCGGCGCCGTGGATGTGGGCGGTGCCGATGGCTTGGGTGAGGGTTTCGGTTTCGGGGCGGTTCTTGCGGAGTACGGGGCTGAAGA
>NZ_JBIBKR010000015.1:0-9347 GCF_042959365.1 Streptomyces sp. NPDC007907
CCACCCCCGACGAACTCACCACCGGACACCACCCCTTCCACGACTCCCTCTTCCACGTGCAATGGCCACAGCTGCCCCTCCCCCCGGCCAACCCGGGCGCGAGCATCATGTCGGTCATCGTCGGCGCGGATCCGGCGGAGCTGGCGGAGTTGGCTCAGGCAGAGAGCGTGCCCGCCGTGGTGTTCGTACCGCTCACGGCCACAGCCACGGCCGGTCCTTCCGAGGCGGACGTCGCGGGCACCGTCCGTGCGACCGCGCATCGCGTCCTGGAGCTCCTCCAGGGCTGGCTCGCGGAGAGCCGTTTCGCCGACTCCCGCCTGGTCTTCGTGACCCGGGGCGCGGTCGCGACGGGTGCGGACGACGGCGTCGAGGACCTCGTGCACGCCCCTGTCTGGGGCCTCGTACGGTCGGCGCAGGCCGAGAACCCGGGGAGGTTCGCCCTCATTGACATGGAGGCGACCGACGCCGCCGGGGCCGAACTCCTCACGGCTGTCACCGCCACGGGTGAGGAGCAGGTGGCCGTGCGCGGCGGCAAGGCCCTCGTCCCGCGCCTGGCCCGCTTCTCCAGCCGGGAAGCTGAGCCGGGAGCCGGTATCGACAACCGGGGCACGGTCCTGATCACGGGTGGCACCGGGTCACTCGGCGCGCTGTTCGCCCGTCACCTCGTCACCGAGTACGGCATACGACACCTCGTCCTCACCAGCCGCCGAGGCCGTGCCGCCGAGGGTGCCGACGACCTGGCCGGCGAACTCAGCGCCCTCGGCGCGAGCACCGTCACCGTCGCCGCCTGCGACGCCGCGGACCGTGAAGCCCTTGCGGCCCTCATCGCCGACGTCCCCGCCGGGCACCCCCTCACGGCGGTCATCCACACCGCCGGTGTTCTCGACGACGGGGTCATCGACTCCCTCACCCCGGACCGGCTCGACGCGGTCCTGCGCCCCAAGGCGGACGCCGCCGTCCATCTGCACGAGCTGACGAAGGACCTCGGCCTCTCCGCGTTCGTCCTCTTCTCCTCCGCGGCCGGTGTGTTCGGCGAGGCCGGGCAGGGCAACTACTCGGCCGCCAACAGCTTCCTGGACGCGCTGGCCTCCCACCGCCGCGCCCAGGGACTGCCCGCCACCTCACTCGCCTGGGGCTTCTGGGAGCAGCGCAGCGGCATCACCGGACATCTCTCGGCCACCGACATCGAGCGCATGAGGCGTGCCGGGACCCTGCCGCTCACCTCGGAGGAGGGGCTCGCGATGTTCGACGCCGCGGTCCGCGGCACGGAGGCGACGCTCGTCCCGATCCCGCTGGACCTGGCGGCGCTGCGGACACAGGGCGGTACCGTTCCGGCGCTGCTCCACAAGCTCGTCGGATCTCCCGCGCGGCGCACGGCCCGGACCGGGACCGTGGCCGCCGGATCGGGTCTGGCGCAGCGCCTGGCCGGTCTGTCGCGGGGCGAGCAGGACAGCGTGCTGCTGGACTTCGTTCGTACGCACGTGGCCGCCGTTCTCGGCCACGGCGGCGCGGACGCGGTCGAACCGGGGCGCGCTTTCAAGGAGTTGGGCTTCGACTCGCTGACCGCGGTCGAACTGCGCAACCGCCTGGGCGGCGAGACCGGGCTGCGGCTCCCCGCGACCCTGGTCTTCGACTACCCGACGCCCGCCGCGCTCGTCGAGTACATCGGCGGTGAGGTTCTCGGGCAGGACGCCGGGACGGCCCTCGCCGTCGCCGCGCCGGCCGAGACCGCCGTGGCGACGGACGACGACCCGATCGCGATCGTGGGCGTCGCCTGCCGCTACCCCGGTGGGGCCACGTCCTCCGAGGCACTGTGGCGACTGCTGCTCGCGGGCGAGGAGGGCCTGACGGACTTCCCGGCCGACCGCGGCTGGGACCTCGACGCCCTCTTCGACTCCGACCCCGACCGCGTCGGCACCACCTACGCCCGGGTCGGCGGCTTCCTGGAGAGTGCCGGCGACTTCGACCCCGCGTTCTTCGGGATCTCGCCGCGCGAGGCGCTGGCGATGGACCCGCAGCAGCGACTGCTCCTCGAAGCCTCCTGGGAAGCGCTGGAGCGCGCCGGGATCGACCCGGCGTCCATCCGCGGCAGCCAGACCGGCGTGTTCGCCGGTGTCATGAGCTCCGACTACTACTCGGGCCGCGACTCCGCCCCGGAGGGCGTCGAGGGCTACCTCGGCACCGGCAACTCGGGCAGCGTCGCCTCGGGCCGCGTCTCGTACGTGCTCGGCCTCGAAGGCCCGGCCGTCTCCGTGGACACCGCGTGCTCGTCCTCGCTCGTCGCCCTGCACCTGGCCGTGCAGTCGCTGCGCCAGCGGGAGTGCTCGCTGGCACTGGTCGGTGGCGTCACCGTCATGGCCAGCCCGGACACGTTCGTCGACTTCTCGCGCCAGCGCGGCCTCGCCCCCGACGGCCGTTGCAAGGCCTTCGCGGCGGCCGCGGACGGCACCGGCTGGGCGGAAGGCGTGGGCATGCTGCTCGTCGAGCGGCTGTCGGAGGCGCGCCGCAACGGCCACTCCGTTCTCGCGCTGGTGCGCGGCACGGCCGTCAACCAGGACGGCGCGTCGAACGGGCTCACCGCCCCGAACGGCCCCTCGCAGCAGCGCGTCATCCGCCAGGCCCTCGCCAACGCGCGGCTGACGCCCGCCGAGGTGGACGCCGTGGAGGCACACGGCACCGGCACGCGGCTCGGCGACCCGATCGAGGCCCAGGCGCTGCTCGCCACGTACGGCCAGGGCCGCGAGGGCTCCGAGCCGCTGTGGCTCGGCTCCATCAAGTCCAACATCGGACACAGCCAGGCGGCTTCGGGTGTGGCGGGCATCATCAAGATGGTCATGGCGATGCGGGAGGGGCTGCTGCCCAAGACCCTGCACGTCGACGAGCCGTCGGCGGAGGTGGACTGGTCGGCGGGCGACGTGCGGCTGCTGACCGAGGCCCGCGAGTGGCCCGAGGCCGGGCGCCCGCGCCGGGCCGGCGTCTCGTCCTTCGGCATCGGTGGCACCAACGCCCATGTGATTCTGGAGCAGGCGCCGGTCGATGACTCCGAGGCCGCTGTCGACGAGGGGGGCTCCGAGGCTCCGGTCGTCGGTGGGGTCGTTCCGTGGGTCCTGTCGGGCAAGACGGAGGAGGCGCTGCGGGCGCAGGCCGAGCGGCTGCACTCCTTCCTGCGGGACAACTCCGAGCTGCGTCCGGCCGATGTGGGGTACTCCCTCGCCGTGACGCGGGCCCGCTTCGAGCACCGGGCCGTCATCACCGGCTCCGATGTCGATGAACTCCTCGCGGGTGTGCAGGCGTTGGCGTTCGGGGATGCGTCGGGTGCGGTGGCCTCGGGGAGCGTGCGGCGCGGCAAGCTGGCGTTCCTGTTCACGGGGCAGGGCAGCCAGCGGGCCGGGATGGGCCGCGAGCTGTATGAGACGTATCCCGTGTTCGCTGCTGCCTTTGATGAGGTGTGCGGGCAGTTTGACGGGCTGCTTAAAGGTCCGCTGAAGGATGTCGTCTTCGGTACGGACGGGACGGACGCCGGTCTGATCGACCAGACTGTTTACACGCAGGCCGCGCTCTTCGCCATCGAGGTCGCACTCTTCCGCCTGGTGGAGGCGTGGGGCCTGACCCCTGACTTCCTCGTCGGGCACTCCGTGGGTGAGCTGGCTGCCGCCCATGTGGCCGGGGTCTTCACCCTGGAAGACGCGACCAAGCTCGTCGCCGCTCGTGGACGCCTCATGCAGGCCCTCCCCGCCGGTGGGGCCATGGCAGCCATCCAGGCCACGGAGGCGGAGATCCTGCCGCTCCTGGAAGGCCGCGAGCACGAGATCGCCATCGCCGCCATCAACGGTCCCACCTCGGTCGTGGTTTCCGGTGACGAGACCGCGGTCGTCGAGGTGCTGGAGCACTGGCGCGAGCAGGGGCGCAAGGTCCACCAGCTCCGCGTCAGCCACGCCTTCCACTCCCCCCGCATGGAACCCATGCTGGACGAGTTCCGCACCATCGCGGCGGGCCTGACCTACGGCACTCCGAGCATCCCGGTCGTCTCCAACCTCACCGGCCGGCTCGCCACCCCCGAGGACATCGGCTCACCCGAGTACTGGGTACGCCACGTCCGCCAGGCCGTCCGCTTCGCCGACGGCATCACCCACCTCGCCGAACAAGGCGTCACGTCCTTCATCGAGCTGGGCCCCGACGGAACCCTCTCCGCCCTGGCCCAGCAAACCCTCACCGACACAGAAGAGGCCCTCTTCACCCCCGTACTCCGCAAGAACCGCCCCGAAACCGAAACCCTCACCCAGGCCATCGGCACCGCCCACATCCACGGCGCCGAACTCGACTGGGACGGCGTCTTCGCAGGCCACGACGCACAGCGCGTCGACCTCCCCACCTACGCCTTCCAGCACGACCGCTACTGGCTCGAAGCGCTCGCTCCCCTCGGCGACGCCTCCGGGCTCGGCCAGGCGCCCGCCGGGCACCCGCTGCTCGGCGCCACCATCGCCCTTCCGGAGTCGGACACCACCGTCCTCACCGGTCGGCTGTCCCTCCAGTCACACCCCTGGCTGGCCGACCACGTGGTGCTCGGGTCGGCGTTGCTGCCCGGGTCCGTCCTCGTCGAGCTGGCGATCCACGCCGGCGACCAGGCGGGCTGCGGCAACCTGGCGGAACTGGCCGTCCAGACCCCGCTCGTGCTCCCGCAGCGCGGTGGAAGTGCCGTACGCGTGACCGTGGAGGCCGCCGACGCGAGCGGTGACCGACGCGTGGTGATCTACTCGCGGCCCGACGACGCCGACGCGCGAACCCCGTGGACCCTGCACGCCGAGGGCGTACTCACGGACGGTACGACCGATGGCGACTTCGAGCTGTCGGTGTGGCCGCCCGAGGGTGCCACGGAGGTCGGACTCGAAGGACTGTACGACGACTTGACGAACATCGGCGCCGAGTACGGGCCGGTCTTCCAGGGGCTGCGCAAGGTCTGGCGGCTCGGCACCGACACGTACGCCGACATCGCGCTTCCCGAGGGGACCTCGACCGACGGCTTCGGGCTCCATCCCGCACTCCTCGACGCCGCCCTGCACACACTGCACCTCGACACCCTCGGCGCGGTCGAGGACGGCCGGATCTCCCTGCCGACCGCCTGGAGCGGCGTCACGCTCCACGCGACGGGCGCCTCCCTGCTGCGCGTACGCATCACTGAGCACCTCGGCGTACAGATCGCGGACGGGTCCGGCTCGCCCGTGGCGACGATCGCCGCGCTCGGGCTGGAACCGGTGACGGACGAGGCGGTCTCCGCGGGCCGCACCGGGTTCCATGAGGCGCTGTTCCAATCCGAGTGGGCGCCGTTGGCGCTCGGCGCGTCCGGCACTGCCGCGCCCGACATCGCCGCCGGGTGGGCCGTGCTCGAGGGCGACACGCTGGGCCTGCCGTTCGACGGCGCGGCGTGGTACGCGGACTTGAGCGAGCTGTCCCGGGAGGGGTCCGTACCGTCGGTGGTGTTCGCACCCCTGAGTTCCACGCCCGACACGCCTGACACTGGCACACCTGACACTGACACGCCTGAGTCGAGCGGCGGGGCCGCTCAGGGCGATGCGCGGGGTCTCGCTCAGGCAGCGCACGACGCGCTGTACGGGGCGCTGGGCCTGGCCCAGGAGTGGCTGGCCGACGAGCGGTTCGCCGATTCGCGGCTCGTGCTCGTGACGCAGGGGGCAGCCGCCACCGGGCCCGACGAGGACGTACCGGACCTGGAGAACGCCGCCGTCTGGGGGCTGATCCGCTCGGCGCAGACCGAGAATCCGAACCGGTTTGTACTCCTTGACGTACGCGGTGACGAACTCACTGCCGAACTGCTCGCCGCCGCCCTCGACTCCGGTGAGCCCGAGCTGGCCGTCCGGGGAGACCAGGTGTCCGCGCGGCGCCTCGCCCGCGTTCCCGCCGTCGGGGTGCCCACGACGGCCCCTGTCGAACTGGACCGGGCGGGCACCGCGCTGATCACCGGCGGTACCGGCACGCTCGGTGCGCTGGTGGCGCGGCACCTGGTGACCGAGCACGGCGTGCGCCGTCTCCTCCTGACCAGCCGGCGCGGTCTCGATGCCGAGGGCGCACCGGAGCTGGCCGCCGAGCTGACGGCACTCGGCGCGCACGTGGAGATCGCCTCCTGCGACGTGACGGACTTCTCGGCGCTTGCCTCTCTGGTGAAGTCCGTGCCGGTCGACCATCCGCTCACGGCGGTCGTGCACACCGCCGGGGTGATCGACGACGCCACGATCGGCTCGCTCACACCTGAGCGGCTCGGCCGGGTGCTGCGTCCGAAGATCGACGCCGTGCTCAACCTCCATGAGCTGACCCGGAACCTGGACCTGTCGGCCTTCGTCCTCTTCTCCTCCGCCGCCAGCCTCTTCGGCGAGGCGGGCCAGGCCAACTACGTCGCGGGCAACTCCTTCCTCGACGCCCTGGCGCAGGCCCGGCGCGCCGACGGCCTCGCGGCCACCTCGCTCCAGTGGGGCTTCTGGGGGCAGCGCAGCGGCATCACAGGCCACCTCTCGGCGGCCGACGTACAGCGCATGGAGCGCGGTGGCATGCTGCCGATCTCCTCGGAGCTTGGCATGTCGCTGTTCGACGTGGCCCGCGAGTCCGGTCGTCCCGTTGTCGCCCCGGTGCGCCTCGATCTCACCAAGCTGCTCGCTCAGGAGGGCGGTTCGGACGAGGCTCTGCTGCGCGGGCTGCGGCGTGGTCCCGGCCGGCGCGCGGCGGCGGCCGGCGGGCTCGCCGGTCACGGGGCGACGCTCGCCGACCGGCTCACCGGGCTCAGCGGTACGGAGCAGGACGCGCTGCTGCTGGAATCCGTGCGGACCCATGTCGCGGCGGTGCTCGGCCACAGCGGCGGCGCGGGCCTCGAACCGGGGCGCGCCTTCAAGGAGTTGGGCTTCGACTCGCTCACCGCGGTCGAACTGCGCAACCGTCTGGGCGCGGAGACCGGCCTGCGGCTGCCGGCCACTCTCGTCTTCGACTATCCGACGCCGCTCGCGCTCACCGGATATCTGCGCGCCCAGCTGGTGCCGGACGGCGAGGACCCCGACACCGGCGCCGACCCCGAGGAGGCGCGTATCCGCTCCGCCCTCGCGGCGGTCCCGCTGGCCCGCTTCCGCGAGGCCGGTGTGCTGGATCTCCTGATGGACCTGGCCGGTCTGGGTGACGCGGACCCCGCGCCCGAGGACGACGGCCTATCCGACGCGATCGACGACATCGACGCGATGGACACCGAACACCTGATCCGTATGGCGCTCGGAAACGCCGACTCATGACGTCTGATGCTGATGTGACGTCTGTTGTGACGTCTGATGTGTGGAGCTCTTGATGACAACGTCCCAGGCACAACTCGTCGAGGCGCTGCGTGCGTCGATCAAGGAAGCCGAGAGCCTGAAGCAGCAGAACCGGCAACTCGTCGGTGCGGCGACGGAGCCGGTCGCGATCGTCGGCATGGCGTGCCGCTACCCGGGCGGGGTCGCTTCGCCCGAGGACCTGTGGAGGCTGGTGTCGGACGGGGTCGACGCGATCTCCGGGTTCCCGACGGACCGCGGCTGGGACATCGAGGGGCTGTACGACCCCGACCCGGACAAGCCCGGCAAGATCGTCTCGCGTGAGGGCGGATTCCTCTACGAGGCGGGGGACTTCGATCCGGCGTTCTTCGGGATCTCGCCGCGCGAGGCGCTGGCGATGGACCCGCAGCAGCGGCTGCTCCTTGAGGCCTCCTGGGAGGCGTTCGAGCGCGCCGGTCTCGATCCCGAGGCGATGCGCGGCAGCCAGACGGGCATGTTCGCCGGGGTGATGAGCTCGGACTACTACTCCGAGTTCACCAAGTCCGTCGAGGGGCTTGAGGGCTATCTCAGCACCGGCAACTCGGGCAGTGTCGCCTCGGGCCGCGTCTCATACGTGCTCGGCCTGGAGGGCCCGGCCGTCTCGGTGGACACCGCGTGCTCGTCCTCGCTGGTGGCCCTGCACCTGGCGGTCCAGTCGCTGCGCCGGGGAGAGTGCTCACTGGCGCTTGCCGGTGGTGTCACGGTCATGTCGACGCCGGACACATTCGTCGAGTTCTCACGCCAGCGGGGCCTCGCCCCCGACGGCCGCTGCAAGCCCTTCGCGGGCGCGGCGGACGGCACCGGCTGGGCGGAGGGCGTGGGCATGCTCCTCGTCGAACGCCTCTCCGACGCCCGCCGCAACGGTCACCAGGTGCTTGCGGTGATCAGGGGTACGGCCCTCAATCAGGACGGCGCGTCGAACGGTCTGACTGCGCCCAACGGGCCCTCCCAGCAGCGCGTCATCCGGCGGGCACTGAGCAACGCCGGTCTGTCGACGAGCGACGTCGACGCGGTCGAGGCGCACGGCACGGGGACGCGGCTCGGCGACCCGATCGAGGCGCAGGCCCTCCTTGCCACGTACGGCCAGGGCCGCCAGGGCGCGGAACCGCTCTGGCTCGGCTCCATCAAGTCCAACATCGGTCACAGCCAGGCGGCTTCGGGCATCGCCGGCATCATCAAGATGGTCATCGCCATGCGGGAGGGCCTGCTGCCGAAGACCCTGCACGTCGATGAGCCGGCCCCCGAGGTGGACTGGTCGGCGGGCGACGTCCGCCTACTGACCGAGGCCCGCAAGTGGCCGCAGGTGGACAGGCCGAGACGGGCAGCGGTGTCGTCGTTCGGCATGAGCGGTACGAACGCGCACGTCGTACTGGAGCAGGTACCGGCGGCGGACCTCGGAGCAGGCGAGACACCGATCGTCGCCGGCCCCGTGCCGTGGGTCCTCTCGGGCAAGACCGAGGACGCGCTGCGGGCGCAGGCCGACCGGCTGCTCTCCTTCCTGGAGCGCAAGCCCGAGCTGGGCCCGGCGGATGTCGGCTACTCCCTGGCGGTGTCGCGCGCACGGTTCGAGCACCGGGCCGTGGTCACGGGCGCGAGCCGTGAGGAGCTGCTGGCCGGCCTGCGGTCGGTGGCTGCCGGGGAGGCACCCTCGGGGAGCGTCAGCCCTGGCCGACTGGCGTTCCTGTTCACGGGGCAGGGCAGCCAGCGGGCCGGAATGGGCCGCGAACTTTACGAGACGCATCCCGTGTTCGCCGCCTCATTCGATGAGGTGTGTGCCCGCTTCGATGGGCAGCTGGAGCGTCCGCTGAAGGATGTCGTCTTCGGCACGGACGGGACGGACGCCGGTCTGATCGACCAGACCGTGTACACGCAGGCCGCGCTCTTCGCCATCGAGGTCGCGCTGTTCCGGCTCGTCGAGGCCTGGGGTCTGACCCCTGACTTCCTCGTCGGGCACTCCGTGGGTGAACTGGCCGCCGCCCATGTGGCCGGGGTCTTCACCCTGGAAGACGC
>NZ_JBIBKR010000016.1:0-6035 GCF_042959365.1 Streptomyces sp. NPDC007907
AGGCGATGACGCCCCGCCGGGAGGTCGTCCAGGATCTCCTCGGTCGTCAGCGTCAGCACCGCGCCGCTGTCGCGCAGCACGAATGCCACCCGCTCCGCGGGCTGGCCGACATCAACCGGGAGGTAGGCGGCTCCCGCCTTCCACACCGCCAGCATGCCGACGAGTGTCTCGACGCCTCGCGGCAGGCACAGACCCACCACCGACTCCGCACCCACACCCTGCGCCCGCAGATAGTGCGCCAGACGGTTGGCGCGCACATCCAGCTCCGCGAACGACACCGACGCACCGCGCTGCACAACCGCCACCGCATCCGGCGACCGCACCACCTGCTCCTCGAACAGACCCAGCACAGACGTCCGCGGCAGGCTCACCGCCGTGTCGTTCCAGCCCACCAGCACCCGCCGACGCTCAGCCTCGTCAACGACTTCCAGAGCGTTCAGTCGTGTGGAGGGGTCCTCGACGACCTGGGCCAGCAGCAGGTTGAGCGCTTCGGCCATTCGGGTGACGGTGTCCGGGTCGAACAGATCAGCCGCCGCGGTCACCACACCGCCGATGCCCGCCGGTGCACCGTCCCGGTCGAACCGCTCCCCCACCAGCACCGACAGATCGAACTTCGCCCCAACCCGGCCCAACGGCAGCGCACTGCCCCGCAGACCCGGCACCTGCGCAGCCGACCCGCCCACACCCGCCACCGACACCGTGTCCTGCATCGTCAAGATGACCTGGAACAACGGATGCCGAGCCGCCGAACGCGCCGGCGCCAGCTCCTCCACCAACCGCTCGAACGGCACATCCTGATGCCCGAAACCGGCCAGGCTCGTCTCCCGAACCCGCTCCAGCACCTCACCGAACGTCGGATCACCCGACAGATCCGTGCGGATGACCAGCGTGTTCACGAAGCAGCCCACCAGCTCGTCCAGCGCCTCATCCGTGCGCCCCGCGACCGCCGAACCGATCGGAATGTCCGTGCCCGCACCCAGCCGCGACAACGTCACCGCGACCGCCGCCTGCAACACCATGAACACCGTCACGCCACGCTCACGCGCCACCTCACGCAACCGCGCATGCACCGCAGCGGGCACCTGCACTCCCACCGCATGGCCTTCATGCGAGGCGACAGCAGGACGCGACCGGTCATAGGGCAACGCCAACTCCTCCGGAGCCCCGGCCAGGGCCTCACGCCAGAACCCCACCTGACGCGACAACACACTCTCCGGATCCTCCTCGGACCCGAGCATCTCCCGCTGCCACAACGCATAGTCGGCGTACTGCACCGGCAACGGCGCCCACTCAGGCGCCCGCCCCTCACACCGCGCCGCATAAGCAGACGTCAGATCCCGCTCCAGCGGAGCAGACGACCACCCATCACTGGCGATGTGATGCACCACGACAGTCAGGACGTGTTCATCCGCTCCCAGAGTGAACAGGCGGGCCTGGAAGGGGATTTCCGAGCTCAGGTCGAATGCGTACTGCGAGGCCTCCGCCACTGCTGCGTCCAGGCCCTCCGCGCTCACATCCGTGATCGTCAGCGCAAAGCCGCTCTCCTCGACGGGCAGGATCCGCTGATACGGCTCTCCGTCGGCCACCGCGAACACCGTCCGCAGCACCTCATGCCGTTCCAGGACGTCGCGCAGGGCGTCTTCCAGCGCTCGCTGGTCCAGTGCCCCGCTCAGCCGCAGGCCGATCGGGATGTTGTACGTCGCGCTCGGGCCTTCGAGCTGGCCGATGAACCACAGTCGGCGCTGCGCGTACGACAGCGGCACCCGCTCCGGGCGCTCCCCCGCGACCAGAGCCGGACGCGCCGTATCCGCCTGACCGAGCCGTGCTGCGAGACCGGCCGGCGTCGACGCCTCGAACAGCGTCCGCAGCGCCACTTCCACACCCAGCACCGCCCGCACGCGGCTCACCAACCGCGTCGCCAGCAACGAGTGACCACCCAGCGCGAAGAAGTCGTCCTCGACACCCACCTCCTCCAGACCGAGGACCTGGGCGAAGGCCTGGCAGAGGATCTCCTCCTGCACGGTCGCGGGGCCCCGGCCTCCCTCACTCGCATACTCCGGTGCGGGCAGCGCCTTGCGGTCCAGCTTGCCGTTCACTGTCAACGGCAACGCATCCAGGACCATGACCGCCGAGGGCACCATGTACTGCGGCAACCGCTCACCCACGTACTCACGGAGCTCGGATTCGGACGCGGCCCCCACCACGTACGCCACCAGGCGCTTGTCCCCGGGGACGTCCTCGCGGGTGATCACGGCCGCCTGCGCAACCGCCGGATGCGCGGCCAGTGCGGCCTCGACCTCACCCGGTTCGATCCGGAAACCGCGGATCTTCACCTGCTCATCCGCACGCCCCAAATACTCCAGCCGGCCCTCGGCCGACCACCGCACCACATCCCCCGTCCGATACATCCGCGCGCCCGCCGGACCGAACGGGCACGCGACGAACCGCTCACCCGTCAGGCCGGGACGACCCGCGTATCCCCGCGCGAGCCCCGCGCCCGCCACATACAGTTCCCCCGCCACACCCACCGGCACCGGACGCAGCGCACCATCCAGCACGAACGCCTGCGTGTTGGCGATCGGGGAGCCGATCGGCACGGACTGCGAGTCCTCGGACAGCTCCGGGATGGCGTAGGTGCAGGCGAACGTGGTGGTCTCGGTGGGTCCGTACCCGTTCACCACCCGCAGTCCGGGCACCGCGGTCTGCGCTTCCCGCACGTGCCGAGCCGACAACGCCTCGCCGCCGACCAGCACGCGCGCCAGCCCCGCCAGCACGCGCGGGTCCTCATCGACCACCGTGTTGAAGAGCGCGGCGGTCAACCACAGGTCGCGGATGCCCTTCTCGGAGATCAGCGACCGCAGTTCCGGCAGGCCGACGGCACCAGGAGGAGCGATCACCAGACGGCCGCCGTGCACCAGCGCGCCCCACAACTCGAAGGTCGAGGCGTCGAACGCCAGCGGCGCCAGCAGCAGGTGCACGTTCTGCTCGCTGAACTCGGCGTACCGCTGCCCCCACACCAGCCGGGTCACGGCACGGTGCTCCACCATCACGCCCTTGGGCAGCCCCGCCGATCCGGACGTGAACATCACGTAGGCGGCGTCATCTGCGGCCACGGCTACTGTCGGATCCTCGCTCGGGAAGGAGGATTCATCGACAGTCTCGACCTGTACGACCATGCCCTCGAAGTCCGTCAGGAGTTCGGCCAGTCCTCCCTGGCTGACCACGACCTGGACGTCGGCATCGCGCATCATGGACGCCAAGCGGGCGGAGGGGTAGTCCTTGTCCAGCGGTACGTAGCCCGCGCCGGCCTTCCAGACTCCCAGCAGTGCGGCCACGGCGTCCGGACCGCGCTCCAGGCACACTCCGACCAGCGACGCCCTGCGCACACCGGCCGCGATGAGCGCGTGCGCGATCTGGTTGGCTCGCGCGTCGAGCTGCCGGTACGAGAGGTGCGCGGCTCCGAACTCCACTGCCACGGCGTCCGGACGCAGCCGCGCCTGTTCGGCGACCAAGGCGTGAACAGCCTGCTCGGGCAGTTCCGTCGTGGTGTCGTTCCAGTCTTCGAGGAGTCGGTTCTGCTCGGTGGCGTCGAGAACGTCCACTGCCGACAGGAGACCGTCCGGGTCGTCCTCCAGCGTGGTGACGAGGTTGTCGAGGCAAGTGTGCAGCAGTCGGCACACGGCCTGCCCGTCTACCGGACCCACCGCGTCCACGGTCAGTCCGAACCTTGATTCCAGGTCGTCGACCGCCACCGTCACCGGGTAGTTCGTCACCTCGCGGATGGACACCGTGACGATGCCCCTGGGCGCCGTGGCGGCTTCCGGTGCGGGCATCGCCTGTGGGCGTCGGCCGTGCCGGTAGTTGAACAGCGAGGTGAACAGCGGGCTGCCGTTGGGAATGCTGCTGGCCTGCTGCGCCAGCGTCAGCGGGGCGTGCTCGTGCACCAGCAGCTCCGCCAGCTGATCACGCACCCCTTCCAGCGCGCCGGCGACGCCGACCGCATCCACCCGGACCCGGACCGGCAACGTGTTGATGAACAACCCCGGCACCCGATCCGCACCCGCGCCGGCGTTCATCCGCCCGAACAACACCGTCCCGAACACGACGTCGTCACGACCACTGACCGTGGCCAGCACCCGCGCCCAGGCCAGGTGAAACACACTGGCCGGACTCACCCCCAACGACCGGGCGACATCACGCACCCGTTGGCCGACCTCCTCGTCGACCCGCAGGTGGGAGCGCACGACGCCGCTGCCGTCACCGTGCACGTCCAGCAGGCCATAAGGGGCGGTGGTCTCCTCCACATCCCCCAACAGGCCGGTGAAGTAGCGCTCGTGCTCCTCGCGCGTCACGCCCAGCCGGGCCTGCGCGACGAAGTTGCGGAACGGCAGCGGCTCCGGCAGGGAGTCCTCCCGCCCCGACAAGAACGCACTCATCTCTTCCAGCAGCACGTCCTGGGTGGTGTGGTCCTGGACAAGGTGGTGCATCCGCAGCAACGCCAGCCACCCACCGTCCTCACCCGGCTGTGAGGCGATGTGCACGTCGATCAGGGGAGCGCGGCCGATGTCCATCCTCGACCCGGCCGCCGCGGTCAACTGCTCCACCGCGGCAGGGCCCTCAGCCGTCAACTCAACGGATTTGACGGGCAGTTCGACCCTTCGTGCCACGACCTGGACCGGCTCACGCAGTCGCTCCCACACGATCGCCGTGCGGTAGATGTCATGCCGGTCCACCACCCGCTGAAGAGCATCGAGGAAGGCATCCAGTCGCTCCCTTGAGTCGAAGCGCAGGACCCGTGGCACTACATAGGTATCCGCACCGGCGCCATCGGCCTGCAACAGGTGATGGAAGAACAGACCCTCCTGCAGCGGGGCGAGCGGGTACACATCGGCGATGTTGGCCGCGCCGCCGGGTATCTGCTCGATGACCTGCCCCAGCTCGGCCTCGTCCAGGTCGACCAGCGGCAGCATGTCAGGGGTGATGCGCTCGGCGCCCTCCGGGATCAGGTTCGGCGGCACCGCCACCTCGGCCGGACCAGCGGTTGCCGCGAGGCCGGCCGGGGTCGGTGTCTGGAACAGTGCGCGCACGGAGACGGACACGCCGTGGCTGCGCAGTTGCTCGACCAGCGACACGGCCAGCAGGGAGTGCCCGCCCAGGGCGAAGAAGTCGTCGTCCACACCGACCGCGGGCAGGCCCAGCACCTCGGCGAAGGCCTGGCACAGGATCTCCTCCTGCACCGTCGCCGGGCCACGCCCCGCACCCGCCGTGAACTCCGGAGCGGGCAGCGCCTTGCGGTCCAGCTTGCCGTTCACCGTCAACGGCAACGCCTCCAGCGTCACCACCGCCGACGGCACCATGTACTCCGGCAGCCGGGCGGCCGCGAACTCCCGCACTGCCGAGCCAAGTTCACCCGCGTCGCCGTCGCGCTCGGTCGGCACGAGATAGGCGACCAGGCGGACATCACCGGGCGTGTCCTCTCTGGCGATCACCGTTGCCTGCGCCACTTGCGGATGCGCGGCCAGTGCCGCCTCGATCTCACCCGGCTCGATACGGAAACCGCGGATCTTCACCTGCGCATCCGCGCGGCCTTCGTAGACCAGCCGGCCATCAGCAGCCCAGCGCGCACGGTCTCCCGTCCGGTACATCCGCGCGCCCGCCGGGCCGAACGGGCACGCCACGAACCGCCCCGCGGTCAGCCCCGCACGATCCAGATAACCCCGCGCCAAACCGGCACCCGCGACATACAGCTCCCCCGCCACACCCACCGGCACCGGACGCAGACCCTCATCCAGCACGAACACCCGAAGGTCCGGAAGCCCCACCCCGATCACACCACCACGAACCCCCGCCGAATCCAGCGGCGCATACGTGACATGAACCGTCGTCTCGGTGATCCCGTACATGTTCACCAACCGCGGCCCCCCATCCCCATGCCGCGCAAACCAGCCCTCCAGCCGGCCCACATCCAACGCCTCACCACCGAACACCACACACCGCAACACCCAGTCATCCCGCTCCACCGCCATCAACTGATA
>NZ_JBIBKR010000017.1:0-5958 GCF_042959365.1 Streptomyces sp. NPDC007907
ACGTCGGTGCGGTCGCTGGTTCTGGGTGGTGAGGCGGCTTCCGCCGAGCTGGTCGGGGAGCTGCTGGCCACGGCTGTGTTCAACCACTACGGGCCCACGGAGACCACGGTCGGCGTGGCCACCACACCCCTGACCTCGGAGGATGTGGCTGCCGGGGTGATCCCGGTGGGCTCCCCGGTGGCCAACACACAGACCTACGTCCTGGACGACCGGCTCAACCCCGTGCCGGTCGGCGTGGTCGGTGAGCTGTATGTGGCGGGCGCACAGGTGGCGCGCGGGTATGTGGGCAGGCCCGGTCTCACCTCCGAGCGTTTCGTGGCCTGCCCCTTCGGCTCACCCGGCCAGCGGATGTACCGCACGGGCGATCGCGCACGGTGGACGGCCGATGGCCGGCTGGTGTTCGCCGGTCGTGCCGACGAGCAGGTGAAGATCCGCGGGTATCGAGTGGAGCCCGGCGAGGTGCAGGCAGTCGTAGCCGCGCACCCGCTGGTCGCCCAGGCCGCAGTCGTCGCCCGCGAAGACACCCCCGGTGATGTCCGCCTGGTCGCCTACATCGTCACCGACGACACCGAAACCACTGAATTGCCCGACGCAATCAGGGATTTCACAACGGCCCGTCTGCCGGACCACATGGTCCCCGCGGCCGTGGTGGTCCTCGATGCCCTGCCGCTGACGGGCAACGGCAAACTGGATCGCAAGGCTCTGCCCGTTCCTGACTACGGGGCGGCGGCGACGGCCGGCACGGGGCGTCCTCCGGCAACCGTGCAGGAGGAGATTCTGTGTCAGGCCTTCGCCCAGGTGCTGGGTCTGCCCGCGGTCGGTGTGGATGACGACTTCTTCACGCTGGGCGGGCACTCCCTGCTCGCCGTCTCTTTGGTCGAGCAGCTGCGCAGCCGGGGCGTGTCCCTCTCGGTCCGCGCCCTGTTCCAGACACCCACTCCCGCAGGCCTGGCTGAGGTGTCGGCTCCGGACACGGTCGACGTTCCGGAGAACCGCATCCCGCACGGCGCCGAGCACATCACCCCGGACATGCTCCCGCTCGTCGAGCTGTCCGAAGAAGAGGTCGCGAGGATCGTCGCAACGGTCCAGGGCGGCGCGGCCAACATCGCTGACGTATACCCCCTGGCGCCTCTGCAGGAGGGCCTGTTCTTCCACCACCTGCTCCAGACCGACGGTGGCACGGACGTGTACGCGGCTCCGAGGGTCATGGAGTTCGACTCGCGGGACCGCCTGGACACCTTCCTCGGCGCTCTCCAACGGGTGGTGGACCGGCACGACATCTACCGCACGGCGATCGTGTGGGAGCAACTGCGCGAGCCGGTGCAGGTCGTGGTCCGTGTGGCCGAACTGCCCGTCCACGAGGTCTCTCTCGACCTGCAAGGCCCCGATGCGGTGGCGCAGTTGATCGAGGCCGCCGGATCGCACATGGATATCCGTCGCGCGCCACTGATCGACGTGCACATCACCCCTCAGCCGGGCCAGGTCGGTGGATGGCTGGCGTTGCTGCGGATGCATCACCTGGTCCAGGACCACACCGGCCAGGACGTGCTGCTCGACGAGATGCGAGCGTTCCTGTCGGGGCAGGAGGGTTCCCTGCCCGAGCCGGTGCCCTTCCGGAACTTCGTCGCGCAGGCCCGACTCGGTGTGACGCGGGAGGAACACGAGCGGTACTTCGCCGACCTGTTGGGCGATGTGGAGGAGACCACCGCACCGTACGGTCTGCTGGACGTGCACGGTGACGGCAGCGATGTCGAGCGTTCCCGGATGGGCGTCGACGACGAGGTGGGCCGGCGAGTACGCGACATCGCCCGCTCACTCGGTGCGAGCCCCGCCACGGTGTTCCACCTGGCCTGGGCTCGGGTGCTGGCCACGATCAGCGGCCGTGACGACGTCGTCTTCGGCACGGTGCTGTTCGGGCGGATGAACGCCGGTGCCGGTGCGGATCGGGTGCCCGGGTTGTTCATCAACACCCTGCCCGTCCGCGTCCGTGTCGACGGGGTCAGTGTGGGCCGGGCGTTGGAGGGCGTACGCGATCAGCTCGCGGAGCTGCTCGTGCACGAGCACGCGCCGCTGAGGCTGGCGCAGCAGGCCAGTGGCGTCCCGAACGGCAGCCCGCTGTTCGCCTCACTGTTCAACTATCGGCATGGCAGGCGCCCGCAGACGCAGCCCGGTCCGAGCGCCGCGACCTCGTCCAAGGGCATCAGCACGGTGTACGCCCGGACCGCCACCAACTACCCGGTGGCCGTGTCGGTGGACGACCTGGAGTCCGGGTTCTGGCTGAACGTGGACGCGGTGGGCCCGGTCGACGGGCAGGCGGTGTGCCGGCTGCTGCACACCTGCCTGGACAGCGTGGTGACGGCCCTGGAGCACGACCCGGACAGCTCGTTGTCGTCGATGGAGATCCTGGACGCGGTGGAGAAGGACCGACTGCTGACGGACTGGAACGACACGGCGGTGGGGGGCGTCGCGTCGATGGTGCCCACCCTGTTCGAGGCTCAGGCGCGTCGTACCCGGGGCGCCGTCGCCGTGGTTCAGGACGGTGTGGAGGTGTCGTTCGCGGAGCTGGAGGCACGGGCGAACCGGCTGGCGCGCCATCTGCGCGCTCACGGCGTGGGCGCGGAGTCCGTGGTGGGTCTGTGCCTGCCGCGCGGTGTCCAGACGATCGCGGCGATCCTGGGCGTGTGGAAGGCGGGGGCGGCGTACGTGCCGGTCGATGCGACGCTGCCCACCGAACGCATCGCGTACGTGCTGGCGGACAGCGGTGCGGTGCTGACCCTCACCACGGGCGAGCTCGTCGAGTCACTGCCGGCGAGCGGACATCGGCTGATCGCGGTGGACGCAGTGGAGTCGATACAGCCGTCGACCGAACCGGAACCGGCAGCGGCATCGCAACCGTCGGCGGAGCCCGCAGCGCCGTTGCCGGACCAGATCGCGTACGTGATCTACACGTCGGGTTCGACGGGGTGGCCCAAGGGCGTGGCGGTCACACACGGCGGACTGGCGAACTATGTGACCACGGTGCCCGGGCGGATCGGCCTCGACCGGCCCGGTCGCCACGCGGTGGTGCAGGCCCAGACGACCGACTCGGGGAACACGCTGGTGTTCGCCAGTCTGGTCACCGGTGGTGAGCTGCACATCCTGCACGAGGACACGGTGACCGATGCCGTGGCGGTGAGCAGGTATCTGACGGAACACCGCATCGACTACCTCAAGGGCGTGCCCTCGCATCTCGCGGCGCTGACCGCCGGACCCGAGGGTGCCGCCGGGGTCCTGCCGGGCAAGGCACTGGTGCTCGGCGGTGAAGAGGCACCGCGGGAACTGGTGGCCGGCTTGCTGGCGGCGGCCGGTGAGCAGGGGGTGTTCAACCATTACGGTCCGACGGAGACGACCATCGCCGTGGCGACGGCTCGCCTGTCTGCGGAGTCGCTCGGCTCCGGTGCGGTGCCGGTGGGCAGGCCCGTGGCCAACACGCGGCTGTACGCGCTGGACGCCCGGCTGAAGCCGGTACCGGTGGGCGTCGCGGGCGAGCTGTACGTCGCCGGTGCACAGGTGGCGCGCGGCTACGTGGGCCGGCCCGACCTGACCGGCGAACGGTTCGTGGCCTGCCCGTACGGTGATACGGGCGAACGGATGTATCGGACCGGGGACCTGGTGCGCTGGACCGGGGACGGCCAGTTGGTGTTCGCCGGCCGAGTCGATGAACAGGTGAAGATCCGCGGCTTCCGGATCGAGCCCGCAGAGATCGAGGCGGTGCTGGCCGCGCACCCGCAGGTGGCGCAGGCCGCGGTGATCGCAAGGCAGGACACGCCCGGCGACAAGCGCCTGGTCGCGTACGTGGTCCCGGCCCCCGACGGCGGCGCCACCGACGCCACCGCCGACGCCACGGCGGAGGCGGCCCTGCCGAACGCCCTGCCCGATGCCCTGCGCACCTGGGCGACAGGTCGGCTCCCCGGCCACATGGTGCCCGCGGCCGTGGTGGCCATGGACGCGCTGCCGCTGACGGTGAACGGGAAGCTCGACCGTGCGGCACTGCCCGTCCCCGAATACGCGGAGAGGCGGGGGCGCGGCCCGGCCACGCCACTGGAGGAGACCCTCTGCCGGGCGTTCGCCCGCGTACTCGGCGTGGGCCGGGTCGGAGTCGACGACGACTTCTTCGCCCTCGGCGGGCATTCGCTGCTGGCGACCCGATTGAGCAGCGAGATCAGAGAGGAACTGGGGACGGAACTGCCGATCCGGGCGGTCTTCGGCACCCCGACGCCGGCCGGGCTCGCGGTCTGGCTCACACAGCAAGGTGACAGCCGTCCGAAAGCTAGGCCCGCGCTGCGGCCGATGCGCAGCCAGGAGGAGTCCTGATGATCCCGCTCTCGTTCGCCCAGCGTCGTCTGTGGTTCCTGGCACAGCTGGAGGGGCCGAGCACCACCTATACGAACCCGACGGTGCTGCGCTTCCCCGAGGTGCTCGACCGGGAAGCGCTGGAAGCGGCGCTGCGGGACGTGCTGCAACGGCACGAGGTGCTGCGGACGGTGTTCCCCGCGCCCGACGGCGAGCCGTACCAGCGCATCCTGCCGGTCGAGGAGACCGCATTCGAGCTGGCCGTCGTGGACGTGTCTCCGGAGCACCTGACGGAGACCGTCGAGCACACCGTGCGGCACGCCTTCGATCTGGCCACGGAGATCCCGCTGCGAGCCAGCCTGCTCACAGTGGGCCAGGACGAGTGCGTGCTCGTCCTGCTGGTGCATCACATCGCGTGGGACGCCTGGTCGGCCGGCCCGCTGGCGCGTGACCTTTCGGTGGCCTACGCGGCGCGCCGCGACGGCCGGGCGCCCGAATGGGAGCCCCTGCCGGTGCAGTACGCCGACTACGCCATGTGGCAGAGGGAGCTGCTGGGCGACGAGGACGACCCGGAGAGCGTGCTGAACCAGCAGGTCGAGTACTGGCGGCAGGCCCTGACCGGGGTCCCCGAGGAGCTGTCGTTGCCGACCGCCCGCCCGCGCCCGGCCGTCCCGACCCACCGAGGCCACCAGGCTGAACTGGAGATCCCGGCCGTGGTGCACGAGCGGCTCGTCGCCATGGCACGCGAACGAGGCATGAGCCTCTTCATGGTGCTCCAGGCGGCACTCGCCGTGACGATGTCCCGGCTAGGCGCCGGTACGGACATCCCGATCGGTTCAGCCATCGCCGGACGCACCGACAAGGCACTCCACGACCTCGTCGGGTTCTTCGTCAACACGCTCGTCCTGCGTACCGACCTCTCCGGCGATCCGACGTTCGCCGACGTGCTGGACCGGGTCCGGGAGACGAGTTTCGGCGCGTTCGAGCACCAGGACGTGCCCTTCGAACGACTTGTGGAAGAGCTGGCGCCGACCCGCTCCCTCGCGCGGCACCCCCTCTTCCAGGTCATGCTCACCCTGCAGAACGCCGGTCCGGCGAAGCTCGACCTGTCCGGCCTCAAGGCGTCCCGCATGACTCGCGGAACTGCCACGTCGAAGTTCGACCTGGAGGTCGCAGCGGCCGAGACCTTCGGCGCCGGGGGCGCGCCGGCCGGCATGCGTGGCGTGGTGACGGTGTCGGCCGACCTCTTCGACGAGGAGACGGCCCACCGGATCGCACACCGCTGGCTCCGAGTGCTGTCGGCTGTGGCCGCGGATCCGTCGATACCCATGAGCTCGGTGGAGGTCCTCGACGACGACGAGCGCCGGAAGATGCTCGTGGACTGGAATGCCACGGGGGTGGCGGTTTCGGGGTTGACGTTGCCCGAGTTGTTTGCGGCGCAGGTGGCGCGGACGCCGGATGCGGTGGCTGTGGTGGTGGGGGATGTCGGGCTGTCGTATGCGGAGTTGGATGTGCGTGCGAGTCGGTTGGGTCGGGTGTTGGTGGGTGAGGGGGTGGGTCCTGAGGCGTTGGTGGGGTTGGCGTTGCCGCGTTCGGCCGAGTTGGTGGTTGCGGTGTGGGCGGTGT
>NZ_JBIBKR010000018.1:0-5576 GCF_042959365.1 Streptomyces sp. NPDC007907
CTTCGAGCCTTGCGATGGGCGTGTCAGGGTCACCGGCGAATTCTGCCCAGGAAAGGTCCTCAATCGTTGGTGAACCGTACGCGTCGGATGCCGACGTATTGCCTGCCCCAGGCCGGCCGCCGCCACATACCCAGGCATCATGCAGCCCTCACGGCCCTACCCCAGCGACCTATCCGACGCCCGCTGGGAACTCATCCGCCCCACCCTCGAAGCCTGGCGCCAGGCCCGCAATGGCATCCGACTTCGCTCGCTGGGAAGCCGTCGGCATCTTCGACCAGCTCACCGGCCTCTTACGCGGCAAAGTCCGCCAGGCCGAAGGCCGCACCAGCGAGCCACACGCCTGCCTGATCGACAGCCAGAGCATCAAAACCTCCGCCACCGTCCACCTGACCGGCCAAGGCATCGACCCGGCCAAGAAAATCATCGGCCGCAAACGGCACATCGTCACCAACACCCTCGGCCTCCTGCTGGCCGTCGCCGCCGCCAGCGTCCACGACTCCGCCGACGGCACCCAACTCCTCACCAGAGTCCGCCAACGCCACCCCACCATCACCAAAGCCTGGGCCGACAACGGCTACACAACCGCAGCCGTCGAACACGCCGCCCACCTGGGCATCGACCTCGAAATCGTCCAACGCGACCCCACCACCCGCGGCTTCCACGTCCAACCCCGCCGCTGGGTCATCGAACGCACCCCCGGCTGGCTCATGCACCGCCGCCGCCCGGCCCGCGACTACGAAACCCACCCCCACCGCTCAGCCGCCATGATCCAACTCGCCGCCATCAACCTCATGACCCGCCGCCTCACCCACGAAGCCACCACGAACTGGCGCGACAGCCAAAACAAATGAAACGGACAAGCAAGAATCAAACGCTCACTCAGCGGTGACGTGAGGATGAACGGCGTCTCGTACGACAGACTGGTCAATCCCAAGGTCGGCACACTGCATCGGCAGGCGTGGAAGTCGCGCTCGCGCTGGTCGACGAGATGCGGGCTGTCCATCCCTGAAAGGGCAGGTGCCCTTGCCGGAAAACTCATCCGTGCAGGTCATTCGGCGTGTTCGTATTCGTGGAGGATTCCGCCGAGACGGTCGCGTCGTCGTATGTCGAGACGGGTGATCTGCTCCGGATCGGTGATCGGCCCAGGCAAGGGGTGGAGTGGCCGGGTGTTCGCGGCCGCCGCGCCCCTCAGCGAGTGGCGAGGCGGTGCTCGGTGATCCAGCGAGCAGCCATGAGTCCGGAAGTCGCGGTGAGGACGGCTGCGGCGATGACGGTGGCGTTCAGGCCGAGAGCATCGGCGAGGAGGCCAGCGACCAGGGCGCCGGCGGCATAGCCGATGTCCCGCCAGAACCGGTACGTCCCAAGGGCGTTGGCCCGCCAGGCGGGGTGGGCGTGGTCGGAGATGGATGCGATGAGGGCGGGGTAGACCATGGCGGTGCCCAGGCCGAGCGCGATGGCGGTCAGGATTCCGGCGAGGAGCGGGCGTTCGAGCAGGGTGAGGGCGAGGACGAAGCCGGCGGCCTGGACGAGCATGCCGTAGACGATGAGTGGTTTGCGGCCGATGCGGTCGGCGAGGTGGCCGGTGGGTATCTGCCCGAGTCCCCACAGAATGGGGTAGAGACCCTTGATGAGGCCGACGGCGGCCAGGCCGAGGCCGTGGTCGGTGAAGAGCAGAGGGAAGACGCCCCAGGTAAGGCCGTCGTTGAGGTTGTTGATCAGTCCGGCCTGGCTGGCGCCGCGTAGGGAGCGGTTATGCCAGGAGGTGCGGGTGAAGGTGGCCTTCAGGCCGGTGTCCTCGTCGGTGGGCAGGGGCTTGGTGTGGTGGGCGAGTTCGAGCGCGACGTGGGCGGCGGTGTCGCGTACGACCAGGGCCAGGGCGAGGCCCGCGACGACGAAGACGGTGCCGATGAGTTCGGGGACGGGGCGCAGGCCGTATGACGTGGCGAGGTAGCCCGTGAGCAGGGCGGTGACGCCGACGGCGGTGTAGCCGGCGGCTTCGTTCAGGCCGGTGGCGAGTCCTCGGCGTGAGGGGCCGACGAGGTCGATCTTCATGTTGACGGTCATCGACCAGGTAAGGCCCTGGTTCAGGCCGAGTAGGACGTTGGCTGCGACGATCCAGCCCCAGGACGGCGCCCAGGCGAGGGCGAAGGGGACGGGGATGCCGAGCAGCCAGCCCGTCACCAGCAGCTGTTTGCGGCGGAAGCGTGCGGTGAGCGCCCCGGCGGCGAGGTTGGTGAACGCCTTGGTGAGGCCGAAGGCGATGATGAAGGAGAAGACGGCCAGGTCGCTGGTCAGGCCGAAGGTCTCGGAGCCGATCAGCGGGACGGTGGTGCGTTCCAGGCCGACTAGGCCGCCGACGCAGACGTTGACGATGACCAGCAGGGTGAACTGCAGCCAGTTCTCTCGCAGGCCGAGCCGTACGGGCCGCCCGGAGGCGTCGGTCGCAGTGGTGGCCAGAGGGGTGGCGTTCACGAGCAGGTGTCCTCCACGCCCTGCACGAGCTGCAGATCCTGTGCGGCGGCGTAGTCGGCCGGTCCGCCGTCGAGGACGGCGACATCGGTGTGGCCGGCCCGCTCCAGGAGGCTGGCGGCGGTCATGGCGCGCTCGCCGTGCCCGCACGCTACGACCGGTCCGGTCGGGGCGTCGGCCGCGGACTCGTTGAGGGCGCCGAGCTCGATGTGCAGCGCGCCGGGGACGTGCCCGGCGGCGAACTCGGCTTGCTGCCGGACGTCGACGTAGGGGCGGCCTGTGGCGCGGTCGGCGGCGAGGAAAGCGGTGGTGGCCTGGGGGTTGCCGTCGACGAGCCAGGCGTCCATGCCGCCCGCGAGGTGGCCGGCGAGACGCTCGTAGCCGATCTTGTATGCCTGCCAGACGATTTCGCTCAGGTCCTGGCCCTCGGCGGTGACGAAGGCCAGGGGTGCGGTGTCGGGCAGGAGCCAGCCGAGCCAGGTGGCGAACTGGTCGCGCAGCGGGATGGACAGGGCGCCGGGGATGTGGCCGGCGGCGTAGTCGGCGGCCGGGCGGACGTCAACGACGTGGCCGCCGTCAGCAATGAGGGCCCGCGCCTGCGGTGCGGACAAGGCCGGGAGCACGGGGTTTGCGGTCAGCACGGCCGGGCCGCGCCGGTTGATCTCGCCGAGGCGGTCGAAGTAGGCGGGGTAGGTGCCCAGGCTCGCGATCAGCTGGGCCACGAAGGTGTCCTCGTCGGCTGCGGTGAGCAGCGGGTTGGCCTGCTTCTGGGCTCCGATGGTGGTGGTGCGCTCGGTGCCGGGCGGGGCGGAGCAGAAGGATCCTGCGCCGTGGGTGGGCCACACCGCGGTCTGGTCCGGCAACGCGGTCAACCGTTTCAGTGAGCGGTACTGGGCGCGGGCGAGTTCCTCGGTGCGCTCTTGGCCGAGGAGGTCGGTGCGGGCGGCGGAGTTCACGATCAGCGAGCCGCCGGTGAACACCCCGAGTTCCCCGGAGCCGTCGAGCAGCAGGAAGGACAGGTGCTCGTCGGTGTGTCCGGGGGTGGCCAGAGCCCGCAGCGTCAGCCCGCCGAGGTCGACTTCGTCGCCGTCGGTCAGGCGCTGGTGATCGAAGGCTCGGCGGCCGGCCGCGGAGGCCAGGATCGTGGCACCGGAGTCGTGGCCGAGCTGGACGGCGCCGGAGAGGAAGTCGGCGTGCAGATGGGTGTCCGCGGCGAACGCGATGCGCAGTCCGCGCCGCTCGGCTGCTGCCCGCAGCGCGCGCAGGTCACGGCTGGCGTCCATGGCCAGGGCGCGTCCGTCGCCCAAGTCGAGCAGGTAGGCGCTGTTGCCCAGCCCTTCGTCGACCAACGGTATGAGGTGATCGTCCGCAAAGCCCACGGCGTCCTCCAAGATCTCGGGAACGGGGGCGTGTGGTAACACCCACCCGACTCACCTACAATAATCCATGGATTTATGGAGGATGTCTTGCCGGAGCACACGAAGAGCGCGACGAAGACGCGGCTGTATGACGCGTTCGCGGCCAGCGGCAAGGCGCTGGCCAGCGGAAAGCGTCTGGAGCTGCTGGATCTGCTGGCCCAGGGCGAGCGCACCGTCGACGCGCTGGCGAAGGCGGCCGGGCTGAACCTGACCACCGCCTCGGCGCATCTGCAGACGCTCAAGCAGGCCGGGTTCGTCACCACCCGGCGTGAGGGGGTGCGCATCCACTACCGGCTCGCCGGTGACGACGTCGCCCAACTGTTCGCGCTGCTTCGCAAGGTTGCCGAAGCCCACCAGGCCGCCGTGCCCGCCGCCCGGGATGCCTATCTCGGCGAGGACGCCGCCGGCGAGCTCAGCCGTGAGGAGCTTCAGGTGCGGATCGCCGCCGGGGACGTTGTCGTGCTCGATGTGCGGCCGGTAGAGGAGTACCAGTCCGGGCACATCCCCGGCGCACTCTCCATCCCGGTCGAGGAACTGCCGGACCGGATCAGCGAACTGCCCGAGAAGATGGAGATCGTCGTCTACTGCCGCGGCGAGTACTGTGTGCTGGCCTACGACGCCGTGCGACTGCTGACCGGCCGCGGGCGGCGGGCAGTCCGTCTCGACGACGGCATGCTGGAGTGGCGGCTGTCGGAACTGCCCGTCGATGCCTCGGGCCTGACGTGAGGGGCCCGGGCAGCGCCCTTACGCCGCACCCGGGCCTGGCGGGCCGGGTCGGCCTACCTGGACTACAACGCCACCACGCCGGTCGATCCGCGCGTCGCCAAGGCGATGTGACCGCACGTGACCGACTTCTTCGGCAACCCCTCCAGCAGCCACTCCTTCTCCCAGGAGCCCCGCCGGGCACTTGTTGGGGCCCGCGCCAAGGTCGCCGGTCTGATCGGCGCCCGGACCCGCGAGATCGTGTTCACCGGTTCCGGATCCGAAGCCGATCTGTTCGCCCTGCGCGGTGCGGTCCTGACCTCAGGGCGCCCGCACCCGCATGTCCCGCTTCCATTTGGGCCAGTCGCCCTCGCCGACCCGTCGTGTTGAGCACGCTCCCGCCGAACAGGCCAGCCGCCGACGCCCATCCCTCGCCCGTTGCACCGCCGCGCGTGCAGCGAGGCGTGCAGGTTCTGGCCGGTCGTGCCCCGAGAATGCCGATGCTGAGGGCATCGGGCGTCCGGTGCCGACGCGGGTCGTGAGTCGACGGTGCCAGTGTCCAGGGCACCAGGTCGTGAACCCGGGCCGTAAGGGGCGTAAACCTGGGCAGTACACGAGCCTTTTGCGCATGATGCGTTTTTGATCGGCGGCCCTCGCTCATCGCACCATCTCCTCAACGCGGTGGTCCGGCACCCGGTCAAGGTCAAGGCCGAGGTGCCTGCTGGCGGCTCGTCAGGCCACTTCTGTGTGTGCAGTGAACCAGGTCGCGCACCGGGTCAGCGCATCCTGGACAGCTGCGGTATCAGGACCGGCGACCACCACGTCGCCCGCGCGATCGAAGGTGACAGCGGTCTCGCCGACGACGTCGCCGGGGCCCACCTTCAGCGATGCCTGTATGACGCCGGGTTGGGAGCGGATCTCCTCCAGTGTGGGCATGGTGTGGATGGTTCCGGTGGGGGCGGTCAGGTGGACGAAGCCGAGGGTGTC
>NZ_JBIBKR010000019.1:0-5220 GCF_042959365.1 Streptomyces sp. NPDC007907
GAGGATGAGGTGGCGTACGCCGTGTTCGGTGACGAGGTGGCGGGCGACGAGGGAGCCCAGGGCGCCGGTGCCGCCGGTGATGAGGACGGTCCCGGCCGGGTCCAGGGGGAAGTCCGCCGGATCGCCGTCGGCGACAGGCACGCGGGCCAGCCGCGGCACGAGCAAGGAGTCACCGCGCAGCGCTGCCTCCGGCTCACCGGTCGATGCCACCGAGGCGAGCCTGTCCCAGGCGCCGTGCGACGCGTCATCGGTGTCGATGAGGACGAACCGGTCGGGGTTTTCGGCCTGCGCGGAGCGTACGAGGCCCCAGACGGGAGCGTTGGCCAGGTCGGTGACAGCGTCGCCGGGACCGGCGGCGACGGCACCGCGCGTGACGAAGACCAGGCGGGAGTCCGCGAGGCGGTCCTCGGCCAGCCAGTCCTGCACGAGGGCCAGCGTCCGGTGAGCGGCGAGGTGTGCGGCATCAGCCGTGTCCATGCCCTCATCGGTTGCGGCCGACTCCACGAGGACGACGTCCGGCACGGGCGTACCGGATGCGACGGCCTCGGCGAGGGCGTCGAGGCCGGCATACGTCGCGGACTCCGGGGCGCCGGACGGCAGCCAGGCATCGGTGCCGATCACGGCCAGGGCCCTGCGCACGGGAGCCGGGACGGAGATGCCCGTCCAGTCCACCTCGAACAGTGACTCGTGGAAGGCGTGCCGGTCGGTGGCGAGCTGCGCGGAGTCCACCGGCCGCAGCATCAGCGACTCCACGGCCGCGACAGACGCACCGCTTCCGTCGACCGCGCTGATCGACACGGCGTTGGTGCCGGCTGCCGAGAGCTTGACGCGGAGCGCGGAGGCACCGGTGGCGTGGAGGGACACACTGCTCCAGGCGAACGGCAGAAGTGCCTCATCCGACGCTTCGGTGAAGTCACCCAGGGAGACGGCGTGCAGCACGGCGTCGAGGAGCGCGGGGTGCAGTCCGTAGCCGTCGGTCTCGGTGCCCTCGGGGAGCGTGACCTGGGCGTAGATGTCGTCACCGAGCCGCCAGGCGGCGCGCAGGCCCTGGAAGACCGGGCCGTAGGTGAGGCCGACACTCGCCAGACCCTCGTACAGCCCGTCGAGTTCGAGGACATCGGCACCCTCGGGCGGCCAGACGGACAGGTCGGCGCCACCGTAGGAACCTCCCTCGGACAGGAGCCCGATGGCGTGGGACGTCCACGGCGTCTCCGCCTCGGCGTCGTCCAGCCGTGAGTGGACGGTGACGCGGCGGTGACCCTCGTCGTCGGCGGCGGCCACGGTCACGCGGAGGGCGATACCGCCCTGTCGCGGGAGTACGAGCGGGGTCTGGAGCGTCAGCTCCTCCAGGGACCCGCAGCCGACCTGGTCACCGGCGTGGATGGCCAGCTCGACCAGCGCGGTGCCGGGAAGGAGGACGGTGTCCATGACGGTGTGGTCGGCGAGCCAGGGGTGTGACTGGACGGAGAGCCGGCCGGTGAGCAGGACGCTGTCGGAGTCGGGGAGAGCGATGGTGGCGCCGAGCAGCGGGTGCCCGGTGGTGCCGAGCCCGAGACTGGTGGCGTCGCCGGACGAGGCCGTCGCGTGGAGCCAGTAGTGCTGGTGCTGGAAAGCGTAGGTGGGGAGGTCGACGCGTTGTGCGCCACGGCCTGCGAAGACGCCGTCCCAGTTCAGCTCCTGCCCGTGGACGTGGGCTTGGGTGATGGCCTGGGTGAGGGTTTCGGCCTCCGGGCGGTTCTTGCGGAGTACGGGCGTGAAGACCGCTTCTTCGCTGTCGGACGCGATTTCCTGGGCCAGGGCGGAGAGGGTTCCGTCGGGGCCCAGCTCGATGAAGGACGTGACGCCCTGCTCGGCGAGGTGGGTGATGCCGTCGGCGAAGCGGACGGCTTGGCGGACGTGGCGGACCCAGTAGTCGGGTGAGCCGATGTCGTCGGGGGTGGCGAGCCGGCCGGTGAGGTTGGAGACGACCGGGATGTTCGGAGTGCTGTAGGTCAGGCCCGCCGCGATGGTGCGGAACTCGTCCAGCATGGGTTCCATGCGGGGGGAGTGGAAGGCGTGGCTGACGCGGAGCTGGTGGACCTTGCGGCCCTGTTCACGCCAGTGCTCCAGCACCTCGACTACGGCGGTCTCGTCGCCGGAAACCACGACCGAGGTGGGCCCGTTGATGGCGGCGATGGCGATCTCGTGCTCGCGGCCTTCGAGCGTCTCCAGAACCTCAGCTTCGGTGGCCTGGATCGCGGCCATGGCCCCGCCAGCCGGGAGGGCCTGCATGAGGCGTCCGCGAGCGGCGACGAGCTTCGCCGCGTCTTCCAGGGTGAAGACCCCGGCCACGTGCGCGGCGGCCAGTTCACCGACGGAGTGCCCGACGAGGAAGTCAGGGGTCAGACCCCAGGCCTCGACGAGCCGGAACAGTGCGACCTCGATGGCGAAGAGCGCGGCCTGCGTGTAAACGGTCTGGTCGATCAGACCGGCGTCCGTCTCGTCCGTGCCGAAGACGACATCCTTCAGCGGACGCTCCAGCTGCCCATCGAAGCGGGCACACACCTCATCAAAGGCAGCAGCGAACACCGGATAGGTGTCATAAAGTTCGCGGCCCATCCCGGCCCGCTGGCTGCCCTGCCCCGTGAACAGGAACGCGACCCGTCCGCTGTTCGTGCTGCCCGAGGTCACCGCACCCGACACATCCCCGGCCGCCAACGCGGCAGTACCCGCCAGGAGTTCACCCAGGTCAGAGCCGGTGATGACGGCCCGGTGCTCGAACCGTGCCCGGGTGACAGCGAGGGAGTACCCCACATCGGCCGGACGCAGCTCGGAGTTCTCCCGCAGGAAGGAGTACAGCCGCTCGGCTTGGGCCCGCAACGCGTCCTCCGTCTTACCGGAGAGCACCCACGGCACGACCCCACCAGCAACAGGAGCTTCGGGGACTGCCTCGGCGTCGACGGTCGGCGCCTGCTCCAGAATCACGTGGGCGTTGGTGCCGCTGATGCCGAAGGAGGAGACGGCGGCTCGGCGGGGGCGGCCGGTCTCGGGCCATTGCTGGGCCTGAGTGAGGAGGGCAACGTCACCCGTCGACCAGTCGACGTGCGGGGAGGGTTCGTCGACGTGGAGGGTCTTGGGCATGACGCCGTGGCGCAGCGCCATGACCATCTTGATGATGCCGGCGACGCCGGCGGCGGCCTGGGTGTGGCCGATGTTGGACTTGATCGAGCCGAGCCACAGCGGCTCGGAGCCCTCGCGGTCCTGGCCGTACGTGGCCAGCAGCGCCTGCGCCTCGATCGGGTCACCGAGCCGCGTGCCTGTGCCGTGTGCCTCGACCACGTCCACGTCACCGGGTGTCAGGCCCGCCGACGCCAGGGCCTGGCGGATGACGCGCTGCTGGGAGGGCCCGTTGGGGGCGGTGAGGCCGTTGGAGGCGCCGTCCTGGTTGACGGCGGAGCCTCGGACGACGGCGAGGACCTGGTGGCCGTTGCGCTTGGCGTCGGAGAGGCGTTCGACGAGGAGCATGCCGACGCCCTCGGACCAGCCGGTGCCGTCGGCGGCACCCGCGAACGGCTTGCAACGGCCGTTCAATGCGAGGCCACGCTGAAGGGCGAAGCTGGCGAACGTATCCGGCGTCGGCATGACCGTCACACCACCCACAAGGGCCATGGAGCAGTCACCACGCTGGAGCGACTGCGTCGCCATTTGCAGGGCGACGAGCGAGGACGAGCACGCGGTGTCCACGGTCACGGCCGGGCCCTCGAACCCGAACGTGTACGAGACACGGCCGGACGCGATGCTGCTCGCACTGCCGTTGCCAAGGAAGCCCGCCACCTCGTCCGGCACCTCGGTGAGCCGGGAGGCGTAGTTGTGGTACATCACACCGGCGAAGACACCGGTCGAGCTGCCGCGTACGGAGGCCGGGTCGATGCCCGCGCGCTCCAGCGCCTCCCAGGAGACCTCAAGGAGCAGTCGCTGCTGCGGGTCCATCGCCAGCGCCTCACGAGGCGAGATCCCGAAGAAGGTCGGGTCGAAGTCGGCGGCCCGGTGCAGGAAGCCGCCCTCCAGCGCATACTCCGACGAGGACCGCTCCGTGTCGCCGTCGAAGAGCCCGTCCAGGTCCCAGCCGCGGTCGGTGGGGAAGGGGGTGATGCCGTCACCGCCGTCGAGCAGGAACCGCCACATCCCCTCGGGCGTGGTGATTCCGCCCGGGTAGCGGCAGGCCATGCCGACGATCGCGATCGGGTCGTCGTCGGCGCTGTCGCGGCCCACCACGGCGGTCGCCTCGGGCTGGGTGCCCATGACTTCACCGATGAGGTACTCGGCGACGGCCGTCGCGTTCGGGTAGTCGAAGACGAGGGTGGCGGGAAGCCGGAGGCCCGTCGCGGTGCCGAGTTGGTTGCGCAGTTCGACCGCGGTGAGGGAGTCGAAGCCCAACTCCTTGAACGCGCGGGCCGGTTCGACGGTGGCGGTGTCCTCGTAACCCAGGACGTGGGCGACGTTCGTACGGACCAGGTCGAGGAGCAGCGTGTGGCGCTCTTCGGGGGAGAGTCCGGCGAGGCGCTGCGCCAGGGCGCCGGTCTCGACGGTCGCCGCGTGGGCGGTGCGGCGGGTGGAGGTGCGGACGAGTCCGCGCATGAGGGGCGGTACGCCCGTCGAGGTGGCCTGGGCGCGCACGGCGGCCAGGTCCATGTGCATGGGCACGAGCAGGGCCTGCTCGGTGGTCCACACGGTGTCGAGGAGACGCAGGCCTTCGGCGTGGGTGAGGCCGGTCATGCCGCCGCGGTTGATGCGGTTGGCGTTGGTGTCGCCGAGGTCCGCGGTCATGCCGCCGGTCTGTTCCCAGGCGCCCCACGCGAGTGAGGTGGCGGGCAGACCGAGCGTGTGGCGGTGGTGGGCGAGGGCGTCGAGGAACGTGTTGGCGGCGGCGTAGTTGCCCTGCCCCGGGCTGCCCATGACGCCGGCGACCGAGGAGAAGAGAACGAAGGCGGACAGGTCCGTGCCGGCGGTCAGTTCGTGCAGGTTGAGGGCGGCGTCCGCCTTGGGCCGCAGGACTGCGTCGAGGCGTTCGGGGGTGAGGGAGTTGATGACTCCGTCGTCCAGGACTCCGGCGGTGTGGATGACGGCGGTGAGGGGGCGCGCGTCTTCGACCGAGTTGAGCAGCGTTTCGAGGGAGCCGCGGTCGGCGGCGTCGCAGGCGGCGATCTCCACGGTGTCGGCGCCGAGTTCGGCCAG
The DNA here is from genome assembly GCF_042959365.1 of Streptomyces sp. NPDC007907. NCBI lineage: Bacteria > Bacillati > Actinomycetota > Actinomycetes > Kitasatosporales > Streptomycetaceae > Streptomyces > Streptomyces sp. NPDC007907. The sequence continues at coordinate 5,215 of NZ_JBIBKR010000019.1, forward strand.
TTCGGC
>NZ_JBIBKR010000020.1:0-5054 GCF_042959365.1 Streptomyces sp. NPDC007907
GAGGATGAGGTGGCGTACGCCGTGTTCGGTGACGAGGTGGCGGGCGACGAGGGAGCCCAGGGCGCCGGTGCCGCCGGTGATGAGGACGGTCCCGGACGGGTCCAGATCAAGGGTCGCCGGGTCGGTGCCGGTGACTGGCACCCGGGCCAGACGCGGCACGCGAACCGTGCCGTGACGGAGCGCGGCCTCGGGCTCGTCGGAGGCGATGACCGGCCACAGCGCACCGAGTTCGGGCGACACTTCATCGGTGTCGATCAGGACGAACCGGTCGGGGTTCTCGGCCTGCGCGGAGCGTACGAGGCCCCAGACGGGAGCGTTGGCCAGGTCGGTGACAGCGTCCTCGGGACCGGCGGCGATGGCACCACGCGTGACGAAGACCAGGCGGGAGTCGGCGAAGCGGTCTTCCGCCAGCCACTCCTGAACCAGGGCCAGGGCCCGGTGAGCGGCGAGGCGTGCGGCGTCCGCTGTACCCGTGCCCTCCTCGGCATCGAGGGGGACGAAGACGACCTCGGGGATCGTGTCGGCGGCGACGAGGCCGGTCAGGTCCGCGAACAGAGGACCGTTCGCGAAGGAGGTCGCCCCACCCAGTACGGCGTAGGACTTGGACTCGGCGTCCGGCACCGACAGCTCCGGCCACTCCACGTGGAACAGGGACTCGGCGAAGTTCCCGGTGCCTGCGGTGAGTTGTTCGGTGGTGATGGCGCGGAGTACGAGGGAGTCCGCGGTGGCGACGGGGGTGCCGGTTTCGTCGGTTGCGGTGATGGATACGGCGTCGGTGCCGTCGGGTGTGAGTTTGACGCGGAGTACGGAGGCTCCGGTGGCGTGGAGGGTTACGCCGGTCCAGGCGAAGGGCAGGTGTGCGTGGTCGGTTGTTTCGGTGAAGTCGCCGAGGGCTACGGCGTGCAGGGCGGCGTCCAGGAGTGCGGGGTGCAGTCCGAAGCCGTCGGTGGTGGTGTCCTCGGGGAGGGCGACCTCGGCGTAGACGTCGTCACCGAGCCGCCAGGCGGCACGCAGACCCTGGAACACCGGCCCGTACGAGAGACCGACCGCCGTCAAGTTGGCGTAGAGACCGTCGAGTTCCACGGCCTCGGCGCCCTTCGGCGGCCACACCGACAGCTCGGGCGAGGCGACCGGGGCGGTGTCGTTCAGCGAGCCGACCGCGTGCAGGGTCCATGAGGTGTCGGGCTCGGCGTCGTCGCGGCGCGAATAGATGGCGACGGACCGGCGCCCCCCCTCGTCGGCGGCCTCCACCGCGACGCGCAGCGCGACACCCCCGTGCTCGGGGAGTACGAGCGGGGCCTGGAGCGTCAGCTCCTCCAGGGACCCGCAGCCGACCTGGTCGCCGGCGTGGATGGCCAGCTCGACCAGTCCGGTCCCGGGGACGAGGACGGTGTCCATGACAGTGTGGTCGACGAGCCAGGCGTGCGACTGGAGGGACAGCCGCCCCGCGAGGAGCACCTCGTCGGACTCCGGGATGGTCACGGCGGCGCCCAGCAGCGGATGCCCGGTCGTCCCGAGGCCGAGGCTGGTCGCGTCACCACCGGGGGCCGGCATGTCCAGCCAGTAGCGCTCGTGCTGGAAGGCGTAGGTCGGAAGATCGACGCGCTGTGCGCCCCGGCCTGCGAAGACGCCGTCCCAGTCGAGATGCCGTCCGCGTATGTGGGCTTGGGTGACGGCCTGGGTGAGGGTTTCGGTTTCGGGGCGGTTCTTGCGGAGTACGGGGGTGAAGAGTGCCTCTTCTGTGTCGGTGAGGGTTTGCTGGGCCAGGGCGGAGAGGGTGCCGTCGGGGCCCAGCTCGATGAAGGACGTGACGCCTTGTTCGGCGAGGTGGGTGATGCCGTCGGCGAAGCGGACGGCTTGGCGGACGTGGCGGACCCAGTAGTTGGCGGTGCAGAGGTCGTCGGGGGTGGCGAGCCGGCCGGTGAGGTTGGAGACGACCGGGATGCTCGGAGTGCCGTAGGTCAGGCCCGCCGCGATGGTGCGGAACTCGTCCAGCATGGGTTCCATGCGCGGCGAGTGGAAGGCGTGGCTGACGCGCAACTGGTGGACCTTGCGGCCCTGTTCACGCCAGTGCTCCAGCACCTCGATCACCGCAGTCTCGTCACCGGAAACCACGACGGACGTGGGCCCGTTGATGGCGGCGATGGCGATCTCGTGCTCGCGGCCTTCGAGCGTCTCCAGAACCTCAGCTTCGGTGGCCTGGATGGCTGCCATGGCCCCACCGGCCGGGAGGGCCTGCATGAGGCGTCCACGAGCGGCGACGAGCTTGACGGCATCTTCCAGAGTGAAGACCCCGGCCACATGGGCGGCGGCCAGTTCACCCACGGAGTGCCCGACGAGGAAGTCAGGGGTCAGACCCCAGGCCTCCACCAGCCGGAAGAGTGCGACCTCAATGGCGAAGAGCGCGGCCTGCGTGTACACGGTCTGGTCGATCAGACCGGCGTCCGTCCCGTCCGTGCCGAAGACGACATCCTTCAGCGGACGCTCAAGCAGCCCGTCAAACTGCCCGCACACCTCATCGAAAGCCGCGGCGAACACCGGATACGTCTCGTACAGTTCGCGGCCCATTCCGGCCCGCTGGCTGCCCTGCCCCGTGAACAGGAACGCCAGCTTGCCGCGCCGCACGCTCCCCGAGGCCACCGCGCCCGACGCATCCCCGGACGCCAACGCCTGCACACCCGTCAGGAGTTCATCGACATCGGAGCCGGTGATGACGGCCCGGTGCTCGAAGCGGGCCCGCGTCACAGCGAGGGAGTAGCCCACGTCCGCCGGACGCAGCTCGGAGTTCTCCCGTACGAAGGAGTGCAGCCGCTCGGCCTGCGCCCGCAGCGCCCCCTCCGTCTTACCGGACAGCACCCACGGCACGACCCCACCAGCAACAGGAGCCTCGGGGGCCGCTTCGGTGTCGGCGGCGTCGACGGCAGTCGGCGCCTGCTCCAGCACCACATGGGCGTTCGTGCCACTGACGCCGAACGACGACACCGCGGCCCGTCGGGGTCGGCCGGTCTCCGGCCACTCCCGTGCCTCGGTCAGCAGCGACACCGCGCCCGCGGTCCAGTCGATCTTCGAGGAAGGAGCGTCCACGTGCAGGGTCTTCGGCATGACACCGGCGCGCAGCGCGAGGACCATCTTGATGATGCCCGCGACACCGGCCGCCGCCTGCGTGTGACCCACGTTCGACTTGAACGACCCCAGCCACAGGGGCTGCTCCGCGGAACGCTCCTTGCCGTAGGTGGCCAGCAGCGCCTGGGCCTCGATCGGGTCACCGAGCCGCGTGCCCGTGCCGTGGGCCTCGACGACATCCACATCGGCCGTCGACAGGCCGGCGTTCGCGAGGGCCTGACGGATGACGCGCTGCTGGGACGGGCCGTTGGGGGCGGTCAGGCCGCTGCTCGCGCCGTCCTGGTTGACGGCCGAGCCGCGGACGACCGCGAGCACCTTGTGGCCGTTGCGCTCCGCGTCCGAGAGCCGCTCCAGGAGCAGCATGCCGACGCCCTCGGAGAACCCCGTTCCGTCGGCCGCGTCGGCGAAGGCCTTGCAGCGGCCGTCGAGCGCGAGGCCCCGCTGGCGTGAGAACTCCAGGTACGTACCGGGGGTCGCCATCACGGTGGCGCCACCGGCCAGGGCGAGGGTGCAGTCGCCGTTGCGCAGCGCCTGGGCGGCCAGGTGCAGTGTCACGAGGGACGACGAGCACGCCGTGTCCACGGTCACGGCGGGGCCTTCCAGGCCCAGGGTGTAGGAGACGCGGCCGGAGGCGACGCTGCCGGAGCCGCCCGTGCCCAGGAAGCCCTCCAGGCCCTCGGGGATGCCCTCCTGCGCGGGAGACGGCGTGTAGTCGGTGTTGTTCATCAGGCCCGCGAACACACCGGTCTTGCTGCCGTGCATCGACTCCGGGTCGATCCCGGCCCGCTCGAAAGCCTCCCAGGAGGCTTCGAGCAGCAGTCGCTGCTGCGGGTCCATCGCCAGCGCCTCACGCGGCGAGATCCGGAAGAAGGTGGGGTCGAAGTCCCCGGCGCCTTCCAGGAATCCACCGCGAGGCACCCGCTTCTCGCCGGTATCGCCGGCCGCCTCCTCGTCCGCGAGCGACAGGGCGTCGAGGTCCCACCCGCGATCGGCGGGGACCTCCGTGATGCCGTCCCGCCCGTCGGCGACCAGCTGCCACATCTCCTCGGGCGTGGTGATTCCACCCGGGTAGCGGCAGGCCATGCCGATGACGGCGATCGGCTCGCGATCCTTGTCCTGCGCCTCCTGGAGGCGGCGCCGGGTATCGCGCAGGTCGGCCGTCGCCCGCTTGAGGTAGTCGACCAATTTTTCTTCGTTCGACACTGAGGTCACTCCACTGTGAGGGCTACGACGTGCGGGTTTCAGGACTGGCCAAGTTCGTTGTCGAGCAAGTCGAACAACTCGTCGGCTGTCGCCGACTCCAGCGCGTCGTCCGGTGCCGCGCCGTTCGTTTCGGTCTGGGCGTCGGTCCACTTCGACATCACGGCCCGCAGCCGGGCGGTGATCGCGGAACGCTCGTCGGCGCCGCCGTCGATCTCCGCGAGCAGCGATTCGAGCTTGTCCAGCTCGGAGTGGACGGACAGCGCGGACGCGCCCGTCTCCGTGCCGAGTTCCGCCGCGAGGTAGTCGGCCACGGCGGCCGGGGCCGGGTAGTCGAAGATCAGCGTGGCCGGCAGCCGGAGCCCGGTCGCCCTGCCGAGCTGGTTGCGCAGTTCGACGGCCGTCAGCGAGTCGACACCCAGCTCCAGGAAGCCGCGCTTCGGGTCGATGTCATCGGGTCCCGCGAAACTGAGGACGGCGGCCGTCCGCGTACGGACGAGGTCGAGCAGCAGCTCCGCGCGCTTCTCCGCGGTGAGGCCGGCGAGACGCTCCGTGAACGCCTGCGACTCGACGACCGCGGTGGCCTGCCGCGCGCTGCGGCGGCCGGGCGTACGGACGAGTCCGCGGAGCAGCGGGGGTACGCCGGTCGAGGTGGCCTGGGCGCGTACGGCGGCCAGGTCGAGGCGTACGGGTACGAGCAGGGTCTGCTCGGCCGTCCACGCGGTGTCGAG
>NZ_JBIBKR010000021.1:0-4894 GCF_042959365.1 Streptomyces sp. NPDC007907
TTCACCGAGGTGCTGGGCCTGCCCGCGGTCGGTGTGGACGACGACTTCTTCGCCCTGGGCGGGCACTCCCTGCTGGCCGTGTCGCTGGTCGAGCAGCTCCGCAGCCGGGGCGTGTCCGTCTCCGTGCGCGCACTGTTCCAGACACCGACCCCGGCCGGTCTGGCCGCGGTGGCGGCTCCGGACACGGTCGTGGTTCCGGAGAACCACATCCCGGAGGGCGCCGAGCACATCACCCCGGACATGCTGCCGCTGGTCGACCTGGACGAGGCCGAGCTGGGGCACGTCATCGAGCAGATACCCGGCGGCGCGGCCAACATCGCCGACGTCTACCCGCTCGCCCCGCTGCAGGAAGGCATCTTTTTCCACCACCTGTTGCAGGCGGATGGCGGCGGTGCGGATACCTATGTAGTGCCACGGGTCCTGCGCTTCGACTCAAGGGAGCGCCTGGATGCTTTCCTCGGCGCTCTTCAGCGGGTGGTGGACCGGCATGACATCTACCGCACGGCGATCGTGTGGGAGCGACTGCGTGAGCCGGTCCAAGTGGTAGCTCGCCGGGTTGAACTGCTCGTCAAGACAATTGAGTTGACGGCGGAGGGCCCTGCCGCGGTGGAGCAGTTGACCGCGGCGGCCGGGTCGAGGATGGACATCGGCCGCGCTCCCCTGATCGACGTGCACATCGCCGCGCAGCCGGGTGAGGACGGTGGGTGGCTGGCGTTGCTGCGGATGCACCACCTGGTCCAGGACCACACCACCCAGGACGTGCTGCTCGAAGAGATGAGCGCGTTCTTGTCGGGGCGGGAGGACTCCCTGCCGGAGCCGCTGCCGTTCCGCAACTTCGTCGCGCAGGCCCGGCTGGGCGTGACGCGCGAGGAGCACGAGCGCTACTTCACCCGCCTGTTGGGGGACGTGGAGGAGACCACCGCCCCCTACGGTCTGCTGGACGTGCACGGTGACGGCAGCGGCGTCGTGCGCTCCCACCTGCGGGTCGACGAGGAGGTCGGCCAACGGGTGCGTGATGTCGCCCGGTCACTTGGCGTCAGCCCGGCCAGTGTGTTCCATCTGGCCTGGGCGCGGGTGCTGGCCACGGTCAGTGGTCGTGACGACGTCGTGTTCGGGACGGTGTTGTTCGGGCGGATGAACGCCGGCGCGGGTGCGGATCGGGTGCCGGGGTTGTTCATCAACACGTTGCCGGTCCGGGTCCGGGTGGATGCGGTCGGCGTCGCCGGCGCGCTGGAAGGGGTGCGTGATCAGCTGGCGGAGCTGCTGGTGCACGAGCATGCCCCGCTGACGCTGGCGCAGCAGGCCAGCAGCATTCCCAACGGCAGCCCGCTGTTCACCTCGCTGTTCAACTACCGGCACGGCAGGCGTCGGCCGGAGAACCCTCGTCCGGAGGCCGGTCCGGCGTCCAGGGGCATCAGCACGCTGTCCGTGCGTGAGGTGACGAACTACCCCGTGGCCGTGGCGGTCGATGACCTGGAGTCCGAGTTCGGGCTGGTCGTGGACGCGGTGGGTCCGGTCGACGGCCAGGCGGTGTGCCAGCTGCTGCACACCTGCCTCGACAACCTCGTCACCACGCTGGAGGACGACCCGGACGGTCTCCTGTCGGCAGTGGACGTTCTCGACGCCACCGAGGAGAACCGACTCCTCGAAGACTGGAACGACACCACCGCACACATCCCGCAGCAGTCCGCGCCCGAGATGTTCCAGGCTCAGGTGGCCCGCACCCCGGACGCCGTGGCGGTGGTGTATGGAGCTACGGAGCTCTCCTACGCCGAGCTGGAGACCAAGGCGAATCGGCTGGCGCACTACCTGCGAGGGCTCGGCGTCGGTGCGGGGTCCGTGGTGGGCGTGTGCCTGCCGCGTGGGGTGGATCTGGTCGTCGCGCTGCTGGCCGTGTTGAAGACCGGCGCGGCGTATGTGCCGCTGGATGTGCAGTATCCGGCGGAGCGGCTGGAGTTCATGCTCGCCGACAGCGGTGCACGGGTGATGCTCGGACGCGGCGACATGTCAGCCGTACTGTCAGGGCCCGCCGTGCATGTGGTGAACCTCGATGACATGCGGGTGGCACGAGAGCTCGCGGCGACGCCCGTCACTCCTCCCGAAGTCGCCTTCGAGACGGGTGGACTGGCCTACATCATCTACACGTCCGGCTCGACGGGACGACCCAAGGGCGTGGCTGTGTCGCATGGCGGCGTGGCGAGCCTGGTGGCGGCTCAGGCGGAGCGCTTCGCGGTGGACTCCGTCAGCCGGATGCTGCAGTTCGCGTCGGTGAGCTTCGACGCGGCGGTGTCCGAGGTCCTGGTGGCGCTGTCGTGCGGAGCACGACTCGTCCTGTCCGATGCGCACGAGTTGCTGCCTGGGCAGGGACTGGCGGAAGTCGTGGCGCGGCACGAGGTGACCCATGTGACGCTGCCACCGGCCGTGCTGGCTGTGCTGGCGCCCGATGATCTGCCGTCGGTGTCGACACTGGTGTCGGCAGGCGAGGCACTGGACGGTGACCTGATCGGACGCTGGGCTCCTGGCCGCCGGTTCATCAATGCCTACGGCCCCACGGAGACCACCGTGTGCGCCACGATGTCGGCCCCACTCGCACCGGGCGACAGCTCCGGAATCGGCTCTCCGATCGTCAACACCCGGGTCTACGTGCTGGATGGTGCGCTGCGTCCGGTGCCGGCAGGGGTGGCGGGGGAACTGTATGTCGCGGGCGCGGGCCTCGCGCGGGGGTATGTGGGTCGTCCCGGTCTCACGGGTGAGCGGTTTGTGGCGTGCCCGTTCGGTCGGGTGGGCGCGCGGATGTACCGGACCGGTGATGTGGCGCGCTGGTCGGCCGGGGGCCGGCTGGAGTACTTGGGGCGTGCGGATGAGCAGGTGAAGATCCGTGGTTTCCGGATCGAACCGGGTGAGATCCAGGCGGTCCTCGCCGCGCACCCGCAGATCACGCAGGCGGTTGTGATCGCTCGTGAGGACGCTCCCGGGGACAAGCGCCTGGTGGCCTACGTGGTCGGGGACGCCTCGGAGTCCGAGTTGCGGGAGTACGTGGGTGAGCGGTTGCCGCAGTACATGGTGCCCTCGGCGGTCATGGTCCTGGATGCGTTGCCGTTGACGGTGAACGGCAAGCTGGACCGCAAGGCGTTGCCCGCACCGGAGTATGTGAGCGGCGGAGGCCGGGGCCCCGCGACCGTGCAGGAGGAGATCCTCTGCCAGGCCTTCGCCGAGATTCTGGGCCTGCCCACGGTCGGTGTGGACGACGACTTCTTCGCCCTGGGTGGACATTCGCTGCTGGCGACGCGGCTGGTGAGCCGCGTGCGTGCGGTGCTGGGCGTGGAGGTGGCGCTGCGGAACCTGTTCGAGGCCCCGACCCCGGCGGGACTCGCCGCCGGCCTGGGCCAGGCGGACACGGCGCGTCCGGCTCTGGTGGCCGCGGAGCGCCCGGAGCGGGTGCCGCTGTCGTACGGGCAGCGTCGGCTGTGGTTCATCGGCCAGCTCGAAGGCCCCAGCGCGACCTACAACATCCCGACGACGCTGCGCCTGTCGGGTGAGCTGAACCGGGATGCGCTCGAGGGCGCGCTGCGGGATGTGCTGGAGCGCCATGAGGTGCTGCGGACGGTGTTCGCGGTCGCCGACGGGGAGCCGTATCAGCGGATTCTGCCCGTGGACGAAACCGGCTTCGCACTGACCGTCACCGACGTGCGCGCGGAGGAACTCGGCGGGGTTCTGGCGGAGGCGGCGCGGTATGCCTTCGACCTCGCGGAGGAGATCCCTGTCCGGGCCCGGTTGCTCAGGGTCGGTCCGGACGATCACGTGCTGGCGTTGGTGGTGCATCACATCGCGGGTGACGGCTGGTCGATGAGGCCGCTGGCGCGGGACGTGTCGGTGGCCTACGCGGCACGGTGCGAGGGCCGCACTCCCGGATGGGCATCCCTACCGGTGCAGTACGCCGACTACGTGCTGTGGCAGGAGAAGGTACTGGGGGCCGGGACGGACCCCGAGAGTGTGCTGTCACGTCAGGTGGAGTTCTGGCGTGAGGCGCTCGCCGATGCCCCGGAGGAGCTGGCGTTGCCCTACGACCGGACGCGTCCGGCCGTCGCCTCGCATGAGGGGCATGCGGTCGGGCTGGAAGTGCCGGCGGCGGTGCACGCGCGGTTGCGTGAGGTGGCGCGTGAGCGTGGCGTGACGGTGTTCATGGTGTTGCAGGCCGCCCTTGCGGTGACACTGTCGCGGCTGGGCGCGGGCACCGACATCCCGATCGGTTCGACGATCGCGGGCCGTACGGACGAAGCGCTGGACGACCTCGTCGGGTTCTTCGTGAACACGCTGGTCATCCGCACGGACCTGTCGGGTGATCCGACGTTCGGTGAGGTGCTGGAGCGGGTCCGGGAGACGAGCCTGGCCGGGTTCGCGCACCAGGACGTGCCCTTCGAGCGGCTGGTGGAAGACCTGGCGCCGGTCCGCTCCCTCGCGCGGCACCCGCTGTTCCAGGTGATGCTGACCCTGCAGAACAACGCCCAGGCGATCGTCGACCTGCCGGGGCTGCGTGCCTCCGGAGTACCGACCGGATCTGCCGGAGTTCCCGGGACGGCAGGGCCGGCGACGGCCAAGTTCGACCTGGACATCATGGCTACCGAGGTGTTCGACACCGAAGGCGCCCCCGCTGGAATGCGGGGTGTCGTGATCGCGGCCGCTGACGTCTTCGATGCGCCGACGGCAGAGCGCTTTGCGGAGTGGTTGGTGCGGGCGGTCGAGGCGGTGGTGGGGGCGCCGGACATCCGGGTGAGTGCGGTGGATGTCCTGAGTGCTGATGAGCGTGGGTTGGTGTTGGGGTGGGCTGGTGTGGGTGGGGAGGTGCCGCGGGTTGAGGGTGTGTCGGTGGTGGAGTTGTTCGAGGCGCAGGTGG
>NZ_JBIBKR010000022.1:0-2759 GCF_042959365.1 Streptomyces sp. NPDC007907
GGACTCGACGCCGAAGGCGCCCCGCAGCTCGCCGCCGAACTGGCCGAACTCGGCGCCGACACCGTGGAGATCGCCGCCTGCGACGCCGCCGACCGTGAGGCCGTCGCGGCCCTCCTCACCGGTGTCCCCGCCGAGCGTCCCCTCGATGCCGTGATCCACACGGCCGGTGTCCTCGACGACGGTGTCATCAACGCCCTCACCCCCGAGCGTTTTGACACCGTGCTCCGCCCCAAGGCGGACGCCGCGCTCAACCTCCACGACCTCACCAAGGACCTGGACCTCTCCGCCTTCGTCCTCTTCTCCTCCGCCGCCGGTGTCTTCGGCGACGCGGGCCAGGCGAACTACGCGGCCGCCAACACCTTCCTCGACGCACTCGCCCACCACCGCCACGCGCTCGGCCTGCCCGCCACCTCACTCGCGTGGGGCTTCTGGGAGCAGCGCAGCGGCATCACCGGACACCTCTCGGCCGCCGACATCGAGCGCATCAAGCGCTCCGGCATGCTGCCGATCTCCTCGCAGCTCGGCATGTCCCTCTTGGACGCCGTCATCTCGTCGTCGGACGAGGCACTGCTCGTGCCCATGCCACTCGATCTCGCCGCGCTGCGCGGCCAGGGCACAGCTCTGCCCGCGCTGCTGCGCGGTCTGGCAGGATCTCCCGCCCGCCGTGTCGCCGGCGGTAAGAGCACCGGCGCCGAGACGTCATCGCTGGCTCTCCGCCTCGCCGGGCGTCCGGAAGGTGAGCAGAGCGGCGTACTGCTCGACCTGGTGCGCACTCACGTCGCGGCCGCTCTGGGCCACGGCGGCGCGGACGCCGTCGCGCCGAAGCGCGCCTTCAAGGAGTTGGGCTTCGACTCCCTCACCGCGGTCGAACTGCGCAACCGCCTGGGCGGCGAGACCGGGCTGCGGCTCCCCGCGACCCTGGTCTTCGACTACCCGACGCCCGCCGCACTCGTCGACTTCCTGCGCACCGAACTCCTCGGCGCCACGGGGACCGACGCGAGCGGCACGACCGGCGCCAACTCGCAGGTGGTTCCGGTCGGCACGCCGGGGTCGGACGACGACCCCATCGTGATCGTGGGTATGAGCTGCCGCTTCCCCGGTGGGGTGTCCTCCCCGGAGGAGCTGTGGCAGCTGCTGCTCGACGGGCGTGAAGGGCTCTCGCCGTTCCCGACGGACCGCGGCTGGGACGTCGAAAGCCTGTACGACCCGGATCCGGCGAAGACGGGCACGACCTACGTCCAGGTCGGTGGGTTCCTGGAGGGGGCGGGCGACTTCGACCCCGCGTTCTTCGGGATCTCGCCGCGCGAGGCGCTCGCCACGGACCCCCAGCAGCGTCTGATGCTGGAGGCGGCCTGGGAGGCCTTCGAACGTGCGGGTATCGACCCCGATTCGGTGCGCGGCAGCCAGACCGGTGTCTTCGCCGGTGTGATGGCCACCGACTACTTCCCGGGCCTCCAGTCCGTCCCCGAGGACCTGGAGGGCTACCTCAGCACCGGCACGTCCGGCAGCGTGGCCTCGGGCCGCGTCTCGTACGCGCTCGGCCTCGAAGGCCCGGCCGTCTCCGTCGACACCGCGTGCTCGTCCTCGCTCGTCGCCCTGCACCTGGCCGTGCAGTCGCTGCGGCAGGGTGACTGCTCGCTGGCGCTGGTCAGCGGTGTCACCGTGATGGCGGGGCCGGACACGTTCGTCGACTTCTCGCGCCAGCGCGGCCTCGCCCCCGACGGCCGCTGCAAGGCCTTCGCCGGTGCCGCCGACGGCACCGCGTGGGCCGAGGGCGTGGGCATGCTGCTGGTCGAAAAGCTGTCGGACGCGCGGCGCAATGGCCACCAGGTGCTCGCCGTCGTCCGTGGTTCCGCCGTCAACCAGGACGGCGCCTCCAACGGCCTGACTGCTCCGAACGGCCCCTCGCAGCAGCGCGTCATCCGCCAGGCCCTGGCGTCGGCGGGCCTGACGCCCGGTGACGTGGACGTGGTCGAGGCGCACGGCACGGGTACGCGGCTCGGTGACCCGATCGAGGCCCAGGCGCTGCTCGCCACGTACGGCCAGGGCCGCGACGCGGACCAGCCGCTGTGGCTCGGCTCCGTGAAGTCCAACATCGGTCACACCCAGGCGGCCGCCGGTGTCGCCGGTGTCATCAAGATGGTCATGGCGATGCGGGAGGGTGTCCTCCCGCGGACCCTGCATGTGGATCAGCCGTCGCCCGAGGTCGACTGGTCGGCGGGTGCGGTGTCGCTCCTGACCGAGGCACGGGAGTGGCCGCAGACCGGGCGCCCGCGCCGGGCCGGCATCTCGTCGTTCGGCCTGAGCGGCACGAACGCGCACACCATCATCGAGCAGGCGCCGGTCGATGACTCCGAAGCGTCCGCCGAGGCGGCCCCCGAGGCCCCTGTCGTCGGTGGGGTCGTTCCGTGGGCCCTGTCGGGCAAGACGGAGGACGCGCTGCGGGCGCAGGCCGTGCGGCTGCACTCCTTCCTGCGGAACAACTCCGACCTGCGTCCGGCCGATGTGGGCTACTCCCTCGCCGTCACCCGGGCCCGCTTCGAGCGCCGGGCCGTCATCACCGGCTCTGACCTGGATGAACTCCTGGCAGGAACCGCCGCGTTGGCGGCCGGCGAACACTCCGGGTCCGTGACCACGGGCAGCATGAGCAGCGGGCGGCTGGCCTTCCTGTTCACGGGGCAGGGCAGCCAGCGGGCCGGAATGGGCCGCGAACTGTACGAGACGTATCCGGTGTTCGCCGCGGCTTTCGATGAGGTGTG
>NZ_JBIBKR010000023.1:0-2396 GCF_042959365.1 Streptomyces sp. NPDC007907
TCGGGGGAGTGGGGTTGCACGTTTTTGAAGGTGACGCCGAGTCATCTGGGTTTGCTGGGTGATCTGGCGCGGGGCCGTCAGTTGTCGGGTGATGTAGTGGTGGGTGGTGAGGCGCTTTCTGGTGAGGTGGTGCGGCGTTGGCGTGAGGTGAATCCTGCGGCGAGGGTGGTGAATGAGTACGGGCCGACCGAGGCGACGGTCGGTTGTGTCACGTATTCCATTCGTCCCGGGGATGATTTCTCGGCTGCCGGTGTGCCGATCGGGGCGCCGATTGCGAATACGCAGGTGTTTGTGCTGGATGCGGGTTTGCGTCCGGTGCCGGTGGGTGTGGCGGGGGAACTGTATGTCGCGGGCGCGGGGCTGGCGCGGGGGTATGTGGGGCGTCCGGGGTTGACGGGTGAGCGGTTTGTGGCGTGCCCGTTCGGCGGGGTGGGTGCGCGGATGTATCGGACCGGTGATGTGGTGCGGTGGTCGGCCGGGGGCCGGCTGGAGTATCTGGGGCGTGCGGATGAGCAGGTGAAGATCCGCGGTTTCCGTGTCGAGCCGGGCGAGGTCGAGGCGGTGCTGGCCGCACATCCGCAGGTGGCACAGACCGCGGTGGTCGCCCGTGAGGACGTTCCCGGGGACAAGCGCCTGGTGGCCTACGTCGTGGGGGATGGGGCCCCGGCCGAGCTGCGTGAGTACGTGGGTGAGCGGTTGCCGCAGTACATGGTGCCCTCGGCGGTCATGGTCCTGGATGCGTTGCCGTTGACAGTGAACGGCAAGCTGGACCGCAAGGCGCTTCCCGCACCGGAGTATGTGAGCGGCGGAGGCCGGGGCCCCGCGACCGTGCAGGAGGAGATCCTCTGCCAGGCCTTCGCCGAGATTCTGGGTCTGCCTGCGGTCGGTGTGGACGACGACTTCTTCGCGCTGGGTGGTCACTCGTTGCTGGCGACGCGGTTGGTGAGCCGCGTGCGTGCGGTGCTGGGTGTCGAGGTTGCGCTGCGGACTCTCTTCGAGGTGCCGACGCCGGCAGGGCTCGCGGCCAGGCTCGGCCAGGCCGAAGGGGCGCGTCCGGCTCTGGTGGCCGGGGAACGTCCGGAGCGGGTCCCGCTGTCCTACGCGCAGCGCCGCCTGTGGTTCATCAGCCAGTTGGAAGGGCCGAGCGCGACCTACAACATCCCGATCGGCGTGCGGCTGACGGGGGCGCTGGACCAGCACGCGTTGGAAGACGCGCTCCGTGACGTCCTGGAACGGCATGAGGTGCTGCGGACGGTCTTCGCGGTGGCCGACGGAGAGCCGTACCAGCGGATCCTGCCGGTCGAGGAAAGCGGCTTCGCGCTGACCGTCACGGACGTGAGCCCGGAGGACGTGGACGTGGACGCGGCTGTGGCGGAGGCGGCGGGGTGCGCCTTCGACCTCGCGGAGGAGATCCCTGTCCGGGCCCGGTTGTTCAGGCTCGGACCGGATGAGCATGTGCTGATGTTGGTGGTGCATCACATCGCGGGTGACGGCTGGTCGATGGGGCCGTTGGCACGGGATGTGTCGATGGCGTACGGGGCACGGTGTGTGGGGCGGGCGCCGGGGTGGGCGCCGTTGCCGGTGCAGTACGCGGACTACGTGTTGTGGCAGCAGGAGGTGTTCGGGTCCGAGGAGGATCCGCAGAGCGTGCTGTCCCGTCAGGTGGAGTTCTGGCGTGAAGCGCTGGCCGGTGCCCCGGAGGAGCTGACACTGCCGTTCGACCGAACGCGCCCTGCTGTGGCATCACATCGGGGTGGCAGGGTGCGCTTCGTGCTGCCCGCCGAGGTGCACCAGGGGCTCACCGGACTGGCTCGGGAGTCCGGAGCGAGTCTGTTCATGGTCGTGCAGGCGGCCTGGGCGGCACTGCTCACGCGGCTGGGTGCGGGGACCGACGTGCCGATCGGTTCGCCGATCGCAGGACGGACCGACCAGTCGCTGGATGATCTCGTCGGCATGTTCGTCAACATGTTGGTCCTGCGCACCGACACGTCGGGGGACCCGTCCTTCCGCGAGCTCATCGCCCGGGTCAAGGAGAGCGATCTGGCCGCTTTCGCGCACCAGGACGTGCCCTTCGAGCGGCTGGTGGAGGAACTCAACCCGACCCGCTCCATGGCGCGTCACCCGCTCTTCCAGGTCGTGCTGAGCTTCCAGAACAACCGCCCGGCCAGGCTCGAAATGGCCGGCCTTCGAGGCTCCGCTGCCCATGCGCAGTCGACCACGGCCAAGTACGACCTCGCGCTCTACATGGAGGAGCGGGAGGAAGGAATCGCCGGCGCGCTGGAATACGCCCTCGATGTATTCGATGCGGGGACGGCTGAGCGTTTGGTGGGTTGGTTCGGTCGTTTGCTGGAGGGTTTGGTTGCGGATCCTGATGTGCGGGTGGGGGGTGTGGAGTT
>NZ_JBIBKR010000024.1:0-1851 GCF_042959365.1 Streptomyces sp. NPDC007907
CTCATCGGAGTGCGGTGGGTTATCTGCGGTGGTGTGGTGAGGAGTATGAGGGTCTGCGTGGGGTGGCGGGTCTTCATTCGTCGGTGGCGTTCGATTTGACGGTGACGTCGTTGCTCGGCCCGTTGCTGGTGGGTGGGTGTGTGCGGGTGGTCGGGTTGACCGAGAGCGCGGATGTTGTGGAGGCGTTGTCGGGGGAGTGGGGTTGCACGTTTTTGAAGGTGACGCCGAGTCATCTGGGTTTGCTGGGTGATCTGGCGCGGGGCCGTCAGTTGTCGGGTGATGTGGTGGTGGGTGGTGAGGCGCTTTCTGGTGAGGTGGTGCGTCGTTGGCGTGAGGTGAATCCTGCGGCGAGGGTGGTGAATGAGTACGGGCCGACCGAGGCGACGGTCGGTTGTGTCATGTATTCCATTCGTCCCGGGGATGATTTCTCGGCTGCCGGTGTGCCGATCGGGGGGCCGATTGCGAATACGCAGGTGTTTGTGCTGGATGCGGGTTTGCGTCCGGTGCCGGTGGGTGTGGCGGGGGAGCTGTATGTCGCGGGTGCGGGGCTGGCGCGGGGGTATGTGGGGCGTCCTGGTTTGACGGGTGAGCGGTTTGTGGCGTGCCCGTTCGGCGGGGTGGGTGCGCGGATGTATCGGACGGGGGATGTGGCGCGATGGTCGGCCGGGGGCCGGCTGGAGTATTTGGGGCGTGTAGATGAGCAGGTGAAGATCCGCGGTTTCCGGATCGAGCCGGGCGAGGTCGAGGCGGTGCTGGCCGCACATCCGCAGGTGGCACAGACCGCGGTGGTCGCCCGTGAGGACGTTCCCGGGGACAAGCGCCTGGTGGCCTACGTCGTGGGGGATGCGGCCCCGGCCGGGCTGCGTGAGTACGTGGGTGAGCGGCTGCCGCAGTACATGGTGCCCTCAGCGGTCGTCACTCTCGATGCGTTGCCGTTGACAGTGAACGGCAAGCTGGACCGCAAGGCGCTGCCCGCTCCGGAGTACGCGAGTGGCGGGGGCCGCAGCGCGATGTCGGTGCAGGAGGAGATTCTCTGCCAGGCGTTCGCCCAGGTCCTCGGTCTGGAGGAGGTGGGTGTCGAGGACGACTTCTTCGCGCTGGGTGGTCACTCGTTGCTGGCCACGCGGCTGGTGAGCCGCGTGCGGGCGGTGCTGGGTGTCGAGGTTGCGCTGCGGACTCTCTTCGAGGCGTCCACTCCGGCCCGGCTCGCGGCCAGGCTCGGCCAGGCCGAAGGGGCGCGTCCGGCCCTGGTGGCGGGGGAGCGCCCGGAGCGGGTGCCGCTGTCGTACGCGCAGCGCCGCCTGTGGTTCATCAGCCAGCTCGAAGGCCCGAGTTCCACCTACAACCAGCCTGTGGTCCTACGGCTGACCGGGGCCCTGAACCGGCAAGCACTGGAAGACGCGCTACGGGATGTGGTCGGGCGTCATGAGGTGCTGCGGACGGTCTTCGCGGTCGCTGACGGAGAGCCGTACCAGCGGATCCTGCCCGTCGACGAGACCGGCTTCGCGCTGACCGTCACCGATGTGGAACCAGAGAACCTCGATGAGGTGGTTACGGAGGCGGCAGGATATGCCTTCGATCTGAGCTCCGAGATTCCGTTGCGGGCGTGGTTGTTCGCCACGGGGCCTGACGAGCACGTGCTCGTGGTGGCAGTGCATCACATTGCCAGTGATGGGTGGTCGTCTGCTCCGCTGGAGCGGGATCTGACGTCTGCTTATGCGGCGCGGTGTGCGGGGCGGGCCCCTGAGTGGGGCCGGTTGCCGGTGCAGTACGCCGACTATGCGTTGTGGCAGCGGGAGATGCTCGGGTCCGAGGAGGATCCGGAGAGTGTGTTGTCGCGTCAGGTGGGGT
>NZ_JBIBKR010000025.1:0-1459 GCF_042959365.1 Streptomyces sp. NPDC007907
TTCTCGTGACTGCGTGCCTTTTGAAGAATGAGCCTGCGAGTTTGCGGTGTGTTGCGAGGTTAACCCGTGTGGGGAAGCCGTAGCGAAAGCGAGTCCGAATAGGGCGTTTGAGTAGCACGCTCAAGACCCGAAGCGGAGTGATCTAGCCATGGGCAGGTTGAAGCGGAGGTAAGACTTCGTGGAGGACCGAACCCACCAGGGTTGAAAACCTGGGGGATGACCTGTGGTTAGGGGTGAAAGGCCAATCAAACTCCGTGATAGCTGGTTCTCCCCGAAATGCATTTAGGTGCAGCGTCGTGTGTTTCTTGCCGGAGGTAGAGCACTGGATAGGCGATGGGCCCTACCGGGTTACTGACCTTAGCCAAACTCCGAATGCCGGTAAGTGAGAGCGCGGCAGTGAGACTGTGGGGGATAAGCTCCATGGTCGAGAGGGAAACAGCCCAGAGCATCGACTAAGGCCCCTAAGCGTACGCTAAGTGGGAAAGGATGTGGAGTCGCAGAGACAACCAGGAGGTTGGCTTAGAAGCAGCCACCCTTGAAAGAGTGCGTAATAGCTCACTGGTCTAGTGATTCCGCGCCGACAATGTAGCGGGGCTCAAGCGTACCGCCGAAGTCGTGTCATTGCGATATATACCCCCAACGGGGATCGTGATGGGTAGGGGAGCGTCGTCTGCCGGGTGAAGCAGCACCGGAAGGTAGTTGTGGACGGTTGACGAGTGAGAATGCAGGCATGAGTAGCGATTCACACGTGAGAAACGTGTGCGCCGATTGACTAAGGGTTCCTGGGTCAAGCTGATCTGCCCAGGGTAAGTCGGGACCTAAGGCGAGGCCGACAGGCGTAGTCGATGGATAACCGGTTGATATTCCGGTACCCGCTGTGAAGCGTCAAACATCGAGCATCGTGATGCTAAGGCCGTGAAGCCGCCCCGGAGCCTTCGGGCAAAGGGGAGTGGTGGAGCCGCTGAACCAAGCGGTTAGTAGGTGAGTGATGGGGTGACGCAGGAAGGTAGTCCATCCCGGGCGGTGGTTGTCCCGGGGTAAGGGTGTAGGCCGTGATCCAGGCAAATCCGGATCACTTGTGGCTGAGACCTGATGCCGAGCCGATTGTGGTGAAGTGGATGATCCTATGCTGTCGAGAAAAGCCTCTAGCGAGTTTCATGGCGGCCCGTACCCTAAACCGACTCAGGTGGTCAGGTAGAGAATACCGAGGCGTTCGGGTGAACTATGGTTAAGGAACTCGGCAAAATGCCCCCGTAACTTCGGGAGAAGGGGGGCCACACCTGGTGATGGACTTTACGTCCTGAGCTGGGGGTGGCCGCAGAGACCAGCGAGAAGCGACTGTTTACTAAAAACACAGGTCCGTGCGAAGCCGTAAGGCGATGTATACGGACTGACGCCTGCCCGGTGCTGGAACGTTAAGGGGACCGGTTAGCTCAGATTCGTCTGGGCGAAGCTGAGA
>NZ_JBIBKR010000027.1:0-1286 GCF_042959365.1 Streptomyces sp. NPDC007907
ACGACGGCGAGGACCTGGTGGCCGTTGCGCTTGGCGTCGGAGAGGCGTTCGACGAGGAGCATGCCGACGCCCTCGGACCAGCCGGTGCCGTCGGCTGCGCCCGCGAACGGCTTGCAACGGCCGTTCAATGCGAGGCCGCGCTGAAGGGCGAAGCTGGAGAAGGTGTCCGGCGTCGGCATGACCGTCACACCACCGGCCAAGGCCAGGGAGCACTCGCCCCGGCGCAGCGACTGCGCGGCCAGATGGAGGGCGACGAGCGAGGACGAGCACGCGGTGTCCACGGTGACGGCCGGCCCCTCGAACCCGAACGTGTACGACACCCGTCCCGAGATGACACTGCTCGATCCGCCCGTGCCGAGGAAGCCCTCGACACCCTCCGGGATCTCCGTCGGGCGCGAGGCGTAGTTGTGGTACATCACGCCGGCGAAAATGCCCGTTGAACTGCCGCGTACGGAGGCCGGGTCGATGCCCGCGCGCTCCAGCGCTTCCCAGGAGGCTTCGAGCAGCAGTCGCTGCTGCGGGTCCATCGCCAGCGCCTCACGCGGCGAGATCCCGAAGAAGGCAGGGTCGAAGTCGCCCGCGCCCCGCAGGAATCCGCCTTCCAGAGCGTACGACTCTCCGTCGAGCTCCGGGTCCTCGCCGAAGACCCGCTCAAGGTCCCAGCCGCGGTCGGTGGGGAAGGGGGTGATGCCGTCACCGCCGTCGAGCAGGAACCGCCACATCCCCTCGGGCGTGGTGATTCCGCCCGGGTAGCGGCAGGCCATGCCGACGATCGCGATGGGCTCGTCGTCGGCGGGCGCGTCGGCCGAGGCCGCGGCCTCGATCACCGCATGCGTGTCCGTCAGCTCGGCCACCAAGAAGTCGGCGACGGCCGTCGCGTTCGGGTGGTCGAAGACGAGGGTGGCGGGGAGACGGAGCCCGACAGCCGTACCGAGTTGGTTGCGGAACTCGACGGCCGTCAGCGAGTCGAACCCGAACTCCGTGAACGCCTTCTCGGGGTCGACCGATTCGGCATCGGGATAGCTGAGCACCGCGGCGACCCGCGCCCTGACCAGCCCGAGCGCGAACGCGTGCCGCTTACTGGGCGCGTGCGCGACCAGCTGCTTCGCCCACTCGCCGCGCGCCGCCCCCGGAACGCCGGTGCGGGCACTGCGGCGGTTGGGTGCGCGGACGAGTCCGCGCAGCAGCGGCGGTACGCCGGTCGAGGTGGCCTGGGCGCGTACGGCGGCCAGGTCGAGGCGTACGGGTACGAGCAGGGTCTGCTCGGCCGTCCACGCGGTGTCGAG
>NZ_JBIBKR010000028.1:0-1121 GCF_042959365.1 Streptomyces sp. NPDC007907
CAGGTGAAGATCCGCGGGTATCGAGTGGAGCCCGGCGAGGTGCAGGCAGTCGTAGCCGCGCACCCGCTGGTCGCCCAGGCCGCAGTCGTCGCCCGTGAGAGCACGCCTGGGGATGTCCGACTCGTCGCCTACGTCGTCGCGAGCGACACGGACGACACGGATGCTGCCGAACTGACCGCAGCAGTACGGGAGTCCGTCGCCGCGCGTCTGCCGGAGTACATGGAGCCCTCTGCGGTGGTCGTGCTGCCGGAGCTGCCGCTGACTGGTAACGGCAAACTGGACCGCAAGGCACTGCCCAGCCCCGACTACGCGGTGGCGACGGCCGATTCGGGCCGTGCTCCGGTCTCCTTGCAGGAGGAACTCCTCTGCCAGGCCTTCGCCCAGGTCCTGGGCCTGCCGGCGGTAGGCGTGAATGACGACTTCTTCGCTCTGGGCGGGCACTCACTGCTGGCGACCCGACTGGTGAGCCGCATGCGGACCCTGCTCGGCGTGGAGGTGGGGATCCGCGAACTCTTCGAAGCACCCACGGTGGCAGGGCTGGCCGCCCGACTGGCAGAGGCGGACGAGGCGCGCGCAGCCCTGGTACCGATGGCACGCCCGGAACGGGTGCCCCTGTCGTACGGGCAGCGACGGCTTTGGTTCATCGGCCAGTTGGAGGGGCCGAGCCAGACGTACAACAGCCCGGTGGCGCTGCGGCTCACCGGTCGGCTCGACACACGGGCCCTGGCCGACGCGCTGCGTGACGTCATCGCGCGCCATGAGTCCCTGCGCACGGTCTTCCGCGTCGTGGCCGGCGAGCCGTACCAGCATGTGCTCGGAGTGGACGAGGTCGAGTGGGAGCTGCCTGCCGTCCGGCTCGACTCCTCCGAACTCTCGGCCACACTCGCGCGGATCTCCTCGTACGCCTTCGACCTCGCGGCCGAGGCTCCGTTGAAGGCGTGGTTGTTCGAGACCGGCCCCGAGGAGCATGTACTCGCCCTGGTGGTGCACCACATCGCGGGCGACGGCTGGTCGACCCGCCCCCTGGCGCGGGACGTGTCGGTGGCGTACGCGGCGCGGTGTGAGGGGCGGGTGCCCGGGTGGGGTGCGTTGCCGGTGCAGTACGCGGACTATGCGTTGTG
>NZ_JBIBKR010000029.1:0-1036 GCF_042959365.1 Streptomyces sp. NPDC007907
CTTAAGCGCCAGTAAACGGCGGTGGTAACTATAACCATCCTAAGGTAGCGAAATTCCTTGTCGGGTAAGTTCCGACCTGCACGAATGGCGTAACGACTTCTCGACTGTCTCAACCATAGGCCCGGTGAAATTGCACTACGAGTAAAGATGCTCGTTTCGCGCAGCAGGACGGAAAGACCCCGGGACCTTTACTACAGTTTGATATTGGTGTTCGGTTCGGCTTGTGTAGGATAGCTGGGAGACTGTGAAGTCCACACGCCAGTGTGGGTGGAGTCGTCGTTGAAATACCAGTCTGGTCGTGCTGGATGTCTAACCTGGGTCCGTGATCCGGATCAGGGACAGTGTCTGATGGGTAGTTTAACTGGGGCGGTTGCCTCCTAAAGAGTAACGGAGGCGCCCAAAGGTTCCCTCAGCCTGGTTGGCAATCAGGTGTTGAGTGTAAGTGCACAAGGGAGCTTGACTGTGAGACCGACGGGTCGAGCAGGGACGAAAGTCGGGACTAGTGATCCGGCGGTGGCTTGTGGAAGCGCCGTCGCTCAACGGATAAAAGGTACCCCGGGGATAACAGGCTGATCTTCCCCAAGAGTCCATATCGACGGGATGGTTTGGCACCTCGATGTCGGCTCGTCGCATCCTGGGGCTGGAGTCGGTCCCAAGGGTTGGGCTGTTCGCCCATTAAAGCGGTACGCGAGCTGGGTTTAGAACGTCGTGAGACAGTTCGGTCCCTATCCGCTGTGCGCGTAGGAGTCTTGAGAAGGGCTGTCCCTAGTACGAGAGGACCGGGACGGACGAACCTCTGGTGTGCCAGTTGTTCTGCCAAGGGCATGGCTGGTTGGCTACGTTCGGGAGGGATAACCGCTGAAAGCATCTAAGCGGGAAGCCTGCTTCGAGATGAGGACTCCCACCTCCATGAGAGGGTAAGGCTCCCAGTAGACGACTGGGTTGATAGGCCGGATATGGAAGCACGGTAACGTGTGGAGTTGACCGGTACTAATAGGCCGAGGGCTTGTCCTCAGTTGCTCGCGTCCACTGTGTT